>NZ_JANJUQ010000031.1 GCF_024710485.1 Flavobacterium sp.
ACACTGTAGAAGTTCAATTTATCGGCTATAAAAAAATCACGCAAGAAGTTACGCTGTCTGAGAACAATAAAACAGTCAACTTAAACACCATTGCCATTGAAGAAGAAGCCGTACAGTTAGCCGGAGTTGAAATCGTAAAAGAGCGTTCTACCATCGAACAAAAAATCGACAGAAAAGTGGTGAATGTTGGAAAAGACCTCATCGCTTCCGGAAACACTGCTTCGGAAATTTTAAATAACGTACCAACCGTAAGCGTAGATCCGCAAACCAAAGAACTGAGTTTAAGAGGCAATTCCAATGTAAGAGTTTTAATTGACGGAAAGCCGTCAAATATTGATGCAGCTCAGTTGTTACAGCAAATCCCGTCTTCTTCTATTAAACAAATCGAATTGATTACTAATCCTTCCGCCAAATACAATCCGGAAGGCATGAGCGGTATCATCAACATCATTTTACACAAAAATTCACGAGAAGGCTTCAACGGAAGCATTAACTCAGGCGTTACTTTTGGTATTACCCCAAAAACCAATTCCGCTTTAAATTTAAATTACAAAGTAGGCAAAGTAAATTTCTATACCAACTACGGTTTTAACCATGGGAAAAATGCCAATGAAGGTTATATCAACAGTTCCCAACCGCTTTTTGAAAACAAACAAGAATTTGGCGGTTCCAATTTAAATACTTCGCATTTGGTTAAATTAGGTATGGATTATTATATCGATGAGAAAAACACCCTTTCCTTCTACACCAACCAAAATATTGTAAACGGTGGCGGAAATGGTTTTACCGACATCAACTATACCAATCCCGCCGGCAGAGATTCCAGACAATTGTCTTTTTCCGAAAATGACAATTACACGCAAACATATGATCTGGCTTATAAACATGACTTCACCAAAAAAGGAGAAACCCTCGATTTTCAAGCTAATTTTTCCAACACAGACAGCCCGGAATACTCTGATTATTTGTTCAACCAAGTCAATCCAACTTCAACGCGAATAACTACGAACGATATTGAAAGAAATACCGACTTTTTGCAAATCAACTTAGACTATGTAAACCCATTGTCGGAAACGGTAAAATTGGAGGTTGGTGCCGAAACCCGAATCCAAAAAATCACTAATAATTTTGACGAAACCATTAACGAAGCTTCGGCATCTTATAACCGTGTCGGCAATTCCAACTTTGTTTTCACCAGAAACATTCATTCTTTTTACGCGAATATCGGCAAACAATGGAAAAAATGGAGTGTACAAGCCGGTGTTCGTTTGGAACAATACGAGATCGACGGTGACTTCGAAAATATAGTAACTTCCACTACTCCATCTGAAAACCTTAATGACCAAAGCCGCATTGAAGATGATATTTTTGCCATTTATCCGTCATTGTTTTTCAACTATAAAGCGAGCGATAAAGATTCCTTCAACTTCAACGTCTCACGTCGTGTTGATCGTCCGAGTATCGGGCAAATCAGCCCTATCCGCGAATGGACTACCCCTTTAGTAGAATCCAGAGGAAATCCGGCCTTGGAACCGCAATTCACCAACTCTTTCGAAGTGAATTACACCCGAACTACCAAAATTGGCTCTATTACAACGGGGGTTTTCTACCGACAAATCAACGACGAAATCGGAAGAGTGATTTACAAAAACCCGGACAATATCAATCAGGATATTATCTCTTATGATAATTTTGACAACAACCAAGCTATCGGAACAGAAATATCTGCGAATTTAAAACTAGCTACTTGGTGGTCGGTTAATGCCAGTAGCGATGCCTATTTCAGAACGGTCCGAGGAACAGTTCAAAATGCTGATACACAAGAACAAGAAAGAGCCGAAGCCGATGTGGTGGCCTTTAACATCCGTATGAATCACAACTTTGTCGCCAATAAAAAATTGCGATTCAACTTATTTGCCATGTACCGCGGCAGAGATTTAGGCTTACAGTTTGAAAGAGAGCCAATGTACCGCATGGATATTGGTTCTACTTACACTATTTTAAAAGGAAAAGGAAGCATTACAGCCCGTTTCAACGATGTTTTTGAAACCATGAACTTCGCCTTCGATGGTAATATTCCGTACCGCCAAACCGGCGCTTTCTTTTGGGAAAGTCAAACGTTTTACGTCGGATTCAACTATATGTTTGGTGGCGGTAAAAACAGCGCCATGCAACGCAAACAAAGAGATCAAAATGAAACCCAAGGCAGTGGTGGCCTTTTATAAACACCACATATAAATTATAGATTAGTTGTTACAAAAAAAGCCAAACAAAATTGTTTGGCTTTTTTTATGACGGAAATATTTTTACCATTTAATGATGGCGCTGGCCCAAGTAAAACCACTACCGAAAGCCGCTAACACTACGGTATCGCCTTCTTTAATTTTACCTTGTTCCCAAGCTTCTGTCAACGCAATCGGAATAGACGCTGCCGTAGTATTACCATACTTTTGAATGTTATTGAAAACCTGATCATCGGTCAATTTAAATTTTTGCTGGATGAATTGAGAAATTCTCAAATTCGCCTGATGCGGAATCAACATATCAATGTCCGAAACCTGTAAATTATTAGCTTGCAAACCTTCGTTAATAACTTCGCTAAAACGAACCACCGCATTTTTAAATACAAATTGGCCGTTCATATATGGAAAATAACTTTCGTCATCGGGATTGTTATCTGCAATAATATCGGTAACCCAACGCTTGCCCATGCCCGGCGCAATAACCGTTAATTCTTCGGCGTGTTGACCTTCTGAATGTAAATGAGTAGAAAGGATTCCTTTAGTTAAATCTTCTTCTCTACTCAAAACAGCCGCTCCGGCTCCATCGCCAAAAATCACCGAAACACCCCTACCGCGAGTAGTCATATCCAAACCGGTAGAATGCAACTCCGATCCGATTACCAATATGTTTTTATACATTCCGGTTTTGATGTATTGATCAGCCACCGAAAGCGCATAGACAAATCCGGAACATTGGTTTCTCACATCCAAAGCGCCAACCGTTCTCAATCCTAAATCGCGTTGTACTAAAACACCCGGACCCGGAAAATAGTAATCAGGACTCAACGTGGCAAATATGACAAAGTCGATGTCGTTTCTATCAATTTTAGCTCTTTCTATAGCAATTTTGGCGGCTTTAACACCCATAGAAGTGGTCGTGTCTTCGCCTCTAATAACATGTCTTCTTTCTTGAATTCCGGTTCGCTCCTGAATCCATTCATCATTCGTATCCATTATTTTGGATAAATCATCATTGGTAACAATATTATCCGGAACGTAAAAACCTAAACCTGTGATTTTTGAGTGGTACATCATTTTTAGTTATTTAATAAAATCAGAATCGCAAATTTAAGAATCTTATAGTTCTAAAAGCCTTTTTTGAGTTCTAATTTAGATTTCTTTAAAAAAGCGCAAACTAAAACAGTAAAGCAGTGGCCAACTTTAACAAAATCTTCCCATTATTTGTTACCGAAAAACCGTAAATTCGACCCACTTTTAAACAATCATAAACTACGAGCATATGAAATTACGCTTTACTTTTCTGTTCTTACTCGGATTAGGATTTTCGGCTTTGGCTCAAGAAAACCTGACCTTTCAAAAACCATCTGCCGAAATTTTGGCTTTAGCCGATTATGAGCGAGCGCCATCAGTAAGCATGGATTCTAAAAAAGAATACATGTTGCTAAGCTACCGCAACACTTACAAAACACTGGACGATTTAAACCAGGAAGAAATGCGTTTAGGAGGTTTGCGCATCAACCCTATTACGAATATTTCGAGTACTGTAACTTATCTCAATAATTTGAAGTTGCGAAAAGTCAGCGATAAAGTCGAAACACAAGTTTCAGGATTACCGCAAAATGCCCGAATTACCAACATTTCTTGGTCGCAAAACGAAAAGAAAATCGGTTTTACCAATACTACCAATACCGGAGTAGAACTTTGGGTTATTGATGTAGCTACGGCGACCGCCAAAAGAATTACCGAAGCCAGTCTAAACGCCAACTTAGGAAATCCGTACAGCTGGATGAAAGATAACGAAACGCTATTGGTAAAAATGTTGCCGAAAAACCGCCCTGCTTTAATTGACAGCAAAAAAGATTTACCGAAAGGACCGACAGTTTCTACCAGCGATGGTTCGAAATCACAAAACAGAACGTATCAAGATTTGTTAAAAAATAAAACTGACGAAGCTAATTTTAATGCGTTAGTGACTTCCGAATTATACAGAGTTTCCCTAACCGGAAAAACTGAGTTATTCAAAGGAGCCGACATCTACGCCGGAGAAAGTTTCTCGCCTGATGGCAATTATTTGATGCTAACCACCATTCAAAAACCGTATTCATACATAGTTCCGTTGAGCCGTTTCCCACAAAAGTCTGTAGTTTACGATTTAAACGGAAGAGAGATCAAAGTGGTTAATGAAGTACCTCTTACTGAGGTGATGCCTAAAGGTTTTTCCTCTGTAAGAAAAGGCAAAAGAAGCATGAATTGGAGAGCCGATAAACCGGCAACACTTTCATTTGCAGTAGCCTTAGACGAAGGTGATCAAGCGAAGAAAGTAGATTTCAGAGATGAAGTTTTCACTTGGGATGCACCCTTTAACAATGAACCGAAATCAATCTTAAAAACACAACAACGCTACGGAGGTATTTTGTGGGGGAATGAAACTATTGCCTTTGCTTACGACGATTGGTATGATACCAGAAACCAAAAAGTATATTTGTTCAATCCGTCAAATCCGAACCAAGCGCCTAAAGTTGTTTGGGACCGAAATTCGCAAGACATTTACAGCGATCCGGGGAATTTTGAAACCAAAAGAAATCAGTACAACCGCTATGTGTTGGCTATCGAAAACAACAATGCGTACTTAATTGGCGACGGATTTACCAAAGAAGGACAGTTTCCTTTTATAGACGAATTCAACTTAACTACACTCAAAACCAAGCGATTGTACACTTCTAAAATGAAAGACAAAAAAGAAGATTTACAATCGATTGAAGACTTCAAAAAAGGCGATGTTTTGGTGCAAATCCAGTCGAAAAACGATTTTCCGAATTACTATTTCAGAAACATCAAATCGGGTAAACTCACACCGATTACCAACTTCAAAAACCCGTTTGAAAGCATTAAAAACGTGTACAAGGAAGTCATCAAATACAAAAGAAAAGACGGTGTGGAATTATCAGGTACTTTATATTTACCAGCCGGTTACGACAGAACTAAAAAAACCGAAAAGTTACCGTTGTTGATTTGGGCTTATCCTGAAGAATTTAAGGACAAAAACAGCGCCGGACAAAGCAACAAAAACCCGAACGAGTTTACATTCCCGAACTACGGTTCTTTTGTGTATTGGGTAACCAAAGGGTATGCGGTTTTAGACGATGCTTCTTTCCCTATTATAGGCGAAGGTACTACAGAACCTAACGATACTTTTATGCCGCAATTGATTGCTAATGCCGAGGCTGCGATTGATGCCGTGGACAACTTGGGTTATATCAACCGTAAAAAAGTGGCTATTGGTGGTCATTCCTACGGAGCGTTTATGACCGCTAATTTGTTAACACATACCAATTTATTCGCTTGCGGTATTGCACGAAGCGGTGCTTACAACAGAACGTTAACGCCTTTTGGTTTCCAAAGTGAACAACGCAATTATTGGGACGTACCGGAAATCTACAACGGCATGTCGCCTTTTATGAACGCCGATAAAATGAAAACACCTTTATTGTTGGTTCACGGCGATGCCGACAACAACCCGGGAACGTTTACCTTACAATCAGAGCGTTATTTCCAAGCCTTGAAAAATTTGGGCGCACCGGTAAGATTGGTTTTATTGCCTAAGGAAAGTCACGGTTATGCCGCCAAAGACAATATTTTACACCTGCTTTGGGAACAAGACCAATTCTTGGAAAAATATTTGAAAAACTAGTCAATTCTTTTTTAAAAAATAGAAAACCTCAAGGTGAATACTTTGAGGTTTTTTTGTGATTGACTGTTTTTTACTTTTTTCGAAAAAAAATTATTATTTATTGTTTATCAATAAATATTTATTATTTTTGAACCGTAATTAAAAATCTAAAAAAAATGGAAATCAGAATCACTACTAAAACGATACTCCAAGTATTGCACATATTATCTTGGATTATTTTTATCGGTTTGTGCGTTGAAGCCGGTAGCTTTTTGTTCAATGCTATATTCACTGTAGCTTTCAATCCGTTGGCTGCCGATTATTTCAAACTGACGGAACTGTACCAATACGACTACGGCTTTTTCTTAACCCAACTCTGTTTAGGCTTTATAGTAGCCATTTTGAAAGCCTTATTATTCTACTTGATTGTAAAAATACTACACGATAAAAAGCTCGATTTTTCTAAACCTTTCAGTCAAGCACTTGTTAAGTTTGTTTCTAACCTAGCCTATCTGACAATTTTCATTAGTTTTTTCTCCAATTGGGGCGCTAATTACGCCAAATGGTTAGCCGAAAAAGGCATTAATATGCCGGACATCGCTGAATTAAAATTAGACGGAGCCGATATTTGGCTGTTTATGGGAGTGGTACTTTTGGTCATAGCCCAAATCTTTAAAAAAGGAGTAGAAATGCAAACCGAAAACGAACTAACCATCTAAGTTATGCCAATAATTGTTAATGTTGATGTTATGATGGCCAAACGAAAAATGTCGTTGAACGAGCTGTCCGAGAAAGTCGATTTAACCCTATCGAATCTTTCCATATTAAAAACGGGCAAAGCCAAAGCCATTCGGTTCAGTACTCTCGAAGCCATTTGCAAAGCTTTGGATTGTCAACCGGGTGATATTTTAGAATATGTAGCCGAAGAAAAATAATAGGCGTTTTTAAGAAATAATGGACAGATAAACAACAGTTCCCAACGGAAAGGACTTCGAACTATCGAAGAAGATTGTCTGACCATTGATTGTCGCTTCCACCAAATAATGACTGCCTTTATAGTAGCATTGAGTAACTGTAGCCGGTAAATCCGATTGGGAAACCACTTGCATTTGGTGCGGATAAACATAGCGTTTGTTTCCGTTTATTTCGATTTCATTCACATCACCAAAAAGTGAGGCGATGTATTTACTGGTTGGATTTCGATATAAATTTTCAGGCGAATCAGAAGCGATAATTTGCCCGTTCTGCATCACCAAAACTTCATCGGCAAACGATAACACATCAGAACTATCGTGTGTGGCGACTATAGTAGTAATTTGCTTTTCCTTGAGATAAGCGAATAATTTTCGGCGCAAACTGTTCTTTCTGAAATTATCAATATGGCTGAACGGTTCATCTAACAACAACACTTCGGGCTCTAAAGCTAAAACCCGAGCCAAAGCCACCCGTTGCATTTGGCCACCGCTTAAATATTTGGCTTTTGTAGTAGCAAATTCGGTCATTTCGACAATCTCTAACAATTCGGCTATACGCGCTTGTTTGGCATCGGCATAAATATTCGACAAGTATTTCCCGACGTTTTCCGCTACGGTGATAAATGGCATCAAATCGAAATCTTGTGCCAAGTACTTCATATATTCCATCCCGGGAATTAAATGGTATTTTGGTCCGAGTACTTCATTTTCGTTCCAAAATATTCGGCCTTCATCCAAGTCGTACAAGCCATAAACGAGTTTGAGCAAGGTACTTTTCCCGCAACCGCTTTCGCCTATAATGGCAAGATTTTTACCTCTCTCTAACTGAAAAGAAAGATTACTGATGGTGGTTTGGTCTAAATAGGCAAAGGAAATGTGTTGGACTTGTAGCATGTTGATTTTCTGAAAGGCAAACTTACGAACTTTATTAAAAAGATAAGAGCGACAAGACTCAAACGTGGAGCGTCGCTCTTACCAACCTAACCAATAAATAAACAATTTTTAATGCGGTAAATATTTTTTAAACGACTTCGTGTCGATACGTGCTTTTAAATCGTGTAACAAATTGTACAAACCGAAAAAGGTTCGGTTGATGTACAAGAAATGCTTAGAACCTCTATTGCCGTTCATCTTGCGGAGTTGGGTATCTTTAGAAAAATCTTCTCCCATTTGGGCAATTTTACCGAAGAAATCCGCATCCGAGAAATCAAACTCATCGCCGTGAAACGGTTGTGTGAACAGGCTTAATAAGTCGTAGAATATTTTAGTAAAATACTCAATTTCTTTCGGGCTGTCGTCGTGACGCAATATTTCGAGTTCGTATAATTTCTCATTGAACAGCTTCGGATTATTGATGACTTCCGGTTTAGCCAATTCGAAATACGGAACATAAAATTCTTCCGGTACGTGTTTGATGCAACCAAAATCTATCGCCACCAATCGGCCTTCAGCATCAATCAGGAAATTCCCGGGATGCGGATCGGCATGTACTTGCTTCAAATGGTGCATTTGGTACATGTAAAAATCCCATAACGCTTGCCCGATTTTATCGCCTTTGGCTCGGTCTTTATTGTGCGCCGCAAACTCCGACAAATGCTCGCCTTGTATCCATTCCATCGTTAAAATCTTCTCCGAAGAATATTCCGGATAGTACTTAGGGAAACGCAAATTATCGATTTTACCACACCATTCGGACACTTCCAGACTTTGCTTTAGTTCTAACACATAATCCGTTTCTTCCAATAATTTGTCTTCCACTTCTTTGAAATACTTATCGGAATCTTTTCCTTTGATGTTAAACATTCTGATGGCAAACGGTTTGACCAAAGCCAAATCAGAACTTATACTTTCCGCCACTCCGGGATATTGGATTTTCACAGCAAAATTTTTCCCATCCTTGGTTGCTTTGTGTACCTGACCGATACTCGCGGCGTTCATGGCGTCCGGAGTGAAGGAATCGTATAAGTCTTCGGGATATTTCCCTAAATATTTTTTGAATGTTTTACGAACCAAGGGCGCAGACAATGGCGGCACTGAAAACTGCGATAACGAAAACTTTTCCACATACGCTTGCGGCATGATGCTTTTGTCCATGCTCAGCATTTGAGCGACTTTCAAAGCACTACCTTTGAGGTTTTTCAACCCGTCGTATATGTCTTCCGCGTTGTTTTCGTTGAGCTTGTCACGAGTTAAAGAAGGATTGACCATTTTTTCACCGTAATAGGCTACGTAATTGGTTCCGACTTTAAGTCCGGTTTTGACCAGCTGTCCGGCGCGTTCAATCTTTCCGGTTGGAATTTTATCTAAGGTTTTCATTTATTGCATTTTTTCTTTCCAAAGAAACTTGCCCAAATCGAACAAACTTTCTAAGGGTTTGGTATTTAATAAATCGACTACCGTGTTTACCGATTTTTCAATCAAAACATCCGTCTTTTCAAAACCTTTAGACGTATCGTCCATCCAAAACTTCAATAAGAATAAGAACTGTAGCCAGGCACCTTCAGCGTAAACGGGTTCGGTTACTTTCGCTACTTTCCCGAATGGCTCTGAAGGTTCCGACTTAATACTATCTACGATATATTTTTTAAAATGGTTTCGGAATTCCTTCAATTGTTTCAAATTCTTTAACCCTTCCTGATTTTCTTTGAGCGCATACACCACATAGCTTCTGTTCAAGGTTAAAATTTCGAACAGGGTAAAATACAGAGTCAACAATTTATTTTTATCTGTATAGCTTTCAAAAGCAGCTTCTTTTTCAATAGTCGCCACAGCATTTTCAAAAAACTTCACCCAAATATCTTGCTTGACCGCATCTAGCGAACCAAAGAAAGCGTAAAAATCACTTTCCTCTATATTGTGGTTTTTGCAGAAGACATAAGCATTTTTCGGTGCTTCATTGTTTTCCAATACTTCATTCATGTACAATGAAATGATGGCATTGTCATCTACTGTATTCTTTTTTGATTTTGTTTTTTTTGCTGTGGTCATAGTATTCCTTTTTAGAACAGTGTAAATTTAATAACGTTTAACTATTTTTAAAAATTATTAAACAAAAAGTTTTGTTAAATGTTGTTCAAAAAAATTGAAATCAAAAGAAAAAGCGCTCCTTTTTGAGGAACGCTTTTAACTATACAGTAGTACAACAGAAACTATTTTCCCGCTTCTTTTTGAGCATCTTGTACCATTTTTTCATTGGCAGTGATGGCAAATTCCACACGACGATTTTGACTTCTGCCTTCCGGTGTATCGTTGGTAGCAATCGGATCAGCGATTCCTAAACCGGAAGTTACAAAACGAGAACTTGCCAAACCTTTTCCAATCAAATACGTTTTAACAGAAGCCGCTCTTTGCTCGGATAAAGTAAGGTTGTATTCCGGAGTTCCGGTGCTGTCGGTATATCCGTAAATTTGAATATTAGTATCCGGATATTGGTTAAATACCGGCACTAGTTTGTCTAAATTAGCTTTTGCAGCTGCCGTTAAAGTAGATTTGTTAGTGTCGAAACGCACCGCATTCTCTCCTAACACCAAACGAATTCCTTCACCTACTCTTTCCACTTGTGCTCCCGGTAGAGCCGTTTCAATTTCACGAGCTTGTTTGTCCATCTGATGACCAATTACACCTCCGGCAACACCTCCTATAACACCTCCTAAAACAGCGCCCATAGCTCCTTTTCCGCCTTTACCGAGATTATTTCCTAAAATCCCGCCAATAACAGCACCACCAACGGCACCTATAGCAGCACCACGTTGTGTGTTATTAGAATTTTTCACCGCTTCACAACCTGTAAAAACAGTAGATGAAATTAACATTACAGCTAATAAAAATGCATTTATTCTTCTCATAACTATTTATTTATTTTTTGAAACTGATAAACAACATTGGTAGTCTTCCCAGCTATATCGACTTTATCAATCAATTGAAATGAATTTTCAGTAAGCTCAGCAACTTGTAAAACATACCCTGATTTTACTTTTTTGGCTTTACTTTCATCCAAAATTTTCATCACAAATTGTTCATTCTGGTTGATGTACCATGTAATTGGTGTACTGTAACTCGTACATTTTGAACTATTCAATGAAAATTCTCCCTTATTATTGTTGGAGATAAATTTCCATTGGCTCCCAATAAAACATTTTGAATCGGCCAAATCAAAAGAATTAACCTTAATTACATCTGAACCCGGATAAGTAACCGAAGTAATAGTCCATTCCCCTTTAATGGCAATCTCAGTTTGCATACTTAAACCCGTGTTGGTTGGCGACTTAGATTTGCATGAAAAAATCAGCAAAGACAAGAGGCTCATAAAAATAACTTTCTTCATACCACAAATTTTTATGTTTATATGACAAATATACGGCCATTTTATGATATCCTTTTACAAAATAATACTATAACCCTGTAGAATTCTTATTACGTCAATTTGTCAGAGTATCTTCAAATGGTATTGCTTTTGAGTATTTGAAATACAAAATTGTATAACCTAAAATTTTAAATATGACAACAGGAAAAATTAATGTATCAGTAGAAAACATCTTTCCACTAATTAAGAAGTTTTTATACAGCGACCACGAAATTTTCTTGCGCGAATTGGTATCCAATGCAACGGATGCTACTTTAAAATTAAAACACCTAACCAGTATCGGCGAAGCCAAAGTAGCATACGGCAATCCGATTATAGAAGTCAAAATTGACAAAGAAGGTAAAAAATTACACCTCATCGACCAAGGTATCGGTATGACTGCCGAAGAAGTGGAAAAATACATCAACCAAGTGGCTTTTTCCGGAGCCGAAGAGTTTTTAGAGAAATATAAAGATTCAGCTAAAGATTCCGGTATCATCGGGCATTTCGGATTGGGCTTCTACTCGGCTTTCATGGTAGCTGAAAAAGTGGAAATCATTACCAAATCCTACAAAGACGAACCGGCCGCACATTGGACTTGCGATGGCAGTCCGGAATTTACCTTAGTGCCACACGACAAAACAGACCGAGGTACTGAAATTATTTTGCACATTGCAGAAGATTCGTTGGAATTTTTAGAAGAGTTTAAAATCCGTGAATTGTTGACCAAATACAACAAATTTATGCCGGTGCCGATTAAATTCGGAACCCGTAAAGAAGCGTTGCCAAAACCGGAAGATGCGGGCGATGATTACAAAACTGAGTATATCGACGTAGACAACATCATCAACAACCCGACTCCGGCTTGGACGAAGCAACCGGTGGATTTAACCGATGAAGATTATAAAAACTTCTACCGCGAATTGTATCCGATGCAGTTTGACGAACCGTTATTCAATATTCATTTGAATGTAGATTATCCGTTCAACCTGACCGGAATTTTATACTTCCCTAAACTGGATGCCAACTTGCAAGTGCAAAAAGACAAAATCCAGTTGTACCAAAATCAGGTTTTTGTAACCGATAACGTGGAAGGTATAGTACCTGAATTTTTAGTAATGTTACGCGGTGTAATTGATTCACCGGATATTCCGCTAAACGTTTCTCGTTCTTACTTACAAGCCGATGGTAACGTGAAGAAAATATCGAATTACATTACCCGCAAAGTAGCCGATAAATTGAAATCGCTCTTCAACGAAAACCGCGAAGATTTTGAAAGCAAATGGAACGACATCAAAATTGTGTTGGAATACGGCATGTTGTCGGAACCGAAATTCTATGAAAAGGCAGGCGACTTCGTATTGTATCCAACCGTTGACGGTAAGTATTACACTTTAGCAGAATTGAAAGAAGCCATCACCGCAAACCAAACTGACAAAAACGGAAAACTGGTAGTACTTTACGCTTCTAACAAAGACGCACAACACAGTTATATTGAAATTGCCAGAGAAAAAGGCTATGAAGTGTTGCTGTTAGATTCCCCTATTGTTTCGCACTTGATTCAGAAATTAGAAAGCGACAACGAAAACTTGACATTTACCCGTGTAGATTCTGATCATATTGACAAATTAATTCAAAAAGAAGACACTCAAATTTCGAAACTATCTGAAGAGGAATCAACACAACTGAAAACTGTTTTAGAAGAAATTGTTCCGAAAACCAACTACACCGTTCAGTTGGAAGCCATGGACAGCCAAGCGGCACCATTCATGATTACCCAGCCGGAATTCATGCGAAGAATGAAAGAAATGAGTCAAACCGGTGGCGGCGGCATGTTTGGCATGGGCAATTTCCCCGAAATGTATAACTTAGTGGTGAATACCAACTCGGATTTGGCCACAACCATCTTGAACACGCCAGACAAATCCACTCAAGAAAGTTTGGTAAAACAAGCGCTCGACTTAGCGAAAATCTCTCAAGGTTTATTAAAAGGCGAAGAATTGACCGCTTTTGTTAAAAGAAGTTTTGAGTTGATTAAATAGTAATAAGACGAAATTATTAAGACAAAACCTGTGAGTGAAGACTTGCAGGTTTTTTTATTCAATGCATTTACCGAACTTCGCAATTCATAATTCGTAACTCGTAATTTTTTATGACACTCAACATAGAAACTCCGGCGCTATTATTCTCTGCAACATCTCTAATCTTATTGGCTTATACCAATCGGTTTTTAACGATCGCTCAAATTGTGCGCAGTTTGAAAAAACACTACGACGAAAACCACACGCGCAGTATTTTATTGCAAATCAAAAACTTAAACCTGCGGCTTTCATTGATTCGCTATATGCAGCTTTTTGGTGTATTGTGTTTGTTTCTTTCGGTATTTGCTATGTTGTGTTTGTTTATCGATTGGCATACGGCAGGCATTTACCTTTTTGCCGCCAGTTTATTGTGTTTACTAACTTCCTTAGCGATATCTTTTTGGGAAATAAGTATATCAGTAACAGCCTTGCGCTTGCATTTGAGTGATTTGGAAGAAGAAAGCAAAAAATAAAACCCATAAAAAAATCCCGAGAACATCGGGATTTTTTTTTATTTACTCAAATACATTTTTCTTCTGCTGTACAACTCGTAGAACTGATCGTCTTTTAAATCGTCTATAAACAAAATGCTTTCTCCGGTGGATTTCATTTCCGGTCCGAGGGCTTTGTTTACATTTGGGAATTTACTGAAAGAGAACACCGGTTGTTTAATAGCGTAACCGCTTAGTTTCGGATTGAAGGTAAAATCAGTCACTTTATTTTTCCCTAACATCACTTTGGTAGCATAATTTACATACGGTTCGCCATACGCTTTTGCTATAAATGGTACGGTACGAGATGCTCTCGGGTTGGCTTCAATAATGTAAACAATGTCGTCTTTGATGGCAAACTGAATGTTGATTAAACCAACCGTTCTCAAAGCTAAAGCAATTTTCTTCGTATGGTCTTTGATTTGTTGCATCACGAATTCGCCCAAATTGAACGGCGGCAAAGTGGCATTCGAATCGCCCGAGTGCACGCCACACGGCTCAATATGCTCCATAATCCCGATGATGTATACATTTTCGCCGTCGCAAATCGCATCCGCTTCCGCTTCAATAGCACCGTCTAAATAATGGTCAAGCAACAATTTATTCCCCGGTATATTTTTCAGCAAATCAATAACATGCTCTTCTAATTCTTGTTTGTTGATGACAATTTTCATGCCTTGACCGCCCAATACATACGAAGGACGAACCAACAACGGGAAATCCAATACATCGGCTAAAGCTGAAGCTTGGTCCGCGTTTTCGGCTACGCCAAATTTAGGGAACGGAATTTTTAGGTCTTCCAACAATTCGGAAAATCTTCCTCGGTCTTCCGCTAAATCCAAGGCATCAAACGAAGTGCCTAATATTTTGATGCCGTATCGATCTAACTTTTCAGCCAGTTTTAACGCGGTTTGTCCGCCCAACTGTACAATCACTCCTTCCGGCTTTTCGTGGCGAATGATATCGTAAATGTGTTCCCAAAATACCGGCTCGAAATACAACTTATCGGCCGTATCAAAATCGGTCGACACCGTTTCCGGGTTACAGTTGATCATAATGGTTTCGTATCCGCATTCTTTGGCGGCTAAAACGCCGTGCACACAGGAATAATCAAACTCAATCCCCTGTCCGATGCGGTTAGGTCCGGAACCTAAAACGATGACTTTCTTTTTATCGGTAACGATACTTTCATTGCTCACCAATCTTTGCCCGTCGGCAGTTTGGATTTCGGCTTCGAAAGTGGAGTAATAATAAGGTGTCATGGCTTTGAATTCGGCCGCGCAAGTATCTACCAGTTTGTACACGCGATTGATGTTCATTTCTTCGCGCAATTTGTAAACCTGACTTTCCAAACAACCCATCATGTGAGCAATTTGACGGTCGCCGTATCCTTTTTGCTTGGCTTCGAGGAGTAATTCCTTCGGTAAGGTATCCACTTTGTACTGGGAAATTTCTCTTTCCAACAAGTACAACTCTTCGTATTGTTTTAAGAACCACATATCGATTTTGGTGATTTCGTGGATGCGACTCAACGGAATGCCCATGGCAATCGCATCGTAAATCACGAATACTCTGTCCCAACTGGCAAAAGTCAGTTTTTCGATAATTTGTTCGTAGTTTTTATAGCCTTTTCCGTCGGCTCCGATTCCGTTTCTTTTGATTTCCAAAGATTGGGTCGCTTTATGTAAAGCTTCTTGGAACGAACGTCCGATACCCATTACTTCGCCTACGGATTTCATTTGTAAGCCCAAAGTTCTGTCGGAACCTTCAAACTTATCGAAATTCCAACGCGGGATTTTAACGATAACGTAATCCAACGTCGGCTCGAACAAGGCGGAAGTCGACTTGGTGATTTGGTTTTGCAGTTCGTCTAAGTGGTAACCTAAAGCCAATTTGGTAGCGATTTTAGCAATCGGATAACCGGTTGCTTTAGACGCTAAAGCTGAGGAACGCGATACACGCGGATTGATTTCGATGGCTACAATATCTTCTTTTTCATCCGGCGAAACGGCAAATTGCACGTTACAACCTCCGGCAAAATTTCCGATAGAACGCATCATCAAAATGGCCATATCACGCATTTTTTGGAATGTGGTATCTGATAAGGTCATCGCCGGCGCTACCGTAATCGAATCTCCGGTGTGGATGCCCATCGGGTCCATATTTTCGATGGAACAGATGATGACTACGTTGTCGTTTTTATCGCGCAGCAACTCCAACTCATATTCTTTCCAACCCAATAAAGCCTTATCAATTAAGACTTCATGAATGGGTGAGGCTTCTAAACCTCGGGTTAGTAACTCATCGAAATCTTCTTTTTTGTGAACGAAAGCCGCTCCGGTTCCGCCCAAAGTAAAGGAAGGACGAATGACCAAAGGAAAGCCAAATTCTTGCGCAATTTCTTTTCCTTTTAAGAAAGAAGTCGCGGTTTTGGCCGGCGCGGTAGGTACATTTATTTTTTGCAACAATTGTTTGAATTGTTCGCGGTCTTCAGTAATATTGATGGCGTTAATGTCAACTCCAATTAACCTTACGTTGAAATCTTGCCAAATGCCTTTTTCGTCGGCTTCCAGACACAAGTTGAGCGCCGTTTGTCCGCCCATAGTAGGTAATACTGCGTCAATTTGCGGGTGCTCTTTCAGGATTTGGATAATGGATTTGGTAGTTAGCGGTAATAGATAAACATGATCAGCCATGCTGGGATCGGTCATAATCGTGGCCGGATTGGAGTTGATCAAAATGACTTCGATTCCTTCTTCTCTGAGCGAGCGAGCGGATTGGGAACCGGCATAGTCGAATTCACAAGCTTGTCCGATAACGATGGGTCCGGAACCAATAATTAAAACCGATTTGATGGAGTTGTCTTTAGGCATTGTAGTTAGATTTTTAGACTTCTTAGATTGTTAGATCATTAGACATCTTAGAAAGTTAGTTAGTTGTGTTGTTGTATTTGGTTCTAGCCCCGATGGCAGTGGAAATCCTTTTTATTTGCCATACTGAGCGCAGTCGAAGTATAAAAATAAAAAGATTGTAACGAACAGCGGGAAATAGCTCCTGAAAATTATCAATATTTATGAACAGGTTTAAAAAAAAGCCGCTACTAATAAAAGTAACGGCTTGATATTGATTGATAAAGAATCATTATTTTTTGTGTCTTGGTTCACAAGATACAGTCAATTTATGTCTTCCTTTAGCTCTACGACGCGCAAGGACCTTTCTTCCATTTGCTGAAGCCATTCTGTCCATAAATCCGTGTTTATTTCTTCTTTTTCTTTTCGATGGTTGAAACGTTCTTTTGCTCATTGCTGTATATCTTTAAAATCGTGTAATATTCTGTTTTGGTTGGTTCTTTCAAAACCGAGTGCAAATATACAAACCTTTTTTTTTCCGACAAGAACTTTTTTAAAAATATTTTTAATTCATTTTACTACCTTTGTGCCTCATAAAAATAAAAGACATGTTTCACAGATTTATCAAATTAATTATAGCGGCTTTATTGGTTGCCACCGCCATTTGGCAATTCACGGAAAGTAATATCGGTAATGGTATTTTCTTGATTTTACTGACTGCCATTCCAATCTTTTTGTACTATAAGAACGAATTTATTTTGATGGCTTTCCTAAAATTGAGAAAACAGGATTTTGCCGGCGCCAAAAAATGGTTAGATAAAATTAAAAATCCGGAAACGGCTTTGGTTAGAAAACAACAAGGCTATTACAACTACTTACACGGTTTGATGACATCGCAAACCAACTTACACCAATCGGAAAAATACTTTAGAAAAGCGATTGAATTGGGCTTGAGCATGGATATGGACTTAGCGGTTGCTAAACTGAACTTAGCCGGTATTGCCATGTCGAAAAGACGCAAAATGGAAGCGACGACTTTGTTGAACGAAGCCAAAAAATTAGACAAGCAAAACATGCTGAACGATCAGATTAAAATGATGAAAGAGCAGTTGAAAAAGATTTAATTAGACTTCTTAGACTGACTTAGACCGTTTAGACAATAAAAAACCATCCTGATATTCAGGATGGTTTTTCATTTTAGTATCTAAGTAATCTAATTTTCTAAAAATCTAAGAAATCTCCCTTAATAGCCTTCCAGCGGAATTTCAATTTCATAGCGCTTTTTGGTTGGATTGACCAACTTTTTATCGCGCAGCCACGGATTGTGGATTTTCAGAATCTTATAATTAATCCCTTGTGAAATGGCAAATCCGGTTAAATCGGTGATGGAACTGTCTACCGGTACTTTTTTAGTCGGAATTCGGGTGTACAAATCACTGCTGTAAATACTGAAGCCGTATTTAGCCGGTTGACGCATGATTTCTTTGAGTGCTAAAATTCGGAATACGTAGCGCGAAGTTTCTTCGGTAAGCGCCAAATCGTAATAGTTGTTCACTTTTTGTTCCTCTATTCTCTTATTGATACCGTTCATACCACCGTTATAGGAAGCTGCCGCTAAAGTCCAAGAACCGAACTTTTCTTTCGCTACCAATAAATAACGACAAGCCGCTTCGGTGGATTTTTCCAAATGGTATCTTTCATCAACTACATCGTTCACCTCCATACCTTTTTCCTTAGCGGTTTCGGGCATAAATTGCCATACACCTCGTGCTCCGGCAGAAGAAACAGCGTTAACCAAACCACTTTCGATTACGGCTAAATATTTAAAATCGTCCGGTACGCCGTATTTGGCCAAAATCGGTTCTATGATAGGAAATACGCGATTGGCTCTTTTAATTATGAGCGCTGTCGTGGCATCGAGATTGGCATTAATTAACAATTCTCTATCCAAACGTTCGCGAACATCGGAAATTTGCAACGGTGCTTTTTCGCCCGCAAAATCCACTTCAGACGGGAAGTACATAGCGGAACCTTCGTGCAGTAATTTTTCTTTTTCAGTTCCGGAAATCCCGTAAACCAAAACGCCGGACAATACCCCTATGACCAGCACGGATACTAAGATTTTATTCGTTTTCATAACCCTATTTTTTTTGAATTGCAATGACAATAGCGTTGGAATTGTAAAGCTACAAAAAACGAGCCTAAACGACTACTTCTCTAAGATAATTTTAGGTAAATTTTCGTTTAACCATTTGTATTTACTCAAAATCATGATATGTGTTCCGCCTTTTACTGAGATAAATTCTTTGATGTATTTGGGAGGAAAAACCTCATCGGCATCGCCGTGGATGTGAATAATTTCAGGATCGATTTCTTTTCGTTCCCAATTGATGATTTGTTCAATAGACCAATCCAGATAATGCTTGTTGCGAACCGACAAAAACTTTTCATACAACACCAATCGTTGTTTGATGATGGAAGATCCAAAAGAAAACTTCATCAGCATCTCGACATTTTCAAACAATTGCGTAGGGATAAGCTTGTACGCTTTAGTAGTTTTGGCGATTTTAAAACGACGCGGAAATTCAAAATTCGCTTTCACACTCGAAATGATAATTACTTTTTTCGGTTGCAAAAAGGCTTTCATTTCCTGAACCAAAATACCGCCGAAAGAAACGCCTATCAAGACCGGATTTTCATGAATTACTTTTTGAGCCATTCGCTTGGCATAAGCTTGTAAACTCTCTTTATCCATAGGGATTTCCCACTCCAGCAAATGCATTTCAAAAAGGTCGGTCGGCAGTTGAATGCGTTCAAAAATAGTAGGGCTAGCCGCCAAACCCGGCATGAAGTAAACGTGTATTTTAGCCATTATTTAACCGTAGACTAGTTATTTATTCGTAAATTTGCCTAAAAATAATCCTTTTATTTTACTTGATGATGAACACAACGTTAATTTCAGAAAAAATGGAAATTAAAGACAACACCTTTGCTCGACAATTTGAAATATTGGTTGACGGGAAATTGATTTCTGTTGAATATTCGTTTCAAGAGAAAAAAATATTCCTGACCAGAATTAATACTTTTGACGGCTTTAATGATGAAGAATTGATTAATGAATTGCTGAAAAACATTATGGAAATCGCCTACGAACGCAAGTTAAAAGTAGTACCGATTTTACCTAAAATTGCGCTTTTCTTTAGAAAAAACTCGACGTACAAAGATTTGTTACCTCCGGGAATCAAAATCTAAATTCAAAATACTTTATAGTAAAGTCGCTCTCAAGGCGACTTTTTTTTTATGGATTTTAGTATTTTTATACAATGAATACAGCCGACTTCCGACAAGAAATTATCCACTACTTCGAAAACATCGATAAATACTACGGTTCCAAAACTGAAATTACGGAAGGACTATGTACCGATATTCATAATTTAGATGCCAATCACACGACATGGAATCTCTCCGAATTTGATCTGATTCGTTCCGCTTATCGCAAAACCGGCGATAAATTTATGATGGAAGGCAGTAATATGTATTACGAAATTTCGGCTGACCGAATAGTGGCTTTCCAACAATTAGGCCGACACAAATTTGAGTTCATAGAACAATATAGCGAGACTGTTTTCCGAATTACTAAGATTCGTTTTCACTATAAGTATTGAAAATCAGCTTAAAATCTTTCGGATAAAAACTTTAGCAAAATAGGGAATTTTAGACCTTTAAACCTCAGTCTTAAGATTGGCTTAATTTTTTGGCATCAATTTTGGATGTGCCAAATAAGAAATAATTCTCATGGCAAATCCGGAATGCTGACCATTATTTTTAGTTAAACAATCAGTATTAATTTTCTAAAAACTTATTCTCATGAAAAAAGTTCATTTTTTTTCAGCAGTCCTTGTCATGCTTATTTTTGCCGGCTGTAAACAAGGCTCCATGCAATACGAAACCGTCGCCGACACCACAGCCGTGGAAGCTGCCGACAGTGAAATGTTACTCCCCAATCCCGACGATGCAGTTACTGCCAACGAAAACACGGAAAGCTATGCCGAGCTTATAGAAAACCCTTTTGAATCCCCTAAAACAGCTCCATTATCGACTTTCTCTATTGATGTTGACAATGCCGCTTACACCAACATCCGCCGATTCATCAACAACGGCCAACCCGTTCCTAAAGATGCCGTTCGCGTGGAAGAAATGGTCAACTTTTTCAAATACCAATACCCGCAACCGGTAGACGAGCATCCGTTTTCCATCAACACTGAGTATAGCGAAAGTCCTTGGAATGCAAAGCATAAATTATTGCGCATTGGTTTACAAGGTAAAAATATCCCAACTCATAACTTACCGCCATCCAACTTGGTTTTCTTAGTAGATGTTTCCGGTTCGATGAGCGACGAGAATAAATTGCCTTTGCTCAAAGAATCGATGAAAGTATTGGTAAAAGAATTACGCGCCAAAGACAAAGTTTCAATTGTAGTCTATGCCGGTGCCGCAGGTGTAGTTCTAGAACCTACTTCGGGCGAAGATAAAGAGACCATCTTCGAAGCTTTTAACAACTTAAATGCCGGTGGTAGCACAGCCGGTGGCGAAGGCATTGAGTTGGCTTACCAATTGGCCAAACAAAACTTCATCAAGGATGGTAATAACCGTGTGATTTTGGCCACCGACGGTGATTTTAATGTAGGCAAATCCTCCGACGCTGACATGGAAGACTTAATTGAAGAAAAAAGAAAATCGGGTATCTTTTTGACGGTATTGGGTTACGGCATGGGCAACTACAAAGACAGCAAAATGGAAATCTTAGCCGACAAAGGCAACGGTAATTATGCGTACATCGACAACATCCAAGAAGCCAATCGCTTTTTAGGTAGGGAATTCAAAGGTTCGTTATTCGCCATTGCCAAAGATGTAAAAATCCAAATTGAGTTCAACCCGAAACACGTACAAGCCTACCGCTTGATTGGCTATGAAAACCGAAAACTAAAAGCCGAAGATTTTAAAAACGACGCAATTGACGCCGGAGAATTAGGCAGTGGCCACACCGTTACTGCATTATATGAAATTATTCCGGTTGGAGTAGACAGCGATTTTGTGCCTTCGGATTTGAAGTACACCAAAGTCAAAACCGATAGCGAAAGTCAGTACAGCGAAGAACTAGCGACCATAAAATTCCGCTACAAAAAACCGGACGGCGAAAAAAGCATCGAAATGATTAAAACGATTGCAGACCGCACTGTAACCTTGGCGCAAAGTTCAAAAGACTTCAAGTTCAGCAGTGCCGTAGCTTGGTTCGGATTAAAGTTGAGAGATTCCAAATACATCTCCGAAAAATCAACCGACGCTATCAAACGTTTGGCACAATCCGGCTTAAGTTATGACGAAGATGGCTACAAAGCCGAGTTCATACGGTTGGTCGAAGCCGTTAATTAACACCAAAAAGAAACCCTGATTGTAAAAATCAGGGTTTTGTATTTATACGGTAACGTTGGTAAAAGCCATGCGGACAGCGCCGTCTTCATCGATGTGCGTGAGCTGAATTTCGTGTAAGGTATTAACCAATTCCGGATTCCAAGGCGTTTTTACTTTGACGTAGTTTTCGGTAAAACCGTGAATGTAGCCCTCTTTGTTTTCGCCTTCAAACAAAACCGTTCTGTGCGTACCAATTTGACTTTCGTAAAAAACACGGCGTTTTTTCACCGATAAGCCACGAAGCATTTTACTGCGCTTTGCTCTGACATTCATCGGCACTACGCCATCCATCAAAACGGCTTCGGTATTGTCTCTTTCTGAATAGGTAAAGACATGTAAATACGAAATATCCAACTCGTTTAAGAAGTGATACGTTTCTAAGAAATGTTCATCCGTTTCGCCCGGAAAGCCCACAATTACATCTACACCGATACAAGCGTGCGGCATTACCTCACGGATTTTATTTACCCTATCGACGTACACCTCGCGTAAATAACGGCGTTTCATTTTCTTTAAAATATCGTTGCTACCACTTTGTAACGGAATATGGAAATGCGGTACAAAAGTTCGGCTTTGTGCTACAAACTCGATAGTTTCATTTTTCAACAAATTCGGTTCAATAGAAGAAATACGCAAGCGTTCAATGCCTTCCACTTCGTCTAACGCTTTGACCAAATCCAAGAAAGTATGTTCGTGTTTTTTGTTGCCAAATTCACCTTTACCGTAATCGCCGATATTCACACCGGTTAGCACAATTTCTTTAATGCCTTGTTGGGAGATTTCATAGGCGTTTTTCAACACATTGTCCAACGCATCGCTACGAGAAATACCTCGGGCCAGCGGAATGGTACAATAAGTACATTTGTAATCGCAACCGTCTTGTACTTTTAAAAAGGCGCGTGTTCTGTCGCCTATAGAGTAACTGCCGACATAAAAATCGGCTTCTTCGATTTCGCACGAATGTACTTCGCCCATTTGGTTTTTGGACAAATCGTTGAGATAATCGGTAATTTTGAATTTTTCGGTCGCACCCAAAACCAAATCAACACCGTCAACAGCGGCCAGTTCTTCAGGTTTTAATTGGGCGTAGCAACCAACAGCAGCAACGAAAGCATTTTCGTTGAGCTTAAGCGCTTTTTTTACGACTTGTTTGAATTGTTTATCGGCATTGTCGGTGACCGAGCAAGTGTTGATGACATAAATATCAGCCACTTCTTCAAAGTCAACGCGTTCAAAACCTTCGTCCTGAAAATTTCTCGCAATGGTAGAGGTTTCGGAGAAATTCAATTTGCACCCTAAAGTGTAAAAGGCGACTTTCTTTACTTCGCCAGTTCGCTGACGCTCGTGTTTGTTTTCCATAAGCTTGCTCAATTGATGAAATCGTTGTCAAAAATTGAGTGTGCAAACTTACAAACTAAAATTCTATAAATAAAACAGTTAAAATGAAAAACCGCAAATTCGCTATTTGAAATGATAATTTGCGAATTTGCGGTAATTTAAATTCTGTAAATAGCTATTCTTTCCTATACTTCTGCGTAATTTCAAAAACGTGTTGTAAAATGTTCGCGTCTTGTTCAGTGAATTCAACATTGCGTCGCGCCATTACAATTTTAGCGGTTTGAAAAGCCTTATTGGTCATATAGGTAGTAAAACCGGACGCGCCGCCCCAAGAAAAACTCGGCACAAAATTGCGCGGGAAGCCGGCACCGAAAATGTTGGCAAAAACCCCTACTACGGTTCCGGTATTAAACATGGTGTTAATACCGCATTTGCTGTGATCACCCATCATTAAACCGCAAAACTGCAAACCGGTTTTGGCAAAACCTTCGGTTTCATAACTCCACAAACGCACTTCTTCGTAGTTGTTTTTCAAATTCGAGTTGTTGCTGTCGGCCCCGATATTGCACCACTCGCCCAACACGGCATTGCCCAAAAATCCGTCGTGTCCTTTATTGGAATAGCCCATTAAAACCGAGTTACTCACTTCGCCGCCTATAACCGAATGCGGACCAACTGTGGTAGCACCATACACTTTAGTCGCCAATTTCACCCTACCCGATTCACACAAAGCAAACGGACCACGAATGACAGAACCTTCCATGATTTCGGCATTTTTACCGATATAAATCGGTCCGGTTGAAGCATTTAACGTCACAAATTCTAGTTTAGCGCCTTCTTCAATAAAAATATTTTCGGGAGCTATTACATTAACACTTTTAGGAATGGGTTGCGAATGTCTGTCCTCGGTAATGAGTTCGAAATCTTCGCGAAGCGCCGCATCGTTTTTGGCAAAAATATCCCAAGTGTGTTCAATTTTGAGACCTTCTTCGGTATAATCGATGATTTCATAGGCATCAAAATCGACTTCTTCTTGCGTATCGTTGGTGTAAAAAGCCACTACTTCATCGCCTTGAAAAATGGCTTGGTTTTTCTCCAAACTCTTAACCAGTTCAACCAACACTTCATTGGGTAAAAAAGAAGCGTTAATCATCACATTATCTTCCATTTCTACCATAGGGAATTTTTCCGAAAGGTATTCCTCTGTTAAAGTAGTAGTGGTATAGCCAAGGTATTTTTCCCATTTTTCACGTATGGTTAATATGCCTACGCGAATATCGGCCACCGGTCGGGTAAAGGTAAAAGGCAATAAGGCATTGCGTACCGTTCCGTCAAAAAGTATATAGTTCATCGAAATTGGGAGTTAAAAAAGTTGCGAGTTCAAAGTTTGTAAAAAAAATTCGTTCGGCAAGGTCTAGGAGCAAAGTTTATTGCATAAAAAAACCACTCACTTTCGTGAATGGTCTTTCTAAAATTTGAACACTGAAACTACTATTTTGCGTGTTTAGCGTATTTGCTTTTGAATTTATCAATACGTCCAGCAGTATCGATAAGTTTAGATTTACCTGTGTAGAACGGGTGAGAAGTTCTGGAAATCTCCATTTTGTACACCGGGTATTCAACACCTTCGTGAACGATAGTTTCTTTAGTTTCTACTGTAGATTTAGTGATGAACACATCTTCGTTAGACATGTCTTTGAAAGCAACTAATCTGTAATTTTCCGGGTGAATTCCTTTTTTCATGATAAATCTTTTTATGTTTTTGAAGTAGTTTGTTTTGAAGCTTTCTACTGGAAAGGTGTAAACTGGCTACAACTTTTTGTTATTTGTTTTTTTAATTTGAGTGTGCAAAAATACAATTTTTTTATAATAATCAAAGCCAAGTGTAACTTTTTTTAATTGTTTTCAACTTACTGCTAAGTAATCACGGAATTACTATATTTGTTGATTAATTTAAATAATGTCATTACATAATGGAAAAGACTACTTCACCCTCAAAATCTGCAATTCAATATGGCGTATTATTTGGCCTTATTATGGTTGTTGAATTTGTGATTTCTTACATTTTAAATATTGACCCGACCACAAACAAAGGATTTGGCATCACATTGAACCTTATCAATTTTCTTGTTCTGCCAATTACACTTATTTTACTTGGCTGTAATCATTATAAAAACAAAATCAACTCCGGTTTTATATCTTTTGGCGAAGCCATAAAAATTGGAGTAGTAATTTGTGTTATAGGTGCTTTAATTTATGGTATTTTCACTGCAATATTTAATGTGATTTTTCCGGAATTCACCGAAGAAATCTTAAGAAAAACAAGAGATGTAATGGTACAACAAAATCCGGAAATGCCTGAAGAGCAAATTGAAATGGCACTTTCTTGGACCAAAAAGTTTATGAGTCCGGCAATTGCAGTTCCATTTACGGTAGTCATGTATACCTTTATAGGTTTAATTTATTCGTTAATTATTGGTGCCATCGTCAAAAAAGAACGCCCATAAAGTTTCTAAATTAATGAATCTATCTATCATCATTCCGCTTTTAAACGAGCAGGAATCTTTACCCGAATTACACCAATGGATTGTCAAAGTCATGACAGCCCACAACTATACCTATGAAGTAATCTTTATAGACGACGGAAGTACTGACAACTCTTGGGACATTATTGCCGATTTATCTAAAAGCAATCCCAATGTAAAGGGCATCCGATTCCAGAGAAACTTCGGAAAATCGCAAGCCTTGCACGCCGGTTTTGCCAAAGCCAAAGGCGACGTTGTGATTACTATGGATGCCGATTTACAAGACAGTCCGGATGAAATTCCGGATTTGTACAATATGATTATGCAGCAAAACTTCGACTTGGTTTCGGGCTGGAAGAAGAAACGCTACGACTCGGTAGTGGCCAAAAATTTACCTTCGAAATTATTTAACTGGGCGGCGCGTAAAACCTCGGGCGTTTATTTGAATGATTTCAATTGCGGATTAAAAGCCTACAAAAACGTAGTCATCAAAAATATCGAAGTTTCCGGCGAAATGCACCGCTACATTCCGGTATTGGCCAAAAATGCCGGTTTCGGAAAAATCGGTGAGAAAGTTGTTATCCATCAAGCCCGAAAATACGGCGAATCCAAATTCGGCATGAGTCGTTTTATCAATGGCTTCTTGGATTTAATTACGATTTGGTTTTTGTCGCGTTACGGCAAAAGACCGATGCACTTGTTCGGAGCCGTTGGTGTCCTGATGTTTGTCATCGGATTTTTAGCTACCGGCGCCATCATTACTTTAAAATTAATCAAGCTCTACTCAGGTTTTCATACCATTTTAGTGACTGACAATCCCCTATTCTACATCGCCTTAACCGCTATGATTTTAGGATCACAATTGTTCCTTGCCGGATTTTTGGGAGAAATTATTCTCCGCACCAAAAACAACGAAGAGCGTTACAAAATTGCCACTGAAGTAAATTTATAATTTATCTCAAATACAATACCCTTATTATGCATATCGATAAAGCCATATTAGATAAAGTGAACGAATGGTTGACGCCAACCTTCGACCAAGACACGCAAGATCAAATCAAAGAAATGATGACCACTTCTCCCAAAAATTTAGAGGAGAGTTTTTATAAAAATTTAGAATTCGGGACCGGTGGTATGCGCGGTATCATGGGCGTAGGCACCAACCGAATCAACAAATACACCTTGGGCAAAAACACCCAAGGCATTTCAGAATACCTCAAAAAATCGTTCCCGGGTGAAGACTTAAAAGTGGTCATCGCCTACGATTGTCGCCACAACAGTGATATTTTAGGAAAAATAGTAGCCGATGTATTTTCGGCCAACGGAATTAAGGTCTTTCTTTTCTCTGAAATGCGCCCTACTCCGGAACTTTCTTTTGCCGTAAAATACTTGAATTGTCATGCAGGCATTGTTCTAACGGCTTCTCATAATCCGCCGGAATACAATGGCTACAAAGTATATTGGCAAGACGGAGGTCAACTGGTACCGCCGCAAGACGGCGAAATCATTCAAGTGATTGAAAATCTGAAATACAGTGAAATCAACTTCAAAGCCAATGAAAGTTTGATTCAATATATCGATACCGAAGTAGATGAAGCTTTTGTAAATTCCACCGTGAATAACGCGAGTTTTAACACCTCGGCTTCAGCCAGAGAGGCTCTAAAAATCGTTTACACTTCGCTTCACGGTACTTCTATTAAAATGGTGCCGAAAGTATTAGCCAAAGCAGGTTATACTGACGTAAATATAGTACCGGAACAAGCTGAGCCCAATGGTGATTTCCCAACAGTTCTTTCGCCTAATCCCGAAGAACCGGAAGCGTTAACCATGGCGTTGGCTTTAGCGGATACACTAAATGCCGATATTGTTTTCGGTACGGATCCGGACAGCGACCGATTGGGTGTGGCGGTTCGTGATCTTCAAAACAACATGATATTGCTTAATGGTAACCAAACTATGGTCATCATGACGCATTATTTACTGGAACAATGGCACAAAGGCGGCAAAATTAACGGCAACCAATTTATCGGCTCTACTATCGTTTCTACCCCTATGATGCTGGAGTTGGCTTCGGCTTACGGTGTAGAATGTAAAGTAGGCTTAACCGGATTCAAATGGATTGCCAAATTCATCAAAGATTTTCCGGAATTGCAATTCATTGGCGGAGGCGAAGAAAGTTTCGGCTTTATGGTTGGCGATGCTGTTCGTGATAAAGATGCCGTGGGTGCCATTTTGCTAATGTGTGAAATTGCCGCCCAAGCCAAAGAAAACAACAGTTCGGTTTACGAATACCTGCAACAAATGTATGTGAATTTCGGATTTTACAAAGAACATTTGATTGCTCTGACTAAAAAGGGTATTGAAGGCGCTAACGAAATCAAACAAATGATGATTGACCTACGCGAAAAACCGGTAGCTGAAATCAACGGACAAAGAGTCATTATGGTGGAAGACTACCAGAACTCGACAGCCAAAAACCTACTGAGCGGTGAAATGGAAACCTTAACCGTTCCGAAATCCAATGTGTTAATTTATTATTTGGAAGACGGTTCGAAAATTTGTGCGCGACCAAGCGGAACCGAACCTAAAATCAAGTTCTATTTCAGCGTGAACTGTGCTATTGACAATACAAACGAAATCCCTGAAGCGGAAAAACAATTGGACGAAAAAATTAAAAACATCATTGCGGAAATGCAGTTGAACTAATGGATGAGAATTTAAAAAAAATAATCCCTTTTGCTAAAAAGTACAAGAGTAACGTTGTTTGGAATGTTATTCACAACATCTTGTATGCGCTTTTCGGAACCATCGGAATGGTAATGATTTTTCCGGTGTTAAAAGTGCTTTTCGGTAATGAGGATAAAGTTACTCAATTACCAACTTACAAAGGAATCACCAATATAGACGAATATTTAAATGATACGCTCTTCTATTACGTCAATTATTTCTCGGAAACACACGGTCCTAATTATGCTTTGTTGTTGACGGTTGCTATAGTTGTTGTTACCTTTTTATTCAAAAACCTGTTTGGCTACTTGGGCTTACAAAATCTGACCAAACTAAAAACAGGGGTACTCCGCGATTTACGCGAAAAAATGTTCAAAAAAATCATCGAATTACCTGTCCCTTACTATTCCGAAAAAAGAAAAGGTGACATGATGGCGCGCATGCTGGGCGATATCAACGAAGTACAAAACTCGTTTTTCATGGTATTAGAACTTATTATCAAAGAACCGCTAACGATTGTTTTCTCTTTGATTGCCATGATTAACATCAGTTGGAAACTAACTTTATTCGTTTTTATTTTCATCCCGATTTCAGGATTTATCATTTCCAAAATCGGAAAATCGCTTAAGTCAAAATCGAAAAGAGCCCAACAAGAAAACGGTCACTTGATTTCGGTAGTAGAAGAAACTTTATCAGGTTTAAAAGTGGTAAAAAGCTACAATGCCGAGAATTATTTTTCAAAAACCTTCAACGATTCAATTAACCGCTTGTACAAAATCACCAACAGTATCGGAAAGAAAAACAATTTGGCTTCTCCCATGTCGGAGTTCCTGGGAATTGTAGTCATTTCTGTGTTGTTATTTTACGGTGGTAATTTGGTTTTGGTTGAAAAATCACTCGACGGCTCTTTGTTTATTGCCTACATCGGTTTGGCGTATAACATTTTAACACCGGCCAAAGCCATATCCAAAGCGTCTTATCAAGTGAAAAACGGACTAGCCGCAGCGGAGCGCGTCTTTGAAGTATTGGAAGTAAAAAATACCATTACCGATAAAGCTGATGCGCTAACAATTGAGCATTTCAATACCCAAATCGAATTGAAAAATATCACTTTTGCTTACAACGAAGAACCGGTGTTAAAAAACTTCTCGCTTACCATACCGAAAGGAAAAACCGTCGCCTTGGTAGGACAATCGGGTTCAGGTAAAAGTACCATTGCCAATTTGCTGACCCGTTTTTATGATGTAAACGAAGGTGCTATTCTAATTGATAACCATAACATTAAAGACGTAACCATGAAATCGCTGCGCGGACTAACCGGTTTAGTAACGCAAGACAGCATCATGTTTAACGGCACCATTAAAGACAACATTCGTTTGGGTAAATTAGACGCTACCGATGAAGAAATTATCGAAGCCTTAAAAATTGCCAATGCTTACGAATTTGTCAAAGATTTACCGAGCGGTATCGAAACCAACATTGGCGACAGTGGCAACAAACTTTCAGGCGGCCAAAAACAACGTTTATCCATTGCCCGCGCCGTGCTGAAAAATCCTCCGATCATGATTTTGGACGAAGCCACCTCGGCCTTAGATACTGAAAGCGAAAAGTTTGTGCAAATAGCCTTGGAAAACATGATGCAAAACCGAACTTCGGTAGTCATTGCCCATCGCTTGTCAACCATTCAAAAAGCGGATGTGATTGTAGTAATGCACAAAGGTGAAATTGTAGAGCAAGGCACGCACGACGAACTGTTAGCGAAAAACGGCACCTATTCGAAGTTGGTGGCTATGCAGTCGTTCGAGTAATTAAATCGGCTGGTACGCTACTGCTTTCCACTCTTTGCCTAACAAATCGAGGTAGTAATAATGCAAACGGTCTTCTTTGTCGAACGCACCGTTTTTGTTGGTATCCTCAATCGTTCTGAAATATAAACGATGACGATTATCCAACACATTCCAATCGATTAATTCTTGGAAATCCATCGAAATTTTGGTAAAGTTCTTCCCTGAAATCTCGCTAAGATATAAAGATTTGATATCGTTATTATCCAGCTTATTGTCTTTGTTGGTATCCATATCCGCCACAGAATAAACCATCAATTGCTTTTTGGTCTTATCGGCCGTAGATTTTAAATAAGTAGCGGTTTCAATCAACACATTAGCATCGGTCAAGGCATAAATGGTGTCCTTCCCTATTTCCTGAAATTTTAAATTCTTTAAATAACCGGTAATTTGGTACTCGCTGTAATTGGAAACCGTGTAACCCGAATTAGAATCATAAGACGATTTAATGCCTTTTTTATCGCCCGAAATTGTACCAATCGGAAAAATGAGATAATTAGTACCTTCCATCGTAACCGGTAAATCAGCAATCTCAATTTGAGTAGTATCTTCCGGTACTTCGGTTTTAGCTTTGGAAGTATCTTGATAAATCACTTTAGGTTTTGGTGCTTCTTCCTTTTTACAACTGATCACGGTTAAACCTAAAACTAAGGCTATATAGAAGGTGTACTTTTTCATCTCAATTCAATTTGTCTTTCAAAAATACAGATTTATTTTTAGAGTTTGGCCGTCAACTTCACATTGAATACTCGAGTCGTCATATAGTTCGGAATGCCGTATTGGTTTTTGGTATACACATCGCGAACCCAAGTATTGGTAATCGCATTTTGGTTGTTGAACAAGTTGAAGATTTCAAAACCTAACGACAAATCTTGGAACTTTTTGATCCAATGTCCGTTAGGTCTCTCGTTGTTTCTTTCGGTCAACACATACGAAAACCCGACATCGGCTCTGCGGTAATCGCGCAAACGACTTTGGTAAACATAGGCGTCGGCATAAGATGGCGAACCGCCCGGCAGACCGGTGTTATAAACCAAATTCAGGTACAATTTCATATTGGGTAAATTCGGCATGTAGTCTTGGAATAAAATACCAACTTTCAATCGTTGGTCAGTCGGACGCGCTATATACCCTCTGCCATCTTGGTTTTCTTCGGTTTTCATGTATCCGAAACTCAACCAAGATTCGGTCCCGGGCACAAACTCACCGTTCAATCGCATGTCAAATCCATAAGCATAAGCTTCCGCATTGTTATTGGCACGGTAACGAATACGCACATTTTCCAAAGTATAAGTATTCACGTCGGTCATCGACTTATAATAGGCTTCCGTAACCAACTTGAACGGACGTTTGCTCATTTTAAAATTATAATCGTTGCTCAACACAAAATGCAGTGATTGTTGGGCTTTTACATTCGGATTTACCATCCCGTTCAAATCTCTCAACTCTCGATAAAATGGCGGCTGATGATACAATCCGGTGGCAAAACGAAAAACCATGTCTCGGTTCCAATCGGGCTTCAAGGTAAATTGTGCTCTCGGACTCACTACAATCTGGCTTTTTGCATTCGAAATTCCGTCACCCGAAACCATCCAGTTGTGGAAACGCGCGCCGGCGGTAATCCAGAAATCGCTGTTGCCTAACTTTGTTTCAGTTCGCCATTGGGCAAAACCCGAAAAACGATCGATATCTATAAAATTAGTCGCTCTGACATTTTGATACGGTACGAGCGGTCCTACATAGGGATTATAAGGCTGGTCGTTAGGAATATCAATAATTGGCGGATTGATGGAAAACCCGGCGGAATCAATCACTTCCCACTCTACAATACGATCACGAAAATTCTCGCGGGTGTATTTAATGCCCCAGTCAATTTGGTGTTTTTTGGTATTGATGAAATGCGTTCCTTTCACTTCGGCATTCACGATTAAAGCATCCAAATCGTTACGCGCGTGATTCAACTGGGTTCCTATGCCACGGTTAAAAGTCACTTCTCCTAAGGTTTCCGATCCGATATTGGTATCTACTTCGCCCAAAAAATAAGCCGCAAAAATATCGAAATACTCTTGCTCCTGCGTATGATATACCGAAGTAATAAAACGGTAATTATTGATGTCACTCGGACTGTAAGACGACTTAAAAGCACCGAAAAGCGTTTGGTATTTGTCGTTTTCCTGACCGTCGTAAAAAACCTGCAACGCAATTGGTTCGTCTATGGTTCCAAAGTTGGTTTGACGGGTTAACGGTTGGTAGTTGTACTTGTTTTGTGAAGCATTGCCCAGGAAACTGAACTGCCATTTGTCGTTAGGCGAAAAATTGACATTGGTTTGTACATCTACAAAAGTCGGACGAAAATTGGTTTGCGTTTCCTGACTGTTTACCAAAAGTGAGTTGTCGCGATAACGCACTCCGGTAATGGCCGACCATTTTTTGTTTTTAGAAATACCTTCTCCGGTTAGGCTTCCACCCAAGAAACTGGCTTCAGCGGTTACGCCGAATTTGGTTGGTTTTCGGTACGTAATATCCAAAACCGATGACATTTTATCGCCGTATTTCGCTTGAAAACCACCGGCGGAAAAGTCAATTTTCTGCACCATATCGGTATTGGTAAAACTCAATCCCTCCTGCTGTCCGGAGCGAATTAAAAACGGACGATACACTTCGATTTCGTTAACATATACTAAGTTTTCGTCGTAGTTCCCGCCGCGAACGTTGTAACCTGAACTCAATTCATTATTAGCATTCACACTCGGCAAAGCTTTCAAAACGCTTTCCACTCCGGGCATGGCACTCGGGTTCGTTTTGATGGTTTCAGGTTCTATAGAGGTTATGCCTTGTACTCTACGTCGGTTACTGGTGATAATTACATCCGAGAGTTGCTCGGCTTTGTCGTTCATCATTACGTGGTATTCGAATTCCTCGTTCGGCTTTAATTGCAAGGTTACCGTAATGCTTTTGAGCGAAGTATGGGTAAAAACCAACACTACTTTTTGATTGGCCGGTACCACAATTTGGTAAAAACCGTTTTTATCCGTAGTGGATGTTTTGGTTTGGTAACTGACATTTACATTTTCAACCGGTTTGTTGTTTTCGTCTAACACTACTCCGGCCACCTTAGCCGTAAGATTTTGGGCAGAAACCAAGCAAGTGAACGTTAAAAAAAGAAGCGTAAAAAGGAATTGATTTGTTTTCAAACTGTATTTTTAAAGTTTTTGACTTCTAAAAAATTGTGTTTCAAAGATAGTAGAATTTCCAACATTATCGGTAATGATGATTTTTAAATCATTTTTGCCTTCTGCCACTATACCATCGTCAAAATGATGGACCAGCTTTTTGGTTTTTGGCTCGTATTCCAATAAAATCCATTGACCGTTCAAATATCCTTCCCAGGTTTTTATGCCGGATAAATCATCCGACACGGTAAACTGCAATGTTTTTTGTTGGCTAATCCATTGTCCGCCAATTCGCTTATCCGATTTAATCTTAGGCGGCATACTGTCTTTAAACAATTGATAGCTTCCCAAATATTTGGTGTAAATGGTAAACGAATTTTTGTGCCGTTTAGTATAATTATAATAGGTCTTTTTACCGTTAATTGTGCCGATAAACATCTTTTTCCTATCAGACTCGCCGGCCAAACTGTCCTCAAAAGTAATGGTCAAGTTGGCAAAAGCCGGCTCTACATCATCATGTATATAAGCAATGCCGTTTTTAACCTCAAAATCCATTTTAAAATCTTTCAAAAAAGCTTTGGGTGGAATAGTAACCGTAACATTTTCCAATGCAAAAACCGATTCTTTATCGGCTTTAACCCAATATTTGGAAGTTACCGGTTCTTCAACCACTTTAACTGTCATAGGCGAATATTCAATAGGAATAAAGACGCGTGTGATGTTTTGACTGAAATCGGCAATTTCAATTTTATAATTTTGAGTAACGTTTGAAGCCACTTCAATTACTCCATTTTGGCTTCCGGGTTGGATAATACTCAACGGATACGGTTTTTCAGCAAAAAGTTGCTGAACGCGTTGTCCGGTTTTTTTGTACCGACCGTAATCAATCAAGGCATTGACATAACGGGTTTCATCGAAGGAAAAAGTATCGAATTGGTAGCGAAAATCGAGTTTGCCGTTTTTGAATGTTTGCACCCGGAAAATCCCATTGCCGTTCCACGACACATCATCGTAATCAAAAGCCGTAATCCCAAAACCGATTTTTCCGTCAACCAATACTTTTTCGGCTATATAACTGCCGTCGGATTGTTGAGCAATAGCTACCGAAACGGGGCGTTGCGCATGATTAACCACGGAATTTTTACCCAAAGGATAAACCAATAAATGGGTGAGCTTAGGCCTTTTAGAATCAGTAATAACCGCATCGAAACCAAAATACATCGGATTGATGATTTTTTCAGAAGCTGTGTCGCGAATTTCAAAATGCAAATGCGGTCCGTCGGAACCACCGGTATTTCCGGATAGCGCTATAAGCTCGCCTTTTTTGACTAGCAAATCATTCGCGGGTAAATACACATCTATTTCATACGATTTGGCTTGGTATTGCTCGACTTTGATTCGCTTTTCAACAGTGCCGACACCGGATTGCAAATGACCGTAAACCGTAGTGTAACCGTTAGGATGCGTTATGTAAACCGCTTTTCCGTAACCATTTACGGCTATTTTAATACGCGATACATAACCATCCGCAGCAGCATAAATAGGCAGCCCTTCTTTTTGCTGGGTTTTAAAATCGAAACCCGAATGAAAATGGTTCGGTCGCAACTCACCAAAATTCCCAGAAAGCTGTAAAGGAATATCTAACGGCGATCTGAAGTACTCTTTCGGGTACTGATTTTGAGCGAAAACTAAGGCAGAAAAGCAACAAAAAAGCCAGATAAATTTCATAAAAAGAAGTTTTAGCTAAGTTACGAAAAGTAAGTTAAAATTTACGAAAATTAAAAATCAAATGTAAAACATTGAAAAACAGTATTTTTATAAAAGAAATAAATTTAAGCGATAAATAATTATCAAAACTATTGTGCAAACAAAATAGAATCCTAACTTTGTAAAGTAAGTAATGAATAAAGTAATTTATGAGTGAAATTGCAGAAATAATTGATTCTGTTGAAAGTAGAATTCAAAAACTTTTTATAAAAATAAACAGTTTGGAAGAGAATTCTGCAGCTTTGAGAACAGAATTACAAAAAGCTGCCGCACTGATTCAGCAACAAAATGAGCAAATCAAACTGTTGGAATCAACTTGTGAATCACTTCGAATGACGAATTCATTACTAGGCGGTGAAGAAAATAAAAGAGAGACCAAGCTTAAAATAAATTCATTAATCCGAGAAATAGACTATTGTATTGCGCAATTAGCTGACTAAAATGGAAAATAAGCTTAAAATAAAGTTATCAATTGCCGACAGAGTTTACCCGTTAACGGTTGACCCATCGCAAGAAGAAGGACTGAGAAGTGCTTCTAAAAAAATTGAGGCTATGATTAAGCAATTTGAGGAAAACTATGCAGTACGTGACAAACAAGATGTATTGGCCATGTGCGCTTTACAGTTTGCCTCGCAAGTCGAACAAAAGCAAGTAGACAATGCGATTGACGGAAAGCAAACACAGGAAAGATTGCAAAAGATTAATGATTTATTGCTCGATTATCTCGATAAAAAATAACGTTCTTAACATAGATTACGACACTGCCTACATTAGATTTTAATTGGTAAACTCAACACTAACAAATTAGAATGAGCAAATCGTCGCTACTAAAGCAAGCCGCTGAAACCGCGGATCCTTGAACAGTGAGTTAGCTCAAAACTTGTCTTTACGAGTTTATGCATTCACCTAATGTAGGCTTTTTTTATAGATAAATACTAACTTAAACATGGAAATTACACTAATAATAATTGCACTAATTGCCGGACTCGGCGGAGGTTTCGGAATTGCCAAATTCCTGGAGAAAAGCAATGTCTCCAACATGATTAAAAACGCCAAAAAAGAAGCAAGCTCAATTTTAAGAGATGCTAATATTGAGGCTGAAAACATCAAGAAAGACAAATTGCTGCAAGCCAAAGAGAAGTTTTTGGAATTGAAATCGGAACATGAAAAAGAGATTTTAAACAAAGACAAAAAAATAGCCGAAGTAGAAAAAAGAACCCGCGACAAAGAATCGCAAGTATCCAGCGAATTGGCTAAAGCTAAAAAAATCAATGACGATTTTGAAGCCAAAACCAAAGAATACGAGGCTAAAATTGAGTTGCTCGATAAGAAGCACCAAGAATTAGAAAGACTACACAAAAGTCAAGTAGAACAACTGGAAGTAATCTCAGGCTTGTCTGCTGAAGACGCGCGCGAACAATTGGTAGAAAGCCTTAAAGCTGAAGCCAAAACCAAAGCAATGTCTCATATTCAAGACACCATTGAAGAAGCGAAACTTACAGCCCAACAAGAAGCTAAGAAAGTTATCATCAATACCATACAACGCGTCGGAACCGAAGAAGCTGTTGAAAACTGTGTATCGGTATTCAACATTGAGTCTGACGATGTGAAAGGTAGAATTATCGGTCGCGAAGGAAGAAATATCCGCGCTTTAGAAGCCGCTACCGGTGTGGAAATTATTGTAGATGATACGCCTGAAGCCATCATCCTGTCTTGTTTCGATCCGGTGAGAAGAGAAATCGCCCGTCTGTCATTACACAAATTGGTAACCGATGGTCGAATCCACCCGGCAAGAATTGAAGAAGTGGTAGCCAAAACTACCAAACAAATTGAAGAAGAAATTGCCGAAGTGGGTAAACGTACGGTAATCGATTTAGGAATTCACGGTTTACATCCGGAATTAATCAAAGTAGTTGGTCGAATGAAATACCGTTCGTCTTACGGACAAAACTTATTACAGCACTCGCGCGAAGTTGCAAAGTTGTGTGGTATCATGGCTGCCGAGTTAGGATTGAACGTGAAATTGGCCAAACGCGCCGGTTTATTACACGATATCGGAAAAGTGCCGGATACCGAAAGTGATTTACCACACGCTTTGTTAGGTATGCAATGGGCTGAAAAATACGGCGAGAAAGAAGAAGTTTGCAATGCTATCGGAGCACACCACGACGAGATTGAAATGAAATATTTGATTTCGCCGATTGTTCAAGTTTGTGACGCGATTTCTGGAGCCAGACCGGGCGCTCGTCGTCAAGTATTGGATTCATATATCCAACGTTTGAAAGACTTGGAAAACATTGCCTTCGGTTTCAACGGTGTGAAAAACGCTTATGCTATCCAAGCCGGACGCGAGCTACGTGTAATTGTAGAAAGCGAAAAAGTAAGCGATGATATGGCAGCCAACTTATCGTTTGAGATTTCTCAGAAAATACAAACCGAAATGACTTATCCGGGTCAAGTAAAAATTACGGTAATTCGTGAAACCCGAGCGGTAAATATTGCGAAGTAAAATAAAAAAAAGGCGACCTTAAAAGTCGCCTTTTTTATTGGAATATGTCTTTTATCAACGCACCGGTTACGGGCTTGGTGTAATAGTTATTGATTTCTTCTTTAAAGAATTCGGCTTTACTGAAATCCTCAGTATCTTCAGAAGAGCTAATGATGTGTATAATTATTTCTTTAGAAAGCTCACTTTTAATCGACTTGAATTCTTCCAGAAACTGCCAACCATCTAAAACCGGCATGTTAATATCCAGTAAAATCATATCGGGGAGATTTTCTCCACTGTTGTGTAAACTTTTCAAACCATTTAAAGCCTCAAAACCGTTTTCAAAAAAACTCGGATTGACATTGATTTGATTGTTCTGCAATAGTTTCTTGATCATGAAATGATGAACCTTATCATCATCCACTACAAAAATTTCGTTAAATCTCATGGTAAACAGTTTGGGGTTATGCCTTTTTTGACGCGGCAAAATAACCAAAAAACCGACAAACTACTTTTTTCTCGGATGAAATGTATGTATAATTTGTGTTAAATGTGTGCGGTCTAAGTGAACATAAACTTCTGTGGTTGTTATTGATTCGTGACCAAGCATCATTTGTATGGAGCGCAAATCAGCCCCGTTTTCTAACAAATGTGTCGCAAAAGAATGTCGTAATGTATGCGGACTGATATTTTTTTGCAAATTAATTTTAACTGCCAAGGTTTTAACAATAGTAAACACCATTGCTCTGGTAAGCTGCTTACCACGGCGATTGAGGAACAACGTATCTTCATGACCTTTGGCAATATCAAGTTGGTTTCGAACAGTATTCCTGTATAACTCGATGTAGCGTTGCGTGTTTGGGGCAATCGGAACAAATCTCTGTTTGTTGCCTTTACCGGTAATTTTGATAAATCCTTCGTCGAAAAACAAATCGGAGATTTTCAGCGAAACCAGTTCGGAAACCCGCAACCCGCAACTGTAGAGGGTTTCTAAAATGGCACGATTGCGCTCGCCTTCGGGGGTAGATAAATCGACAGCAGCTATTAAATTATCGATATCTGCTACGGTGAGGGTATCGGGTAATTTCCGACCAATTTTAGGCGCTTCTATCAATTCCATCGGACTGTCGGCCCGATAATCTTCAAAAATCAAATACGAAAAAAAACTTTTCAATCCGGAGATGATTCTGGCTTGCGAACGCGCATTGACTTCTTTTGAAACGGTATAAATGAACTGTTGTATGGTTTCTTCCGTAATCTTCTCGGGAGCCACACTAATAGCATTCTCGTTTAAAAAAGCACACAACCGCTCCAAATCGAAAGTATAATTCGCAATAGTATTCTTCGACAAGCCTCGCTCTATTTTAAGATACGATTGAAAACTTTTAATATACGGATTCCAGTTCATACCACAAAGAAACGAAATGTACGGGTATAAAAAAACCTCCCTAATAGAGAGGTTTTAATTGCAGATACATATCATTAAAAATTACAACCTAGCGAGACAGACAGCACTCTATTGACTACTTTACCGTTTTCACCTTCAGCATTTTCTCCAATATTAGAAAGACCTAAGTTATAGCGTACATTAATAACGGCGCGTTTTGAAATATTATACCCGGCACCCAAATTAAAACCAAAATCCAAACTTTTAAATGCTTCATCTATATTTTGAGTATCAGAACCAAAGCCAACTACTTTCACTTTTAACTTAGCAGAAGTCAAAAAACCAACTTGCGGACCGGCTTCCAAGAAAAATTTACTTTCAGGATAGTATTTGAACATTAAAGGTATATTAATATAAGACAATTTAAATGTGTTTTCAGTATCATATAAATTCCCTGAACCATCATCAAAAAGAAAATCAAATTTTGCTCCTTGTGCGGAATATAAAAGTTCCGGTTGGAAAGCAAACTTTTTGTTTATCATAACTTCGGCATAACCACCAATATGAAAATTAACAATAGAACTGGTACTTGGAAATCCAGCTTCATCAACATTTAAATTAGCGATGTTCAAACCGCCTTTCAATCCATACTTAACTTCTTGAGCTTGCAAGGAACTAAAACCAAACAAGGCAACAATAGCAACAATAAACTTTTTCATTATTAGATGTTTAAAATTAGATGACAAAAGTAGTATTTTATTCACACTACGCTAAACTTAAATCAAAAAAAAACCTCTCGAATCGAGAGGTTTCATATCTTAGCAATTCACTTATTAGAAGTGTAAAGCAAAACCGATGTTGAACTGTAGAACAGCTTTATCAGTATATTTGTCATTCAAACTGTGGTTGTAACGTAAACCTGGCTCGATAGATACATTGTTACCAATGAACCAAGCGTAACCAGCTCCAACTCCTAACCACATTGGAGTTTCTCCAGCGAAGTTCTCAACTGCATCACCAGAAGCTCCTGTTAAGTCTAAAGTTACAGGAATCATACTTTTTACATAGTATTTAGCTCCTAATCTGTAAGCAAAAGCACTGGCAGAACCACCGTCGAAGCTTACACCACCAAAACCTAAACCAGCTTTGATTGCTAAATCATCCATGATAAAGTAACCTCCGTCTAAACCTACGTTGTATTCTGAGTTACCGTCTTGAGATGAATAGTAAAAACCAGTTGTACCTAACATAGCGTTACCAGTATTAGCTTCTACTAACCATTTCCCTTTAGAAGTTTGCCCTGAAGCTCCATCTTTTTTGTCTTGTGCATTTGCAAAAGATACAGCAAATACAGCAGCCATAGTTAAAATAATTTTTTTCATGTTTGTTTAATTTTAAAATTAATATAGGCAAAGTTAAAAGATTAGATTAATAGGAATAATCAGGGGAATTTGACTTATTAACAAGGTTGTTAACAATTTAAAAGACGAAAAATGCTGTCATACAACACTTTACATTTTAAACAGCAAAATTATGCTTTTCTTAACAAATCAAAAATACCCTCCAAATCTAAGACCTCAGCGGTGCAACGCTTAATTATAAAGATTCATAATAAAATGCAACTTCATCCGTTTATACTGTAAATAGAATTTAAACTTTAAACTATTACACTATGAAAAGAGTCATTGTTTTATTCGTTATGTTATTCAGTATAACAGGCTTAAAAGCACAAACACTGAAATTCGGATTAAAAGCCGGAGCTAATTTTGCCAATTTAGAAGGCAACACCGTTGAGGGCTCAACGTACACCAGCTTTCATTTTGGTGCCTTGATGGAAATTAAGGTATTGGAAAACTTATCCTTGCAACCGGAGTTGGTTTACTCATCCCAAGGAACAAAAGTAGATGGAGCGGCTTTCGACGACATAAACTACAATTATATTACAGTGCCTGTTTTGGCCAAATTTTACCTGACTAAAAACAAGCTGAGTTTTGAAGCCGGACCGCAATTCTCGTTCTTAGTCAATGAAAATGTGCAAGATCAGTTTGAAGGCGAAACCTTTGATTTTGGCTTGGCCGGTGGTTTGGGTTACAACATCACCGACCATTTCTTACTCCAAGCGCGCTATGTAGCCGGTTTAACCGAAGCCAACAAAAATGCTGAAGTCAAAAACAGAACGATTCAACTTTCGCTAGGTTATCGTTTCTGATAAAAAAAGAAAGTTTAGCCCCAAACCGTTGTCCGTTCGACAGCGGTTTTTTATTTTTACTTAAAATTCTTCTTATGAAAATCATGATAATAAATGGCCCTAATTTAAATTTATTAGGCAAACGAGAACCTGAAATATACGGCGCCACCACTTTTGAAGACTTCTTTCAACACTTACAAAAGAAACACCCTAACCTTGAGTTGAGTTATTTTCAAAGCAATATAGAAGGTGAACTCATCACCAAAATTCAGGAAGTCGGATTTTCATACGACGGCATTGTCTTAAACGCAGCGGCTTACACCCATACTTCTGTGGGCATAGGCGATGCTGTTAAAGCTATCACAACACCCGTTATTGAAGTGCATATTTCTAATACATTTGCTCGTGAGTCGTTCCGCCATCAATCGTTTATCTCCCCCAACGCCAAAGGCATTGTAATCGGGTTTGGTTTGAAAAGCTATGAATTGGCATTGCAATCGTTTTTATAAACCTATTTTACTTATGTTAAGAAAACTACTTTACGCCTTTACTCTATTATTTAGTATTGTTACTTTAGCCCAAGTCCGCGGCAAAGTAACCGACGAAAAAGGAAATCCGCTACCCTTTGTGAACATCTTCGAGGAAAACACCTATAACGGAACTACATCCAACGAGCAAGGCCGATTTGAAATCAACATTAAAACGCCCGGCAACCATACATTATTATTTCAATACTTGGGTTACAAAACGACCAAGCAAGTGGTTACTATTGATAAAACACCGGTAGAAATAGAAGTAGTGATGGCCGAAGAAAATATCGTCTTAAATGAAGTAGTCATCAACATGAAAGACAATCCGGCCAACGAAATCATCCGAAACGCCATCAAAAACAAAAAAGAAAACTCAGCCAAAACCGCACGTTATACCGCCGATTTTTATTCTCGCGGGATTTTCAGAGTCAAAAATTTACCCAAAACCATACTAGGGCAAAAGCTCGATGTTTTTGACGAAATCATAGATTCCACCCGTAGCGGCATACTCTATCTTTCTGAAACGGTTTCCAAAATTACGTTTCAAAAACCGGACAAAATGAAGGAAGAAATTATTGCGTCTAAAGTCAGCGGCCGAGACAACGGCTTTAGTTTCAACAATGCGTCATCGGCCAACTTCGACTTCTACGACAATTACCTGGAATTCGACGTAAATGTGGTTTCACCTATAGCTGACAATGCGTTTAATTATTATCGTTATCAGTTTGAAGGTTCTTTCTTTACAGAAAACCAGCAACAAATCAACAAAATCAAAATCATCCCACGTCGCGAAACCGAACCGGTGATGTCGGGTTACATTTATATAGTCGACGATACATACGCGATTTATGCCGTAGATGTGAGTTTTACCGGAACCCAAATTCAGAATCCGGCACTCAATACGCTATCGTTAAAACAAAACTTCAGCTACAACAACGCCACTAAAGTTTGGGCTAAAAATACACAAACCCTTGATTTCGACGCCGGTATCTTCGGCATTAACATGTCCGGGCGATTTACCTATGTATTCACCAACTTTACGTTTCCGGAAAAATTTGAAAAGAAAACCTTCAAAGCCGAAGTCATCAGGTTTGAGGAAGATGCCAATAAAAAAGACAACACTTTTTGGGAAACCATCCGTCCGGTGCCGCTAACCGGCGAAGAGACTACCGATTATCTCAAAAAAGATGCTTTACAAGAGAAGAAAAAGTCGAAAACCTACCTGGATTCGATTGATGCCAAAAGAAACAAATTCGGTTTCGCCGATATTTTGAACGGTTACAGCTATTCGAATTCGTTTAAAAAATGGTCAATCAACTACAACGGACCTTTATTAAATACATCATTCAATACGGTTCAGGGTTGGAATACCAATATTGGTTTGTCTTATTTTAAAAGAAATGAAGACAAAAAAACCTATTACCAATTTGGTTCTTCCCTAGCCTACGGCTTCTCGGACGAGCGATTCCGACCAACCGCTTTTTTCTCTTCTAAACTCAGCAATAAAAGCAAAACTTATTTATCCGTTTTCGGCGGAAATTCGGTAAACCAATTCAACCGAGAAGAACCGATTTCTAAATTAATTAACTCGGTAAGCAGTTTGTTCTTCAAAAACAATTTCATGAAATTATACGAGAAGAACTATATCGCAAGTAACTTCTCCCGAGAAATGTTCAATGGCTTAGACATGAGTTTCGGATTGGAATATGCCGAAAGAAAACCGTTGTTCAACACTACCGATTATGCCGTTATCAAATCGGAAGACCAATACAGCTCGAACCATCCGTTGTTGCCGTTGGATGAAACTGCTGCTATCATCGATCGCCACAATTTAGTGAAGATGAACATCGGCGCCCGAATCAAATTCGGACAAGAATACATTACCCGTCCGGACGGCAAATACAATTTGGGGAACGACAAATACCCGTCGATTGCCATCAATTACGAAAAAGGCATGGCCGGCAATGAGGACAATTACAACTACGACAAGCTTTCGGCACGCCTGCAATATTCATTGACCTTAAAAAACAAAGGCGAAATTGACATCAATACCAAAGCCGGGAAGTTTTTCAATGCCGACGGCATTTCATTTGTAGATTTCCAACACTTTAATGGCAACCAAACGCATGTGGTTTTCGGCACTTCGTACACCAATCAGTTCAACTTGTTGCCTTATTATGCGGCAAGTACGAACGACAGCTATTGGGAAACACACCTGGAATACAACGACAAAGGATTTATCATGAATAAAATTCCGTTGCTGAACAAATTGCAATCGAAATTGGTGTTAGGCTTCAAAAACCTTTCCATTCCTAACCGCAATCCGTACCAGGAATTTTCAGCCGGTTTGAGTAACTTAGGGTTTGGCAAATACCGAATTTTACGCATCGATTACGTGCGCTCTTACCAAAACGGTTACCAAGGCGACGGGATTATGTTTGGCTTGAATTTCTAAGCGAAGAAAACATCATACCCAAAACGCAAGAGCGTGAGGATTACCACAAAAAGGAAAAACTTTCTAATGAAGGTATTTCCTTTTTTTATGGCCAATTTGGCACCGAGCCATCCTCCTAAGGCATTGCAAAAAGCCATCGGAATAGCAAAAGCCCAAATAATTTTACCTTTCAGTACAAACAAACAAATCGAACCGAAATTGGTGGCCAAGTTCACCATTTTGGCGTTAGCGGAAGCGTGTAAAAAATCGAATCCCAAAATAGACACAAAACCCAAGACCAAAAAACTGCCGGTGCCCGGACCGATAAAGCCATCGTAAAAACCCACCAGCAAACTGATGAGAACAGCGTAAACCATTTGTCGTTTTACCGAATGGGATTTTTCTTGTTGCTGCCCGAAGTTTTTCTTTTTAAAAGTATAAACCGCCAATCCAATCAGGATAAAAAACAAAAGTGGCTTCATAAAATCGTTGCTTACAACTGTCAGCAAAGCCGAACCGCCAAAAGCAGCACCAAAAGCCACAACCGACATGAGCAGAAGCAATTTCCAATTCAGCGTCACTTGCTTTAAATACTGAAAGGCGGCAAAACTCGTTCCGCTGAAAGCCGGAATTTTAAGCGACCCGATGATACTCGCCACCGACAAATTCGGCATCAATATCATGGCTACCGGTGTTTGGATCAAACCGCCGCCGCCCACGATAGCATCTACAAATCCGGCAAAAAATGAAGCAATACAAAGTAAAACGATGATATAGGTTTCCATGTTTTATAAATTCCAATAAAAAAATTCCAAATTCCAATCAATTAAGTTGGCATTTGGAATTTTATTTTATTTCACTGAACACTGAACTAAACTCTCACAATATTAGCTCCTAAAGCTCGAAGTCTCTCGTCGATTCTTTCGTAACCACGGTCAATTTGTTCAATGTTTTGAATGGTGGAAGTACCTTTAGCAGAAAGCGCAGCAATCAACAACGAAATGCCCGCGCGAATATCAGGCGAAGACATGGTAGTGGCTTTTAATTGCGATTGGAAGTTGTGTCCCATAACCACGGCTCGGTGCGGATCGCACAACATGATTTTGGCCCCCATATCAATCAATTTGTCCACAAAGAACAAACGACTTTCGAACATTTTTTGGTGAATCAACACATCGCCGTTGGCTTGCGTAGCTACGACCAAAACGATGCTCAACAAATCCGGTGTAAAGCCCGGCCAAGGTGCATCGGCTATGGTTAAAATCGAACCATCGATATCGGTTTTCACAGTATACCCTTTGGTATGTGCCGGAATATAAATATCATCACCTTTTTGCTCCAAGGTAATCCCCAATTTGCGGAATACATTCGGAATGACACCTAAGTTTTCCCAACTCACATTTTTAATAGTAATTTCACTGCGTGTCATAGCAGCCAAACCAATCCACGAACCAATTTCAATCATGTCCGGCAGGATTCGGTGTTCGCATCCGCCTAATTTTTCAACGCCTTCAATGGTTAACAAATTCGAACCTACTCCGGTGATTTTCGCCCCCATCGAGTTCAACATTTTACACAATTGTTGCAAATACGGTTCGCAAGCGGCATTGTAAATGGTGGTTGTTCCCTCGGCCAAAACTGCTGCCATTACGATGTTAGCCGTTCCGGTTACCGAAGCTTCATCCAACAACATATAGGTTCCTTTCAAACGGGTTTTGGTTTCTACGCCGTAAAAGTGATCTTCTCTTTCATAACGGAATTTAGCGCCCAAATTGATAAACCCTTCAAAGTGCGTATCCAAACGTCTTCTTCCGATTTTATCACCGCCGGGTTTCGGAATATAACCGCAACCAAAACGCGCTAAAAGCGGACCAACTATCATAATCGAACCCCTCAAACTGCCGCCTTCTTTCTTGAACGCTTCTGTTTTTAAATAATCGATATTCACTTCATCGGCTTGAAAAGTATAATCGCCCGGACCGTTTTTCTGAATTTTAACGCCCAAGTTTCCTAACAATACTATCAACTTGTTCACGTCGATAATATCCGGAATATTGGTTACTCTAACTTTTTCCGAGGTTAATAAAGCCGGACATAACACTTGTAAAGCTTCGTTCTTCGCGCCTTGCGGTTGTACTTCCCCTTTTAATTGGATACCGCCTTCTATTTTGAATGTTCCCATATAGTTTAGGTTCTGAGATACTGAGGTTCTGAGGTTCTGAGGCCTTAGTACCTTTGAACCTTAGCGCCTTAGCACCTTTATTTCTGATTAGTATTCTTTTGAAAGTTCTTTTTCCCGTTTTTGTTTTTGTTTTGCTTGTTGTTATTTTGTTGCGGTTGGTTTTTGTTGGACATTTTTTTATTGGTACGCATCAAATCGTTAGTATTTAACAACTCTTCACTGCTTTGCAATAAGTTCAATTTACCTCCGGACAATTCATACAAATGCTCAAAAATAACGGTGTCGGTCACCGTGTCTTTGTTCCAACTCAAATAAGATTTTTTCATGTGGTTGGCAATCACTTTGACCAAGGCACTCTTCATTTCACCTTCTTCCCAGCTGTTGGCCACATTAATCATGTTCGTGATATTGTTGCCGTAAAATCGGTATTTCGGATTTCTTTGCGGATAAGGCAAACGCTCCGGTTTTAAGTTGATTACATCACGCGTTGGTATAGGATACGGCGAATCAACATCCAAGCGGAAATCGGACATGATGAAGATTTGATCCCATAATTTATGCTGAAAATCAGGCACATCTCGCAAGTGCGGGTTCAAACTTCCCATCACTTGAATGATGTATTTGGCCGCTTTGTTGCGCTCTTCCCTATCCGGAATTTCAGTAGCTTGATCGATCAACTTTTGCAAATGACGACCGTATTCCGGTATAATCAAATGCGGTCTTTCGGCATTGTATTCCAAATGACAAACCACATCATTGGCATTCTCTTTTATATACTTTTCTGCCATTATAGTGAAATTATTCCTTCAATAGTTGATACTTCAATATACTTTTCCACCACGCTGTCCGGGTTTTCCATCATCACATTGACAGATATACTGGTATACTTTCCGTTCTTAGATTGGTTGGTTTGGATCACAGCACCCATATTGTCGAAAGCATTTTCCACTTCCTCAATTTTCTTGGCGTCTGTAGGCACTATAAACTTGTACAAGTACTCATTCGGCCAAGTAGAAGTATTAGCCAACTCCTCGCGCAATCTGATATAAAATTCTTCTGTCTTCTTGTCCATTACATCAAAAAATAAAGGCAAATATACAGTATTGATTTCAGATTCTGTTGCAGAAATCCATCCGTTTTATTTATTTTTTTGAACGAAAGGTTCGGGTTGTTTCAGCCTGCCGTATTCCCGCTTTACGTCTCGTCTGACAACGAGACTCCAATCGGGGTTAGAGGAGCAACTTATCGCACTTTGGGCAACGCTAGAAATAAAAAATAAAAATCCTTTTCTATATCCCATTAGTTTGAATAAATTTGCCGCACTAGAGGCCAAAGGCCGACTGTACGAAGTAATATTTCCAAAACTCTTGAAAAAAGAACTCATTGTCATCACCGGAGGTCCCGGCACCGGTAAAACCACCATCATCGATGCTCTCATCGAACAAGGTTATGCGTGTTTCCCCGAAATTTCAAGACAAATAACCCTCGAGGCCAAAAAGCAAGGCATAGAACAATTGTTTTTGGAAAAACCACTGCTTTTCAGCGAATTACTACTTGAAGGTAGAAAAAAGCAACACCAACAAGCCCGCGAAGATGTATCAGAAATAGTGTTTTTAGACCGAGGCATTCCGGACATCTTAGCGTACATGCACTACATAGGCGACAGCTATCCGGCGTTTTTTGACCAAGCCAGCCGCGAACATCAGTACTCCAAAGTGTTTGTTTTACCGCCTTGGGAAGAAATTTACGAAAGCGACGAAGCCCGTTACGAAAACTTTGAACAGGCCAAACTTATCTTCGGACACCTTTTGGAAACTTACCAAAAATACGGTTACGAACTCATCGAAGTACCGCGCGGAAGTGTGGAAGAACGCATTCAGTTTATTTTGCATCAGCTTTCTTAATACACATTTGTTGTAATTACAACTCAATCTTATTTTATACCTTTAACCCATAAACTGAGTTAATCCATAACTCATAACTCGTAACGCATAACTTGGATAAACCACTCGAAATCCTTACCCAATACTGGAAGCATACAGCTTTTCGAGAGCCGCAAGAAGCCATTATCCAATCGGTATTGGCCGGTAATGACACTTTTGCCTTGATGCCAACGGGCGGCGGAAAATCAATTTGTTTTCAAGTTCCGGGGATGATGATGGAAGGGATTTGTTTGGTCATTTCACCCTTGATTGCCTTAATGAAAGACCAAGTGCAAAACCTCCAAAGTAAAAGCATCAAAGCCATCGCTTTAACCGGCGGTATTCACCAAGATGACATCATCGATTTGTTAGACAACTGTCAGTACGGTAACTATAAATTCCTATACCTCTCGCCCGAGCGTTTGCAAAGCGACTGGATTTTGGAACGCCTCAAAAATTTACCCATCAACCTCATCGCCATTGATGAAGCGCACTGTGTATCGCAATGGGGCCATGATTTTCGACCGGCTTACTTGAAGATTGCACAGCTCAAAGAATACTTCCCGAAAGTCCCTTTTTTAGCCCTGACAGCTTCGGCGACACCGCGAGTGAAAGAAGACATCATCGCTCAGTTGCAATTGAACAAGCCACAAGTTTTCTCCAAATCGTTTTATCGGGAAAACATCGCTTATATGGTTTTTGAAACCGAAGACAAACTCCATTTGTTACAACAAATACTGCATAAAAACCCGCAGCCATCTATAGTATATGTCGGCAACAGAAAGTCCTGTTCAGACACAGCCAAACAACTCGAAAGTTTGGGATTTACCGCTACGTTTTACCATGGTGGTTTATCGGCTAAAGACAAGGAAAAACAAATGCAACTTTGGATGGAAGAAAAAGCGCAAGTTATCGTGGCCACCAACGCCTTCGGCATGGGCATAGATAAAGCGAATGTAAAAACAGTTGTGCATTTGCACTTGCCGCAAAACCTTGAAAATTATTACCAGGAAGCCGGTCGTGCCGGAAGAAACGGTGACAAAGCTTTTGCTGTGTTGCTGCAAAATCCTTCTGATATTTTACATGCCGAAGCTCAATTTATCAATATTTTGCCGGACAAGGCATTTTTAAATACGGTGTTTTCAAAATTGTGCAACTATTTTCAAATTGCTTACGGCGAAGGCATCGACGAACAATTTGGTTTCAACTTGCATCAATTTTGTACCAAATACAACTTCCCAACAGTGAAGACTTACAATGCTTTACAGTTTTTAGATCGGCAAGGCATTATTATATTGTCTCAGGAGTTCTCGGAAAAAATCAGCTTGCAATTCATTATTTCGTCCAAAGAAGTCATTCGCTACATAAGTTTACATCCCAATGACGAAGCCATACTGTTGACCATTTTGCGCACTTATCCGGGCGTTTATGAAATGCAAACCGCTTTGAATGTTTCGTTGGTCGCCAAAAAATCCAATCGAACCGAAACCGAAGTCCTTTCGCTGTTGGAAAACTTAAAAGAAAAGAACATCATCGAAATGATCGCCAAAAACAATGATGCTACCATTACTTTTAACGAAGTCAGAGAAGACGAGCGCACGATAAACCGGGTTTCCAAATACCTCGAAGCCCAAAACAAATTAAAAACCGAACAACTCAAAGCTGTTTTGGCGTATTGCGAAGACCAAAAGACTTGCAAAAGCAAATTACTGATGGCCTATTTCGGCGAAGATCAAAAAGAAGATTGTGGCATTTGTTCGTATTGTATCCATAAAAATAAGAAACCCATATCGCCTGAAACAGCTACCGAAAAAATTGTTGACTTATTGAAGTTACAAGACTTTAATTCGAGAGATATTCAAAAATTGACCAAACTTCCCAAAGACGATGTTATCTTTGCCCTGCAAAAATTGTTGGAGGAAAAAACGATCAGCATTAAGTCGAATAATTTATATTCGTTGACAAAACATGTTGACCCATAATTTAAGCCAAGGATTTTACAGATGATCACAGATTAAAAAAGGATTACAGAAATCATTTTGAATCCTGTAATCTGTGGCTAAAAGAAAACACATAACTAAATAGAACACTGTACCTTATACACATAATGGAAAAATTACGCATTGTTTTTATGGGCACCCCCGAGTTTGCCGTTGGCATTTTGGACACCATTATCAAAAATCACTACGAGGTGGTAGGTGTGATTACAGCTGCCGACAAACCGGCCGGTCGCGGTCAGAAACTGAAATATTCAGCCGTTAAAGAATATGCTTTGGCTAACAACTTGAGATTGCTGCAACCAACCAACCTCAAAGACGAAACTTTTTTAGCGGAATTGCAAAGCTTGAATGCCAATTTGCAAGTCGTAGTAGCCTTCCGAATGTTGCCTGAAGTAGTTTGGCGTATGCCGAAATTGGGCACTTTTAATTTACACGCTTCCTTATTGCCTAATTACCGCGGCGCGGCGCCTATCAATTGGGCAATAATTAACGGTGAAACCAAGACCGGCGTGACCACCTTTTTTATCGACGATAAAATAGATACCGGCGCTATGATTTTGAGCAAGGAAACAATGATTGGCTCTGAAGAAACAGCCGGAACATTACACGATCGTTTGATGGTCTTAGGTAGTGAAGCCGTGACCGAAACCTTAGCATTAATTGAAAGCGGGAACGTAACAACTACTATACAAGTAGACAATGCCGATATTAAAACCGCTTACAAACTCAACAAAGACAATTGCAAAGTGGATTGGCACAAATCGGCTGCAGAGATTCACAATTTAATCCGAGGCTTATCGCCGTATCCGGCGGCTTGGTGTTTTTTTAAAGACAATGGTGAAGAATGGAACGTAAAATTATACGAGGCCAAAGCCATTTCAGAATCACACCCCTTGGCTGTAGGTCAAATCGTAACTACCAAAAAAGAGATTAAAGTAGCGGTTAAAGATGGATTTATTCAGATTTTGAGTTTGCAATTGCCCGGAAAGAAAAAAATGGCCGCTCATGAATTGTTAAACGGCGTGTCGTTTTCCGAAAGAGCGCAAGCAGAATAAGGTCTGACACCGTTTTTAAAGAAAAAGATCGGTAAAAAGTCGTGGTTTATCAACAAAACCCCGAAGTTATCAACAAAACCTTCAAAAAAACGCCAAATCTCTTGTGTGGTAAGGAATTCCTATTAAATTTGTTATCATTAACAGAATGTTTAACCAACAATTAATAACTAACATTATGAACAAATCAGAATTAATCGATGCAATTGCAGCTGACGCTGGAATCACAAAAGCTGCTGCAAAATTAGCTTTAGAATCATTTTTAGGAAATGTAGGTAGTACTTTGAAAAAAGGCGGAAGAGTATCTTTAGTAGGTTTCGGTTCTTGGTCAGTTTCTAAGAGAGCTGCGAGAGACGGAAGAAATCCTCAAACTGGAAAAACTATCAAAATTTCTGCTAAAAATGTAGTTAAATTCAAAGCTGGTGCTGAATTAGACGGAGCAGTAAACTAATAAATTAGTTCTTCTGATATATAAAAACCATCCCGATGCATCGGGATGGTTTTTTTGTTTTTTGTCGAATTTTTTTGGATTTGTAAAAAAATTTTCCCAATTTTAATAAAATTTTTGGGGGAAATGATTTCAGAAAAATTACAAAAAGGGCAGCTATTAATAGCCGAACCCTCGATTATCGGGGATTTGTCATTTAACAGGTCTGTAATTTTACTGGCGGATCACAATGAGGACGGATCAGTAGGTTTCATCCTAAACAAACCTTTAAAATATACTATCAAAGATTTAATTCCTGAAATAGAGGCCAAGTTTAAAATCTACAATGGCGGACCCGTAGAACAAGACAACTTGTATTTTATCCACAATGTTCCCGATTTGATTCCGAATAGCATCGAAATATCCAACGGTATATTTTGGGGCGGCAATTTTGAATTAACCAAAGACCTAATCAATCAAGGCCTAATCAAAAAGAAAAACATTCGTTTTTTCTTGGGTTACACCGGTTGGGATTCGGAACAATTGGAAAATGAAATGCAATCCAATTCTTGGATACTGAGTAAAAACATCTACAAGAAGGATATCCTTAGCAAATCTTCTCTTCACTTTTGGAAGGAAAAAATCATCGAACTTGGTGGTGAGTACCTTATTTGGTCAAATGCACCTGAAAACCCTATCTTAAATTAATCCAACAGTAAGGTGTTGAGTTTTTCCAACAGCTGCTCGGATAATTCTTGACCAAATTCTTTCTTGCGGTATTTTGTAATGGGTTGGATGCCGACAATCACATTCGTAATAAATAACTCATCGGCTTTTTGCAAATCAAATGGAGAAATAGGCTTTTCAACTACCTCAATTCTGTCAAGTTCTTTGGCTAGTTTAAGAATTTGCTTGCGCATTATACCGTTTAAACAACCTTCACTCAGTGGTGGAGTAATCAATTGATTGTCGAGTAACATAAAAAGATTACCGTTAGCCGCTTCCACAACATTTTTATCTTCGTTAATTAACAAACAAGCATCTAAACCGTTTTCCTGAGCAAAAATGCTGGCAGTAATTTGAATGAGTTTGTTATTCGTTTTTAGTGTAGAAAGCAATTGTTTGGTTACGACAAAATCTTTGTATAAATCAACTTCAAATTCTACGTATTTTAAAGCATAAGATTGTGAAGACAAAGCAAAAGCTTGTATTACAAATGAAACTTTGTTGTCCACAGGCGTATAGTAACCGCCATCATTCCTGAAAACCGTCAGTCTTACCCTAGCCGAATCTTGGATATTTTGCTTGTTGACCAATGCCAATATTTGTTCTTCAAGATATTCCAACGTAAAAGACATTGGAATCTGCATGCGTATTATTCGCATGGAAGCCAATAACCTGAAGTAATGATCTTCAAAAAATAAAATTTTATTATTGACTACTTTAAGCGTTTCGAAAACACCATCTCCATAAAGAAAAGAGCGATTGGAAACAGTTAACTGAATATCGGTTTCGGAAATAATTCCATTAAAATTTACCATAAAAAATCCCGTCTTATATTTTGAGTAAGACGGGACAAATATAAGTGTAAAATAGGATTTTAGATAGAACCTATAACGTGTTTTAAATCGGAGATTTGATTTTCCCACAATAGTTTGGACTCTTCAATTTCATCCTCAAAGGCATAATCAACAACCATTAGGGAGACATCTTTGGTAATTTCATCTTCTAAAATTCTTAACTCAAAGTAATAATCAGTATCTTTTTTGTTGTCATCCACCCATTTGAATTTAACTTTCTCACCGGTTTTTTTGGAGGCCAATCGAGCGTTTTCTTCTACATCATCCCAAATAAAAGTAAAATACTCTCCCCTCGAATTTACATTATCAGCAAACCATTCTTGCAAACCCGATGGAGTAGAAATATATTGATAGAGCAATTGCGGCGAGGAGTTTACAGGAAACTCGAGTTCGTAACGTACTTTTTGATTCATGTCTGAACAAATTTTTTGGAAATATATAGAATATAAAATCAAAAAAAAAACGTTTTTTAAAAATAAAAAAAATAACCAATATATGTTTGCAACCAATGATTTTAATTTTATATTTGCACCCGCATTCAGGGAATGCAATGTCTTGGCGAGGTAGCTCAGTTGGTTAGAGCGCAGGATTCATAACCCTGAGGTCGAGAGTTCAAATCTCTCTCTCGCTACTACGAAGGCTCGGTTAACACCGAGCCTTTTTTATTTATATTTCTCTTCTGCACTATTCTGAAATTCAAATAATTAGCGCTAAACTTCACAAAACACTTTAGTTTTTATAAGTTTTATACATATATTTAATGAAAAAACGTGTATTTCATCGGTTTTATTTTGCTTTTAATCGATTAAAAGACTAAAGTACGTAGCTTCGTAAGGTCAATCCAAAGAGATGAATTTCTTAAATCATTTCTGAATAATATTCATTAACTAACACCCCTTACAGTTATGAAAAAAATTACCCACTTACAGCATACCGGTTTTGCTTTACTTTTCATTTGTTTATTTACTACTATCAGTTTTGGACAAAATCTTTATGACTCCAACGGGACTATCATTTGGAACGCAACAACCAACAGTTATTTCGACAACAACGTCGATTTAATAGGTAGAGATGATAATGCCGGAACAAACAAGAAGCAAAACACCGATGTTAATCCGCAACCTATGCTCAAAATTGGTTTGGGAACTATAGCGCCCAACAATGCTTCCAACACTAACTCTTTCGGAACAGATAGATCCTTTTTGGTTTGGGGGGATAACGATGGGAACATGTTTGAAAACGACAACGAATTGGTTCTCTCTTTTGCAGGAGGATCAGGAATGACAACGGTAGCAGATATCACCAATAAGGTATGGAAAATTGTGGAAACTGGAGGTGATGTTGGTACTAGCCTTATTTCAATTCCTACCGCAAGCTTAAGCAACCTACCTGCACTATCAGGCAATAATGCTTATGTACTAATCATAGCAGATGATGAATCGTTTACAACCAATACAGAAACTGTTTTTCTTACCTCGAGCGGTACTAACCAAATTGCAAATTACGACTTCGACGGGGTGAAGTTTTTTACTTTTGGGGTGGCCAAAGAAAGCATAGGCTCTAATCAAGTTACTTTCGACGGGACTGATGATTATATTAAATTTGGCAACGTTAACAATCTGGCGACTTCTTTTACCATAATGTTTTGGATTAAACCCAATGGGCAAAATGATGCTAACAGTGACCGAACTATAGTGTCAAAATTCAATGGTGTAAATGGTTATAGAGTATATTTATCTCCCGACAACAAGATTAATGTGGTTTGGAGCGGTGGAACTATGCTAACCTCGAACACTCCTATTCCAAATGGAAAATGGCATAATGTAACCATAACTTTTACCAACAATAGAATAACCTTATACATTGATTGTGTATTAGACAAAAGTCAAGTATCAGCCCTTCCGCTTGTCAACAATAATCTATTCATAATTGGGGCAGAATACAGAAATAAATCAGATATCAGAAACTATTTCAAAGGGGAAATAGATGAGTTCCGCTTATGGAACAGGGTTATAGGAATCAGTCAGTTAAAATTTATTTTAAACCAAGAAATCAGTCAGAACGGTTTAGATACCAAAGGAGCATTGATGCCCAATACTTTATCAAGAAATGATGTAAGCACTATTAAATGGTCTGCCTTAACGGCTTATTACACTATGAATTCGTTCATCGGAACTCATATTAATGACGATTCATTAAATGACAATCGTGGATATTTAGTATCAGAGAGTAATATAATCGTTGAACCTCAAAAAGCTCCGCTTCCTTACGAATCTTTTTCAAGTGGTTCGTGGACAAATGAATCAACTTGGACAAGTGACTCCTCAATTTATGCACCTAATAGCATTTCTATTGTTGACGATATTACCCCTATTAGCTGGAATATCGTAAAAACAAAACACGATATTTTCTCAAATTCAGACAACAGAGTATTAGGGTTAATAGTGGATGAAAACACCTACTCAGTTTCTAATGATACCCGAATTGAAATTACGCACTACCTAAAATTAAACGGTAAAATTGATTTGGTTGGTAAATCTCAACTCATTCAAGTTCTCAACAGCGATTTAGACCCTACAAGTTCAGGTTCTTTGGAGCGAGACCAACAAGGACAATCTAATAAATTTAATTACAATTATTGGTCATCTCCTGTTAGTTCAATAAACAACAGCACCATTAATCATGGGTACACCTTAAACCACATTTTAAAAGACGGAACCACTTCAACACCACAAAATCCAATTTGGACCTCCGGAGTAAATGGTGCGCCAACAAGCCCGGTAACGTTGTCAAAATATTGGATTTTTAAATTTCAGGATTTCCCTAACGGAACGGCCAACTGGTCCTATGTTGGCAACACAGGTACTGTTTTACCCGGACAAGGATTTACTTTAAAAGGAAGTGGTGCAGCTACGGCCAATCAAAATTATACCTTTGTAGGAAAGCCTAATAACGGTAATATTACTGCTTCAGTAATGTCCAACAATTTAAACCTGACCGGAAACCCTTATCCTTCCGCTATCGATGCCAATAAATTTATTGATGATAATGCCTCAAGCATAACCGGAACATTATATTTTTGGGAACATTATAACACCAATACTTCACATGCTTCACCTGATTACCAAGGAGGTTATGCCACTTATACTAAAACAGGAGGAACAGCTCCGGTGGCTCCTTCCGGAATTAGCGGTTTAGGGTCAAGTTCAAAAAAACCAAAAAGATATATTCCCATTGGACAAGGTTTTTTTGTTAAAGGATCAGCAACCGGCGGTGCAATAAACTTCAATAACAACCAGAGAATCTTCATCAAAGAAAACTCCTCTGCTTCTTATAATCTATTCCGAAGTTCAAATCAAAATACAACAGAAGAAAGCAATACTGACGAAGAAGAATCATTCATGAAAATTCGTTTGGGCTACGACTCGGCCGATCAATACCATCGTGAAACTTTATTGGGCTTTATGAATCACAATGCCTCCTCAGGCTACGATAACGGTTATGACGGTATTAGCATAGAAACCTTAACCAATGATATGTATTTCATTTCGGGAGACTATAAACTTAACATCATGGCTGATGGTTATTTTAACCCAAACAGCATTTATGCCATCGGAGTAAAAAATGCCACCCCGGGCAATGTAAGATTTAACATTGATGAGCTTGAAAACTCAGAAGAATCTTTGCCGATTTACTTGTATGATAATTTAACTAACTCCTACCACAACCTAAAACAAGAAGCTTACAAAGTATATTTACCTGCTGGGACTTTTGAAAATAGATTTTCGTTACGCTTCAGCACCGGAGCGGCCTTATCAACTCAAAATGCGACTTGGAACGGATTACAAATCATTCATCCTATGAATAGTAAAACGTTAACAATCAAAAATGAAGCTTTGCAATGTAACATCAAAAGTGTTGAACTTTACAACTTGCTTGGACAAAAAGTAAACGCATGGAATCTGGAAAATACTACTCAAAATGAAATCAATATTACCATAAATAATGTAAATACCGGAACCTATTTGGTTAAAGTAGTTACCGACAAAGGCAATACAACTAAGAAAATTATAATCCAACATTAATAATATTCCTCTTCAAAGAAATTCATTTGTTAAAGAACGATCTGGTTTTACTGGGTCGTTTTTTGTTCAGTATAAACCCATTTTCAAGTTTTTCTAATTAATATATAACTTTAAAAAATCAATAATTTTGTAGTCTTTTTACTTAAACAAAATAACTTAATGTGCATTTCATCGATTTTTTTATGCTTTTTATCGATTATTTCAAACCTTTTACCTAGTTTTGGTTCGTCAAAATAATCAAATGAAGAATTAAATAATCTTCAAAAAAACAATAATGCATAATTAAGCCCAGAATTATGAAAAAATTATTATCCAATTTCAAAAAAAGAAGTTTATTACTGCTGTTTTTATTTTCAGCAGCAGCCTTTTCACAGGTAACTATTAAAAGTCAAACCTTTGAAAATGTAGCATTAGATAATTTAAGCTACATTGTAACCTCTGCAAGCAATATTACTACAGCACCGGGAACTGGTGTTGCAGGAAGCACCGCGTTGAGTTTTAGAGGAAATTTAATGTATGCCACTTTCGAAAACATCGACATCACCGGTTACACCAATGTTGAAGTCAGCACAAACTTCGCTTCACTTGGCGTTGACATGGATGAAGATCTGTTCATTCAGTTCTCCTATGACAATGGAGTCAACTACCAAACACCTATAAAACTGGTAGATGGTAACAGTAACAAAAACTTAGCCTACGGGACGGCAGACGCCTCTGCAAACCCTTTTGTCTATAATATACCCGCAAGTAACAATAGTGTAAGATTTCGCATTTACTGCGTTGGGGTTGACAGTGCTGAATTTTATTATATCGATAATATTACTGTTCGCGGTATTGCCAGTCCGGAAATTAACTTACAAGCTAACGGAACCAATATTGCTTCCGGCAGCACTACCATAGCTACAGCTATAAATACCGACTTTGGAAGTACCGATAGAAATACAGGTACAGAAACAAGAACATTTACTATTGAAAATACAGGAATTGCTAATCTTAACATATCCTCTGTTACCACCAACAACAGTGAATTTACAGCAACAGTTTCCTCAAGTACTGTTGCACCGAATGCTTCAGCTATCCTAACAGTGGTTTTTAATCCGGCTGTAACAGGAACCAGAAACGGAGTAATCCAAATTAACAATAACGATAATAACGAAGGAACCTATACTTTTGTAGTGCAAGGTATCGGAACAGAACAAGAAATCAACATTCAAGGAGGAACTGTCCCTACAGATATAATCAATGGTTCAACAACTATTTCTGATGCTTTGGGCACTAACTTCGGTTCGCAACCGGGAACTAGAACATACAGTATTCAAAATACAGGAACAAGCCCACTAACACTGTCATCAGCTTCATCTTCTATTGCTGACTATACCGTAACATTCACACCGAGTACAATCCCTGCCGGTGAAACCGGTACACTAACCGTAGTTTATTATCCTACAGCCACAGGGACTCGCACAGCTACTATAACACTTTTAAACAACGATGCCAACGAAGGAACATACACTTTCAGAGTTTCAGGTACGGCTACCGATAAAGAAATTAACCTGAAAGGCAATACTATAAATATAGCTTCAGGAAGTACTACTATCGCCTTCGACAGAAACACAAATTTTGGTAATGCAGATATCAATTCAGGTAGTGTAACCAACAACTTCACCATAGAAAACACTGGAATTAACAGTCTATCCATTACATCAGTATCATCTAATAGTCCGGATTTCTTGGTGTCTTTCCCGGCAACCACCATTCCGGCTTACAGCTCAGTTACCTTACCGGTAACTTTTAACCCTACAGCTGCAGGAACCAGAAATGGTGTGATTACCATCAACAATAATGATAGTAATGAAGGAACTTATACCTTTGCAGTACGTGGTACCGGAACGGAACAAGAAATCAATGTGCAGGGCGGTGCAGGTCCAACCAACATTGCTAACGGCTCAGTTACCATCTCAACAACTTTGGGAACCAACTTCGGGTCTTCGGCAACAACCAGAACTTTCGTAATACAAAACGTTGGTACCAGCAACCTAAACATCAATTCGTTAACTTCTTCTCTAGCAGACTACACACTGAGTGTATCTTCCAATGTAGTGGCTCCCGGAAGCACAGAAACACTTACAATTGTATTTAATCCAACTGTAACCGGAACAAGAACAGCCACCATCACAATTGGCAGTAACGATAGCGATGAAAGTAATTATTCATTCGCAGTATCAGCCAATGTAACCGACAAGGAAATAAATGTTAAAGGAAATGGAGCCACAATAAGTAATGGCTATACTGTCATTACCGCCACAAGAAACACCGATTTTGGTAGTGTGGAAGTTGAAGGTGGGAGCGCAACCAACAGTTTTGTTATCGAAAACCTTGGAGGCCTTCCGTTAACTGTTTCAGCAGTCACTTGCAGTAATAATTATGACTATACCGTTACTTTTACCCCTACAGTAATCCCGGCTGGTGGTACAGCAACTTTTAGTGTCGAATTCAACCCTATTACTAACGGAGTAAGAACCGGTACAATTTATATCAACAACAACGATGCTGATGAAACTAACTACCGATTCAATATTTCCGGAAGAGGTTTACAAGACAACGATGGCGACTCGGTCGACAGTAGTATTGATATTGATGATGACAACGATGGTATAACCGATATCATAGAATGCGGAACTTGTTTAAGTGACCCATTCGTAAACGGAAGTTTTGAAACACCTGTAATTGCTGCTTCAAGTTATGCTATCCTACCAACCAGCAGCGTAAACGGTTGGCAAACCAGTGCCGAAAACTTCATCGAAATTTGGAGTAGCGGATTCAATGGTGTGCCGGCGGCTAGTGGTAATCAATTTGCCGAATTAAATGCTAATGTACCCGGAATATTATACCAAACGTTTTGTTTAAACGGTGCCGGTGGAACAATCAACTGGTCTATCAAACACAGAGGAAGATCAGGCGTTGACCAAGCTTTCGTAAAAATGGGTAGTTCTTTAGCCGATGCATTGGCCTCAACGCCTATCGTGGAAATGGTAGACGGAAATACAGCATGGGGAACTTACTCAGGAATTTACAGTATACCGGTGGGACAAACCCAAATCGTTATTACATTCCAAGCCGGTTATACCGGTTCAGGTAGCGCCTCAATCGGTAATTTTATCGACGATGTACAAATTGTAATCAACCAAGGTTGTATCGACTCAGACGGCGATGGTATTCCGGATACAGAAGATTTAGATTCTGATAACGACGGTATTCCGGATGTTGAAGAGGCTGGGTTCAAACAATACAGCAACAATACTTCAACTTTCGACAAGAGCAATCCTTCTCTTTGGACTGATGCCAATAACAATGGTATGAATGATTACATCGCAGCTTTGATTTCAGGCGGAACATATAATGTATTGAATAGTGATGGAGACGGATTAAGAAACTATTTAGATTTTGACAGTGATAACGACTCTTTCTTTGATGTAAATGAAGCCGGCGTATTAAACGGCGACGGCGACATCAACGATGATGGAAAAGGGGACGGAATCGATACAGATAAAGACGGAATTTTAGACATCTACGACAACTCGACTAACTTCGGTACCATAGCCAGAAGCTATGCACAAGATACCGATGGTGACGGCACTCCTGATTTCTTAGAATTAGACGCAAACAATGACGGTATTTTCGATATTACAACTTCTTTATATGACAATATCGACACCAACAACGATGGTAAAGTAGACGGAACTGCCGACGCTGACCGAGACGGAATCCTAGATGCATTCGATACTAATCCGGCTGTAAAAGGCTCGCCAAGAAACTTAAACAAAAAATTGTTATTGGATTTTGACGGAAGAAACGACTACGCAGAAAGTGCTCCTATAGTGGGCGGATTGGCCAATGCCTCTCTAATGGCTTGGATTGATTTAAGAAACGGTTACAGCAATGAAGGTGTAGTAGTAGGTCAAGACAAATTCCAAATCAAAGTGAACAGCGACAGAAAACTCGAAGCTTTGGTTAACAATACCTCTGTAACAAGTACTGATGCGCTTAATACCGCACAATGGTACCATGTGGCTGCAACTATCGGAGGCGGTGAATTAAAATTATACTTAAACGGAGGGTTGATTGCAACAAAAGCAGTTTCCGGAGGCATTCAAGCCGATGCAACTAACTTCACTTTAGGTAAAAACCCCGCTGCTGCTAATCAATTCTTCAATGGTAAAATAGATGAAGTGCGACTATTTAATGTGGCTTTAACTGACAGCCAATTACAAAGAATGGTATACCAAGAAATTGAAAACAATGGATCACAGGTTCGTGGAACCGTTATCCCAAGAGACATTCAAGCACTACCTTATGCCAACTTGATTCGTTATTATCGCATGGATACTTACAAAGATGATATCGTAGATGACTTAGTAACACCGGGCTTCGATACAGTAACGGGTATGAAAATGTACAACCATAAAAATATTTACACCCAGCAAGCACCTATGCCTTTTGTAACCAGAACAACAGGAAGCTTTGCTACTGCGGTAAATGACAGCACAAAAGACATCAGAGGCTTAGACTTAAACGAATATGATTATGCAATAGTACAAGTAAACCACAACATCACTGAACCATCAAATGTAACAACAATGGGAATGATAATAAATCCGGGAGTTGCAGTAAACATGAACAACGACAATAAGTTGGAAAACAAATGGTATTTAAAATTAGACGGTAAAATCGACTTGAGCGGCAAATCGCAATTAGTGCAAACAGCCGACAGCGAATTGGATGCTGCAAGTGCAGGATTCATCGAAAGAGATCAAACCGGACAATCCAACAAATTCAATTACAACTATTGGTCTTCACCGGTAAGTAGCATTAATAACACTACAATAAACCACGGTTATACAGTAGCAGGTGTAATGAAAGACGGTACAACCGCTACACCACAAAACATGCAGTGGACAACAGGCGTAAACAGCAGTGCTACCAGCCCAATCACTTTGAGTAGCTATTGGATTTTCAAATTCCAAAACCTGACCAACAGTTACGCTAACTGGACTACAGTAGGCCAAAACGGTACGTTGTTAGCCGGACAAGGGTTCACTTTGAAAGGATCCAGTGCGGCTACTCCGAAACAAAACTATACTTTCGTGGGTAAACCAAACAACGGGACTATTACTTCTTCAGTAGCAGCTAACAATTTGAACCTTTGCGGAAACCCTTATCCGTCAGCCATTGATGCCGATAAATTTATCGATGATAACATTGGGTCAATATCCGGAACTTTATTGTTCTGGGAACACTACAGCACCAATAATTCCCACAATACTATACAATATCAAGGTGGCTATGCTACTTATACTAAAGTGGGTGGAACAGCTCCTGTAGCTCCGGCCGGTATCAGCGGATTAGGAATCAGTGATAAACTAGCTAAAAGATTCATTCCTGTCGGACAAGGATTCTTTGTCAGCGGAAATGCAACAGGTGGTACAATTACCTTCAACAACAGTCAACGCATCTTTATCAAAGAAGACAATGCGAACTCGCAATACTTATTCAGAAATGCCGGAATGATGACTACTGCTCAAGCGGCCATCAATGCCGAAGACACTTTTGAAACACAACAATTTACCAAATTACGATTGGGATTTGTGTCGGCTAACAATTACCACCGTCAATTGTTATTAGGGTTTATGAATCAATTTGCAACCAGTGGATTCGACAATGGTTACGATGCTTTGAGTGCAGAAACCTTAGCGAGCGACATGTATTTCATGCAGGGAACATCAAAATTGAATATCATTGGCGACAGTTACTTTAATGCCAACAACAGCTATCCGTTAGGCATCAAAAATGCTACAGCTGGAAATGTAAAATTCAACTTGGATGCCAAAGAAAACTTGGCGGAAGACCAAGAAGTGTATATCTTCGATAACACTACCGGTATTTACCACAGTATCAAATCGCAGCCGTTTGAAATTAACTTACCGGCGGGCACTATCGAAAATCGTTTCTTCTTGAGATTCTCAACAAGCAGCTCATTGGGAACCAATGATAATGAATTGCAAAATGGTATTGCTGTGATGCACACGCAAACAGACAACACCATTCACATCAAAAACGAATTGATGGACGCTACCATTAAATCGGTGGAACTATACAACTTATTAGGGCAAAAAGTAGCCGATTGGTCATTAGAAAACCAATCAGCAACCGAAATGCACTTACCGGTTAGCAATGTAAGTACCGGAACTTACATTGTAAAAATCGCAACCGATAAAGGCGATATCAGCAAAAAGATTATGGTTAACTAATGAATTGGATTTGACAAAAAAAACTCTCCGTTTTGCTGCGGAGAGTTTTTATTTATTTTAACTGTAAAATGTAAAATTATGCTATTACTAATCACACTCAAGCTAATTTCGCTAAAATACCCGCTACATCAGTTTCCGATTGTTCGCCGGTTATTAGGTGCTTCAAAGTAAATAAATCTCCTTTGATTTCTTTAACTACAAAAGGAATCTGACGACGCTCGGCATGCTTAAACTGCTTATCAATTTTAGCCGCATCCGGATAAACCTCTGCTTTAACGCCTTTTGCTCTTAAGCTTGTTACTGCTTTCATCGCTTCAAAAGCCTGACTTTCGCCAAAATTCAAAAACAATACTTGGGTCGACGTACTAACTGTAGGCGGAAACAAATTCAACTCTTCCAACACCAAATAAATACGGTCTAAACCAAAAGAAATCCCAACGCCGCTCATATTTTTCAATCCGAAAATACCGGTCAAATCATCATATCTTCCGCCACCGCCTATAGAACCCATGGCCACGCCTTCAGGTGCCGCTACTTCAAAAATGGCTCCGGTATAATAATTCAATCCGCGTGCTAAAGTCACATCCAAATCCAATTGGGCTTTTTGCAACCCTAATCGGGTGACGTTGTCACAAATAAAACGCAGTTCCTCAATACCCTTTTTGCCTTCCTCAGAGGTGGCTAACAACTGTGACAATTTTTCTAATTTTGCTGCTATGCTTCCGGTAAAACTAAACAACGGCTGCACTTTCAACAAAGCAGCTTCCGAAATGCCTTTCTCCAACATTTCTTTTTTAACGCCTTCCTCCCCAATCTTGTCTAGCTTATCCAAAGACACGGTAAAATCAATCAATTTATCCGAAGCACCGATAACCTCAGCAATTCCGGATAAAATTTTGCGATTGTTAATTTTAATCGTCACGCCTGCTAATCCCAAAGCCGCAAAAACCGAATCGTACAATTGTACCAACTCAACTTCCTGCCACAAAGAAGTAGAACCTACCACATCGGCATCGCATTGGTAAAACTCTCTGAAACGTCCTTTTTGCGGACGGTCAGCACGCCAAACCGGTTGGATTTGGTAGCGTTTAAACGGAAACTCAATCTCGTTTTGGTGTTGCACTACATAACGCGCAAAAGGCACGGTTAAATCGTAACGCAAAGCTTTTTCGGAATTTTTTCCCGTGAGTTTTTTATAATTGCGGTTTTGCAATTCTTCCGCCGGAACTTTATCCAAATAATCCCCGGAATTCAATATCTTAAAAATCAGCCTGTCGCCTTCTTCCCCATATTTCCCCATAAGGGTTTCAGAGTTTTCAAACGAGGGTGTTTCTATAGGCTGGTACCCAAATTGCTCAAAATGACGACGCATAATCGAAATGATATAATTGCGTTTCGATACCTCAACAGGTGAAAAATCTCTCGTGCCTTTAGGAATACTTGGTTTTTGTGCCATTGTTAATTTGAAATATTAAATTTTAGATTTTAAATATCTAATATCTGATATTTAATATCTGATATTGCTTTGCAAATATCTTATTTTTTAAAACTATTTCCACCCGCCTTGCAATATTCTTGTAACAAAAGCTGTATTTTCGTGTCAAATAACCGTTATGATTGGATTATTCAGAGAAAACGTTAAAATTGCGTTGGGTTCTATTCGGGCGCAATTGCTTCGCACCATATTAACGGTGGTTATTATTGCTATTGGTATCACAGCTTTAGTAGGTATTTTAACGGTGGTTACCGCCATTGAGTACAACCTCAACTCGAGTTTTGCCTCCATGGGTTCAAACACCTTCAATATCAACCAATACGAATCAACCGGAAGACGCCGCGGTAATGAACCAATTGAAAAAATCAATCCCATCATCAGTTATCCCGAAGCAAAGGCTTTCAAAGAAAAATTCAATACGCCTTTTACCCAAACTTCCTTGTCCTTCATGGCTACTTCTAACGCCGAAGTAAAATTTGAAAACAAAAAAACCGACCCGGAAATTTCCGTTTTAGGCATCGACGAATTCTACTTAACCAATTCAGGATTAGAAGTAACCCAAGGCCGAAACTTCAATTCTTTTGATATTTCCAACAACGTATATTCCTGTATCCTCGGCTCCGACTTTGCCACCAAAGGATTGCTGAAAGACACCAACCCTATCGATAAAATCATCTCCGTGCGCGGGGCGAAATTTAAAGTCATCGGCGTACTTAAGGAAAAAGGTTCCACTTTCGGAAACAGCCAGGATTTGCGAGTAATGATTCCGATTCAAGTAGCGCGCTCCCTATTTTCAGCACCCAATATCAATTACTCTTTAAGCAGCATGGTATCAAAGAAAGAATTGCTCGACGAATCTATCGACAATGCCATCATCACCATGCGAAAAATTCGAAAATTGAATCCGGTGGAGGAAAATAACTTCGGAATTTCCCGCAGCGATGATTTGATCAATCGCATTGGAGAATTAACCGGTTTTTTATCATGGTCGGCTTGGATTATGGGTATCATTACCATCTTAGGTTCTTCCATCGCCTTGATGAATATTATGGTGGTTTCAGTTACTGAAAGAACTCGGGAAATCGGTGTTCGTAAAGCTTTAGGGGCTAAGAAAAGTACCATCGCCTTTCAGTTTTTTATAGAAACCTTAACCATCGGACAAATGGGTGGCTTTTTCGGGATTATCTTCGGAATACTAATTGGCTTTATAATTTGCTTAGTCGCCGATTGGGATTTTGTCATTCCGTGGGGAGCCATCATGGCGGCCTTTGTCACCAGTTTTATAGTGGCACTGGTTTCCGGTTTGTATCCGGCCATCAAAGCCTCACAACTTGACCCGATTGAAGCCTTGCGTTACGAATAACAGTTTATTTTACAGCCGATACCATTCGGTCATTACCGTAAATATCCTGATGCAATTGCACTTTCGTGAAACCAAAACTTTCCACCAAAGCAACCATTTCTTTACCGAGATATTGGTTAATTTCGAAGTACAACTTACCGTTAGCTGTTAAATGCTTTTGCGCTAAAGCCGCAATTTTTCGGTAAAACAGCAAGGCGTCGTTATCTTCTACAAACAAGGCTAAATGCGGTTCGTACTCCAATACATTCGGCTGGATTTCAGCTTTTTCCAAATGCCTAACATAGGGTGGATTGGATACAATAATATCAAATGATTGCCCTAAATCTTCCATCACCAGAATGTCTTGCAACCTAAAATGGACGACAACCTGATTCAACTCCGCATTTTTCTTAGCCATAGCCAATGCTTTTTCGGAAACATCAATGGCATAAACTTCCGCCTCGGGTAAATTTTGCTTCAACGCAATCGGAATACAACCACTGCCGGTGCCGATATCCAAAATACTCAACTTTGTACTTCGCACTTCGTACTTTGTACTTTTCAAAATCAACGAAACCAACTCTTCTGTCTCCGGTCTCGGAATCAACACACTCTCATTGACCAAAAACGGCAAGCCATAAAATTCCGTTTCGCCTAATATGTATTGAATCGGTTTATGCTTTTTCAGTTCCGCCAAAGCACTTTCCCAGCGCAACAACTGTAAGGCATCCATCTCCATTGCAGGTTCCAACGCCAAATCAATGCGCTTTTTGCGGTGGAAACTTTCCAACATCAAGTAAAAGAAACTTTCTATTTCCTTTTCGTCATACCAAGAAGAAAGTTCGTTAAGGAAAGTGGTTTTATAGTCTTTAAGCAACATCGGATTTCGAATTTATTTTTTGGGACTTAATGTTGTAATCATCCAAACCGGACAAGTAGAATGACCTGTATTACCCAAAGGTTCACAAAGGTATTCAAAGCCCGATTTTTGATACAAATGCTGGGCTGCTTTCATTTCGGGTAAGGTTTCGAGATAGCATTTTTCATAGCCGAATTCGGTCGCTTGAGCCAAACACCGTTGTATCATTTGAAAACCCAAACCTTTCCCTCGGGCTTCGGGTAAAAAATACATTTTTTGCAATTCGCAAATGTTCTCGGTTGAGTGCTCCAACTGACTAATACCGCCACCACCAACTATTTTACCATCGTGTTCTACCACAAAATAAACAGCCCGTGGTTGATCATAGGTTTCAAACATAAAATCAAGTTGCACATCAGCAAAAGCGGTTCCGGTTTTCGGAAACTGATCTACGATAAAAACGGCTCGGATAACCGCAGCAATTTGCGCATTATCATGCGGTTGGATTTCCCGAATTATAAAGTCACTCATTCTAAAAGTAATGTCTTATTTTTGTGTGGTGAAGATACATGAAAAATACCTATCGCGCTGTATCCAATTGGCCAAAAATGGCTTAGGGACTACGTATCCTAATCCGTTGGTAGGCAGTGTCATTGTGCACAACGGCAAAATTATAGGGGAAGGCTGGCACCGAAAAGCCGGTGAACCTCACGCCGAAGTACACGCTGTTAATTCAGTCAAAGACAAATCGCTGCTAAAAGAGTCTACCATTTACGTTTCGTTAGAACCTTGTAGTCACTTTGGCAAAACACCGCCTTGTTGCGACTTAATCATAGCCCACAAAATTCCGAAAGTGGTAATAGGCACCATCGATCCTTTCAGCAAAGTAGCCGGAACCGGCATCCAACGCTTAAAAGACAACGGCTGCGAAGTGACCGTTGGGGTATTGGAAAAAGAATGCCTTTCGTTAAACAAACGCTTTTTTACTTATCACAATAAAAAACGACCTTATATCATTTTGAAATGGGCAGAAAGCAGTGACGGATTTATAGCGCCTTTGACAAAAAGTAAAAAAGAGCCGGTTTGGTTATCCAACGAATATTCCCGTCAATTAGTCCACCAATGGCGTGCGGAAGAGCAAGCTATTTTAGTGGGTACACAAACGGTTTTAGACGATAATCCTAAACTGGATGTACGCGATTGGACCGGAAAAAACCCGACGCGAATCGTTTTAGACCGCCACGGAAAAATCGACTCAAACTACTTTGTAAACGATGGCAAAACCAAAACAGTCGTGATTACCGAACAAGAAAATTTAACAATTGGCGAAAATGTTAGCATAGAAATGATTACATTTGATACACAACTATCGCACAAGATAGCTGAAATAGTTTACCGATTGGGCTTGCAATCCATCATCATTGAAGGCGGAAGACAAACACTGCAAACGTTTATTGATGACCGTCTTTGGGATGAAGCCAGGGTTTTTGTGAGTGATACAATTGTAGGAAAAGGCATTCCGGCACCGCAACTGAATCGCATCGGAAAAACTACAAAAATTAAAACCGACCAACTAAACATCATTTTGAACCATGATTAACACTATCATTTTTGACTTTGGCGATGTTTTCATCGATTTAGAAAAAGAAAAATCCATTGAAGAGTTCAAAAAATTAGGTTTGGACGGTCCGAATGAAGAGTTGTTAGCCCAAAATGATTTGTTCGAAAAAGGGCAAATCAGTGAACTCGAATTCATACAAAGTTTTCAAAAATTCATTCCCAACGCTTCTATAGAAGAGATTATCAAAGCTTGGAATTCGTTAATTGGCGATTTCCCCTTGCACCGATTAGAATTTTTGCAAATGCTATCCAACAAATACCGCCTGTTTTTGTTAACCAATACCGATTCGATTCACATCAGTCGTTTTGAGCACAAAGTCGGCATGTCCTTCTACACCGATTTCTACCGTTGCTTCGAAAAAGTATATTACTCCTATGAAATGGGCATGCGAAAACCCGAGCCGGAAATTTTCAGTACTATACTCAAAAAACACGACTTATCGCCTAAAAGAACACTCTTCATAGACGATAAAAAAGACAATACCGATATAGCGCAAAGCTTGGGCTTGCATGTTTGGAATTTACAACCCGGCGTGGAAGATGTAGTCAACTTGTTCGAACAAAAACACCTGCCGCTCTAGCGCCCAAAGTCACAAATTTCAAGTTTCATTTCATTGAAAGATACCTACAATACCATTGCTTCTGCGGCACCGGAAATACTGTACAAAGAAAAAAACAGTAAGTTTTACGGTTATGCCTTTCCGGTTACTTCCGAAGAGGAAATCAAAGTTCACTTGGAACAATTGCGCAAACAACACTACGGCGCGGTGCATTTTTGCTATGCCTTCCAACTGGGCACAGACACCCTTTATTACAGAGCTAATGACGACGGCGAACCCAGTAATACAGCCGGCATGCCTATATACGGACAAATTCAGTCATTTGGACTCACCAATATTGTAGTAGTAGTGGTTCGGTTTTTCGGAGGCATCAAGTTAGGTGTTGGCGGCTTGATTTCAGCTTATCGAACAGCGGCACAAATGGTATTACAAGAAGCCGAAATCGTCGAAAAAACAATCGACATACACTACAAAATAGCATTCGATTATAAAAACATGAATAAGGTGATGCGCATTATCAAAGAAAACAACCTGACAATAGTGACCCAAAACATGAACGAAAGTTGCGAAATGGTAGTAGCCACACGAAAAAAAAATGCCGAAAAAATCTTCGACATTTTTACTCATTTGTTTGAAATTGAGATTCAAAAAATTTAATGGCTCATCACATCCAAAATATATTGTGGCGGCGGAATGGCTTTCCCCAATTTTACATCCACAAAAACCAACACAAAATGTGCAGTTGTTAATAACTCATCATTTTCGTTGCGAATTTCGCAATCAAATTCTATCTTCACTGAGGATTGACTTTTGAACTTGGTTATAACTGTAAGTAAGTCGTCATAACGCGCTGGCTTTTTGTAGTTTATGGTCATCGAAACTATCGGAAGGGCTATCCCGCTTTCCTCCATCGATTTATATGAAATCCCTTTATTTCTAAGCCATTCCACGCGTCCCATCTCAAAATAGGGCACATAATTCCCGTGGTAAACTACACTCATTTGATCGGTTTCGGAATAACGAACCCTAACTTGAATTTGATGTTCTTTCATCTGCTTTTTTTGCTTTTAATCTAGTTTTTAAAATCTCATTACAACAATATTTTTAAAAAATCAATACCGTTTAAATTTTTTTTAAAGAATTTTATTCACATATTTGTTATCCCGAAAAACAGGACATTTATCCTGTCACTTTTGTTAAAGAAACCTATCAATAATTACACTAATTTTAGACCAAAATATGAGCAAAACTGCGCAATCGGTATGGGAAAACTGTCTAGAGTTTATAAAAGACAATATTCAGGAACAAGCTTTCAAAACTTGGTTCGAGCCGATTAAGTCAGTGGAACTTACTGATAATGCTTTGTACATACAGGTACCCAGCAAATTCTTCTATGAATGGCTCGAAGAACACTATGTTAAATTACTGAAAGTAGCGTTAACCAAAGAACTCGGAAAAAACGCAAAGTTACTCTATAAAATCAAAATGGAAAACACTTATGGCAATAAACAACCGTTTACGGAACAATTGCCAAGTGCGCACCGCAGCCCGATAAAATCGCAAGACGTTGACGCTCCGTTTAAAAACCTGAATCCCGAACTGAAAAATCCTTTCGTAATTCCGGGCATCAGAAACTTAAAAATAGAGTCGCAACTCAACCCTAACTACAGCTTCGACAATTTCCTCGAAGGTGATTCTAACCGTTTAGCGCGCTCTGCCGGTATGGCGGTAGCCAATAAACCGGGCGGTACTTCTTTCAATCCATTGTTAATATTTGGTGGTGTAGGTTTAGGAAAAACGCACTTGGCACATGCTATAGGCGTTGAAATCAAAGACAAATACCCGGAAAAAACCGTGTTGTACATTTCTGCGGAAGTGTTCACCCAACAATACATAGATTCGGTTAAGAAAAACAACCGAAACGATTTCATCCATTTTTACCAATTAATTGATGTATTAATTATAGATGATGTTCAATTCCTATCCGGAAAATCAGGAACGCAGGATGTTTTCTTCCACATCTTTAATTACTTGCACCAAAACGGCAAACAGGTTATCTTAACCTCCGACAAAGCACCGGTTGACATGCAAGACATTGAGCAACGCTTGTTGTCGCGTTTCAAATGGGGATTGTCGGCCGAATTGCACCAACCGGATTACGAAACCCGTATTTCTATCTTGAAAAACATTTTGTACCGCGATGGCGTAGACATGCCGGAAGAAATTGTGGAATACGTGGCCCGCAACATCAAATCTAATGTTCGTGAACTGGAAGGCGCTATCATTTCTTTAATTGCACAATCTTCTTTCAATAAAAAAGAAGTGACTTTGGATTTGGCCAAAAGCGTAGTAGAGAAATTCGTTAAAAATGTAAAACGTGAAATATCCATCGATTACATCCAAAAAGTAGTATCCGATTATTTCCAATTGGATGTAGACACCCTACAATCCAAAACCAGAAAACGTCACGTAGTACAAGCCCGTCAATTGGCGATGTTCTTTGCTAAGAAATTCACCAAATCTTCTTTAGCCAACATCGGCTCTCAAATCGGCGACCGTGATCACGCTACTGTATTACACGCTTGTAAAACAGTTGACAACTTGGTTTCGACCGACAAACAATTCAAAAAGTTTGTTGAAGACATTCACAAAAAATTATCGTTGTAATCTGTTTTTAACCTTTTTACAACTCACAAATAAACAATATGCCCGTTAAAATTTTAATGGTTTGTTTGGGTAATATCTGCCGATCTCCCCTGGCAGAAGGTATACTCGCGTCTAAATTACCAAAAGGCAAATTTATCGTTGACTCTGCCGGCACTGGAAATTATCACATAGGAAAACAACCGGACCATCGTTCGATTGTAGTTGCGCAAAAAAACGGTTTAGATATTACCTATCAAAAAGCGCGACAGTTCTCCGCTAAAGACTTTGACGAATTTGATTATATTTATGTAATGGACAGTTCCAATTACGATAATGTCTTAGAACTGGCTAAAAGCGATGACCACAAAGCCAAAGTAGACATGATACTCAACCATCTTTTCCCGGGAGAAAATGTAGACGTACCCGATCCGTATTTCGGTTTGCAAAACGGTTTCGATATGGTTTATGAAATGCTGGATGAAACTTGCACCATTTTAGCACAAAAACTACAAGAAAAACACCCTTAAAGATAGTTATCTTCAACAAACAAAGCCGCACATTCATGAAAACGGACAGCCCAAAAGGAAAACTGTATTTAATTCCGACCACTTTGGGCGAAAGCGACCCTATGGAGGTATTGCCGCAAACTGTAAAAAGAGCCATCGACTTCATTAACCATTACATCGTTGAAAACGAAAAAACAGCCAGACGATTCATCAAAGCGGTGAATCCGCAAAAAGTACAAGCCGAACTTAAAATTGCATTGCTCAACAAGCACACGGAAGTGTCTGAGCACAATGCCATGATTAAGCCTTGTTTAGAAGGCATCAATGTTGGTTTAATGAGCGAAGCAGGCTGTCCCGGCGTAGCCGATCCCGGCGCAGTAATTGTAAAAATAGCACACGAAAAAGGCATTCAGGTAGTACCGTTAGTTGGCCCTTCTTCCATCCTATTGGCCATGATGGCTTCGGGTATGAATGGACAAAGCTTTGCTTTCAACGGTTACTTACCTATTGACAAAAACGATAAAAAATCGGCACTCAAAAACTTTGAAAAAATGTCGAGCGACAAAAATCAGTCGCAAATCTTTATAGAAACTCCCTACCGCAACAACAAACTTTTAGAAGATATTCTTTCGGCTTTGCAACCCAACACCCATTTGTGCATTGCGGCCGATATAACGCTGCCTACTGAGTACATCAAGACATTACGGGTGGCCGACTGGAAAAAAACAAAGGTCGACCTGCATAACAGACCGACCATTTTTATCATTCACAAGATGTAACTTAATTGATCTTGGCGTTTTTTATCGCCCGGATGCCATTGGTATCAAAACCTCCAAAATCTCTAAGGTAGGTTCTCACGGAGGTACCGTATTGGTCTTTCATTTTTCGTTCCCCATTGGTATTCAAAAAACGCTTAACCGAACCAACTCCACCCAAATGCGCCGCCGCTAAAATTCCGGATTCCGTAATCTTAACTCCGTCAACTACTTTCCCTTCAAAATAACGAATATAATCTCTTAACTCGTATTTGTTTTTAGAAAGTAATGTGACAAACGCCTTTTCCTGTAGTCTCGGATTATTCAAAAAACCTAAACTATCATGGATACCAATTGACTTTAGAGTCCCGACACCAAATTGGTATTTCCCCAAATAGCCAAGCGTATTAATTCTTCTGTATTTTCCTTGGGATTCTTTGTGCGCAATGGCTTCTTTGTAGCCAATAAAATACCTTCCGGTATACGGCACTCTGAGATTAACGTAATCTATGTTGTTTTGAGAAGGAAAAACATAGTGGAGTTCTTCATTTTCATCAACACCAAAACTGAAGTTGATTTGGGCATTGTAAGGTTTAAAACCTGAGCTTATAAAAGCTACTGTTAGTAGGATAGTTGAGTAAAATATTCCTTTTTTAATCATTAATTGTTATTTCTCAAGCGCTGTCACCGACATGAAATTACCGGCTGCAAATATACAACTAATTTTATAAAATTGACTATCAAGCAGTTAAACTGCTTTAAAAGTAGACGAAATGCCATTTCGACCCTCCTAAACCCTTGATTTCAAACGTTGGAGCCGGAATCTTGATGGTATTGCAAATTGTTAAAATCGTCTTAAGAAAATGCGATTTGGTTTCAATTTTAGTCAAATCAACGTCGAGACTAAGGTAAAATTGACGGTATCTTTTACTTTCGGGAAGAAAAATAGTGTTGACAAAAGCGTCATCCCCGGTAATCATCCCCTCGGCTCCGTAACCAATAGCCACATTCAACCATTTCGGTACTTTGCTTTTAGGGGCAAAAGAATGAATGTTAAACGACAACCAATAAGTCTGACCATTGTAATCTTTCAAGATTTGCTCTTGTAGCGAACTGCCTAAAACTTCAGGTCGAGCAGCAGCATAAGGCGTGGTATGAAAAGAAAATTTAGGGACGATGCGTTGCTCTTGCCAAAGCAATTCTTGAGAAACATACAAAGCGGTACCCGAAACATTGGCTGCCACATCGCCAAGCGAGGCTCCCCAATTAGCCGAATAGCCATCAAACACTTCAACAGTCGTCAAAAAAGCCAAACCTAAAGTCGCCCCGTAAAGCAACTGACTCTTTTGGTTGGCACCGGCCCACTTCATGGCATTAGCCCCTAAACTACCCAAATGATAAGCCGAAAATACATGGCCTGCTTTGTCCATCTGCAACCACTCGGCATTGTCATTGATAAAATGAAAATTAGATTTCGGATAATCGGCATACCAAACCTGATTCAAACCAACCAAGGCAGCAGTTCCCAACGCGGCTTCGGAAATCACCAGAGTTTTAAGTCGACTTTTATGCAGCGTGTCCGAAGGTTTCAAAAAAGCATTCAACCCTTTTTGTGCCCAAAGTAGTGAGGTACAAAACAGAAAAAAAAGTATGTAACCCTTGTGCTTCAAGAGTTATCGTTTGGTGCCTTGAGCATTCAACCAATCGGCATATTTTTTAGCATTCACATCGTGTTGCGCCATGGTAGCGGCAAACTCATGATAACCAAAACGCTCTACGCTGGCACAGAAATACAAATAATTATGTTGTTCCGGATTCAAAACCGCATCAATCGCATCAATATCCGGCATGGCAATGGGTCCCGGAGGCAATCCTTCGTTTTGGTAAGTGTTGTAAGGAGAAGCGATGAACAAATCATTGTACAATACACGTTTAATCACTTGCTCAAAATTGTTGTCACGCAACTTTAAAGCGTAAATCACCGTAGGATCGGCTTGCAATTTCATCCCGTCTCTTAAGCGATTTAAATATACACCGGCCACTGTCGGTCGCTCGCTTTTCTTTACAGTTTCTTTGTGAACAATCGAGGCCAAAGTAATCACTTGCACCGGCGTCATATTCAACTCGGCAGCTTTAGCCAATCGCTCTTTGGTCCAGAAACGATTGTACTCCTCCAACATTTTATCTCTGAATTTTTCAGCCGAAACGTTCCAATAGAATTCGTAAGTATTGGGTAAAAACATAGCAAAAACAGTCTCCTTGGTAAAACCATTCTTTTGCAAAAAGATACTGTCGCGGAAAGTCGCCAACAATTTAGTAGTGTCAGGCTCAATCTGCGAACTGATACGCTCGCACAAATTCTCCAATCGCTCCTGATTGTTAAAAGCCAATTGCACCGGTACATTTCTTCGCATAGCGCTAACCAACTGAAAGGCACTCATTCCTTTTTTCAACAAAAATCTTCCGGGTTTAACATTGTCGGGATAAGAGCGAAGTTGGGCAATCACCTCAAAATCGGACATATTTTTGATATAAGGCGAAATGATGTTTTGTACCGCATCGTAGGTAGCGCCGGTTGGAACTTCCACATACACTTCCTCTTTGTCAAAAGTGGTATTAGCTGTAAAGAATTTGATATACACTAACAAAACGACCAATAAACCAACGGCCGCTGTAATTTTAAAGATTTTACTTTTATTCAAAACCGAAACTGTTTTAGATTTATTTTTTTATCAATTGAAAAAGGGCTTCATCATGAAAACGATTATGGGTAAAATTCCAATCCTTCTTCACACCGATTTTTTCAAAACCAAAGGTAGTAAAAAGCGATAAACTCGCTGTGTTTTCCGTACTGATATTGGCATACAATTGATGCAATTGCAATTGCCCAAAGGCATAATCAATTACCAATCCTAAAGCCTCTTTACCGTAACCCGAATGTCTGTCACCTTCATCTTGGATAATAATGCCTACACCCGCACGCTGGTTCTTAGGATCAAAGTCGAATAAGTCTATCAAACCAATCGCATCTGGCGATTCCTTTTTACAAACAGCCAAACGCAACTGCTTGGCTTCGTATATGTCCTGATGAGCATTTTCTAAGTATTGACGAATAAGAAACCTGCTGTAAGGCGTTTGAGTATTACTGACTTCCCAAATCGATTCATCATTCTCCACAGCATAAACAAACTCCAAATCTTCGGGTTCGAGCGCACGCAAGTTAATCTTAGATCCCTTTAATGTAATCATATGATTTAAATTTCAATGGTACCACTAAAGACAAAGGTGGCCGGACCTTTAAGAAAAACATGGGTGTATTGATTCCCTTCTTTAACAAACGAAACCTCTAACTTTCCGCCTTCCACATCCAAATAAATATGATGCGATTGCGTTCTGCCGGTAGCATGCATGGCAATAGCCACCGCAGTAGCCCCGGTACCACAAGACAAGGTTTCATCTTCTACACCACGCTCGTAAGTACGCAAAGCAAAATGATTTTCCGAAAGTTGCTTGACGAAGTTCACATTGCTTCCCGGTTTTCCGTACAAGTCGGAATATCGAATTTTAGCGCCTTCGGTTTTTACATCAAAATGCGACAAATCTTCTACCATAGTTACATGATGCGGCGAACCGGTATTGAGAAAAACATAATCTTCTTTGATATGTACTTCGCTTACGTCTTTCATCCCCAAAGAAACCAAACCATTGTCAAAAACTGCTGCATGATGCGGTCCGTCAGCAGCGATAAAATTGGTATCATTTTGAATCAATTGCAAGCTTTTAGCAAAAGCCACTAAACAACGTCCGCCATTACCGCACATGGAACTTTCATTGCCGTCGGAATTGTAATACACCATCCTGAAATCAGCAGCCGCATCTTGCTCTAATAAGATAAGACCATCAGCCCCGATACCGAAACGGCGATCACACATTTTTTCAATGAGTGCCACATCGTTTTTAGGAAACCCAGCAGTTCTGTTGTCTATCATGACAAAGTCGTTCCCCGTGCCTTCGTATTTGTTAAAATTGATTGTCATAGCTGTGTTAAGTACCACAAATATAGCAAAATTTAAGATTGACTTAAAAATTGTTAAACGACCGTTAAAGGGTATTGACATGGAAATTGAAACTTTATAACTTTACTAAACAATTAAAAAAAACCGACAAGACGATGAAAAGAGTATCAAGTTTATTTTTAGTGTCTTTACTAAGCGGAGCTACTACTTTAGGAGCTTACAAATTATTCTTTGATAACAATGGAAGAGACAGTATCGTTACAACAGCTTCCGGTTCCTACGGAAGAGCCGTAGGATTATCAGGCGAAGCCATTGATTTTACAGAAGCTGCCGAAGCTGCGGTACACACAGTCGTGCACGTTAAAAATGTTTCCATCAGAACGGTATCTAATCCGATAATGGAGTTTTTCTACGGTCAACGTGGCGGTCAACAACAAGAACAAATCGGCACCGGTTCAGGCGTTATCATTTCGGAAGACGGTTATATCGTAACCAACAACCACGTGATTAAAGATGCCACCGAATTGGAAGTAACACTAAACAATAACAAGTCCTACAAAGCCAAACTCATCGGGACCGATTCTAAAATGGACATCGCACTATTGAAAATCAATGCCGATGAAAAATTACCGTATTCCACTTTTGCCGATTCCGATCAGGTAAAAGTAGGCGAATGGGTATTGGCCGTTGGGAATCCGTACAACTTAAACTCAACCGTAACCGCCGGTATCGTTTCGGCCAAAGCCAGAAATTTAGACAACCGCAACGGCATCCAATCGTTCATTCAAACCGATGCAGCAGTGAATCCGGGAAACAGTGGCGGTGCTTTGGTCAACACCCGTGGTGAATTGATAGGCATCAACACCATGATTTCCTCTCCTACCGGAAGCTATGCCGGCTATTCATTTGCCGTTCCTTCTAACATTACCCGAAAAATTATCGAAGACATCATGGAATTCGGTGGCGTACAAAGAGGTATTTTAGGGGTAGAAGGCAACGAATTGAACAGCAAAGCCTCCAACGAATTAGGCATCAAAGATACCGAAGGCTTCTACATCAACAAGGTAACTAAAAATTCTGGAGCCGAAAAAGCCGGCTTGCGCAAAGGCGATGTGATTAAAAAAATCGACAGTCAAAAAATCACTTCTTTTGCTGAACTAACCGGCTATATCAACACCAAACGCCCAAGCGACAAAGTTCAGGTAACTTATGTGCGCGACAACGAAACCAAAACGGCTTGGGTAACGCTGATTAAAAACGATATTTTCACCACTGAATTCAAGGGCTTGGAGTTGGAAAATATTGATAGTGCCGACAAGAAAAAATTCAGAATAGATTACGGTGTACGCATCAAAGAAATCAACAACGATAATTTGAGACCGTATTACGACCAACTCAAAGGCAACATCATCCTATCCGTAGACAATGTTAAAGCCACGGATGTAGAGACCATTTCGCGATTCTTAAACCGAAAAGACGAAAACCAAAGTGTCAGCATCCAAATGATTAACCGATTAGGACAAGTGATACAAATTATCATCTAAATACAAAATCATCTTACTTATTTTTCGAAGAAACCGGCCCTGCATTAGGTCGGTTTTTTTTATGATAAAAAAGTCACGAAATCGTTTTCGTGAAAGACTTCTATTTCATATTTTTGCGGCAAATTTTAAAAATTTCAACACAACTAAACACTTTCTTTTTTATGAGCAGCAACACTTTGTACGAGAAGGAATTATCATTCCAAGCCGACAGACGAAAAGCCGGAGTAGAATTCATCAAAATCATCAGCGATTTATGGTACGATAAGTCTATTGAATTGGTCCTTTTCAGAAACCAATTAATCGATCGAAACGTGAGTGATATCATGAATTTACACGAATACGCCGGCGAATTTGTGCAAAAGCCTATCAATGTTTTTGACTCGGTGGAAATTGCCAAAGCAATTTTAAACTTAGACTTACCGCCGTCTCGTATCGATATCGGAAAACTGACTTACGAATACCACTTGGAAGACAACAAATACAACGATGCTCGTGCGTTTGTAATCGACAAATTGAAAAATGCCAAAGACTCTAAAAACATCCAACCTAAAGATGTGGTTTTATATGGCTTTGGTCGTATCGGTCGCTTGTTAGCTCGTGAAATGATGAGTAAAATCGGCAAAGGACAACAACTTCGTTTACGCGCTATTGTAACCCGTGATCGCAACGACGCTTCTTCTTTGGAAAAAAGAGCTTCATTATTGCGTTACGATTCTGTACACGGCGACTTCGAAGGTTCAGTACAAGCCGATGTGGAAAACAATGCACTAATCATCAACGGAACCACCGTACACATCATTACGGCTGCCGGTCCGGAAGAAATAGATTATACAAAATACGGCATCAATGAAGCGCTGGTTATCGACAACACCGGAGCCTTCACTACTGAAGAAGCCTTGAAACGTCACCTAACTTCTAAAGGGGTAGACAAAGTATTGTTAACTGCACCTGGTAAAGGTGTTCCGAATATTGTTTACGGGGTTAACCACAACGATTACAATCCGGATGAAGTAAACATCTACTCAGCAGCGTCTTGTACTACCAATGCTATCACCCCAATTTTAGCCGCTGTAGAAGAAACGCTTGGCGTAGTAAAAGGGCATTTAGAAACCATTCATGCTTACACCAACGATCAAAACTTGGTGGATAACATGCACAAAAAATACCGTCGTGGTCGCGCCGCAGCCTTGAACATGGTAATTACCGAAACCGGTGCCGGAAGCGCTGTAGCCAAAGCCTTGCCTAGTTTGGCCGGAAAATTAACCTCCAATGCGATTCGTGTTCCCGTACCCAATGGTTCCTTGGTAGTACTTAACTTGGAAGTAGGCAAAGAAACCACTATCGAAGAGGTAAACAGCATCATGAGAAAATACGCTTTAGAAGGCGAATTGGTAGAGCAAATTAAATATTCCTTGAACAACGAACTAGTTTCTTCGGATATCGTAGGCACTTCTGCCCCGTCGATTTTCGACAGTAATGCGACCATCGTTTCGGGAGACGGAAAAAATATCGTGCTTTATGTTTGGTACGACAACGAATACGGCTACAGCCACCAAGTAATTCGTTTGGCCAAATACATTGCCAAAGTAAGACGCTATACTTATTATTAATAGGCAAGATTAATTCATTTCAAAAATCTCGTTTTTCCGGTAGGGTCAAACGAGATTTTTTTGTTACCATTCATATAAATTGTTAATAAAATTAAGTTTTAGAAAAATATTTACTATTTTTCGCCATCCAAAACAAAGCCCTCTAACCTGCTTATGAAAAAGCTACTTTTAAGTTTATCAATTCTGACTTGTTTTGCGTTCTCCAATGAAGAGCCTAAAGTCAGTACTTACAATTACGGTCACAACGGTATGGAATATGTGGCACGCAACAAAAACGGAACCGTCATCATCAGTACTTTCAATTCGAAAATGACGATTCGTCAAGAAATAGCCACTCGCATTTATGAAATGTACATCGATAAAAAATTAGAGAGCGATAAAATCATAACCGTCTTCGGCTCCGAAGCCGATGTAACCGGAAAATGCATCATCAGAAAAAAAGACAACTTAACCACAGTCGATTTTTATTACGAAAGCGTACTTTGGTGTTCCGGACACAAGGAAATTTATCAAAAGAAAGCATAATAAAAAAGCTCAACATTTAGTTGAGCTTTTTTTATATTCAGTTCCAAATAATAGCTTAGGCTTTTCCGGCAGCAATCAAGTTCAAAGCTGAACCGGCTACAAACCAGCCAATCTGACTTTCGTTGTACGTGTGGTTGGCCAAGATGATGTCTTTAGAACCATCCGCATGAACAAACTCTAACGTTAACGGTTTGCCCGGAGCAAATTCGGTTAAATCTAAGAAATTGATAGTATCGTCTTCCTGAATTTTGTCGTAGTCTGCTTCATTAGCAAAAGTCAAGGCTAACATCCCTTGTTTTTTCAAGTTGGTTTCGTGGATACGAGCAAATGATTTTACCAATACCGCTTTTACACCCAAGAAACGTGGTTCCATCGCAGCATGCTCACGAGAAGAACCTTCTCCGTAATTGTGATCTCCTACTACTATAGAAGGCACCCCGGCAGCTTTGTAAGCTCTTTGTACCGCAGGAACAGCATCGTAAGCACCGGTCAATTGGTTTTTCACTTTATTGGCTTCTTGATTGAAAGCATTAATAGCCCCAATCAACATATTGTTGGAAATGTTGTCCAAGTGTCCGCGGAAACGCAACCAAGGCCCGGCCATCGAAATGTGGTCAGTAGTACATTTACCAAACGCTTTGATTAACAATTTAGCGCCTGAAATATTATTTCCGTCCCAAGCGTCAAACGGCGCTAACAATTGCAAACGATCAGACGTTGGAGAAACCACAACTTCTACTGATGAACCATCAGCAGCTGGTGCTTGGAAACCGGCATCTTCTACATCAAAACCTCTTTTCGGTAATTCATCACCCGTTGGCGGATTTAATTTTACCGATTCACCTTTGTCGTTTAACAAAGTGTCAGTGATTGGATTGAAAGACAAATCTCCGGAGATAGCCAAAGCAGCTACCATTTCAGGCGAAGTTACAAACGCATGTGTATTCGGGTTACCGTCAGCACGTTTAGAGAAGTTACGGTTGAACGAGTGAACAATGGTATTCTTTTCACCTTTATCCGCTCCGGCTCTGTCCCACTGTCCGATACAAGGTCCGCAAGCATTGGTAAATACTTTAGTCCCCATTTTTTCGAAAGTAGCAATGATGCCGTCTCTTTCAATAGTATAACGAATTTGCTCAGAACCCGGATTGATTCCGAATTCGGCTTTAGGCGTAATGCCGTGCGCTACAGCTTGCTCAACAATAGAAGCAGCGCGCGCCATATCTTCGTAAGAAGAGTTGGTACAAGAACCAATCAATCCCCACTCTACTTTTAACGGCCATCCGTTAGCAGTAGCTTCTTCTTTCATTTTAGACACAGGCGTTCCTCTGTCCGGAGTGAAAGGTCCGTTGATATGCGGCTCTAATTCAGATAAATTGATTTCGATCAATTGGTCGAAGTAATCGGCAGGATTAGCATACACTTCGGCATCGGCCGTTAAGTAAGAAGCTACTTTATCAGCGGCATTTACCACGTCTTGACGACCGGTAGCAGCCAAGTATCTTCTCATAGAATCGTCGTAACCGAAAGTGGAAGTAGTCGCCCCAATTTCAGCACCCATATTACAAATGGTTCCTTTTCCGGTACACGACATAGACGTAGCACCTTCTCCAAAATATTCAACAATAGCACCGGTTCCTCCTTTTACGGTAAGGATATCGGCCACTTTTAAGATAACGTCCTTAGGCGCAGTCCAACCGTTTAATTTTCCTGTCAATTTTACCCCAATTAATTTAGGGAATTTCAACTCCCATGACATGCCCGACATTACGTCTACAGCATCGGCACCACCAACACCAATGGCTAACATACCTAAACCACCGGCGTTAACCGTATGCGAATCGGTACCTATCATCATTCCGCCCGGGAACGCATAATTTTCTAAAACGATTTGGTGTATAATTCCTGAACCCGGTTTCCAAAACCCGATTCCGTATTTGTTAGACACCGAAGACAAAAAGTCGAATACTTCTTTAGACTGCGTATTGGCTACGGCCAAATCAGTCTTTGCTCCTACTTTGGCTTGGATCAAGTGGTCACAGTGAACCGTAGTAGGAACCGCTACTTTGCTTTTTCCGGCGTGCATAAATTGCAACAAAGCCATTTGAGCCGTAGCATCTTGACAAGCCACTCTGTCCGGAGCAAAGTCAACGTAATCTTTGCCTCGGGTAAAAGATTGAGAAGGCATCCCTTCCCATAAATGCGAATATAAAATCTTTTCAGATAACGTAAGCGGACGCCCAACCAACTCGCGTGCTTTGTCTACACGAGCAGCCATGTTGGCATACACTTTTTCAATCATTTCAATATCAAAAGCCATAATAAAACGGGTTAATTTGTTTGCCTCGCAAATTTACGAAAACGTTGTACTTCTGGAAAGTTTTTGCTGAAATATGTTGAGCCAAACCGCTGTTTTAAGGAAAAGTAATTTTTGACACTTCTTTTTTGACAATAACGTATTTTAAAAGTCAAAAAATAGCAATTATTAATTTTTATCCCTCAAATTCATCATCGGTAACTCGTAAAAACGGTAAAGTAAGTAACTCAAAACTAAGGTGATTGTAAAATAGCCGATGACAAAAAGACTCACCTCAAAAACATCTTGAACGTCATAAGAAAGATATTGCTTCATCAACAATAAAATCACACTGTAATGCAATAAATACATCGAATAAGAAACTTTACTGAGAAACACTATCGGCTTTTCCCAAAACAAGTTACTGCCTTTCCATTCGGATAAATACGGTAAAAAACAGGCCACCGCAACCGATAACAAAGGCAAGTAAAAAACATGCCACCACAACGGCTTCGCTTCTATTACCCAACCCAATGAACCGAGGACAAAAAACTGAAAAAAGAAAAGCAACACACCAACAACCACAAACATCATCTTGTACTTGCGCCACAGCGTCATAAAATTAAAATAAATCCAACTGCACAAAACGCCAATAAAAATGCTGTCCAAACGGTAAATCACCACGGCTTTAAGGGATAAGTTCCACTGGGCTAAAGTGGTGTTTTGAGTAGTAGCATGGTAATACAGCTTAGTGCCGATGAAGACCAAAATCAGCGTCAAAACCGCTCCTAAAAAAAAGCGAGAACGGTTTTTAACAGCAACGAGCCTACCCAAAACCAGTAAAAAAAAAGGCAACACTATATACGCGAACTCCTCAACCGAAAGACTCCAGGATTCCGGAAAAAAAGGCAACATGGTAGTGTTGAAATTCTGCAAAAAGAAAAAGTATTGCCACCACGACAAAGCAGCATAGCCTATCACAGAAGCAAGAATCAAATTAAGGACTAAAACCAAGAAATAATTGGGTAACGTTCGGTACCATCTTCGCTTTAGAAAAAAGAAAACAGTGGCCAAATTAAAATCGGATGTCAGGTACAATTGGTATAAAATCTTACCTATCAGAAAACCACTCAACACAAAAAAAACCTCTACTCCTAAAAAACCGAACAACTCCAACAATTGAAACAACAAGCCTTCACCTTTAGGCACTATCCAAAGGCAATGACCAACCACCACCATCAAAATAGCTGTGGCTCGCATCAAGTCGAGACCAAAAATCCTGTGGGCAATAGTGTTCGAACTTATTATTTTATTCATTCTTTAAATGTAATAAAATAATAAAGTCGGTTTACAATAATTGGCTAATGATTTGCTCTTCTGAAATGCCTTCAGCGTCAGCTTTGTAGTTTTTGATAATTCTGTGGCGCAAAATGCCGGTGGCTACGGCTTTGACATCTTCAATATCCGGCGAAAATTTACCATTAAAGGCGGCATGGGCTTTGGCTGCCAAAATAAGGTTTTGAGAAGCACGAGGTCCTGCACCCCAATCCAAATAGTTGTTCACATAATCGGAAGCCAAAGGACTTTTCGGACGGGTTTTACCTACCAACGTCACGGCGTATTCAATCACATTATCGGCTACGGGAACGCGACGAATTAAATGTTGGAAATCGATGATTTCCTGAGCGGTAAACAAAGCATTGATGGTTGGTTTTTCGTCACTGGTAGTACTTTTTACCACTTGCACTTCTTCTTCGTATGTAGGATATTCCAATTTAATGGCAAACATAAAACGGTCCAATTGCGCTTCCGGTAACGGATAAGTTCCCTCCTGCTCAATAGGGTTTTGGGTAGCCAAAACAAAGTACGGCAACGACAATTTGTAGTTCTGACCGGCTATGGTAACCGAACGCTCCTGCATCGCTTCGAGCAAAGCCGCTTGGGTTTTAGGCGGCGTTCTGTTTATCTCGTCAGCCAAAATGATATTGGAAAAAATCGGTCCTTTGATAAACTTGAATTGACGGTTTTCATCTAAAATTTCACTCCCTAAAATATCCGAAGGCATCAAATCCGGGGTAAACTGTATGCGCTTGAAATCTAAGCCCAAGGCCTGAGCCAAGGTATTAACCATTAAAGTCTTAGCCAAACCGGGAACACCCACCAAAAGCGCGTGTCCGCCCGAGAAGATACTCAGTAAAATCTGGTCCACTACGGCTTCCTGGCCGACAATGATTTTGGCAATCTCTTTCTTAAGTTCGATTCTTTTTTGAACTAAATTTTGAATGGCAGCTACATCAGACATTTGACTTTGGATTTATGAGGTTGGTATTAAATTTTAGAAGTCCAAGATATGGTAATAAACGGCAAACTATTTTTTAAGCCAATTGTTGATAAACAAACAATCTCTGTATTCGCCGTTGATTTTAATGTAGGTTTCCTTGATTTTTTCTTCCGTCCATTTAGCGATCGCTTTGATTTGTTTTTCTTTAAGCGCTAACTCTTTAATTTTGGTATAATCTTTTGCGTAGTCTGCCGTATGCTCATTAATACGATTGGTTACGGTAATGATTTTGTATTTTTTTCCGGTTCTCGGATCATCATCTAAAATAGGAGCTGTAACCGCACCGTCTTTCAAGTTAGACACTTCGCTGTATAAAGTCGGATCCATTTTAGTCAATTCGAAACGCGTGTCTTGTGTTTTCGGATTGATTAACGTTCCGCCGTTGGCTCTGGTTTCTTTCTCGTCAGATAACGTTCTGGCCGCTTCTGCAAAACTAAGTTCTCCTTTTTCAATACGCGATTTAATAGTTATAATTTTATCACGAGCATCTCTCAAGGCTTGGTCAGATACTTTAGGCATCATCAAAATATGACGCAATTCTACTTCTTGTCCTTTAATGCGCTCCACCATAATGATATGGTAACCGTATTCGGTTTCGAATGGTTCCGAAATTTCGCCTTCGCCCAAACTAAAGGCCACATCTTTAAACTCTTTTACGAATTGCGTCTTGCGGTTTATCTTGTAAAATCCGCCGTTAGCAGCCGAACCACGGTCATCGGAATAAATAACCGCACGGGTTTTAAAACTCGCTCCGGCCAGTACTTCCTCTTTGATTTCTTTAAGTCGGCGTATAACCCTTTGTTTCTCTTCCTCGGTAACCTTTGGGATAACTACAATTTGAGCCACTTCCATTTCGGCACCGAAAACCGGCAATTCATCTTGTGGAATCGATTTAAAAAACGTACGGGTTTCTTCCGGCGTAATTTCTACAGCCTCCACAATTTTTCTTCGCATTTCACCCGACAATTTGTTGCTTTTAATGATGTCAAACAAATCAGTTCTGAAATCTTCCTCACTGTCTTTTTTGAAATACTGAATTACCTTATCCATCGTGCCCAATTGCTCCACCATGTAGGCAATTTGTTCAGCCATTTTCTCTCTCACTTCTTCATCCTTAACCACTATACTGTCTTGAATAGCTTGGTGAGCATACAATTTGTCTTCCAACAAACTCCCTAACATTTGACAACGGCTGATATCTTTAACAGACTGACCTTGACTGGCCAATTCCAGGTAGGCTTTATCCACATCCGAATCCAATACCAAATAATCACCTACTGTAGCGATGATACCATCCACTTTTAACTTCTTCGAAGTATTAACTTGAGGTTTGGCTTTTACACTGTCTTTTATAATTTCTTGAGCATTCAGCGAACCAACGGAACAGAGCAATGCTACTACAGCTAAGGTTAGTTGGTTATTTATAAATTTCATAATCATTGTTTTTAATGGCATCATCGGTGATTTCTTTTTCAAACTGCTTTATTAATTCTAATTTTCTTTTGTTAAGGATTACTTCCTTCAGGGTTGGCTTGATATATTCAAATGGCGAAATTTGATTTTTATCAATCACATTGGTTATTTTAATCAAATACACATCGTCGTTCGATTGTATTTCGGCTCTTTTTCCGGGACGAATAATCTCATCTCTGTTGTCCGGGTTTATGACCGGTAATTTGTAATATACCTGACTCATATCAACCCAAACCGAATCATTCATAGCAAAACTTTTAAATTGCAAGCCATAAGTATCCCAGAACTTTTGGTCTTTCTTACTGTAATTAAAGAACTTGTTTCTGATAGTAGCAAAACGCGGATTGTCTTTGGTCAAATTGATAAAACGCAAACGTACTAAAGTAGTATTGGTTTTAAAATTATCTTTATTCTCCTCGTAATACTGTTTTAATTCCTCCTCCGTTACTAAAGTATCAACGGTGTTTCTCACCACCTCTTCAATATAAGCCTTAGTGTACAAATCAATTTTGTATTGTTTGATCAAAGCGTTGTACTCGCTTTTCTTTTTATCGCTCAAATTGCGCTCAGCCGCTTCAATAAGCAGTTTTTGACTCGCCCATCGATTGATAAAATCCCGGACTAACAGTATGCTGTCTGCCTTGGAAGTTCCTGCCGGAACTAACGTAGCTATATCGCTTTTGTACAAATAGTTTTTCCCGACTCTGGCTATCGACTCCGGTTTTTTTTCGGGCTTGAAATAATTACAAGAACCCAATAAAAACATCAGCAAAAAAAAACTACTTCTAATCATTTAAGGATGCAACTGTTTTTTTACACTTTCAAAAACGTCTTGATTGACTTTTACGTTAAATTCTTGTTTCAAATCATCAACCCATCTTTGCTCTAAATACTGTTGGTATTCATTAACTACTTTTCCTCTGCATTCTTCTAAAGTCTTTACCTCCTCAGGCATTACTTTGTCAACTTTTACCACAAAATAATATTCCCCTTCTTTGAAAATATCGGAAATACCCACTTCAAATTGAGTAGCTTTAGGCAAAGCACTATTGCCTTCTTCAAATTTTCCGGTATTGGCCATAACGTTCACCACATTCCCAACATTCAACTGATCTTTGATGGTTTGTACATCTTTATTCTTTTTCAACAGAGACAAGGCTTTTTTAATGGTCTCCATTTTAGTGGAAGACAAAATGGTAGCTTCTACCCTTTTTTTCCACATATGGTTGAATTTAGTCGAATTGTAAAAAGTTTGCAAGCCTACCGTATCTGTTTTGGCACGCTCCCAAATTTCTTTTTCCATCAAATCAAACAACAACAAACCATCGCGGTATTCTTCCATCACATAAGCAAACTCCGGAAACTCAGTCTCCAAATTTTCATCGTAATAAGCCGTTAATTGTTCGTCTAAAAATCTGTCATACAGCGTTTCCATAAGTACCGAAAGCGGCTTCACTTTCAATCCTGATTTTTGCTGTTTGTCAACAAACTCTAAGAATTTTTTCCCGTCAATTTTTTTAGTGTTGATAGTAAGTAACACACCGGCATAATCTTTAGCAGCTTCAGGTTGTGCCCACTTGCTTTCGTAAAAGTCAGCCGTGATCCATTTGGAAACCTGTGCAAACACTTTTGAATCTCTCTTGTAAGTGTATTGCTTCCTGAGTTTTTCGTTCAGGGAAGCCGTAATCTTTTTGGAGCGATCGTCTTTGCCGATTTTATTTTCCAATTCCGATTTCATTTCAGACAAGGTCCGCACCGGATGCTTCGCTATCAACTTCACAATATGCCAACCAAACTCGGTTTGAAAAGGCTTAGAAAGATCATTAGGGTTTACTAAAGAAAAAGCCACTTCTTCAAAGGCTTCCGAACTCAATTGTCCGGAACCGAATTTATTCAAAACACCGCCTTTAGGCGACGTAGATTTGTCCTCGGAAAATTGTTTGGCTAAATCTTCAAATTTTTCCCCTTGTTGGATTTTTTGATAAATTTCATTAATGGTTTGCTCCGGTTTTCCCTGATCGGCATCTTCAGGCTTGGCTTTTAAAATCATGATGTGTGCCACGGTCACTTCGCCTCGATTCGGTCTAATATCTTCCACTTTCACTATATGATAACCAAATCGGGTTCTGGTAATTTTAGAAACCTTGCCCTTTGCAGTATTATAAGCCGCATTTTCAAATCCATAAACCATTCTGAAAGCAGTAAAATAGCCCAAATCGCCTTTGTTTTCCTTAGCCGAAGGATCTTCGGAATACTGCACCGCTAAGGCCGCAAAATCTTCGCCGGCCTGAGCTCTTTTGGCAATATCTTCAATTTTTTTATAGGCTTTTAAGGTGTCTTCAGGAGAGGCATTCTCATCTGCTAAAATTAAAATATGGGAGGCTCTTACCTCTTTTTGCAAACGCTGATAAGCTTCCTCTATCAAAGCTTCCGTAATTTTAGTATCGTTAAAATAGTTTTTGGCCAATTGACTGCGATAGGACTTCAATTCCGATTGGTACTTGGCACTGTTCTGCAAGCCTAATTTGTAGGCTTTATTAACTTTCAACTTGTAACCAATAAACAACTCCAAATATTGATTCAAATCTTTTTGAGATTCGTCTTTCACCAAATCTAAGTTTTTCTTGTAAACCCTTGAAAATTCATCGGTATAATAAGACTTATCATTAATGGTAAACAAAACTTCTTTGGTATTGGTTTGCCCGAAACCGGCTGTAGCCGCTAAAAAAGACAATCCCAAAAAAAACGATTTTATACTCATATTGCTTTTGATTTCTTTTTTTAATCAGAATTAAATTTATAGTTAAGGTTCCCTCAAAAAAACACTCGGGTTTATCAAGGTTACAATCAACAAAAGTAACAATTCAAACACATTATACAAGTATAGCGCTGACTATTAACAAAATTTTATTAACAGAATTTTAGAACCTTTTTAACCCTAATTAATCTGCAAAATTGCAACTGCTGGAATTTTGAGTAAATAATAGTACTTTTGCAAACCATTTATCAAAAAAATCCATGAGTTTTTTAAAAGAAATACAACGTCGCAGAACATTCGGTATTATTTCGCACCCCGATGCCGGTAAAACCACCCTAACGGAAAAATTGTTGCTTTTTGGAGGTGCCATTCAGGAAGCCGGAGCGGTAAAAAACAATAAAATCAAAAAGGGAGCCACTTCCGATTTTATGGAAATTGAGCGCCAAAGAGGAATCTCAGTGGCTACTTCAGTTTTAGCTTTTAACTATCAGGATAAAAAAATCAATATCCTCGATACACCCGGGCACAAAGATTTTGCCGAAGACACTTTCAGAACCTTAACTGCCGTAGACAGTGTTATTGTAGTGATCGACGTAGCCAAAGGAGTCGAGGAACAAACCGAAAAATTGGTGGAAGTTTGCCGAATGAGAAACATTCCGATGATTGTTTTCATTAACAAATTAGACCGAGAAGGAAAAGATGCCTTCGACTTAATGGATGAAGTGGAACAAAAACTCAAACTGAGTGTAACCCCATTGAGTTTCCCTATTGGCATGGGTTATGACTTTCAGGGTATTTACAATATTTGGGAACAAAACATCAATCTTTTTAGTGGCGACAGCCGCAAAAACATCGAAGATACCATTGCGTTTTCCGACATCAACAATCCGGAATTGGAGAAAATCATCGGAGAAAAACCGGCCGTGAAGTTGCGAGAAGAATTAGAATTAATCGGAGAAGTATATCCGACTTTCGATCGTGAGGCCTATTTGAACGGTGATTTACAACCGGTATTTTTCGGCTCTGCCTTGAACAATTTCGGGGTAAGAGAGTTATTAGATTGTTTCGTGGAAATCGCACCGTCACCAAGACCCAAAGAATCCGAAACCCGATTGGTACATCCGGAAGAAGAAAAAATGACTGGCTTTGTCTTTAAAATACATGCCAACATGGATCCGAAACACCGTGACCGTTTGGCCTTCGTAAAAATTGTATCAGGCACTTTTGAAAGAAACAAACCTTACACGCACGTACGTTTGAACAAAACCTTAAAATTTTCAAGTCCGAATGCCTTCTTCGCCGAGAAAAAAGAAATTGTTGATATTTCTTACCCGGGTGATATTGTAGGATTACACGACACCGGAAACTTTAAAATCGGCGACACGCTAACCGAAGGCGAATTGATGAGTTTTAAAGGCATCCCGAGTTTTTCGCCGGAACACTTCCGCTACATCAACAATGCCGATCCGCTTAAAGCCAAACAACTGGACAAAGGTGTCGATCAATTAATGGACGAAGGTGTAGCGCAGCTCTTCACCTTAGAAATGAACAACCGAAAAGTCATTGGTACCGTTGGCGCATTGCAATACGAAGTAATCCAATACCGCCTCGAGCACGAATACGGCGCCAAATGCAGCTACGAAAACTTCCCCGTACACAAAGCTTGCTGGGTAAAACCTAATGATCCGAAAAGCGAAGAGTTTAAAGAATTCAAACGCATCAAACAAAAATTCCTGGCACATGACAAATATGGGCAACTGGTATTTTTAGCCGATTCAGAGTTCACCATTCAAATGACCCAAAGCAAATTCCCGAATGTAAAATTATTCTTTACCTCAGAATTTGACTAACAACCTCTAATTTATAAGGTATTCTTTTCAATTTAAAAAATGATTAGTATATTTACGCACCAAAATTCATGACTATGAAAGACTTTTCTAAAACATTACTAATTGCTTTTTTAGTGTTTACTGATTTTACTGCATTTGCCGGACCCGGAGACAATACCGGTGGCGGAGATTTAGGCGGCGGAGATGAACCGGCAACACCTATAAACACTTACCTAATATTTGTTATAGTATTTGGTTTGGTTTTGGCTTTCTACTCACTAAAAAAGAACAATAAACAAATAAAAGGATAGTTGGATTGTTGAAAAACTAATTCAAGAAACATAAAAAACCTTCTTTATCACAGAAGGTTTTTTTAACTTTTAGAATAGATTTAAACCAAAAAACAAAAAATAAATTGTATTTTAATTTAAAAAAAAGACCGCTCAAATGAGCGGTCTTTTTTTTAATTCCATAATTGATTATTCGTCTTCAGCCACTTGAATTGTGGAGATTTTGAGGTCTTTTCTGAGCGTTGTTCTTGGAAACAATACTTTTTTAGTTACCGATTTACCGTCTTGTGTTTTAATCTTCACCAACAATACTTCGGTAGCAAAACCAACCTTAATTAAAGCTTGACTATTGTTAATGTCTTTTTGTTGGAACAACAAGCGACCTGCCAAATCGTAAATCATTACATGGTCCATTACAAAGTTTCCGGTATTAATGGAAATCTGGTTAGATGGCGTTTTGTAGATAACCACTTGGTTCTCACTCAACACCGGATCTGTAACCCCTAAAGTTGACGCTTGGAATACTACTTCAAAACGAGCGTTAAAAGTACCCGATTCAGTAGCAAACGAGTAAGTACCATCGGATAAATTATGAACCGTACCGGTTACAGTATCTCTTAAATATACCGCTTGTCCTGAAGCGAACAAACCATCTACTCTATCCACAGCTATACTGTAAGTACCGGCTGTAGTAGCAGTAAACTGCATCGGGATAACATCAGAAGCCGCAAATGGCAACCCTTTACTCTGAATAGCGTAAGGCTCTGAATCCAATAAAGACGCCAAAGCAACTTCACCATCATTAATATATTTTCCGTCGTAGTTAACATCAAATCCATTGGTAGCGTTGGTCATATAACCAATCATCGCTTGCGAAAACAATCCGGCTTCGTTGGTTACATTCAACCAAACTCGATGGCGCTCTACAGTACCAATGTTGGTCGTGTTACCTGTTCTCAAGAAACTGTTGGTATGATCGTCAACACGCATACTATTATCAAAAATCACATTCCCCGAACCGGCACCCGTACCTTCTACAAAAAACCCTTGACCGACTTGAATTACTTGGTAAGGCAAACTGGCTACCTCATTAGCACGTTGCTCACCGTTACTAATAAATCCTCCTAGGTTAAAAGTACAATAAGAGGGCTTGTTGGAACCGTTGGTTTTACGCCACATGTATAAAGTACCGGTAATGGAAGCCGCATTATTAGGATGGGTAATAAAAGCTTCAGGATCAATTGGCGACGGATAAGGATTACCTACTAAGGTAAAACGCTTGCCCTGACCAAAGTTAGCCAACGGAATGCTATAGGTACCATTATTAGGCACCCCCGTAAAAGTACCCTCCCAAGCTTGCGGTTGCGTAGCCGAATGAGTATTAGACACGCGAATCAACACCCCTTTAGCGGTTTCAAATGCAGTAGTAGCCGGACTAGCCACTACCGTATAAAAATTGGTATTAGAATCGTAATTGTAAAAACGATTGGAAACGGTTAATGGCGAAAAGGCTTGTAACAGCTGTCCGGTCACCGGTGCCGACCACAAAGTGTAATCCAAACGTTTGATTGGCGATGAATTAGCCTTATAAACTATGGCACCACTATTAAAATTTGTAGGCCCACTTTGCAACAAATAAGCTTTAGGCTCAAAGGTCATAGTACTACCCGCACTCACAGTCAAGGCACCCGAAAGTACTACACTGTCCTGCGGCACTATAGTAACTACAGCATTATTTTGAACGGTTAAGGAACAGCCTTGTAAATCAAAGTTGGAACCCGGTGAAGTATAATTACCCGCTATCACCAAAGCTTTGTTTGAAGCAGGCACACCGTTACTCCAAGCCGATCCGTTCCAAGTGGTCGAGTTAAAACTTAGTGTCGCTGCTGTTGAAACAACCTCTCCGCATCCGGACAATACAGCTCTGAATTTTGTTTCCTGAGTTAATGTCCCACTAGTATAAGTAGCAGCCGTATGAGCAATCGGAGTCCAAGTGGTAAACGGACTTACAGCACTTTCCCAACGAACTATAGTGCCGGTATGACCTGACAGGGTTAATACACCACTATTGGCTCCTGAACAAATGGTAGCCGAACCGGAAACGGAACCGCCCACAGCAGCAGCTGTTAAAGCCACAGTAGTAGTAGCAGTAGCAGTACACCCAAAAGTGTTAGCTACCGTTACCGTATAAGAGCGGGCAACCGTTTGGGTAACACCTGTCGGATTTTGAACAGACGAAGTAAACCCTGCCGGAGTAGAGATCCAAGCATAAGCAACCTCAGGAGCAGCATAACTTCCGGTTATCGTTACATTATCTATAGCCCAGTAATAGCCCCAAACAGCAGCATAACGAAAACGAATAGCCACACTAGGTTGATTCAAATAGTCAGATAGATCAGTGGTAACTTGCACAAAATCGGAAGGACCTCCTTGTGTGGTAGTGTAAGTATTTAAAGCATTCCAATTGGTGCCGTTGGTTGAAATCTCAACATAAGCAAAATCGGAGGTATTATAATCTCTGTAAAAATGAAAGAAGCTCAAACTGGCAGCACTCAAACCAACAGTACTAAAAGTAGGCGACTGTAAAATAGTAGCCGCAGTACTGCCACTGCCCTGAGCATCGCTGTCAGACAAATAAAATTGTGAGGCATCATTACTGTTTAAAGTTTGCGTGGAAGCCTGATGACCGTTTGGACGTAAAGTCCAAGCCGCATTAGCAGGAGTACCACCGGTACTGTTGTTAACAGTAATCCAAGCGCTCTCCGAACGATTGAAGTTTTCGCTTACTATAGTTACAGGCGTACTCGAATTAGAAGAAGCACCGGAAGTTAAATTGAAACCAACTCCGGCACAAGTTGAAGCGGCCGAAGCAGCAGCAGTAACGGCAGTAGGTCTCGGATTAACCAATACAACGGCAGCATTAGAAGACAAAGTTTCGCCACAGTTGTTGGAAGCTATCACATGATAAGCCCCGGAATCAGCTTGAGTCGAATTAGCTTTGGTATAAGTAGCACCGGTAGCACCCGAAATAAGGGAACCGTTTCGGTACCATTGATAGGCGGTAGCATTACTAAAGGAAGAAGTTAACGCCAACGTATTTCCGGCACATAAGTTTTGGGCGGCAGGCTGCGTTGTTACCGCCATAGCAGGACAAGTAATCCCCGAAATCACAATATTTCTGTTGCGGTAAGATCTGTTATTTCCATCAGACTCCCAAGCGTAAATGCGAACCGCAAAAGTAACGCCTGATGGCACTTGTAATGTCAAACCGGTAAAAGAGAAAGCAGTTGAAGCAGCGTTACTGATGGTAAGGTTACTTCCAATCTGAGTGCTGGTAGCAAAGTCATCAAGAGAATAATAAGCCGCCACAATCCAATCTCCGTTAGAGCGACTGTGTTCACCTGTTAAGGAATTAACAAATAACGTTTGGCCTGAAGCTGGAGTAATTTTGTACTCATAATACTCAGTGGCAACCAAAGTTGGGGAATCATTTACCCAAGAACCGGTTGAAATCCCAACAGAAGAACTATAAGTTGGATTGTTAATACCCGAACCAATTGCAATAGAAGTTGCTGTAACATTTCCCAAGACAGAAGCATTACCATTAGACGTTAACGCCCAAGTTGCTCTAGCCGTGGTTTGTGCTTGGGACTGAAGCACAATAAAAACGACAAACAGCAGAACCATAAAAGCTTTTAACTTTAGTAACTTGTTTTTCATAGTGTTGTGTAGGTTAACTAATTTAAATTATTTTGTTATTTTGACTGCAAAAGTGATTCAAGACACAAGTCAGCAACAAAAAAAATCGATATCAGTTCAATATAATCGACAAAATCCTCTTTTTTGTAAGCTATTTTCCTCTAAACTAACAAAAACTGACCGAACGCGACAAGAATCAACAACCAAAAATAGAATAAAAAAATAATGCAAACCAAATTTTTTATCGATTAAATGCATTTTTTATCGATTATTTGCATTTTATTACTTTTTTTGTAATCTATTTATTATATTATTATAATTTTATCAACGAATTTTTAACATTTCGGCTTAATTTCATCTTATCTTTAATTACTTTTCTCCTAAAGTAATCGCAAAACCAAAAGCAGTACTTGATTTATTTTTTAGGGTTGTGGTTGAGTGTGCCTATAACTTTAGGGTAGCAGTATGAAGTTAATAGGGAAAAATAAAAGGTCATCCAAAAAAGCAAAATGAAAGACAAAACCCTATATAGAAATCATTTAAAATAAAAATATTACTTTTTTATCTAACGCACATGCAACAAAAAAACCCTCTTCCAAATGAAGAGGGTTTTTATCTTATAAAGTTACAAAAACTTAAGCCTGACCGGCAGGACCAAAATTCAAAGGTACCTGAGGTTGCTCTGTATCCTTGATTTCGCCGTTTGCCAACTCATAACGATGAATGTTTTCACCCAATGCTTTCAAAAATCGTTTAGCATGTTGCGGGGTAAGTACAATTCTCGATTTCACTTTGGCTTTCGGGACACCCGGCATTAGAGTAACAAAATCAACTACAAATTCGGAAGCCGAATGGTTGATGATGGCCAAATTGGAATAAATCCCTTCGGCTGTTTTCTCATCTAACTCGATGTTGATTTGTCCTTGCTGTGGATTGTGATCACTCATGATTAATAGATGTATTCTTCTTTGTTAGCCATGATTTCATTGTAATCTTCTTTCGAACCTACAATAAAATGATCGTAATCTCTCATACCGGTACCTGCAGGGATTCTGTGACCTACAATTACGTTTTCTTTCAATCCTTCTAAAGTATCTACTTTACCGGCTACAGCAGCTTCGTTTAATACTTTAGTAGTTTCCTGGAAGGAAGCCGCCGAGATGAACGACTTGGTTTGTAACGATGCTCTGGTAATACCTTGTAGTACCGGAGTAGCGGTAGCAGTGATAACATCACGAGCTACTACTAAATTCTTATCGTTGCGTTTCAACATCGAATTCTCATCTCTTAACTCACGTGGCGATACAATTTGACCCGGTTTTAAAGTCTCCGAATCTCCGGCATCCTCCACTACTTTCATTCCGTACAATTTATCGTTTTCTTCAATAAAGTCAGCAGTGTGAATCAATTGCTCTTCTAAGAACAAGGTGTCTCCCGGATCTTGTACTTGAACTTTACGCATCATTTGACGAATTACTACCTCAAAGTGCTTGTCGTTGATTTTTACCCCTTGTAAACGGTAAACCTCTTGAATCTCATTCACCAAATACTGTTGAACAGCCGATGGCCCTTGAATTCTTAAGATATCCTCCGGCGTAATAGCACCGTCAGACAATGGCATACCCGCTTTTACGAAGTCGTTTTCTTGCACTAAGATTTGACTTGATAATTTCACCAAGTATTTCTTAACCTCACCAAATTTAGATTCGATGATGATTTCACGGTTACCACGTTTGATTTTACCGAAAGATACTACTCCGTCAATTTCAGATACTACTGCAGGGTTTGAAGGATTACGAGCCTCTAACAACTCCGTAATTCTTGGTAAACCTCCGGTGATATCACCCGCTTTAGAAGAACGACGAGGAATTTTAACCAAGATTTTACCGGCTTTAATTTTCTCTCCGTCTTCTACCATTAAGTGAGCACCAACCGGTAAGTTGTAAGAACGGATTAATTCTCCGTCTTTACCGTAAACCAATAAGGTTGGTATTAACTTTTTATTTCTTCCTTCTGAAATTACTTTCTCTTGGAATCCGGTTTGCTCATCTATTTCAACTTGGAACGATTGTCCTTGTTCTAAATCTTCGTAAGCAATTTTTCCGGTAAACTCAGAAACGATAACTCCGTTGTATGGATCCCATTTACAAATAACAGCTCCTTTTTCTACTACGTCACCATCTTTAACATTGATTACGGAACCGTAAGGAATGTTGTGTGTACTTAATAGGATTCCGGTTTTAACATCTACCAATTTTAACTCTGTTGAACGAGACACAACGATATCCACTTTGTTTCCGTCGTTGTCTTCTCCAACCACTGTTTTCAAATCTTCGATTTCCAATCTTCCACCGAATTTAGCAATGATGCTGGACTCTTCAGAAACACCACCGGCAACCCCTCCAACGTGGAAGGTACGTAGGGTTAACTGCGTTCCTGGCTCTCCAATTGATTGTGCTGCAATAACTCCGACAGCTTCACCTTTTTGAGTCATTTTTCCGGTAGCTAAGTTTCTTCCGTAACATTTAGCACAGATTCCTTTCTTAGCTTCACAAGTTAATGGTGAACGTACATCTACTTTCTCTAACGGAGATTCTTCGATAGCTTTCACAATAGCTTCCGTGATTTGCTCGCCTGAGTGTACTAAGATTTCGTTAGTTAACGGGTTAATTACATCTTGTAATGCCACACGTCCTAAGATTCTTTCTCCTAAGGTTTCTACGATTTCTTCATTTTTCTTTAAAGCAGAAACTTCGATACCTCTTAACGTACCACAATCTACAGAGTTTACGATTACGTCTTGGGAAACGTCATGTAAACGACGAGTCAAGTAACCCGCATCAGCAGTTTTCAAAGCGGTATCCGCTAATCCTTTACGAGCACCGTGCGTAGAGATAAAGTATTCCAAAATCGATAGACCTTCCTTAAAGTTGGAAAGAATCGGGTTTTCGATAATTTCTCCACCTCCTGCTGTTGATTTTTTAGGCTTAGCCATCAAACCACGCATACCGGTTAACTGACGAATCTGCTCTTTCGATCCACGCGCTCCGGAATCCAACATCATATATACTGAGTTGAATCCTTGTTGGTCTTCACGGATATTCTTCATAGCCAACTCGGTCAATAAAGCATTCGTAGAAGTCCACACGTCGATTACTTGGTTGTAACGCTCGTTGTTGGTGATAAGACCCATGTTATAGTTCATGGTAATGCCGTCCACTTGCTCACGAGCATCAGCGATTAATTCATCTTTTCTTTGTGGGATGATGATATCCCCTAATGAGAAGGACAATCCACCTTTGAAAGCGAACTTGTATCCCATATCTTTCATGTTATCCAAGAAAGCTGCTGTGGTAGGCACATCGGTTACAGCTAAGATTTTACCAATAATATCACGCAATGATTTTTTGGTCAATACTTCGTTGATGTAACCGGCTGCTTCCGGCACTACTTCGTTGAATAGCACTCTACCGGCAGTTGTTTGGATAAGTTTGTATACTAATTCACCGTTCTCGTTAAAGTCTTTGGCTCTGATTTTCACACGAGCATTCAACTCTAATCTGCCTTCATTTAAAGCGATGTTAACTTCTTCAGCAGAGTAGAAAGTTAAGCCTTCGCCTAAAATTTTATGATCCGGTGTAGACAATCTTTCTTTGGTCATGTAGTACAGACCCAAAACCATGTCCTGAGAAGGTACGGTAATTGGCGCACCATTGGCCGGGTTCAAGATATTGTGAGAAGCCAACATTAACAATTGGGCTTCCAAAATAGCTTCCGGTCCTAATGGCAAGTGTACTGCCATCTGGTCACCGTCGAAATCCGCGTTAAACGCCGTACAAACCAACGGGTGTAATTGGATCGCTTTTCCTTCGATTAACTTTGGCTGGAACGCTTGGATACCCAAACGGTGCAAAGTAGGAGCACGGTTGAGCAATACCGGATGTCCTTTGATTACATTTTCAAGGATGTCCCATACTACAGGCTCTTTTTTATCAATGATTTTCTTAGCCGACTTAACGGTTTTAACGATTCCTCTTTCGATTAACTTACGAATAACGAATGGTTTGTATAGTTCTGCCGCCATGTCTTTTGGCAAACCACATTCAAACAATTTCATTTCCGGTCCAACCACAATTACCGAACGAGCAGAATAATCCACACGTTTTCCTAATAAGTTTTGACGGAAACGACCTTGCTTACCTTTTAAGGAATCCGAAAGGGATTTCAATGGACGGTTTGATTCGGTTTTAACCGCAGAAGCTTTACGGGTGTTGTCGAATAAGGAATCTACTGATTCTTGCAACATACGTTTTTCGTTTCTCAAGATTACTTCCGGAGCTTTGATTTCCATCAATCTTTTCAAACGGTTGTTACGGATGATTACTCTTCGGTACAAATCGTTCAAATCGGAAGTAGCGAAACGACCACCATCTAGCGGCACCAACGGACGCAATTCAGGCGGAATCACCGGAATTACTTTCAAAATCATCCACTCAGGACGGTTTTCTCTGTTAAGGTTAGCCTCGCGGAACGATTCTACTACTTGTAATCTTTTTAACGCTTCTGTTTTTCTTTGTTTAGACGTTTCGTTGTTAGCGCTGTGACGCAACTCGTATGATAAAGCATCTAAGTCCGTGCGAGCCAACAAGTCCATAATACATTCAGCACCCATTTTGGCAATAAATTTATTCGGATCTGAATCATCTAAATATTGGTTCTCCATCGGAAGGGTATCTAAAATATTTAGATATTCTTCTTCCGTTAAGAAGTCTAATCTTTGTAAAGATTCGCCATCTGCATTTTTAGCAATACCGGCTTGGATTACTACGTATCTTTCGTAGTAAATAATCATGTCTAATTTTTTAGACGGTAACCCTAGGATGTAACCAATTTTGTTGGGTAACGAACGGAAGTACCAGATGTGAGCGATGGGCACCACCAAGTTGATGTGACCTACTCTGTCTCTACGCACTTTTTTCTCTGTTACTTCAACACCACAACGGTCACAAACGATTCCTTTATAACGGATTCTTTTGTATTTACCACAAGCACACTCGAAATCCTTTACAGGTCCGAAGATACGCTCACAGAAAAGACCGTCACGTTCCGGTTTGTGGGTTCTATAGTTGATAGTTTCCGGCTTCAAAACCTCACCTCTTGACTCAGCCAAGATGGATTCCGGAGAAGCTAGTCCTATCGAAATTCTGTCAAATCTTTTGATAGTATTTTTAGTATCTTTATTTCTATTCATCATAGTCGTAAACTTTTAAATGTTACAGTCGCAGTTTTCAGTCACAGTCAGCTGGAATTGCCAACTGAGACTGATACTGGTTTACTGATTTATTCTTCTAATCTGATATCTAATCCGAGACCTTTCAATTCATGCATCAATACATTGAATGATTCTGGTAATCCCGGCTCCGGCATAGTTTCACCCTTAACGATAGCTTCGTAAGTTTTAGCTCTACCGATTACGTCATCCGATTTAACAGTCAAAATTTCTCTAAGCGTACTTGAAGCACCATAAGCCTCAAGAGCCCAAACCTCCATTTCTCCGAAACGCTGACCACCGAACTGAGCTTTACCTCCTAACGGTTGTTGCGTAATCAATGAGTATGGACCAATAGAACGTGCGTGCATTTTATCATCTACCATGTGTCCTAATTTCAACATGTAGATTACACCCACTGTTGCCGGTTGGTGGAAGCGTTCTCCAGTTCCTCCGTCGTACAAATACGTATGACCGAATCTTGGGATTCCTGCTTCGTCTGTCAAGGCGTTGATTTGGTCTAAAGTAGCACCGTCGAAGATTGGCGTAGCAAATTTTCTACCCAAGTTCATACCGGCCCAACCCAATACGGTTTCGTAAATCTGACCAATGTTCATACGCGATGGTACCCCTAGCGGATTCAATACGATATCTACCGGTGTTCCGTCTTCTAAGAAAGGCATGTCTTCATGACGAACTATACGAGCTACAATACCTTTGTTACCGTGACGTCCCGCCATTTTATCACCCACTTTCAATTTACGTTTCTTAGCGATATAAACTTTCGCTAATTTCAAGATACCCGCTGGTAACTCATCACCCACAGTAATGGTAAATTTCTCTCTTCTTAATGCCCCTTGTAAATCGTTTAATTTGATTTTGTAGTTGTGGATTAAGTCGTTTACCAATTTGTTGGTTTCGTCATCAGCTACCCATTGTCCTTTGGTTAAGTGAGCGAAATCTTCAACGGCGTGTAACATTTTTTGGGTATATTTTTTACCTTTTGGCAATACTTCTTCACCCAAGTCGTTCATTACACCTTGCGATGTCTTTCCGTTCACAATGTTGAACAATTTGTCAACCAATTTGTCTTTTAATTCAACAAATTTAGTTTCGAACTCCATTTCCAAAGCCGTCAAATCGTCTTTGTCTTTGGTACGTTTCTTTTTATCTTTTACCGCTCTCGCGAATAATTTTTTGTCTAAAACCACACCGTGTAAAGATGGAGACGCTTTTAAGGAAGCATCTTTCACATCACCGGCTTTGTCTCCGAAGATGGCTCTTAACAACTTCTCTTCCGGAGTTGGATCAGATTCTCCTTTTGGTGTAATTTTTCCGATTAGAATATCGCCGGGTTTTACCTCGGCTCCGATTCTGATCATACCGTTTTCATCTAAGTCTTTAGTAGCTTCTTCAGAAACGTTAGGGATATCGTTAGTCAACTCTTCATTACCTAATTTGGTATCACGAACTTCCAAAGAATAGTCATCAATATGGATAGACGTAAAGATGTCATCGCGTACTACTTTTTCAGAAATTACAATCGCATCCTCGAAGTTGTACCCTTTCCAAGGCATGAACGCCACTTTAAGGTTTCTTCCTAAGGCCAACTCTCCGTTTTGCGTAGCATATCCTTCACAAAGCACTTGTCCTCTGGTCACTCTGTCACCTTTTCTTACGATAGGTTTCAAGTTGATAGACGTACTTTGGTTGGTTTTTCTGAACTTGATTAATTGGTATGTTTTTTCATCCGGGTCAAAACTTACCATTCTTTCTTCTTCCGTTCTGTCGTATTTGATGGTAATGATATTGGCATCAACGTACTCTACAGTACCTTCGCCTTCGGCATTAATTAATACTCTTGAGTCAGAAGCCACTTGGCGCTCTAAACCGGTTCCTACAATTGGTGCTTCAGGACGTAATAATGGTACGGCCTGACGCATCATGTTGGATCCCATCAACGCACGGTTCGCGTCATCGTGTTCCAAGAATGGAATTAACGAAGCCGAAATTGAAGCGATTTGGTTAGGTGCCACGTCGGTGTAGTGAATTTCGGTCGGATCAACTACCGGGAAGTCACCTTCTTCACGAGCAATAACTTTATCAGCCGTGATTTTACCATGGTCATCCATGTCGATATTAGCTTGAGCAATCATCTTGCCTTCTTCTTCCTCGGCACTTAAATAGATTGGTTCAGAAACCAAATCTACTTGTCCGCCGTTAACTTTGCGGTATGGTGTCTCAATGAATCCCATACTGTTTACCTTGGCGTAAACCCCTAAAGAGGAAATCAAACCAATGTTTGGTCCTTCAGGCGTTTCAATCGGACATAAACGACCGTAGTGTGTATAGTGAACGTCACGCACCTCGAAACCGGCTCTCTCACGAGAAAGACCACCAGGTCCTAGGGCAGACAATCTTCTTTTATGGGTAATCTCGGCCAATGGATTGGTTTGATCCATGAACTGAGACAACTGGTTAGTACCAAAGAAAGAGTTGATAACCGAAGACAATGTTTTGGCATTGATCAAATCGATTGGTGTAAACACCTCGTTATCTCTAACGTTCATTCTTTCGCGGATGGTACGCGCCATACGAGCTAAACCTACACCAAATTGTTGAGACAATTGCTCACCAACAGTTCTTACACGACGGTTAGACAAGTGATCGATATCATCAATCTCTGCTTTAGAGTTGATCAATTCAATTAAGTATTTAACGATAGTGATGATATCTTCTTTGGTAAGCACTTGCTTTTCCATAGGGATATCAAGGTTTAGCTTTTTGTTCATTCTGTAACGACCAACTTCACCTAAGTTGTAACGTTGGTCTGAGAAGAACAATTTATCTATGATACCGCGAGCTGTTTCCTCATCAGGCGGTTCAGCATTACGCAACTGACGGTAAATGTGCTCAACAGCTTCTTTTTCAGAGTTGGTCGGGTCTTTTTGTAACGTATTGTGTATGATAGCGTAATCGCCTTGATTCGCATCTTCCTTGTGCAACAAAATAGACTTCACATTAGAATCGATGATTTCTTCCACATTATCTTTATCGATAATAGTGTCACGATCTAAGATGATTTCGTTACGCTCGATAGATACTACTTCTCCGGTATCCTCGTCTACGAAATCTTCATGCCAAGTATTCAATACTCTCGCAGCTAATCTTCTTCCAATGTATTTTTTTAATCCGGTTTTAGATACTTTAATTTCTTCCGCAAGGTCGAAAATCTCTAAGATATCTTTATCTCTTTCAAATCCGATAGCACGGAAAAGTGTAGTAACCGGTAATTTTTTCTTTCTATCAATGTAGGCGTACATTACGCTGTTGATATCGGTAGCAAATTCAATCCATGACCCTTTGAAAGGAATAACTCTGGCAGAATACAACTTGGTTCCGTTAGCATGGAAAGACTGACCGAAGAATACACCCGGAGAACGGTGTAACTGAGAAACAACCACACGCTCGGCACCATTGATAACGAAAGTTCCGCTTGGTGTCATGTAGGGAATAGTCCCTAGATATACGTCTTGTACGATAGTTTCAAAATCTTCGTGTTCCGGATCGGTACAGTACAATTTCAGACGCGCCTTAAGAGGCACACTGTATGTCAAACCTCTTTCAATACACTCTTGAATGGTGTAACGCGGTGGGTCAACAAAATAATCCAGGAATTCTAATACAAATTGGTTTCTTGTATCAGTAATTGGAAAGTTTTCCATGAAGGTGTTGTAAAGCCCTTCGTTGCCTCTCTCGTCAGATTTGGTCTCCAATTGGAAGAAATCTTTAAAGGATTTTACCTGAACATCCAAGAAATCCGGATATTGAGGAATGTTTTTAGTAGAGGCAAAATTCAATCTTTCAGTCTGATTTGTTATCATCAATGGACAAAATTTTGATTTAAAAAAAGTAATTTTTTGTGTGAGAGCACACTGTTTTATATCTACTTTCCTTTAAAATTAACCATTACCTCTTTAAAAATAAACCAGGAAATTTGTTTGTTTTTTTCTTCGTAATGGTTAAAGATGGGTTTCGTATTGGACTATATAAATGAGATAAAAATTTATATAATTTTATTATACGAAAAATGGTTTAGGCCCTTGGACGCTTTGTCCAAGGCCTAAACCTAGTTTTCAAACCGGTGTTGGATTACTTTAACTCAACAACAGCTCCAGCTTCCTCTAAAGATTTTTTCAAACCTTCAGCTTCTGCTTTAGATACTCCTTCTTTGATGTTTGCAGGTGCACCATCAACGATATCTTTTGCTTCTTTCAAGCCAAGACCTGTTAATTCTTTTACAGCTTTAACTACTGCTAATTTAGAAGCACCAGCATCTTTCAATACTACTGTGAATTCTGTTTGCTCTTCAGCAGCTCCACCGTCTCCAGCACCACCAGCAGCAACTACTACTGCAGCAGCAGCAGGCTCGATACCGTACTCATCTTTTAATATTGTAGCTAAATCATTAACTTCTTTTACAGTTAAGTTAACTAATTGTTCTGCGAATTGTTTTAAATCTGCCATTTTTTCTATCGTTTAAAATGTTCTTTTTTAATATTTATTTTTTAGTCTGCTCTAATTATTCTGCTGCAGCTTCTTCTCCTTTTTGTTCAGCATTGTTTAACAAAGCTGAAAGGATGCGTTTAGCAGGTGATTGAAGTAATCCAATGATTTCACCGATAACTTCTTCTTTAGATTTAAGGGAAGCTAAGCTATCCAACAAGTTATCGCCAATATAGATTTCTTGGTTGATATAAGCTCCTTTGAATACCGGCTTATCCGATTTCTTTCTGAAGTCTTTGATGATTTTTGCAGGAGCGTTAGCCACATCAGCAATAAAAACTGATGAGTTACCCTTTAATACAGATGGTAAATCTCCATAATCATTAGTTGACGCTTCCATTGCTTTCTCAAGCAAAGTATTTTTAACAACTTCTAATTTGATACCCGCTTTAAAACAAGCTCTTCTTAAATTGGAAGTAGTATCAGCATCCATACCTGATGTATCTGCAATGTAAATTACATTAGTTTCACCCAACTTTGCAGTTAAATCTTCTATCGCGATTGATTTTTCTTCTCTTGTCATAATAAAATATGTTTAACTACCAATTATACTGCTTTAGGATCTAAAGCAATAGCAGGACTCATGGTGCTTGACAAGTGGATAGACTTGATATAAGTACCTTTAGCTGCAGTTGGTTTTAATTTAACTAATGTTTGAATAATTTCGTGAGCGTTATCTACAATCTTATCCGCGTCGAAAGAAATTCTTCCGATACCAGCGTGTACGATTCCGGTTTTATCAACTTTGAAGTCGATTTTACCCGCTTTAACTTCAGCAACAGCTTTACCAATTTCCATCGTAACTGTTCCTGTTTTAGGGTTTGGCATTAAACCTCTAGGACCTAACACACGTCCTAACGGACCTAATTTACCCATGATAGCAGGCATAGTGATGATTACATCAACATCTGTCCAACCATCTTTAATTTTTTGAAGGTAATCGTCTAAACCTACGAAATCAGCTCCGGCTGCTTTAGCTTCAGCTTCTTTGTCCGGAGTAACCAAAGCTAACACTTTAGTATCTTTACCGGTTCCGTGAGGAAGGGTTACAACACCTCTTACCATTTGATTCGCTTTTCTTGGATCAACTCCTAAACGAACAGCAATATCTACCGACTCATCAAATTTTGCAGAAGCAACTGTTTTCAATAAAGATGAAGCATCTTTTAAAGAATACAATTTGTTTTTCTCAATTTTTGAAGCAGCCTCTTTTTGTTTTTTTGTCAATTTTGCCATGTCTTATCCTTTTTTTAGAGGAGAATCTCCAGTTACAGTTAATCCCATTGATCTAGCTGTTCCAGCAATCATGCTCATTGCAGATTCCATAGTGAATGCATTTAAATCAGGCATTTTGTCCTCGGCAATCGTTTTGATTTGGTCCCATGATACGTTACCAACTTTACGACGATTAGGCTCTCCTGAACCGGATTTAATTTTAGCAGCATCCAATAATTGCACTGCAGCAGGTGGAGTTTTCACGACAAAATCAAATGATTTGTCTTTGTACACGGTAATTTGTACCGGTAACACTTTGCCGGGTTGATCTTGGGTTCTGGCATTAAATTGCTTACAGAATTCCATGATGTTAACCCCAGCAGCTCCCAAAGCAGGTCCAACCGGTGGCGACGGGTTCGCAGCACCTCCCTTAACTTGTAGTTTAACTACTTTACTAATTTCTTTAGCCATTTCTTAAAAAATTTTGCATCTCTCAATTGGAAGCGATTGACGCGGGTTATAATGTATGTAACAAAAATTATACTTTTTCAACTTGCATAAAACTCAACTCCAACGGTGTTTTTCTTCCGAAAATTTTAACCATTACTTCGAGCTTACGCTTTTCTTCATTGATTTTATCAATGGTTCCGTTGAAACCATTGAAAGGTCCATCAATAACCTTAATTGTTTCTCCAACAGTAAAAGGAATGTTTTGAGTATCGGTATTCACCGCTAATTCATCCACTTTTCCTAACATTCTGTTGACTTCAGACATACGCAATGGCACAGGATCTCCACCTTTTACTTCACCTAAAAAACCAATCACCCCGGTGATTGATTTGATGATATGAGGAATTTCACCAACCAAATTAGCTTCAATCATTACATAGCCAGGGAAATACACTTTGTCCTTTGCTATTTTTTTACCATCTCTAACCTGAACCACTTTCTCTGTTGGCACCAGTACTTGAGAGATGTAATCTGACATGCCTAATCTGTTAATCTCAGTTTCAATATAAGCTTTCACTTTATTCTCCTGACCACTAACAGCTCTTACGACATACCATTTTTTTAAATTAATATCAGCCATTACAGAAAAATTAAGGTTTTAACCATTTAAAGAATCCAGCGATCACTTTGGCGCAAGCTTCATCAACTCCCCAAGTAGCTAGAGCAAAGACAATTGAAAATACAGCCACAATAATGGTATATTTTTGAACTTCAGCCCATTCAGGCCAAGTAACATTTGTTTTCAATTCTTCAAATGCTTCTGATATATAGTTAACAATTTTTGCCATTGTATATTTTTTTTGCACGGGCGGGAGGATTCGAACCACCATCAACGGTTTTGGAGACCGCTATTCTACCCTTGAACTACGCCCGTTTCATTAAAAACCAGTGTCGTCTTTTGTGACGACACTGGTAATTTATTTAATAGATAATTAGTCTAAAATTTCAGTTACCTGACCAGCACCAACTGTTCTACCACCCTCACGGATAGCGAAACGTAAACCTACGTTCAATGCAATTGGGCTTAACAAGCTTACTTCAATAGTTAAGTTATCACCTGGCATTACCATCTCTACACCTGCTGGTAAAGAAATAACTCCTGTTACGTCAGTTGTACGTACATAGAACTGCGGACGGTAGTTATTGTGGAATGGCGTGTGACGACCACCTTCTTCTTTTTTCAAGATATAAACCTCAGCTTTGAATTTAGCGTGTGGTTTTACTGAACCTGGTTTACAAATAACCATACCTCTTTTGATATCAGCTTTATCGATACCTCTCAACAAAAGACCTACGTTATCTCCAGCTTCACCTCTGTCAAGGATTTTACGGAACATCTCAACTCCTGTGATTGTAGAAGTTAATTTATCAGCTCCCATACCGATGATTTCTACCGGATCTCCAGTGTTAGCAACTCCAGTTTCGATACGACCTGTAGCAACAGTTCCACGACCTGTAATTGTAAATACGTCCTCAACAGGCATCAAGAATGGCTTAGCGTTGTCACGTACCGGCTCTTCGATCCAGTTGTCAACAGCATCCATCAATTCAAGAATTTTTGGTACCCAGTTAGGGTCATTATTCAATCCTCCCAAAGCAGAACCTTGGATTACAGGACCATTATCTCCATCATATTCGTAGAAAGACAATAAGTCTCTGATTTCCATTTCTACTAATTCTAATAATTCCGGATCGTCAACCATATCCACTTTGTTCATGAATACAACGATTCTAGGAATACCTACCTGACGTCCTAAAAGGATGTGCTCACGAGTTTGTGGCATTGGTCCGTCAGTAGCAGCTACTACTAAGATAGCACCGTCCATTTGAGCAGCACCGGTAACCATGTTCTTAACGTAATCCGCGTGACCTGGACAGTCAACGTGAGCGTAGTGACGGTTAGCAGTTTCATACTCAACGTGCGAAGTGTTGATAGTAATACCTCTTTCTTTTTCTTCCGGAGCGTTATCAATTTGATCAAATGATTTCGCTTGACAGTAACCTGCATCAGACAATACTTTAGTAATTGCTGCAGTTAAAGTAGTTTTTCCGTGGTCTACGTGTCCAATTGTACCTATGTTAAGGTGTGGCTTGGTACGACTAAAATTTTCTTTTGCCATTTTACTTAATTTTTAATCTTAGTTTATATATTAGTGTTCAAATTTTACAAATTTGAGCCAATGACGGGATTTGAACCCGTGACCTCTTCCTTACCAAGGAAGCACTCTACCCCTGAGCTACACCGGCTTTTGTATATTCAGAAGTTAGCATTCGGAATTCAGAAACGCTAAATCTCTATTGCTAAATCCCGGCTGTCATCTTAAAGGACAACTTACTACCTTTTAAATATCATCTTTCAGAAAATTAATCTCTGAAAAATATTTAAAAAGTTAGTGGGGAGAGCAGGATTCGAACCTGCGAAGACTTAGTCAGCGGATTTACAGTCCGCCCTCGTTGGCCGCTTGAGTATCTCCCCTAACCTTTTTATTTTCAATACTATAAAAGAACCGAGCCGATGGAGGGACTCGAACCCACGACCTGCTGATTACAAATCAGCTGCTCTAGCCAACTGAGCTACACCGGCAACAATAAAAAAAGTCCGCTATTTCTAACGGACTGCAAATGTAGGCATTTTATCTTTTAATCAAAACATTTTTGAAAAAATTTTCATTTTATGAATGCGCTCTGATTTTTTCTTTCCTTTTAACCAATAATCTTTCTAAGGATTCTGAGGATAATTCCACCGCTTCCTCAAAAGTTTTGCATTGTTTTTTTACCATAAAATCATCTCCGGGAACGTGAATTTTTACCTCCACAATTTTATTTTCTTTCTCACTAGTGTTGTCTACCTTCAAAAAAACATCTGAAGAAACTACTTTGTCGTAGAATTTTTCAAGTTTACCTAATCTTTCATTGATAAAATCAACCAGCTTTCTGTCGACAGTAAAGTTTACTGCATGAACATTTACCTTCATAATACTATTTTTATTGATTAAACATGGCCGAATTATTTTTGGTTTCTGGGATGCGCACTACCGTAGACTTTTTTAAGCTCTGCTAAACTGCTATGCGTGTAGACTTGGGTAGAGGCCAAACTGGAATGACCTAATAACTCTTTAACTGAATTAATATCTGCCCCGTTGTTTAAAAGGTGTGTCGCAAACGTATGCCTTAAAATATGCGGACTCTTTTTTACCTTCTCTGAGACATTACTAAAGTAGTAATTTATTAGCCGATAAACAAACGAATCATTCAATTTAACACCTTTTAACAGCAGAAAAAAATAGTCCTCATCGATAATCCTCTGCAAACGTGACCTTTCACTTAAATATTCCCTAATCTGATTTTGAACCACAGGCAATATCGGAATAATCCGCTCTTTGTTTCTTTTCCCCAATACCTTTAAGGTTCCGCCGGACAAATCAACATTGTGCAACTTCAGCCCTATCAGTTCTGCGCGTCGAATACCGGTCGTGTAAAACAAATCCACTACCAACTTATCGCGAACGCCTTCAAAACCTTCCGGATACACTATCTGATTGAGCACCAAATCCAACTCTTTCTCAGAAAAGGGGATTTGAAGCTTTTTGGGAGATTTTAAGGCTTTATGCTTAAGCAACGGACTCGTTTCGATTTGCTTACTCTTGAGCAAGAATTTATAAAACGATTTTAAAGAAGATATCTTTCTGTTAATGGAAGTATTGGAAACGCCGTCGTCCGACAATGAAACTATCCAGGCGCGAATTTGACTGTAGTTGACTCGGATTAAATCATCATCTTCAAAAGTGCCTTTCAAAAATGTCTGAAAAAAATTCAAGTCGTTCAAATACGCGGTTACTGTATGAGGAGAATAGTTTTTCTCCAAACCCAAATAATCGCAAAATCTAGCCTTAATACTTTCCATAAAAAAAAACCGCTGACCTCAAAGTTAAAAAACTTTAATAATCAGCGGTTATATCTTATCAGGAAATTAACTTATCCTTCTAAACTGTCTCTCAATGTTTGAATATAAGCAGCTTTTTGAATTTGTGCTCTTCTCACTACTGATGGCTTAGTAAACGCCTGACGCGCTCTAAGTTGTCTTACAGTTCCGGTTTTATCGAATTTTCTCTTGTAGCGCTTTAATGCTCTATCAATGTTTTCTCCGTCTTTAATTGGTATAATCAACATAATTTAGACACCTCCTCTCATTTAGTGGGTGCAAAAGTAATAATAATAATTAATTATGAATGATAAATTGTAAATTATTTTTTTTGGGCGTTCCCTTCGGGTCGCGCTGTCCGCAGTACATGGTACTTGCTCCCATCGCTAACGCAACATACCGTAAAGGGACAAGTCGCATTTACAACTTATCCCTTTTTACTTATCTCTTTTGCCTTGAAGCTTATTACTTCACCGCCGGCTGATAACTTTTATTGTCAATGATCAATTTGGACAAAATCTCTCTCAAAATTTCTGAAGTTCCACCACCAATTGGTCCTAAACGACTGTCTCGTAAAAGTCGCGCCAACGGATATTCTTCCATATAACCATAACCACCCAACATTTGCAAACAACTATAAATCACTTCATCGGCCACTTTAGTCGATTTCAACTTGGCCATAGTAGCTTCTTTAACCACATATTCACCTTGATTCAATCGGGCTACCGCCGCATAATTGAAAATCTTACAGTGCTCTACCTCGGTAGCATTATCTACCATCGCATGACGCAAGGCCTGGAACTTATCAATAGATTTACCGAAAGCTTCGCGCTGCGACATATATTCCAAGGTATAATGGATAGCATATTCCGCTCGAGCATGAGCATTAATCGCCATAATCAATCGTTCCAAAGCAAAGTGTTGCATGATATACGGAAAGCCTTTTCCTTCTTCACCCATTAAATTAGCCACAGGAATTTCCACATTGTCAAAAGAAATTTCTGCCGTATCGGAAGCTCTCCAACCTAATTTATCTAATTTGGTAGCACTAATGCCTTTAGTAGCTGTGTCTACTAAAAATATACTGATGCCTTTGTTCCCTAAGTCCGGACTGGTTTTCGCAGCTACTACATAGTAATCCGCATAAACTCCATTAGTGATAAAAGTTTTGGAACCGTTAATCACATACTTATCGCCATTCTTAATCGCCGTAGTTCGCATTCCGGCCACATCGCTTCCGCCAAAAGGCTCAGTCAAACACAAGGCTCCGATTTTGTCACCGGCTATACTAGGTGCTAAATACTCTTGCTTGATTCTCTCATCGCCTTCCGCATTCAAATGTGTCATGGCCAAATAAGCATGCGCCCACATGGCGGCCGCAAAACCCGACGATTTTATTTTTTGAAGTTCTTCTAAAAACACTACGGTATAAAACAAATCCAAGTTCATCCCGCCGTAAGCTTCAGGGTAAGTCAACCCGAAAAAACCCATATCACCAAACTTCTTCCAAATAAAACGTTCAATTGTCCCTGTCTTTTCCCATTTTTCGATGTGTGGCACCACCTCTTTTTGCAAAAAGTCTTGCAAACTCTTCCTGAACAACTCGTGCTCTTCCGTAAAGTATGTTGAATTCATATTAAATAAAACTGTTTTTCTTAGCTATTTTTTTAGAATTCCAAATATAAAGCAATTATTTTTATTTTATCGACAGGAAATCCTTTAATTTTTGACAAATCCTCAGCTTTTATATCGCCATTCATACTGCGAAAAACTACTATTTCTTTAGCCAAAGCATACTTGAAAAACGGAAATTGTGATAACTCTTTGATTGAAGCGTTGTTAATGTTGATTTTTTGAATACCGGCAGTGGATTTTACCTCAAAGTTCCGGTTGAGTTTGGCAATAACTTCGGGAGACAAACCCCAAACATCATCGAGTTGTTCCATCGACACAAAAGCACCGAGCTTATTTTTATACTCCAATATCCGATCTGAAATCTTATCTCCTATGCCATAGACTTTCATCAAATCTGCTTTAGTGGCTTGATTTATATCGATAACTACTACTTCCTCAGGCTTGATAAATATTGATTTAGCGGTTGACGTAGCATATTCCTTTTTGTTCTTCACCCAATCAGGGAACTTAAAATAAGGCGATATGGCGTTGAGCAACGAATCAGAAACCTTAGTGACCGCTTGGAATTCCGTGGCCGAATTAACAAACTTGTTTTGCTTTCGGTAGGCTAATAATCGGTCGATTTCCGCTACCGACATGCCGAGTTTGTACCCTTTAAAATCGGTTATAAAATTGGGATTGAACGAATAAATAGTCGGCTTTACAGTATGAGAATGCGATTTCAAACTATCCACCACAGCCTGATGGGCTAGCCATTTTTGGGCTTCTGCAGTATTTAACTCCTCGGATTTAAAATCGTGAAACACATAAAAACTTTGACAAAGCACTATGAGCCCAAAGAGCAAAATAATTCCGATTCGCTGGCTTTTCGAATAGTGTAAAAAAGTTGCCCAAATGGAATTAGATTGCCGCATACGTTATAAATCAAAAACTGAGGTTCGTTTACCCCGAATCAAATCTTTCAATTTGAGCCAAAAAGCTAAGGTCAAGTAAATCCCAAACCCTAAACCGGCTGTTACAAATGAGATGTAAATAAAAAACAAACGCACATTGGAAGCCCGCATTCCTAATTTATCGGCTAAGCGAGAAGAAACGTGAAAACCGTGTTTTTCGAAGAAATATTTGAGTTGGATTATTGGTGACATTTATCGTATTTTATTTTACCCCATAGGGTTTTAGTTATTGTTGGGGTAAGTTTTTGAAAAGTTCATTCATTACGTTTCAAAAGATTCACACCGACAGCACATTGTAAACACTTGCCTTTACTGCAATAATTGTTCTTTAGTTGCAAAAGCGACTGGGTTTCAAAAGCACTCTCGGCAGTAATGCCAAAATTAGCAAACTTTTCAATGACAATATTCTTTTCCGCCGGTATTGTTTGCTGGAGTTTTACCAGTGATTCCGAAATTTCTTTTCCTTGACTTTCTGCATAGGCAAATTGAATTGGGACTATAGTATTCATAACCAGCAAATCAACAAAGCTTTTTGACAACCGTTTCTTTTTTGGGGGACTGACTTTATCCAATTGGTAATGATTTTCCCAATAAGCTGAAACGCCTGAATTAAACAACTGATAAAAATCGTCCATCGATATTGCAGTTATGATTTTAGCGAACAAATTTTGCTGCAAGTGATACAACATGGCAAATTGTGCCAATCGAATGGTCGGAAAATTATCAGGGCGATGTTTGAAAAACTGTACCGGTTCAACCCAGTTTTTTTTCAAACAATATTTTTGTGCGAGATAAGATGCCCTAGCTTGCAAATCTTTTGCATAAGCATCTTCTACATCCTCTGACAGCAAATCCAGTTGACTAAAAAATAAGGCTTCCAGATTTTGGACTTCAAAACTTTCCTTTCGAACTACCGCAAACGGAATCGATTGAAGTGCCTTGAAAAAAATCTCGCCATTGGTATTCAATCCGAAGTTTTTGGCCAAGCTATAAAACAATACCGCTTCCCAATCGTTATTGGTGAAGGCTAATAAAGTTTTTATCGGAATCGCTTTGTTTTCCAATCGCTCAAAGAACAGCCGCTCCAACCAATTTCTCATAACAAAAGCGTCGGTTAACCGAATTTGACCTTCGCAAAAAATCCACGATTTAGGCGAAGTTAATGCCAAATACTGTTGCAAGACGGCTTTCGAAACAAAACTTTTAAGCGAAACCGTCGGAATAACCGAATTGTCTTTTCTAAAAACAGGTATATCATGTTCCCAAACCACGTGTAATATAACATTATTGTAACAATCGTCTTGTTCGTGTTGGTGCAAATACCAATCGGATGACTTGACATGAATTTCCACATTGCCTGCCCATTTTTGATTGTCTATAATGATTTGCGCATTGAAAAAATCCGGACCGGCTTGTTGTAAATACTGACCGGTATGAACAACAATAACCTTTTCTCCCGAAACTGTAGTTAGGTTAGGAAAATCAAACTTCTTATATTGCCATGCATAATGAAGGAAATCCTCTTTCACAACACCAAATTTTTATCTAAAGTAAGAATTTTACTTTATTAATAAAAACTATTTGTAATGAAAAAATTACTTTTTATTGTTTTACTGGGTTTTTCAGGCATTCTTGACGCCCAAAACTATCAAATCACCTATCAAAGAAGTTCGAACGGCACTGTAATTGAAGGGCAAGAACCCATCATAGTTGAAACCAATGCTTTGTTAACAAAAGTCTACAATAAGACTAAAGACGTGACTGTATCGTCTTACCCACAAGAGTTCACTATTATCGACAGAGCATCGACCTCTTTTCAACAATTTGCTATTCTTAGCATGGATAGGGCAATTTACATGAAAGACAGTACTACATTGGCCAAACAAAGCTTTGAATATCTACCGGAAACCAAGAAAATACTCGGCTACACTTGCAAAAAGGCCAAAACCATTGTCAACTCGAATACGATTGAATTTTGGTATACCGATGCCCTGAAAATTAAAGGAGCACCAACGATACTGGGACAAAACTTAGGATTGGTATTGGAAATGGTACGCAACGGCAATTTTGTAATTAGTGCTGTAACTATCGATAAAATTAAAACGATACGCAGCAATGGATTGAAAACCCAAAAAGTAGATGCGCTAACCTATAAAGATTTACTCTGGAAAAGCCGATTCAACACTATTCCGATTTTTAAAGACCAAGTGATTAACTTTTCAAACGAATCGAAATCGAATGACAGTATTTTGAGATTTGCCAACGGAACCATAGCAGTTCGAAAAGTAAAGTTCCCCGAAATCAAAATCGGCAGTCAAATTTTTGCCGATGTAACCGAACAATCTAACGGAGATGCTTACGACAGAACCGGTTCCTTTTTTATGATTCCAACTGATAAAGCACTTTCTTTCTTAGACGGATTAAAAAATGGCGCCAAAACACTGCCAATTTACACCAACGGAAACGGCAAAGAATACCAAGGCGTAGTAGCTACCGAGCATTACAATCCGGTGGTGGAATTGATGCGCTTTTTTACGCCTTTCGGTGTGAAGCAATACAATTATTTAGAACTGAAAGACAAAACCTGGGCAGAAAATGTTTTGTACCGACAAGACATATCCGACTTACTGCCTTTGTTGAGCGGTAAAGAAGTTTGGATCGGCATCAATATTGGGAATTATGACAAAGGCGGTCATAAAGTATCGGCGAATATTACCATCCACTCCGAAGGCGAATCGAAAGCCCAACCTACACGAATAGTGCCTTTGTTTTGCACCAACAACATCATGGAAATGGCCGGACAGGAATACGGCACAATGTTCAACAACGAAAAAGGATTGGAAGTCAGTTTTACCCTTGACCAACCGATGAAAAATATAAAATTGCGTTACATTACAACCGGTCACGGCGGTTGGGAAAACGGCGATGAGTTTGTCCCGAAAAAGAATACCATTTATTTGAACGGAAAAGAAACTTTTGGTTTTACACCTTGGCGACAAGATTGCGGTTCCTATCGCTTGTCGAATCCGGCTTCGGGGAATTTTGGGAATGGTTTATCATCTTCGGATTACAGTCGCTCTAACTGGTGCCCGGGAACAGTTACTAACCCAATATTCATTGATTTAGGCGATTTACCCGCGGGGAATCATACCCTAAAAGTTACTATTCCTCAAGGCTTGCCGGAAGGCGGTAGTTTTAGCTCCTGGAATATTTCCGGGGTTTTGATTGGCGAGTAATTCTGGGATAAGGGATAAGTAAAAAGGGACAAGACTTTTTTTGCCTTATCCCTTTTCTCTAATCCCTTTTGCTGCCGCGCCGTCTGGCCCGTTCGCTAAAAATATCTACCGGACATTATATTAACGCTCCGTCCTATTTAATCGAACTGATGATATCGTGTTTGGTAATAATATGGTGTTTTCCGTTGCCTAAATCAACCAATATCGCTTGGTTATCTTTATTGATTAACTTAGAAATTTCCTCTACCGGTGCGTTGGCATTCACAATTGGGTACGGTTTACCCATAATTTCTTTGATCGGTTTGTCGGCTATGTTTTTGTCTTCGATATAGCTACGGAACAAATCGGTTTCGTCTATGCTGCCCACAAAACCGGTGGTATCAATTACCGGGATTTGGGAGATGTTGTATTTTTTCAAGCGTTCGATAGCGTGTGACACTAATTCCTCTGTACGCACTATGACTAATGGTTTGTCTTTGTGGTCTTTGATTACGTCTTCTGCTTTGGTGATTTCTTCTTCCAAGAAACCTCTTTCTCGCATCCAGTCGTCGTTGAACATTTTCCCCACATAACGGCTTCCGCTATCGTGGAACAGCACTACTACAACATCATTCGGACCGAAATGCTCTTTTAATTGGTGTAAGCCTTTGACACAAGCACCTGCTGAGTTCCCCACAAAAATCCCTTCTTCCAAAGCAATTTTACGAGTGTACACGGCTGCATCTTTATCGGTTACTTTAGTAAACCCATCGATAACTGAGAAATCAACGTTTTTAGGTAAGATGTCTTCTCCGATACCTTCTGTGATATAAGAGTAGATTTCGTTTTCGTCGAATATACCGGTTTCGTGGTATTTTTTGAAAACAGAACCGTAGGTATCAATGCCCCAAACTTTAACATTAGGATTTTTCTCTTTTAAGTATTTTCCAATACCGGAAATGGTTCCGCCGGTTCCTACACCTACAACAAAATGCGTTACTTTACCATCTGTTTGTTCCCAGATTTCGGGACCGGTTTGTTGGTAATGTGCTAGTGCGTTGCTTGGGTTATCGTATTGGTTTACGTACCAAGAATTAGGAATTTCAGTGCTCAATCGTTTCGAAACCGAATAGTACGAACGCGGATCAGTTGGCTCTACATCGGTTGGACAAACGATTACTTTAGCGCCAACGGCACGAAGGATGTCCATTTTTTCTTTGGATTGTTTGTCGGTAATTACAAAAATACATTTGTACCCTTTTACAATAGCGGCTAAAGCTAAGCCCATACCGGTATTTCCGGAAGTTCCTTCGATGATGGTTCCGCCCGGTTTTAGTCGACCGTCGGCTTCGGCATCTTCTACCATTTTAAGCGCCATGCGGTCTTTGGTAGAATTTCCGGGATTGAAGGTTTCTACTTTGGCCAAAACCAAAGCGTCGATGCCTTTTACCACTTTATTTAATTTTACTAAAGGCGTGTGACCAATAGTGCCTAGTATGTTTTCTGCGTAGTCCATTTTTGAGTAGCTGAGTAGCTGAGCTTTTAATTTAGGTTACAAAGATATTGATAAAAAGAAGGTTTGCAAGTTTGAAGAACGTTAATTCAAATATGTTTGCGTGCGGGATGGGAACGGCATCCTTTTGTTGCGTTGCCCAACGAAACAAAAGATACAGTGGACAGCGCGGTAACACGCCCAAAAGAAATTACTGGAAGAAGTTCCACACTAACCCGAAGCGAATCATAAAATCGCGGTACGGATAGTTGGGTGCAGTGTAAAAAGTATTGCCCGTCATGCGAGAGTTCAAATGCTCTACTTTAAAGAAAATGCGCGTTTGACGGATTCGGGCGTTCACGAAGAAATCGACCATTGGAAACGCCCCTATTTCTCGGGTGTTTTGCACGAAGGCTTCGGCCAGGACCGGATTGTAATCGTTGGCGAAATATTTGGTGAAGTAATTGAAAGTAAAACCGGATTGTAGGAACAGCGCTTTTTTAAAAAAATAATCGGTGTAATACAAAGAGTTTCGGGTTACGATTTGCGGCACATTGAGCACGTCGTCTTCTTGGTCTACTTGTTGGTATAAAACAGTGTTATCGAGCGCCAATTTCCACCATTTGAATTCGCGGCTGACTTTAACCGACAAATAGTTGATGGTTTTATTGTATTGTTTTGGGGTAACGATTTGCTGTTGCGGATTGGTAGCATCATTGCTGAAGAACAAGTAATCGTTGAGTGAACTTATTTGCATGGAGGCGTCGAACCATTGGGTTTTGGCCATTACTTCCAGATTATTGATTTTTTCGTTTTTGAAATCATTGTACCAATTGTAGCCGATGAAACTGCTTTGGTGGAGGTTGTAAAGATGATCGGGGATTTTGTTGAGCATTTGGTATTGGAACTGCAGCTCGTTCTTGGCATTGAGTTGGTATTTGAGTTGGGCGTTAAAGTTTGTCAGTGATTGGTTAGAAATAGAATTAGAATAGGTAAACACTCCGTTCCATTTATTCTTGCGGTATTCGTATTGACCACCGACAGTGTTGATGGCATCACTTAAAGAACCGGGAACGATCCCGGAATCCAAAATCAGGACTTTATCGTAAAAGTAGTTGAATCGGTAATCTTCGGCGAAGAATTGGAATTTACCCAATAAGGCATTTTCATAAATAGCGCCGACTTTGTTGTGCATACGGTTATAGCGACTTTGATCATTGATACCGCCCGGGACGTAGGCATCTCCAAAACGCAAAACTTGGGTGTTACCCACAGCAGAGGTCAAGGTTTGCTGATTGTATTCGAAAAACTTGTGTTCGTAAGTGAATTGGTGTGAGAGGTACAAGTTGTTATTGCCTTTTTTGGGATTGATTCGGAAATTATGGTCGAAGAAGTATCTTTTACCTTTCATGAACGATTTGGCGTCTCTTAAATACACTTCTAACCTAGCTCGGTTTTGGAATGCAGGATCTTCACTTTCGAAATCTTCTAAGGTAGTAATCCCGCCGTTTTCTCCATTCAAGAAATCTTGACCGGTAAAATGGAGATTGAGGTAATATCTTTTGTTGAGTGTGTTGTAGCTGGTGGTGAAGCGGAAATTTCCGGTGCTTGACAATTGGTTAATGTATCTTCCTATGGAACGCAAACCCCTAAAGGCAACCGATATATTGAAGCGTTCGGAAGTATTTACCGCGATAAGTGCATCCACTGATTGGCCTTGTTCCATAACGGTTTTAAAATACAACTCGGTTACCGGTGTGGCCACAGAGTAATACTTAATATCGTCTATTTGGAGGTAATTGAAATGTTTTCCGGAATGTCCTAACTCGGGATAAGCGGCAAACTTTTTTAAACCATAGTCTAAAACAGTATAGGTCTGACCTTCGTTAGCAAACGGCAACAAACCGAAAATGTCTTTGCGCAAGTAATTGTACTCGTATTCTTTTTTTATAGTAAGTGATGTATCGACGTAAGTGGTGTCTTTTTGAAGGTTAATGATTCTGTATGAATCGTATGGTGCCGTTTTAACCTCTTTAGTTACTGTGGTATCTTTAACGGAATTATTCCTTTGAGATGTATTAGATTTCTGATTCAGACTACCGGATTTAGTTCCTCTGGTTCTCTGAGAGGAAACAGACTGAAATGAAAGAATTAAAACTATAAATAACAGATAGCGCATTGGACTGATTTTCGGAACAAAAATACACAAAACTATTGGTAATAAAATCATAAAAAAACCACCCGAAGGTGGTTTTCAAATATTCTTTTTAAACTTTAGTTTTTGACGAATTTTTTTGTCAAAGTTGCATTGTCGGTATTGAAGGTTACGAAATAAATCCCGGATGACAAACCGGAAACATCAATTTGGTTAGACGACAAATTTGATTCCTTGGTCAGTATTTTTTTTCCTGAGACATCATAAACAACAATATCTTTTAAAACAATTTCCTCCGAAAAAGAATAGTTCAATAATTGATTTGTAGGATTTGGATAGATGCTAATTGCACTAAGCTGAACTTCATTGGTATTTAAACTTGATAAGTTATCACCGCTGATAATTAAACTAAACCTTTGTCCAGAGGCTGGCAAGTTACCTTTATGAGATACTGTTATTGTATACGTTCCTGAAACATTCTCCAAATCAACTCTCTCAAAAATATCAACATTATTTGTTCCCAATCTGGTAGCAGCATTGTAAGGGAAATTCTTATCTAAACTCCAAGGAAAAAACACTTCTTGATTTTTAGTAACTTTCAAATCTAAATCATTAACCAAATATGTGGAATTTGGATCAACAACCCCTGAATTGAAATTTGCGGGAGCAGGATCTGTCCAACAAATAGAAACTTTTACATTGGAAGGATTGTCAACATTGAATGTTCTCGTATAGGTAGTATTATTACTCAATAACAATTCATCAATAACAGCTGTTCCGGTATTTTTTGCTGTTATAAGATTGGCCGCCGCAGCACTATCTACTAAACCCCAACCAAATTCATAATCAGGACCATTAAACAAACCGGCTTCTTTTGCTGTATGCATTACAAGTCCTTTGAGAGTGGAAGCTCTCATGAAATTAGAATTCAAATTATTATAATGTTGTTGAAGCAACAAACAACTACCGGCAACAGCCGGAGAAGCCATTGACGTTCCTTGGTAGGTATCATAAGAAGTGTCTGAAGTAGCTACACTGGAAAAAACAGCAACTCCTTTGGCTACAACCTCAGGTTTAATTCTACCGTCATCAGTTGGACCCCAACTGCTGAAACTAGACATCTGCACACTACCGGGATCGATATAACTTAACACAGAAGAAACAGCACCAACCGTTAGACTATTTTTGGCATTGTTTTGACCTCTAATTAAATCATAGCCAAACTTTAACTGATTTTGATTAGAAAGAATCGTTGAGGCATTACTATTTCTATCATTTCCTGCAGAAACAACCGGAAGGTAATATGGAGCTGCAAAAGTAATATTGTCCATTTGTTGAGCTCTTGAATCATAAGCTCCAAAAACCCAAGTATTTAAAGTAGAACCTTGCCAATAGGAATGATTGGACACTAACAGTCCGCCTGCTGCTTCAAAAGACATCTCAGCATAATCATTATTCCAATCAAAAGATTTACCATTTGCTTGAAAAGCTATACCTCTGGCATTGGTATTAATGCCTCCTGCTAAAATAGTACCTATTACATGGGTTCCATGGTTAGAATAATCCGTAAAATCAAAAATGGAAACTCTGGAATTATTAAATTCAACATGAGATTCCTTTGCTGGACCACTGTCCCACACACCAACTTCCATTCCTTGACCCTGAAGATTCAATCCTAAAACACCGCCGCTGTAGAGCTGATTAGCTGTTATGGTAATTGATGAACTACGATTGGTAGTTTCTGCGTAGGAAACATTACCATTCTCATCCACATCATAAATTTCTTTTTCAACTCCGTCAACGATAATTTTTTTGGAAACAAAATTTGATTGTAAATACTTATCAATTCTCGCTTGTCGCAGCTTATACTCTGATTGAAATATATTGCCCAACTCATTAAGCTTTACTACATCAGTGGCCTGAATGATTTTTTCTTTTTCTTTACTATTTTGACTGTAAATAGAAGTAGTTAATAATAAGGATAAAATTAAAGTAAATGAAATTTTCATGAAGTATAATAAGCTAAAAGTTTAATTCTGCACTAAAATTAAGCAAAAATTACAGAAACAGAATTTTATTGTGAAAAAATTAATACTAACGAACTAATTAATATATAAAAAAAAATGCCCCTTATAAATAAGAGGCATTTTAAGATTTATAATCAAATTAATTGATAGTAAATGTATATGGTGGTGTTTGGAAACCAAAATCACCTCCACCTGTTGCTAAAACAGAACCGTCTGAATCCAAACTTAAAGTAAACGTACCGTTACCTGGGAAAGACATACCGTCTCCGTAGCTATCAGTCATTACAAAAGTGTAAGTACCAGGCTGCAAACAAAACTGCTGAGCATGAGTAGCTTGTCCATCAGAGTAAGCACCCGCATTAGCAGAGGCAACTACACCTGAATCATTGGAAAGGGTCCAACCAATCTCACTACCGTAACCATCAAAATTGATGTTTAAGTTAACTCTAGTACCTTCACAAGCTCTTTGTATAGAAACAATATGGTTACTTCTGTTAGGCAAAGAATACAACTCAGAATCGAAAACTAAAACCAAGCTTACAGAACCTAGAGCAGGCAAACTTGCAAAATCAGCTGAATTAATTTTTACTCTTGCGGTTGTACTACCTGCAGGAATAACAGCTGTAGAATAATCAATTGAGTATTGACTAGGTAAAGCAGTTGAAAATGAACTAACTTGAATGTCAACTGGTCTATCCACATTAGAAATTGTTGTAGAGCTAACTAACACTTCAATAAATGAAGGTGTTGTAGGGCCAACCTCTAAAACAGAAGTACTATTATTGAACAATAATGCCTCTTGAGGACCTGAAAAAGACTTGTAGTTTTCGTCATCTCCACTACAACTAGTAATAAGTGAAAAGACAACTAAAAAACTAAATGCTGATAAAATTAATTTTTTCATATTTTATTTTTTTTAATAACCTGGATTTTGTTGAATAGTAACGTTACCTGCTACTTCTGCCTGTGGTACTGGCATAGTAAAGCGGTGATCAGTAAGAGGCAAAGTTAATGGAACATTCTGCAATGCATCGTCAGTAATGTTTCTGTCAATACCTTGAACACCAGCTAAAGCAGCTAATCTTTTGATATCGATGTAACGGTGACCTTCAAAAGCCAATTCCTTTCTTCTCTCTAATAAAATATCAGCCCAAGCAGCTTGTGCAGTAGTATATGCAGGAGTAGTTTGACCTGTACCTCTAGCTTGTCTGATAGATTGTACTCTTGCAGCTGCAGCAGCTAAATTTTGAGTAGACCCACCAACTTCACACTCAGCAATAATCAAAACCATCTCTGATGATCTGTACATCTTTAAATCATTTCTCAATGGTTGAGCAGACTTACCAGGATATTTATCGATAGCTATGATATCAGTTTCGATATAATTAATATCATTTAAGTACGAAGAATTAATCGAAGATGAAGGATCAACCCATGAAGCTAATCTAATATCATTTGGATGTTGAGCGTATAAATTGTACAAGTTTCTTCCCATATCATGGAAAGCACCTCCTGAAGCAGTAGTGGTATTAAAATACCAAGTACCCGCAATGTTAGACCATGTTCCTCCTGAAGGACGTGAAGCTGCGAAAATAATTTCACCTTGACCAGAGTCTCTCCACATTGCACTATACTGAGTAGGGTTTGTAGTAAGTGGTCTGGCAGCTAAAGCAAGAGTAGCATAATTTTTTGCTAAATCGTAATTTTTACGGTAAAGATACATTCTTGCTCTAATAGCATTAACAAGGTTTCTAGTTACAAATTTATAATCCGTAGCAGCTGATAAATTATTCTCAGCAAACAAAAGGTCTTCTTCAATAAAGTTATAAATAACACTATTAGGAACTCTTAATCTTGGCTCAACCACTAAAGGATCATACACTTGATCAGACAATATAACACCAAGGGCATTTGGATCTGACATGTCGGTTGAATAGTAAGCCAACAACTGAAGATAAGCATGAGCTCTTAAAGTTCTTGCCTCGGCAAGGATAGCATTCTTTTGAGCTGTTTCAGCAGCATTAGCTGGAGTAACTAAATCAGAAAACTCAATTAATCTGTTTACTCTGTTGATTAGAGTATAGTGAGTACTCCACAAACTTGCAGCAAATCCGGTAGTAGGATTTAATTGAAATCTGTGCTCTTCCAAATTTTGACCACCATTATCAGGGCCAATTCCAACCTCGTCTGTGAATACAGAAGTAAAAGCAATTTCTGTTGAATTGTTTACTCTGGAATAGATATCTCCATTCAAGTAACTTCTTAGATTGGCAACAGTTTTAAATGCTCCTTCAGGATATAATTCACCTTCCTGAACTATATCCAACGCATCATTACAAGAAGTTGTAAGTGCGGCTGAAAATGCAATAAATAAAAGGTATTTAATTTTTTTCATAATTATTTTTTTTAGAAACTTATAGATGTACCAAAAGTAATTGTTCTCGGGTTAGGGAAATTAGTTACTGAAAGCGCAGTAATCGCTTCAGGATCAAAACCTCTCCATTTTGTCCACGTTAAAAGGTTTTCTCCTTGAACAAAAAATCTTACATTAGTAATTGGAGAATTTTTAAGGAACTTAGAAGGAACATTATACCCAATGTTTACGTTTTTCAAACGTAAGAAAGACGAATCATATAAAAATCTGTCTGAATCAAAAAACACATCATTATTAGTAGCATTAATTGATGGTACATTAGAGGTAGTGTTTGTAGGAGTCCATTGATTTAAGAAGTCTGCAGTTACATTTTCTTCACCAATAAATGCTGGGTTTGAAGCCCATCTGAATTGGTTGTCAATTCTCCAAACATCATACATGTAAGAGAATAATGTGTTAACAAAGAATCCTTTGTAATCAATATTAAATCCAAATCCACCTTGGTATTTTGGTAAGTTACTTTTACCTGTAGCTCTTCTGTCTTTTGCAGGGTTTGGAGTCTCAGTCAAATTATTATTGATATCTAAGTATAATAAATTTCCGTTAGCTTGGTTAACCCCAACATAAGGTACTAAGTTCCACTCATTCAAGATATAACCAGGAGCAACAATGTTAGTAACACCATTAATATCTGTCTCTTGAATTGAAATAACTTGGTTTTTATTGTATGAAGTATTAGCAAACACTGAAAGTTTTAAATCATCAGTTTTAATAACATTATATTTCAATTGAACCTCGATACCATCATTTCTCAACTCACCATTGTTACCTGAAATAGCAAATCCAGTACCTACAACAGCAGAGTTAGGAATAGAGTTGAATAGGTTAGTTGTTGTTTTTCTATAAACATCAATGTTACCTTCAAGTTTTTTGTTGAATAATATGAAATCGATACCAACGTTTGCTTGAGAAATTTCTTCCCATTGAACAGCTGTGTTAGCAAACTGACCATATAGCAAAGAACCAGGTACGTTGTTATAACCAGTTCCCGGGCTAATAATCTCTCTAATTAAGTTTGGAGTAGTTAATAAAGATGGGAAACCATAGTTGGCAGCTGAGATATTTTGGTTACCATTAGTTCCGTAAGAAGCTCTCAATTTTAACATGTCAAAACCAGAATTCTTCATAAACTCTTCTTTGTCGATATTCCATCTACCGGATACAGACCAGAAAGTACCCCAACGGTTGTCATCAGCAAAACGGTACGTCGCATCTCTTCTTAAAACCCCACTGAAACCGTACTTTTCATTGTAATCATAATCCAAAGTTCCAAAAACTGATAGTGTTCCACCAGTTAATTTAGCAGCATTTACAGAAGAAATGTAAAAGTTTGGAGTTGCAGGGTTGAAAGCAATGTAACCAGTACCTGCTCCAGGTGAATACGTTGCAGGATTCAAACCGTTTTGTCTTGACCCATGACCTTCATAGTGTGCTTTGGTATACTCCATAAATAAACCTGCAGAGAAATCATGTTTTTCTTTAAATACTTTGTTATACCCTAAGTTTAAGATATTAGTGAAAGTCAAATCATTGAAAGTAGATTTGTCTTCAAAACCACCAAATTCAGCACCTTGAGTAGCAGCTACAACTAAAGCTAAATAAGACCATGGTGCTCTAGCGAACAATCTGTCATACTGCTTGAAATCAATACCTGATCTGTTAGACAAGGTAATGTTTGGCGTAATTTTATAAGATGCACCAATATTTAAAGTCATTGTCTTATCAGAATACATACTTGGAAGATTACCTTCTCTTAAGATATCTTGCAAAACATAAGTATCATTTGCTCCAGAAAAATCTGTACCAATAGCAGCAAGTAATTCAGCTCCTGTTTCATAAGGAGAAGACACTATATACGGTAACCCCATCAAACCTCCATGAAGTGGGTTTTGAATAGTGTTGTTATTAACACCACTGTTAGTTTCTTGATCTAACTGATTTCTCTTAGAGTAACCGATAGCCAACTGTGTGTCATAGTTGAATTTATCATTATTACTTTTACCTTTAAGGTTAGTTCTGAATGTAAAACGTTTAAAGTTTGTTGTTGGAACCATTCCTCCTTGCTCAAAATAACCCAAAGAAGTGTAAGAAGAAATATTTTTTCCTCCAAAAGTAATTCCTAAGTTATGTTGCGTAACTCTGTCTACACTGAAAAATTCATCCATCCAATTTGTATTAATATTGAAAGCAGCAATTTCAGCATCAGTCAAAGTTACCCCAAGACCTGTACCTTTGATTTTCTCAATAGCCAACAACTCTTTTGAGTTTGACATATTGTAATCATTCTTAGGTAAAGTATTGAAACCTGTAGTAGCATCATAAGTAAACTTAACCCCAGAATCATATTTACCATTTTTGGTTGTAATCACGATTACACCATTCGCACCTTTATTTCCATAAATGGAAGTACCAGACGCATCTCTCAAAGTGGTAACTGATTCAATTTCATTTTGGTTCAAGTTACGGAATTGGTTAGAAGTCGAAGGAACCCCATCAATAACAATCAAAGGATCTGTGTTTCCGTTGATAGAAGACGCCCCTCTAATAAAACCGTCAAACTTACCAGAACCTGGGGAACCAGAACTGGAAATCAAAGTAAGTCCCGGTGATTGCCCCTGTAAAGAAGCCAAAACAGAAACGTTTGCTCTGTTTTCGATTGTTTCAGAAGAAATTGTAGTTTGAGCAGTTGTTGAATTAGCTTTCGTTCTGGTTCTGTTGTAACCTTCAGAAACAATTACAACTTCACTTAAAGCTACCCCTTCAGACAATGTTACATTGTAGTTATTAGCGGCAGTAACACTAATAGACTGCGTGTTGTAACCGGTAAAAGAAACTACCAATACATCACCCTGTTTAGCTTTGATGGAAAATTTCCCGTCAAAATCAGTTTGAGTGCTGTTTTTTGTTCCCTTTACAATAACATTTGCACCAGGAAGCGGTCCAGTTTTATCTGAAACAACTCCAGTAACAGTTTTGTCTTGTGCAAACGAAAACTGCATAGTAAACGCTAACAAGAGCGTAAAAATCCATTTGAACTTCGTTCTCATATTAATTTTATTTGAGTTAGTTATTTCGCAAACTTCTTAATTATTTCTTAAATAAACAAATATTACTTCGGAATAATATTTTTTTAACACTTGAGAAACCCACACCATTAAGTTGTTTGGAAACACTAGACTTTGATGAAATAAATTTAAATTGGTTGCGTGAGTTTATTTATTTTTACTGAAAAAAATAAAATGTTATTAAATTATTACTCTGATTTCTCTTTAGAATGCGGAACAGACGAGGCCGGCAGAGGCTGTTTGGCCGGACCGGTTACCGCAGCCGCGGTAATCTTACCTGAACATTTCAGCTTGGATTACCTGAATGACTCTAAACAGATTTCTGAAAAAACAAGAAAGCAACTGAAACCTTTGATTGAAGACAAAGCCGTTTCATTTGCTGTAACACACCTTGAACCTTCGGTAATTGACAACATTAATATTTTGAATGCTTCTATTAAAGCAATGCAAGAAAGCATCCTAAAGTTGAATCCTCTTCCGGAATATATTATTGTAGACGGCAATCGATTTAAACCGCTAAATCAAATACCTTATACTACTATAGTGAAAGGCGACAGTAAATATCTCAGTATAGCTGCGGCTTCAGTCTTAGCAAAAACCTACAGAGATGAATACATGGACAAAATACACGAAGAATTTCCAATGTACAACTGGAAAAAGAATAAAGGATATCCAACCATCGAACACCGTGAAGCTATCAAAAAATACGGCCCCACTAAATACCATCGAATTTCGTTTCGATTATTGCCGGAACAATTAAAATTAGAATTTTAAATAAAAGCGGATTCGAAAAGCGCTGAAAAGTGTTTCTGAATTTTGGCTTTCACTTCTTGCTCGTCTACTTTTTGTCCAAGTTCAACATGCATGGAAGTAACTGCTTTCCCACGAATACCGCAAGGAATGATATTGTCAAAATAACCCAAATCGGCATTAACATTTAAAGCAAAGCCATGCATGGTAACCCAGCGACTGGCGCGCACACCCATAGCACAAATCTTGCGCGCAAAAGGCGTCCCTACATCAAGCCAAACACCGGTTTCCCCTTCACTTCTTGTACCTATAATATTGTATTCTGCTAAAGTGAGTATAATAACTTCCTCCAGCAACCTTAAATACTTGTGGATATCTGTAAAAAAGTTTTCCAAATCCAATATCGGATACCCTACAATTTGGCCGGGTCCGTGGTAAGTAATATCACCGCCTCTGTTGATTTTATAGAAAGTAGCGCCTTTGGCAACCAACTGTTTTTCGGAAAGTAATAAATTAGAAATGTCTCCACTTTTCCCTAAAGTGTAAACATGCGGATGTTCTACAAACAAAAAATAATTCGGAGTAACCAGTTGCGGATTGTTTCGTTTTTCCAACTTGACATCCACTATCTCTTTAAACAAAGCCTCTTGGTAATCCCAAGTTTCCTTGTAGTCTTTATTTCCTAAGTCGCGTAGTTGTATCTCTTTATTCATTACTCAAATTCTATTTCCAAATCCAATGATTTTGGTTTTTTCATATAATCCTCAAAAAGATAATCGATGGTTACGGTTTTTTTATCTTCACTAAGCACTGCATTTGGCACCGAAATGGTTTTGATTTTCTTTTCAAAAGTATAAACCACTTTGTAACTTGATTTTCCCATAAGCTCTTTCATGGCTTCTGTCAAACCTTCCGCTAATTTCTGCGCTTCCAGTTCTTCTCCCGACAGTTTGGTTTCCTTAGATTTGATTGTGTCTGAGGTTTTTTCAGACGCCTGCAACTCGGCCACTACCCTTTTGAAGATTTTCCCATTGTAATCATAGGAGGTTACTGAATTTTCTTGGGCTTCTTTTTGCGTCATGGCTGATCCTGCCTGGGCAGGTGCTACTCCGGCACTTTTCAAGGTAGTTAAAGGCGAAGTCATGTTTTTCAATTCTTCAATGGTTTTGAAATCGGAAAAAAGCGAGTACTTCATTTGATTGGCTTCTTCATTTACAATCATTCTCACACTGAAATGCTCCATTTTTTTGATGCGCTCCCGCTCTTCTGCCGGCAAAGCAGCTATACTGTCTTTTTTATCCGCAAACAATTCCTTGAAAGTGTAAGTACTATCGATAGTTTTGCCATTTCTCTGCTCTCCCTTTTTGCTTTTTCTTTTGCTTGCTTTTTTTTCGCTCCCATTGGAAAAAGAATTTCCAACCATTTCCATCACGGGAGAAGCATCAATGTCATAACTGAATTTTCCCGAACCGTCGTCTTTAATTAAAAGCGACTCCGTAATCATACAGCTTTGGAAAAAAGTAAGGAACACAACAAACGAGAACAGTTTAAGCAGTTTCATAAAAATAATTTTGCCAAAGATACAAATGATTTCCCAATTAGCCCCGATTACAGCGGCATCTTGCCTGTAAGGCGAGATAGAGCGAAAAGCGGGAATACGGATTACTGATTAAGCCCAAGCCATTCGCTCCAAAATCAAAAAAATTGAAACCGCGAGACTTTGATACTTTAGCACTTATCGTTATCTTTGCGGGCTTAAAAACCTTTGTATATGCAACTTTCGGAACAAGAAATTATCAGAAGAGAGAAACTTCAAGCCCTTCGCGACTTAGGCATCAACCCTTATCCTGCGGATTTATTCCCGGTAGACCATACGTCTAAACAGGTTAAGGAAACTTTTGAAGAAGGCAAGAAGGTGGTAGTTGCCGGAAGATTGATGAGTATACGTGACCAAGGAAAAGCGGCTTTTGTAGAATTACAAGACAGCGAAGGCCGAATCCAATTGTACTTTAACCGAGATGTAATTTGTCCGGGCGAAGACAAAACAAAATACAACCAAGTCTTCAGAAAACTGACCGATTTAGGCGACTTTATAGGTGTGGAAGGCGAATTGTTCTTGACTAAAGTAGGCGAAAAAACTATTCATGTAAACAATTTTACTTTTTTAAGCAAAACCCTTCGACCATTACCATTACCAAAAATGGACGACGAAGGTCACGTATTCGACGCTTTTACCGATCCGGAATTGCGTTACCGCATGCGTTATGTTGATTTAGTAGTGAATCCGCAAGTGAAAGAAGTGTTCGTTAAAAGAACCAAGTTGTTCAATGCGATGCGAAGCTTTTTCAATACAGCCGGTTATATGGAAGTGGAAACACCTGTATTGCAATCGATTGCAGGTGGTGCAGCAGCACGTCCGTTTATCACACACCACAATAGCTTAGACATTCCTTTATACATGAGAATTGCCAACGAATTGTATCTGAAAAGATTAATCGTAGGTGGTTTTGACGGGGTTTATGAGTTTTCGAAAAACTTCCGAAACGAAGGAATGGACCGCACGCACAATCCGGAGTTCACGGCTATGGAAATCTATGTAGCTTACAAAGACTACAACTGGATGATGGAATTCACAGAGCAGTTATTGGAATATTGCGCAATACAAGTAAATGGAACCACCGAAACCACTTTTGGCGAACATAAAGTTGATTTCAAAGCACCTTATGCTCGTGTTACGATGACGGATGCCATCAAACAATTTACCGGTTTTGACATTTCAGGCAAAAGCGAGGCTGAATTATTTGAAGCCGCCAGAAATATGGGTATCGAAGTTGACGAAACGATGGGTAAAGGCAAATTAATCGATGAGATTTTCGGCGCTAAGTGTGAAGGCAACTTTATTCAGCCGACTTTCATCACCGATTATCCTAAAGAAATGTCGCCTTTGTGTAAAGAACACCGCGACAATCCGGAGTTGACCGAACGTTTTGAATTGATGGTTTGCGGCAAAGAAATTGCCAATGCTTATTCGGAATTGAACGACCCGATTGACCAAAGAGAGCGTTTTGAAGCCCAATTAAAATTAGCCGAGCGCGGCGACGATGAAGCGACCCAATTTATTGACCACGATTTTTTAAGAGCGTTGGAATACGGTATGCCGCCAACTTCCGGTTTGGGAATTGGCATGGACCGATTGATTATGTTTTTAACCAACAACCAATCGATACAAGAAGTGTTATTCTTCCCGCAAATGCGTCCGGAGAAAAAACAATTAGAATTGACCGAAGAAGAGAAAGTCATTATTGGTTTGTTGAAAGCCGAAAACAATCAGGCTTTGAGTGCATTGAAAGAGAAATCGCAACTCAGTGGTAAAAAATGGGACGCTGCCATGAAAGGATTGGCCAAACACGGCTTAACCAAGGTAGTGGTTGACGGCGATAACAAAACCGTAGTTTTAAACTAAACACCGAAGAGCTCAAATGAGCTCTTTTTTTATATTTTTTTTACTTTTTAAACCTTTTTCGATTGGTAATGTCCAATACTTGTAATTCAAAAAAATGACAACATGAAAAAATTATTTTTAGCCCTTTTACTATTGGTAGGTGTAGCCACTTGGGCACAAGGAAAAAGAGAGAGAAAACAAGACGGTGAGCGTTTAACCAAAGAAGAGAGAGTAGACCTTCAAGTAAAAAGAATGACAAAGGACTTGGATTTGACAGAAAAGCAAGCCAAAGAATTTCGTGCATTGGCTACCAAACAAGTAGAAAAAAGAGACGCTAAAAGAGCTCAAGTGCAGGAAGAAAGAAAAGCAAAAATGGAAGCTCTAAAAGCCCAAATGCAAGAAGAACAAGCCGCTCACACTGCCGAAATGAAAAAAATCCTTACTCCGGAACAATTTGCCAAATGGGAAAAATTACGTGACGAACGCAAAGAAAAAGTCAAAGAAAAAATGGCTGAAAGAAGAGGCAAAGGAAAACCAAGCATACAAGATTCACAAAAATAAATTTTGAGATTTCAACAAAATAAATTAGTTTTGAAGCTATTATTCTTCTAAACAACTAAAACAATGAAAAAATTTATTGCTGCTTTAACCTTATTGTTAGCTTTTACGATAAATGCAAACGCCCAAGAGAAAAAGGAATTAACCTCTGCGGAAAAAGCTAAAAAAGAAGCTGTGGCTTTGTCTCAGTATCTTGGTTTAAACGAAACACAAACCGCTGATTTCGAAAGATTATTTGAACAAAAGCACAGAACACTTGAAGACAAAACGTTATCTCAAGAAAGAAGAGCTGAAGTATCAAGAATTATTGAAATGAAAATTGCCGCCACAATTTCGGATGATCAAATGACGAAATTGAAACAAAACAAAGAATTATTCAAAGAACTAATCACCAACTAATACTTGTGATTCAAAATAAAAAAACCTCTCGGAAATGAGAGGTTTTTTTATTTATAAACTTTTAGCAACCTTATCGACCGCCTTTATAGTAAAATCTAAATCTTCATAAGTCAAGGCGTCAGTAATAAACCAAGTTTCATATGCCGATGGCGCTATGTAAACTCCTTCTTGCAACAAACCATGGAAAAACTTCTTGAAAGTTTCATTGTCTCCGTTTTTGGCGGTTTGAAAATCCACTACCGGAACAGCATCAAAATGCACGGAAATCATGGAGCCGACTCTATTGATGGTAAAAACAATATCGTTGGCTTTTAGAACTTCATCGATACCCTTGTGTAAATAAGCGGTTTTAGCTTCTAACCTATCGTAGATTTCTAAATCGGCATTCAAAGCTTGCAACATCGCATAACCTGCAACCATTGCCAAAGGATTTCCGGATAAGGTTCCGGCCTGATAAACAGGTCCTAAAGGCGCCAAGAAGTTCATGATTTCCTCGCGAGCCGCAAAAGCACCCACCGGCAAACCGCCTCCTATTACTTTTCCGAAACAAACAATATCGGCATTGATGTTATACAACTCTTGCGCTCCGCCTTTAGCTAAGCGAAAACCGGTCATCACTTCATCAAAAATCAAGAGTGCATTGTGATTACTACATACTTCTCTCAAGGCTTGTAAAAAACCCTCTTTTGGCGGCACACAACCCATATTTCCGGCAACCGGCTCTATAATCACGGCAGCTATTTCGTTAGGATTAGCCTCAAACAATGCTTTTACATTATCAATATCATTGTATTGTGCCAACAAAGTATCTTTAGCTGTACCTTGTGTTACACCGGGACTGTTTGGCACTCCAAACGTACTCAAACCGCTACCGGCAGCAATCAGGAAAGAATCGGAGTGACCGTGATAACATCCTGAAAACTTTATTATTTTATCTTTATTAGTAAAGCCTCTGGCCAATCGGATGGCGCTCATACAAGCTTCTGTACCTGAATTCACAAAACGTATCTTGTCAATATTCGGCACCATAGCAATTGCCATTTCGGCGATTTTGGTTTCTAATTCGGTTGGCATACCGAAGGAAGTTCCCTTTTTTGCCTTTTCGATGACTGCATCTACTACAGGCTGATAAGCATGTCCTAATATCATCGGACCCCACGAATTGATATAATCAATCAAACGATTATCATCTTCATCATACAAATAAGCGCCTTTGGCACTTTTGGCAAAAAGAGGCGTTCCGCCCACTCCTTTGAAAGCCCTGACGGGAGAGTTTACTCCTCCGGGAATTACTTTTTCAGCTTCAGCAAACAACTGACTGCTTCTTTGATAAATCATAATAAGTGTGAAATTATAAAACTATTTAACGATAATGGTTTGTCCCAACGACAAGGTATTATCAACCAAATTATTTTTGCGTTTAAGCTCTTCGACAGAAATATTGAAACGTTTTGAAATCGAATACAAAGTATCGCCTTTAACAACGGTATATTTTTCAACTTCCGCAGAATAAGCGATTTCTTTTTTAGTCACTACAGCTACATATTCTTTCCCTAAGACTTCGGCATCATACTTATTCAATTGGTAACGCTCAATCAAGCCGATAAGTTTCTCAGGGTATTTAGGATCTGTAGCGTAACCGGCCGCCTTTAATCCTTTGGCCCAAGCCGCATAATCGTCTTTACCCAATTGAAACAAAGAGGCATAACGAGGACGGCTGGTTAAAAAATACGAATGGTCACGAAAAGAGCCGCTTGGTTCATCATATTTGCGAAAACATTCGTTTTCTTCATCATCGTTGTGACGGATGCTTGGCCCTGTCCACTCTTTGTGGCACTTGATTCCAAAGTGGTTATTGGCTTGCACACTCAAAGGTCCGGTACCGGCACCCGATTCTAAAATAGCTTGCCCGAGAGTGATACTAGCCGGGATTCCGGAATTAACCATATTTTCTTTGGCGATGTTTTTGTATTTTTCAATGTAAGCCAACACCATTTCTGTTGTTACTTTTACACGAGTGGTGGCTTCTAAAACTTCTGAGGAATTGTTTGTTCCCGCAGAAGATTTTTTCTGTGAAGCTACTCCGGTATTAGTTCCGTTAGAAGGTCGGTAAATAGGTTTTTTAACCCTTTGAGCTACAGGCGCAGCTGCTTTTCTCGGATCCGGTTGCGAAGTTCTCACAACAGATTTGTTAGTGCTGCAAGCCATCATAAAAACGGCTACTACTGCTAAAGAAAGTTTCTTAATCATAGAATTGTATTTCGATTTGGTTTTTCTGCTTCAACAAAGCATTCATTCCGCTTACTCCTTGCAAACCACCAGTGTGAATCATGAGTATTTTGGAGCCTTTCGGAAATTTCTTTTTTTCGATTAAATCTAAAACTCCGAAAGCCATTTTGCCGGTGTAAACCGGATCTAAAGGCAGTTGAAATTTTTGATAAAAATCGTTAATAAATTCAATCAACGGTTCATTTACTTTGGCATATCCGCCAAAATGGTAATCTGTCATTAATTGCCAATTGGATTGAGTTACAAACTTACGAATATCTTCTGTTAAAAAATCGCCTTTGAGTGCCGGAAATCCTAAAACTTGTTGACCAACTTTTGAACTATTGATAATCCCCGAAATGGTTCCTCCCGTCCCGACAGCACAACAAACAAAATCGAAATCCGCATCGGCTTCGACTAAAATTTCCTCACATCCTTGAACGGCTAAGGCGTTGGTTCCGCCTTCGGGCAACAAATAAAATTTACCGTATCGCTGTTGCAGGGTTTGGATAAAATCGGTTTCCTGTTTAGAGCGATAAACTTCTCTGGAAACAAACTCAAAAACCATTCCGAATTCTTGAGCCATCTTTAAGGTTGGGTTTTCCAAAATTTTAGACCGTAGTTCTTCCCCGCGAATAACCCCAATGGTTTTCATGCCATTCTCTTTTCCTGCAGCCGCTACCGCGAGTATGTGATTGGAAAAAGCACCTCCAAAAGTTAATAATGTTGTTTGGTCATCTGCTTTTGCTTTTTGTAAATTGTAATGCAGTTTTCTGAATTTATTACCGGAAACATAGGGATGCAACAAGTCTTCACGCTTGATGTAAAGCGAATAATCCGGATTTTGAATAGCGATTTTTTGGTTGTAACTCTTCAAGAAAAACCCTTTTTGCAAAGGTACGAATCACTTAGCTAACCCCAACTTATTTGTATGTAATAATTACTTGCAGACGGAATAGGCCATAACAAAGTAAAAAGTGAAATCAAAATTTTTTACACAATCAAATACATAAAACAATACTTTCAAAATTTACCCCATCAATAAACGGATGTTAACTTATATGGCATTTAAACGTTAAATTTTGTAGTTGAACGAAAAAAAGTAAATTTTTATATCTAAAAATCATATTTTATTGAAATAAAACAAGTTAATTAATACAAATGATTTATATTTCGTTGTTTTTTCGTTAAATCAATAATTTATGATTAAAAAAATACCTCTGTCAAAAAACAAATTTGTATTCAAAACCCAAAAAGAAGTAAGACGTTCTATTCTGATAAGTTTTATACTTTTTTTAATAAGCTACAGCACCAACTATGGTCAATGTTTAAATTATCAAGTTTACGAAAGTTTTAACGGGACTTCTATTCCAACATCCGGTGGAACTTGGGCTCAAACTTCTATCACTTTTGGCACAACTCTACCCAGAACAGGAAACAACAGTATCATCTTTAATGCCGCGGATGATGCTATACGCACACCTTTAATCAATAACCCGGGCGTTTTCTCATTTTGGTACCGAAGAAATACGAATACCACGGCACATTCATTCACTATTCAAACTTCTACAAACGGGACCACTTGGAACACAATAGGCTCAACTACAACACCAACAGAAACTTACCAACAATACACCATTAATGTTGGCGCCCTTGGACTCACCAATGTTTACATAAGAATTCTTGACACAAGAGCATCCGGTAATCACAATCGTATTGTTGACGATATTTCCTGGACATCAACAGTAGCATCAAACAATACTGTAATCCCTGCCTTATCCAACTGTTCTCAAACCATAACATGTGGTACCTCTTACACTTTTACGGATGCAGGAGGACAAAACGACGTTTACAATATTTCTACTGATTACACCATAACCTTTACTCCTTCTGTAGCTACCAATAAAATCCAGTTAGTTTTTAGCTCATTTATAACTGAAAATTGGGATGGAATGGTAATTTACAATGGTCCAAACACTTCATCCCCTATCATTTCATCAGGCTTACCAGCCGGATCCAGTGCAACCAACTGTCCGACCGGTTCTTTTTATGGTACAACGAATCCGGGCACAATTATATCAACTGATGTTTCTGGTGCTATAACCATACGCTTCCGCTCGGATGCAGACACGAATTTAGCCGGTTGGATTGCCAGCGTTAGTTGTATTTCCATACCTAACTGTGTTGCCCCGACGAGCCAGGCCAGCGCCTTCACGATAGGAACGGCAACCTCAAGCTCGTTACCGGCCACATTCAACGGCACAGCTAACGGCTATTTAGTAATACGTTCAACCAGTAGTACTCCACCAAGCCAACCGGTTAATGGCATTACTTATTCAGCCGCAAATATTACTACTTTGGGAAGTGGCTTATCATTTGTTCAGAGTGGTACATCAACCACAGTAGCAGAGACAGGTCTTACTGGTAATACTCAGTATTATTATTTTATTTATGCCTACAACAACACTAGTTGTTCCGGAGGCCCGGTTTACAATACCAACGGACCGTTAGTGGGAAGTGGCATAACTTGTCCCGCCACACCCAATTCCGTGAGCACTTCATCAGTAACTTCTAATAGCTTTACACTCAACTGGGCTTATCCAACAGGGGGTAATTCAGCAGCCATATCTTATACCATACAAATCACTACAGATGCTGGATATATTAACAATATAGCCGGGTCTCCGTCTACCCTCACAGCTCCCGCAACTAGTTTCAATGCAACAGGACTCTCTGTAGGTTCCACTTATTATTATCGAATATTAGCCAGCAACGGATGCAATAGTAGTTATGTAACCGGCAGTGCTACCACAACATTAACTAATGACGACTGTATTTCCGCAATACCGCTCACAGTATCATCAACTTGTAACTATACTTTTTACTCCAACAATGGCGCAACGAATAGTTCGGGAGTTACAGATCCCGGTTGTGCCAGTTATTCAGGTGGTGATGTATGGTTTAGCGTGACCGTGCCTGCCAACGGTATAATAGAAATTGACACAGATGACGCTGTTGTAACCGATAGCGGTATGGCCATATATGCAGGAACTTGTGGTAGTTTATCATTAATAGAATGTGATGATGATGACAGTACAAACGGGCTAATGTCATACATTACCAAATCGGGACTAACGCCCGGCAGTACTATTTACATTAGGGTTTGGGAATACGGCAATAACAATAACGGAAGCTTTGGAATTTGCGTTTCAACTCCGGTTCCTCCGATTAATGATAATCCTTGTGGCGCAATAGATCTTAATGTAAACACTAGTTGCAGTTTTCAAACATTCACTACTTTGGGGGCCACCAATACAACTATGGTAACAGCTCCAAGTTGCGGTAATTATCAGGGTGGGGACATATGGTTTATCGCAACTGTACCTAGTAACGGAATTGTCAGAGTCGACACCAACTCCAATACTATTGCCGATGGAAGTATGGCTGTTTACAGTGGCAGTTGCAGCTCATTAACCCCTTTACAATGTGACACCGACAGCAGCAACAATGGTTTAATGCCTTATTTAAATTTTACCGGATTAACACCGGGAAGCATAATTTACATCCGTTTTTGGGAAAGCGGAAACGATATACAAGGTAACTTTTCAATTTGTCTTTCCACAGATTGTACCTCAGGAAATGGTTCCGGTTCAACTACGGCGGCTTGCCCAGATATCCTAGCCGGAGGCTTAGGCTTAAACGGCACTGATCCTGACCCTATCACTTGTAGTTCATCAACCTGTGTTACCTTAGAAGCAGAATACCTTCAACTGGGTAACACTTCAAATTATACTGTTGAAAGCATCCCTTACAATCCGCCTTATCAATTTAGTTGTTTGTCCAACCCTGTAAGTGTGAATGTTGACGATGTTTGGTCGCCCATTGTTAATCTTCCTTTTAATTTCTGTTTTTACGGCACTAACTACAACCAATGTGTAATTGGCTCCAATGGAGTATTAACATTCAACACCAGTTACGCAGGGACTCCTTCGGGTTATGCTTTTAACGACAATCTTCCTAACAACACTGACGATCAATTGGTTGGTAACGCGATTTTTGGTGTATTCCACGACATCGACCCAAGCGAAGGTGGTGAAGTTGGATGGGAATTAGTCACTTTGGATACCGGATGTAGAGCATTAGTGGCTTCGTGGTCTAATGTTCCCATGTTCTCCGACAACTCAATTTTATATACTGGTATGATGGTTTTGTATGAGGACACTAATATCATCGAGGTTTATGTGAAAGAAAAAAACATCGATAACAATAACAGCTCGCCTTGGAACAGCGGCAATGCTATAATAGGAATACAAAATGCAGCAAGAACACAGGCAGTCGTAGCACCTAATAGAAATGGTTTAAGCACCAACTGGAATGCAACTAATGAAGCTTGGAGATTTATGCCTTCGGGAACTTCTATCACTTCTATCAAATGGTTCGAAGGTTCGGGAACAACCGGAACTGTTGTTGGAAACACAGATACCATAAGTGTTTGCCCAACTGCAACAACAACCTACACAGCCGAGGTAACCTACACCATGTGTAGTGGTTCTGTTGTAAAAGTATTGGATGAGACAACTGTATCGGTTTCCAATGTAAAAATTTGGAACGGATCAGTGGATAATGATTGGAATAAAAACAACAATTGGACTCCAAGCGGCATTCCTAATAACACCGACTGTGTAAGAATCCCAATCACTGCAAATAACCCGCTGATTTCAGGAACAAACTACATTGGCTATGCAGGCTCATTATTGGTGTATAACGGAGCCAAACTAACTATCAATTCCAACAACGTTCTATCGGTGACAGATTGGGTAAATGTTGAAACCGGTGGTACATTTTTAATCAACAATAACGCAAGTTTGGTTCAAATCAACAATACCGCTAATACCGGGAATATTGTTTACAAAAGAAACACTTCAATCAGGAAACTTGATTATGTATATTGGTCATCACCCGTAGCCAATTTTGTCATCAACAATATTACTTCTCCTTTGGCCTTCGGCAGTATTTTTAAATGGAATCCGACAATAGCCAATTCAAACGGTGGACAAGGCAACTGGGCAGGCGCTTCAGGGAATACCATGACAGCAGGTAAAGGTTTTATTGCCAGTGCTCCGAGTAGTTTCAGCGAAACAGTTCACTCCATTTTTTACGGTAGTTTCACAGGCGTGCCAAACAACGGACCAATCTCAATCTCGGTATCCAGAGGAAGTGACACCAATACAGCTTACCATATTGGTCTTAACGGCACAGAAATCAATAATTACAGTGATAATTGGAACTTATTGGGCAACCCTTATCCTTCAGCCATACGTGCCAGTCAATTTTTATACGACAACAATTCTAAAATCATGGGGAACATCCGACTATGGACACACGGAACGTTACCCACCAATATCTCTAGTCCGTTCTATGGGTCGTTTGTATACAACTACAGTCCTGGGGATTACCTAACCTATAACTTCACCGGAACCAGTTGTTGTCCGGCAGCCGGAGCCGATTTATTCATAGGTTCGGGTCAAGGATTCTTTGTGCAAATGGTAGATGGACCACCGGCTTCTGACACTGTAACGTTTAACAACAACTTAAGAAGCACCGGTTATGACAACAGCAATTTCTACCGATTGAGCAACTCCAATGCCACCGAAAGCTATGTTGACAGCTTGGAAAGAAACAGAATTTGGCTTGATATTGTAAATAGTTCAAACGGTTCAGATCGAACCTTATTCGGTTATATACAAGATGCCACCATGTCAGAAGACAACTTCTTCGATTGCTTGACCCAAAATACCGGCGATTTAAGAATCTACTCGTTGATTAACGATAAGAAATACATCATCCAAGGCCGATCTTTACCTTTCGATATAAACGACGAAGTGCCAGTAGGCATCAATGTTCCAACTACAGGAAGCTATAGCATCGGTCTGGCCGCAGTTGACGGATTATTCAACGAACAAAATATCTATTTAAAAGACCTTTTGCTCAACACTACTCACGATTTGAAAACGGCGCCTTACCAATTCACCGCTAATGCCGGAAATTATAACGATCGTTTCCGTGTGGTGTATTTGACGGCTGCATTAGGTAATGCCGACTTAGATCACAACAACGAAATCAAAGTCATTACCAACGAATCACTTAGCGTAAGTTCAAGCCATCAAATCATGCAATCGGTAACTGTTTACAATGTACTCGGACAAGAAATAGACCGCTACGAAAATGCCAACAGCAATTTCCTAACGCTATCTAACGTCAGAAAAAACAACACTACACTCTTGCTGAAAATAAAACTCGACAATGGTATAACTACTGTAAGAAAGGTAATTTACTAATTACAATAGTTCAAAAAATACCAAAAAGACCTTTGCTTCAAATAGTGAAGGTCTTTTTCGTTAGCATAAGCTTCACGCTCAAACGAAATGGAATAATACGCAGTTTTGACATCTCTTTGCCTCAGAAAATGCCATAAAAACTCCAAACTGTACCACACAAAAAAAGGCAAAACCAACAACTCCAATTGCTGGCGCAAATGGATTTTCTCATGGTTCAACAATACCGCATCCGCAACACTCTCCCGCTGTTTCAAAAACACAAACGGAAAAACGGTTAATCCTCTGTACCCTTTAGGCACTAAATATTTCGAAACGATGAGTATCATTACTTATAAACTCTTTAAATTTGCGTCTATGAACGAGCAAAATAAGGAAAATAAATTAATCGAAGGCGAAGACTATTACCTAACGCCCGAAGGTTACAAAGTTTTCACCGAAAAATACCACCTAAAACGCGGCTATTGTTGCAAAAGTGGTTGCCGTCATTGTCCGTACGGATTTGATAAAAAAACAGGAACCATTAAACCGAAGAAATAAAAATAGGCGTTCCCTTTCAGGTCGGGCTTTCCGCAGTACACGGTACTTGCTCCACACGAGCGAAGCGACTGCCGAAGGAATCCCTAACGTACCAACTTAGAACAATAACCTAAAAACATAAAACTCACAACATACAACCAAAATGACTTTTCAAGAACAAATACTACAAGGAATTCCGGCCGTCTTACCACAACCGAAATCTTACGAACCACAAATCAATCACGCGCCAAAACGCAAAGAAATACTAACTGAAGAGGAAAAAAAATTAGCACTTAAAAACGCTTTGCGTTATTTCGAACCGCATCACCATGCTACCTTAATTCCGGAATTCAAAGCAGAATTGGAAACCTACGGTCGCATTTACATGTATCGCTTTCGTCCGGATTACCGTATGTATGCCCGCCCTATTTCGGAATATCCCGGAAAATGCGAACAAGCCAAAGCCATCATGCTCATGATCCAAAACAATTTGGATTATGCCGTGGCACAACACCCGCACGAGTTAATTACTTATGGCGGTAATGGTGCTGTTTTCCAAAACTGGGCGCAATACTTGCTCACCATGAAATACTTGGCCGAAATGACCGAAGAACAAACCTTAGTCATGTATTCGGGTCATCCTATGGGCTTGTTCCCATCGCATCCTGATGCGCCAAGAGTAGTGGTCACCAATGGTATGGTGATTCCAAATTACTCCAAACCCGATGATTGGGAAAAAATGAATGCCTTAGGCGTTTCCCAATACGGCCAAATGACCGCCGGAAGCTATATGTACATCGGACCACAAGGCATCGTGCACGGAACCACCATCACCGTTCTAAACGGTTTCCGAAAAATCAAAAAATCGCCTAAAGGAGGTTTGTTTGTCACTTCAGGTCTTGGAGGCATGAGCGGTGCCCAACCCAAAGCCGGAAACATTGCCGGTTGTGTAACGGTTTGTGCTGAAGTGAATCCTAAAATTACGCATATCCGTCATTCACAAGGCTGGATCAATGAAATCATCGAAAACATAGATGAATTAGTACCAAGAGTTAAAAAAGCCTTAGCCGCTCAGGAAGTAGTTTCTATTGCCTATTTAGGGAACATAGTAGATGTATGGGAACGCTTTGACCAAGAAAATTTACACATCGATTTGGGCTCCGATCAAACTTCACTACACAATCCTTGGGCCGGTGGTTATTACCCTATCGGTTACACTTTTGAGGAATCAAATGAACTAATGGCGAACCAACCGGAAAAGTTCCGCGAAGAAGTCCAAAAGACTTTGCGTCGTCATGCCGCTGCGATTAACAAACACACGGCAAAAGGAACCTATTTTTTTGACTATGGCAACGCCTTTTTATTGGAATCATCTCGAGCCGGAGCCGATGTAATGAACGACCATCCTACTTTGGGAAGAGAATTCAAATATCCGAGTTACGTGCAAGATATTATGGGTCCAATGTGTTTTGATTACGGATTCGGACCATTCCGCTGGGTTTGCGCCTCCGGAGATCCGGAAGATTTGGCCAAAACTGACCAAATTGCCTGCGAAGTACTAGAAGAAATGATGAAAAATTCACCGGAGGAAATCCAACAACAAATGGCGGATAACATCCAATGGATTAAAGGCGCTCAAGAAAATAAATTGGTTGTAGGATCGCAAGCGCGCATCCTTTACGCAGATGCCGAAGGCCGCATCAAAATTGCCGAAGCCTTCAACCAAGCGATTGCCCGAGGCGAAATTGGTTACGTGATTTTAGGTCGCGATCACCACGATGTTTCAGGTACCGACTCCCCTTACCGCGAAACTTCCAATATTTACGACGGCTCTCGTTTTACA
>NZ_JANJUQ010000038.1 GCF_024710485.1 Flavobacterium sp.
GTTTTACAGCCGATATGGCGATTCACAATGTAATTGGCGATAGTTTTCGAGGTGCTACTTGGGTATCTATTCACAATGGCGGCGGTGTTGGCTGGGGCGAAGTAATTAACGGTGGATTTGGTATGGTTCTTGATGGCTCAAAAGCAGCGTCAAGACGCTTAGAATCAATGCTCTTCTGGGATGTTAACAACGGAATCTCACGCAGAAGTTGGGCCAGAAATGAAGGTGCTGTTTTCGCTATTAAAAGAGCTATGGAAACGCAACCTTTGTTGAAAGTTACCATCCCTAATGTAGTTGATGACGAATTGTTAGATTTTTAAGATTATTAGACTGACTTAGACTAAATAATCCTTGTAAATTAATTCAAAATCTGACAATCTAAGAAGTCTAACAATCAAAAAAAATGACATATGAAAACAACTAAAATTTTACCCTTTGTACTGCTACTAGTTCTTGCTTCTTGTAGTTCGGTCAGAGTATATTCGGACTATGACAAACAAGTCGATTTTACACCCTACAAGTCCTATGCGTTCCATAAAACCGGAATTGACAAGGCTGAAATATCCGATTTAGACAAAAAGCGCATTTTACGGGCCATAGATGAAACTATGAGTACTAAAGGATTTACCAAAAGTGACAATCCCGATTTGTTAATTTCATTTTTCACTAAAGAAAGAGAAGAGGTAAACGTAAACCAATTCAATGCCGGTTGGGGCTACGGTTGGGGTTGGGGTTGGAATCCGTTCTTATGGGGCGGCAACACTACGGTAACCCGTCATACCGAGGGGACTTTATATATTGACATCATCGACGCCAAGAAAAAAGAATTGATTTGGCAAGGACAAGGCGAAGGCGTACTTACCAAAGACATAAACAAAAAAGAAGAAGTGATTAAAGAGTTTGTGTCCAAAATTTTAGAACAATACCCACCGCAGAAGCAGTAAAGAGTAAAAAATATAAAAACCGCAATAGAAAAATATTGCGGTTTTTTTTTGCAGATTGCCCTAGCCCGGATGGTAACGGCATCCTTTTTTAATTTGCCGTAATATCAAGAAAAACATGAAGTTAACGAGCAAATTAAAAAAGATATAGTGGACAGCCGGACACAGCTCCTCCATTCGATTTTGCTAAGGATGAGAGTTTTGTTTTTTATGATTTTTATCACACTTGTTTGTTCTAAGATTTGTAAATTTACGGACACAATCTACCTGTCGGCAGACAGGCAAAATTACATTTATGGAAGCGCATTTTGAAAGCAACCCTTTGATTGACAGGTTACCAAAACATTTAAAACAGTTTATCAAACCACAAGATTACAACGATTATACGCCGATAAATCAGGCGGTATGGCGTTATGTAATGCGCAAAAATGTGGATTACCTTTCCAAAGTAGCCCATGAATCTTACTTGGATGGCTTGCAAAAAACCGGCTTGGAAGTGGATTCGATTCCGAATATGTACGGCATGAACCGTATTTTAAAAGAAATCGGTTGGGCTGCGGTGGCCGTTGACGGCTTTATTCCGCCAAATGCCTTTATGGAATTCCAAGCGTATAACGTTTTGGTGATTGCTTCCGATATCCGACAGTTAGAACATATTGAATACACGCCTGCTCCGGATATCATACACGAAGGTGCCGGTCACGCTCCTATTATTGCCAATCCGGAATATGCCGAATACTTGCGTCGTTTTGGGGAAATTGGATGTAAAGCGATTTCGTCTTCGCGTGATTACGAATTGTATGAAGCGATTCGTTTGTTATCGATTTTAAAAGAAGCGGAAGACACTCCGGAAGAAGACATTAAAAAAGCAGAAGATCAAGTAGATTTTTTGCAAAATAATATGGGCGAACTTTCGGAAATGTCCAGAATCAGAAACTTGCATTGGTGGACAGTGGAATACGGCTTAATTGGCACAGTGCATAATCCAAAAATTTATGGCGCCGGATTACTCTCTTCTATTGGCGAAAGCGCTTGGTGTATGACCGATAACGTGAAGAAAATCCCTTACGATATCTCAGCTGCCGATCAAAGTTTCGACATTACCAAACCGCAACCACAGTTGTATGTAACACCTGATTTTGCACATTTGAGCTTGGTTTTGGAAGAATTTGCCAATACAATGGCCTTACGTACCGGAGGTTTATCGGGCATTAAAAAATTAATTGATTCCAAAGCTTTAGGCACTATAGAATTGAGCACCGGAATTCAAATTTCGGGCGTATTTACCAACGTCATCGAACACGAAGGCAAACCGGTTTATGTACAAACTACCGGCAAAACAGCCTTGTCCTACCGCGAAAAAGAATTGGTAGGTCACGGAACCGCTTACCACGCTGAAGGATTTGGTTCGCCTATCGGGAAACTAAAAGGCATTAACTTGGCTATTGAAGACATGAGCCCGCGCGACTTAAGAGCCTACGACATTTACGAAGCGGAAAAAGTAACCTTAGAATTTGAAGGCAACATCAAAGTAACCGGAGAAATCATTACCGGTTCGCGAAATTTGCAAGGAGAAATCATCATTATCAGTTTTAAAAACTGTACAGTAACCCACAACGAAACCGTGTTGTTTTTACCGGAATGGGGAACGTACGATATGGCCGTCGGTAAAAAAGTTATTTCTGCTTTTTCCGGACCTGCCGATGTGAACAGTTTTGACATGATTAACCACGTACCTTCATCACAAACTATCAAAGCCAAAAAATCAGCAGAGCGCGAAGAATTAGAAGGTTTATACCTCAACGTACGAAACATACGTGAAGGCAAACCGGCTGTTATTTCACTAGAAAAAACATTCGAATTGGTCAAAGACAAACATCCGAAAGACTGGTTATTATCTGTAGAAATTGCCGAGTTGTGCGACAAAACCAACAATACTACCTTGTTACACGATGTTTTAGTGCATTTGGAAAAAGTAAAACAAAGTCGCCCCGAGATAGCGCATTTAATTTCAGGCGGACTGGGATTATTTCTGGAAAAAGTAAGCTTACAACACTAATGTAACCTTTGTTACTGCCAGCTGAAGTAGACTAAAATATCTTTGCTGAAAAAAATTTGAATTATGGGACTATTAGACATGTTAGGTTTAGGTGGTAAATCAGAAAGCATCAAAGACTTTGTAACCAAAGGCGCTGTAATTATTGATGTAAGAACCATTGGCGAATTCCGCGAAGGACACATCAAAGGATCAAAGAATATACCTTTAGACACAATAAGCAGTAAAGTAAACGACATCAAAAAGCTCGACAAACCGGTCATTGTGTGTTGTCGCTCCGGAATGCGAAGTGCACAAGCCGCATCCATCTTGAAATCGGCCGGAATTGACGTAATTAACGGCGGCGGATGGCAGAATTTGGAAAGTAAATTATAGTAAAAAGCCCCGAAATACAGGGGCTTTTTAGTTTATGATTTATTTTTAATAACATTGAAAAGAATGTTGCTGACTCCAATATCATAAAAAAACACTATAATTATTTTTATTGAATTATGATTTTTTTAGTCTTAACTTGATTTTCTTTTTGAATTTGAAGCATATAAATCCCTCTTTCCAAATTGACATCCTGACTTATATCCTCAATAGCAAACGTTTTAATTTCTTGACCCAACAAGTTGTAAATCACAACTTTGCTTCCCATAAAACTTTCTGATACTTGAATGGTAAAATTGCCATTGGAAGGATTGGGATAAATACTAATCTGAGCTATTCTAAAGTCAGTATTTCCCAAATCCGATTGGTTTAAAACTCCAAAAGGTGAAAAGCTCGAAATATTAGTTGCTGAAATGGTATAAGGATTTGTTCCTGTTACGATTGAAGACGATTCGCTGTTCCAAGTTGCATTATAGTAATGTCCAACTGCTGCTGTATTTCGGTTAAACAATCCGTTCTCTTGCGTTTGATTCCAGGTGAAGGAAACATTTACATTACTATCACCTGCAATAGCTTCAGATATGTTCCATGTGGTATTCACTGCCCCGCCTGAAGTATTGGAAATTCCGTCCTGAACGTTAACCGAAAAAGTATCGGAAGTTCCTGTGTTTTCAATAGTAATCGGATTATAATTGGTTGCTGTTCCGATAGGCAAATTCACCTGTCCTCTTGTTGGGTTTAGATTTTCTACATTTACGGTTCCTGCACCATTTGTGGCAAGATAATTTGCAGCATTTCCGTTTAGGATTGCGGCATTTTCCCCTTTAAGAATTATATTATTTGCATTCAAGGTAACGCGCGCATTAAGGCTTAAATTCCCTCTGAAGTTCAAATTACCCGTCGTTAAATTTAAAGGAGAACTTACGTTTAGGTTATTGGCAAAAGCATTTGCATCTACATTTATATTAAATCCTGAGGGAATGGTTGCGTCTTCCGTTAGCAATGGTGTTGTCCCGGCATTCCAATTTGAGCCATTACTCCAATTGTTGTTAACCGAATTGTTAAAAGTAAAATCGCCATTAAATTTATACAACTTTACACCACCGCCATTATTAGCAAAAAAATACAAATCGTTGTTGATTTCAAAATAACCGAATGGTGTTGATGGTGCTACACCCGGATTGATGTCAAACGTTTTCACCGTTTGGAACCCATCGCATCGCCAAGGTTCTTTCGCATCCGATCCAAATGCCGCAATACCAGAACTAAACCATAGTGTGTTTTTGAAATTGTAAAAATTTGAAAACTGATTGTAGGCTAAATTCTGAGAGATTACAGAACTGCCGCCTTGTTGATAATTACTCTTGAAAAAAGTTTTTTGCGATTGATTGTAAATATAAATAGATTGTTGGGTCATACCTAGATCCACCGTATTTTGTTCATCGATAACATCAATTGCAGATAACTGTAAAGTACCCGAAGCTGTTCCATCGGTTTTCCATAACGTGATTTTATTACTACCGGAAGTCATTAATTGTTGGAATAAAACGCCACCCGGTACTTCTTTAAACATTAAACCTGTTAAGATATAATTATAATCTGTTCTTGGTGAAGTATTTGCTATTATATGCGTTCCCGCTGTGGTACCGTCAGAAATCCACGGCTCCATTCCGTTAGCAGCATCGTAACCTATAAAAATAAGTTTCCCGTTATAAGCCACCATGGTATTGTATACATACACGGTAAGGCCAGCAGGAAGCGGAATGTTTACCGTTCCCGCTTCTGTACCATTTGTTCTCCAAAGTTGACCGGAACCTGTAAAAAAGTAAACCTCACTTCCCAATCGGGTAAAACCGTCCATTGGAGTACTTCCGGCTCCGGCTGTCATGTCTTTCACCATAACGGTTCCGGAAACAGTTCCGTCTGATTTCCACAATTCATAACCGTTCGAAGTAGTAAATCCGGCAAAAAACATTTCGTTCCCTAAGATGGAATTGTTGCAATATTCAGTGATATCACTACCTAAGTTAAGTGGGTATGAAATTGTGGGATCGAATTTTTTTAGTAAAAAAGTTCCGGCAGCTGTACCATCAGAGCGCCATAATTCGTTGTGAAGGGTATAAGGAGAATAGGAATCGATAACATCCACCTGAATATAGAAAAAATCCTGTGCCGGAATGATTTTCGAGATTAAAGTTGAAACGCCCACCACCGCCAAATCTTTCACTAAAAAGGTGCCGGCATCAGTTCCGTCGGTAACACCTAGTTTTGCCGTGGTTCCTATGTTAAAATAAAACTTATTGTTCCATTTATTGTTTTGCCAAAAAACCTGTTTGTCTGACGTAGGTGTGATACCCGCCGCCGCAACATCTTTAACTATAGCAAGTTGAGCATTTCCGTATAATCCTATCACTAAAAGCAATGTTGTGTAAATTTTTTTCATGATGTTAAATATTTGTATCAAATATCGAACAACAGGAACTCAATAAAAATACGCCATTTGCCCTATTTTTATAATTGGCTATGGCGTAATTAGGTTACAGCTTGATTGGATTTGTTGAAGTTTGAGACGTTTCGAAGCCTTAGGTTTTGGAGTAGATTTTATACTTTTTGGGGTTCCCATTACTCGTGTCCTTAACTAAGGATAAATCAATTATATCAGATTATTACTTTTAGCCTTTTGAATCGCTTCGAGTTTGTTGTGGACTTGTAGTTTATTGTAAATATTCTCGATATGCTTTCTCACTGTAGAAGGCGACAAAAATAAATTATCGGCAATCACATTGTAGTTTAAACCTTTGCTGAGTTGTTCCAGCACTTCCACTTCTCGGGTAGTCAACTTGATTTCTTCCTGACATTTTTCTTCAAAATTTACAGGATTTCTGAGTAGTTTCAGGGTTTTTAATGCGATAGAAGGGTTCATTGCCGCACCGCCGTTGAGCGTTTCTATAATACCTTGATGCAGTTCTTTGGGATTGACTTCCTTTAACAAATAACCATCAGCTCCGGCTTTAATGGCATTGAAAATATTTTCATCGTTATCAAACACCGTCAACATGATGATCTTAATTTGAGGGTATTTGGATTTGATGATTTTAGTGGCTTCAATTCCGTTGCAAACCGGCATTTCAATATCCATCAAAATCAAATCTATACACTTATTTTGCTCGAGTTTCTTTTGTAGATCATTACCATCCACCGCAGTAAACTTCAATACCAAATCGTCGAAAAAAGACAACTTCTCGGCTATTGCTTTTTGCAAAAAAACATTATCATCTACTATGGCAATTTTAATGGACATGGGCTGATTTTGTATAACAAATTTGGCTCTTTTTTTCGAATGTTGGCATATGATTTAAAAAAAGTCCTTTTCAAACGTGCAGATTGGCTTGAATAATCCACAGAATGAAAAGGACAACAATAAAAACAACCTATTGTTTTTTATTAATCAATACCACTTGACTAGTCAAATTTGAGAAAAGTAATGGTAAAAAAAAATACGTCATATGACGTATTTCGCAACTAGTGATGGTCAAGACTATTTTTTTAACCAGATACTGATTATAGTACCTTGGTCGGGTTTGGAAGCCAAATCAAAATCGCCTCCGATATCCTGAATTCGCTTTTGCATGTTGTGAATTCCGTTGCCCATCATGACCATTTCTCGGTCAAAACCTTTGCCGTCATCGGTAATTGTAATTACTATTCCGTTTCCCTCCGGTTCAATACTAACCGAAATATTTTTAGCTTGAGCATATTTGATGCTGTTGTTAATAGCTTCTTGTATGGTTCGGTACAAATTCATCCCCTGAACAGAGGAAAAGGTTTTGCCTTTGAGCGCTATATCAACCACAAAATCAAAACGGATATCCTCTTTAGCTTCCTGAGCTTTCTCCATAAAATTGTGGATTCGCGCTTGTAAATCTTCAAAGGTAATCTCGCTTTTGTTCATCGCCCAAATTGTATCGCGCAGTTCAATGATAGTAGATTTAGCAAAATTACTGATGCCGTTCAACTTGCTGTCGAGTTTGGCATTTTGTATATCAAAGGCGTATTTGATGTTGTCTATAGATGAAATAATGAAGGTTAATTGCGAGCCGATATTGTCGTGCAAATCTCGTGAAATCGCCAAGCGTTGCTCTTGTAATTTGTTTTGGGTTTCGATTTTGGCAATAGCCGATTTGAGTTCAAATTCTTGCTCTTGTTGCTTGTTTTTGAGTTTTAGTTGGCGATACACCAAATAAGTGATAATCAACAAGGCTAACGAGATAAGTCCGAGAATTAAAAATTGGGTTTCCTTTCTTTTGATTTCCAATTCGCGGGTAGCGATTTCAGCTTTGGATTTCTGAATCAGTCTTTCTTTCTTTTCTGTTTGGTATTTGGTTTCCAGCTCGGCAGTTTGTTTTTCGGCTTTACTTACCAACAACTGCTCGTTGAGCATCGCTAATTTTTCGATATAAAAATCAACGCTGTCGGGTTGATTCAAATGAGAATACACTTTAATCAGGCCATTGTAATTCTTTTGAAGTTTTTCGTTATGCTGTGTTTGATCGTAAAATTTTTGAGTGCGCAAAAGCAACTTTTTGGCTTCTTTAAACTTTTTATTGGCTAAAAAATCGGTAGCCATATTTAAATCGAAATTATTCTTATCCAAATCCGAATTAAGTTCTTCTCTAGCCTGCTTTGATTTTTGATACAAAGCCAATGCGTCTTTCGACTTTTTTTGTTCCGACTTAATGGAAGCGATATTGTTAAACCCGCTGGAAATCCCTTTTTTATTGCCTACAGCCGTGCAAGCTTTGACGCTTTTGTCGTAGAATTTTAGAGCGTTAATAGTATCATTCAAATTCAAATAAACATTACCGAGGTTGAGACAAGAAACACACAAATCTTCCATAAAATTGTTTTTCTCCTGATAGGCTATCACTTCTTTGATGTATTGCAGTGCTTTCGGGTAATTTTTTAATTTTAGATGAATTAAACCGATGTTCCCTTTTATGATACCAATATTTTTCTCGTCTTTGATGTTTTCAAAGTACGACAACGCTTCAATAAACGACGCCATGGCGGCTTTGTATTGGTTGGTTTTTTCGTAGATGTTGGCCAAATTATTGTTGATTTTCGCCAAACCTCTGCTATCATTTCGGAGCTTTCTGATTTTGTAAGCCGAAAGGTAATTCGACTTAGAATTGACAAAATCGCCTTTGATAAAATACACCGCTCCAATATCGCTGTACACCTGAGCCATCAAAGTAGAATCGTTGAGTTTCTTAGATTCCGACAAAGCTTTTCCGCCATAATGTAAAGCCGAGTCGATGGAAATTTTGGAGTAATACCAAGTCAAATCAGAGTAAATAGAAGCCGTTTTTTTGGCATCGGGATTTTGTACCAAATCCTTTTTTAACCCATCGATTATGTCTTGGGCATTTTGAGCCAATCCTTGATTCAGCATCCCAAACAGCAAAATCCATAAAACATATTTTTTTAATCTCATAGTTTATAGAGTAATGTTGATTTGAGTTCCTGAAAAAGTGCTTTGGATATGAATCTGTCCATGAATTTCGGCAATGCGCTTTTGCATGTTGAGCAAACCATTGCCGTATTCAATCTTGGTTACATCGAATCCTTTTCCGTTGTCACTGATTTCAATGGCAATATGGTCTCCTATCTTTTTTACCTTAATGTCGATATTCTTGGCTTCGGCATACTTGATACTGTTGTGAATCGCTTCCTGAATGGTACGGTAGATGTTCATCCCTTCGATTGAACTGAAATTGCGGTCTTTCAAATCACTGTCGACAAAAAAATTGAACTGTATTTCATTTTTCACCTCTTTAGCCTTGTCGACAAAATTGTGAATTCGGGTTTGTAAATCTTCGAACGAAATTTGGCTTTTATTCATGGCCCAAATCGTATCCCGCAACTCTACAATAGTGTCTTTAGCAAAACTGCTGATATTTCCCAGTTTGGCGCCGAGTTTGTCATTTTGAATATCAAAAGCGTATTTGATATTGTCGACCGAAGAAATGATAAAAGTGAGTTGCGAACCGATATTGTCATGTAAATCCCTGGAAATAGCCAAACGCTGCTCCTGAAGTTTGTTTTGGGTCTCGATTTTAGCGATGGCCGATTTGAGTTCAAACTCTTGTTCCTGCTGTTTGATTTTTAATTTTTGTTGGCGATAAACCAAATAAACGATACAGAGCAACGCAAAAGAAATCAGCCCTAAAATTAAAAACTGCATGTTCTTGTTTTTGATTTCGATTTCGCGTTCTCTGATTTCAGCCTTCGATTGCAGCAATTGTTTTTCTTTCTTCTCGTTTTGGTACTTGGCCTCTAACTCGGAAAAGGTTTGCGCACGTTGTACCTCAAAGACGGAATCTCTTAGTTTGATATAATTTTCTTGGTCTTGTACCGCTTTATTCCATTGCTTTTGATTTTTGTGGAATAGTGCACGTTGCCAATACAAGTCGCGAAGTTTTTCGGCATTAGCACTTTTTTGGGCAAACCAATAAGCTTTATCAAAAAGTTTTTCAGCTTCGTTTACATTGCCCAATTCAGAGGCAATAGTAGCTAAATTGGTATAATTCGTAGCCCTTTCGTAATAGTAGTTCACATCAGTAGCACCCTGATTAAGCTCAAAATTTTTATCATTAATTTTCAAGGCGGAAGTAATCCAACGTTTGGCTTCTTTGAATTTTTTCTGTTTTAATAAAGTATTGCCAATATTATTGTAAGTATCACCAACATACAATGTATCTTTTCCTTTGTAATATTTAAACACTTGTTTGTGATAGTACAAGGCGCTGTCGGGTTTGTTCCAGTCGTCAAAATTGATGGCAATGGCATTTAAAGCGTTGCATATCATGTCCGGACTTTTCTCTTTTTGACTTACCCAGAATTTCAGGGCTTTTTTCCCGTAATAAACACCTTTAGGATAACTTTCAAAATCGTGATACGTTAACGAGAGCATGGCGTTGAAAAAAGCAATCCAGTTTTCCCTTTTTTCTCTTTCGGCTATGCGAATACCTTTCAAGCAATAGTCCACAGCTTTGTCGTATTGTCCTTGTTTGCGATAAACTTTAGACAAATTATTATGTACTGTTAACAACGATGGTATGTCGTTCCCGGGCTGTAAAAGTTTTAAAGCGCGATTACCATAAACTACAGCACTATCCAATTGATTGTAATCTGTACAACGGGCGTTTTTACAGAAGTAATATTGGCCTTCATCGGCCTGCGTTTTAACAAGTCGTTTGGCCACTTTAAAATAATAATCCGATGAATCTTGTGAAGTAAAAGCTTTGCCCAAGGTTGTTTTTAAATCTTGAGCCGGAGTCATTACCGACAAGAATAAACCGATAAAGAGGAAATAGTACTGCTTTTTCATTCGGATATAGTATACCATAAATGTAGTGAAAATGTTAAAATTTTCAATATCACTTCTCTTTTTTCGGCGTTGATTCTTCAAATAACTGATAATTTAACTCGAAGATATTGCGACTTAAAGCAGCATTAACTTCTTTCATCTTCCCTTTTAAATCGTCTGAAAGTTGAATTTGAAGCGATTGGTTTTTGCAATCTTCATTGAGTTGTATCATCAATTGCTCCAGAGGTTCTAACTTGGAGGCAAAAGCATTGCGTTCGGAAAACATCTTGTACTGAAGATAAACAATGAGTCCGATGAGCACCAAAAAAACAGCTATCAAAAAAAATGTCATATCGATTTGGATGTAGCCTGTAAAATTGCGTTAAAAATGAAGCAAAAAAAATACGGCATACGCCGTATTTTTTTCTGTGACAAACAGGTTTGATTGTTTAGTTTGATGAGAAATTAACGTTAAACGCACCGTTAGTAACTACTTTGGTGTCTTCTCCGGCTTGATTTTTACCTGTAAAATTAAATGTTCCTTTTACGTTAGTTTCAGAAATCTCGGTAACAGTTACTGTACCGGCTACTCCTGAATTTTCATACGGCGCTGCCCAAACCAAAGAGTTCATCGGATCACTAATATTACTTTCGATATAACTGGCTACCGTAGAAATGGCAGCATCCTCGCTGATTTCGTAAGAACCAAGTCCGTCGTAACCGGTAATCACAATTTGAATGGCTTTTCCCGAAGCGTCACTTCCTTGAACGATGATAGAGGTAAGTCCGCCAATTACTTGTCTTGTGGCAAATGTTCCCATTTCCATTGAAGTATAGTTTGATCCTGCGACTTTGGCTCTAATTGTTCCTAAGGTTGCATTGCTTCCGCCGCCGCCATTGTCATCACTGCTGCAAGACGTAGTTAAAGATACAAGGGCAATGGCAAAAAATAATCCGATTTTTTTAATAGTTTTCATGTTTATATAAGGTTAAAGTTAATAGTACAAATATTGTGTAATCTCAAAAAGCAATCAATACGCCATTTGCCTTATTTTTCTTATTACCAACTTAATCCCTTTTTAAAAGAATGGTTTTTGGCAAAGCCACAAACTTTAAAATATTGGTTTCATTTTGACTGGCTATAAAGTATAATATTTCGTTTTTTTCATCGTAAAAAGGCAGTCCGTCAAAATCATCTGAATTGACTTTGCTCCCCAAATTGATGGGCTCAGACCAGTTCTTCCAACTCTCATCCAGGCGATGAGTCACAAAAATGTCGTAACTGCCAAAAGTGCTGAAACCGTTACTAGCAAACAGCAAAGTTTTGGTATCTGACAACAGTTGACACATGCCTTCATCGGCTGCCGAGTTGATTATCTTACCCATATTTTGAAGAAAACCGTAAGTACCGTCGTCCGTTTGTTGCGCAAAATACAAGTCGCTCCCGCCTTGGGAAAAATCGGTTTCAATACCCATAATCAAGATTTTTTGATCCGGAGTCAGTTGGGCTTCGGCAGTATCATTGTAATTATTGTAAGCGGCAACATTAAGCTGTCCCTGATTGGTATAAATCCCGTTTTTTAGAGTAAACAATTCAAAACCGGTTTCGGTAGTACCGCGAGTATAAGCAGCTCCGCCTTTCAATAGTAGCGCATCGTTGATGCACCATAAATGATTGTAATACTGGTTAGCATTGAGTGTAGGCTCCAACTTCTTGTTATCCCATTGCCCGGCAGCATTTTTAGTAAAAGTATAGATTTCAGTTTTGGGATTGCCTACAGCAGTGATGTAAAGCGTTTTTCCATCGGCAGAAATCGATCCGCTGGAAGGCTCTAACCCTTGTAATTCGATGGTTTTCGCATAAGGCAACGATTCAAAAGCCGTTGTTGTATTTACCGTTGGCAGTATAGGCGTATCGCTATCCGAAATCCCAATCGCATCAATCTCTTTTTGACCGGGAAGTAATGCAAAGTTAAACTCAACGCGAACCGCAACGACACCGGAAACCGCTTGCTCTAAAATAGCGTATTCCACGCCCGGATTAACCACATCGGGTGCTTCCTGAATTTTTCTTCTTTTGCGTTTGAAATAGTAATTTCGATCGGCAGGAATCGTGGCTTTAAAAGTTGGTGTTTTGTAGTCTTTCTTTCTACCCCAAACCGTTTCATATTTGCCGTTGCCTCTGTCTACTGCAATGCGAACCACACAACCCGCATTTAAGTTTTCAAAAACAGCCACTTGCTTTACCGTTTGCGGTTTTTCAAAACCAACTTCAACCCATTCGTAACCGTCCAGCGCTTTTTTGGGCATCCAGGCATTAGGACTGGTACCTCCTTGCGGGAAAGCATCGGGTTTGCCCAATATTCTTTTGATGCTGTTTTGTTTTCCGCCCAAATCGGAGGAATATTTTATCAATTTATGCGCCCATTGTATTTGTTGAGCCGAAGCCATTCCGAAGCCCAACAAAAACGCCAATAACATTGTACTTTTTTTCATAGTAAACGAATTAAAAAAGGACTGCAATCTGCTTGCAGTCCTTCAAAACTTACTCAAAAACTCAATTATTTACTTTTATCTTTTCTACTTTTTTACCCTTGAAAGCAAAGATGAATTCGCCATCATCAGTAATATCTATTCCGGCACCGTATTGTGGACTTCCGCCTTTTCCTTTAGATTGAACAGAACCTTTGGTTTCTCCGTTGGTCATGTCGATCCCGTAGATAATGTTTTTGCTGTTTCTTTGGTCTCTTAAGTAATAATTCCCTTCAATTTCATAGAAGTAATCCACTCCTTTGATTTTTTCGGTCGCATACACTCGAGAACCGTCTTTTTTGTTGTAAGAGGCTAAGCCTTTTTCAGAAAGCACCACTACTTTATCCCCAAAGTCAATTACATCGGTGGCTTTCCCTACCCTGGCATCATTGTGTTTTACATCAAACAATTGGTTTCCGGAAGCGATATCGTAACCGTAAAACTCATCGCCATCGCCTACAAAAAGGGTTTTGTCATTTTCAATAATAAAATCGGTAATACGTTTGTCAAATTTTTCAGAACGCCATGCTGTTTTACCGGTTTTGTCATCTAGACACAACACCGAATTCTTTTGCGCTTTGTAATCCCAGTAAATGTATGGCACCCATTGCTTAACTGAACCACCACCAAAAGCAGAGGCTGCTCCTAAACCACTGGAAGTTTCCTCTAAACGAAACTCTTGTACTTGTACTTTTCCTCCTACTTGTACCAAAACCTTATCGCCTGATTTGTAAATATTCGGCATACAAAATGCACCGGTAATTTTTTCGGAAGCCCAAAGTAATTTCCCAGATTCTAAATCGTGTTTTTCAACATATTTAGTTCTGTCGCGAGTTCCAAGAATTACTATATAAACGGCATTATCGGTAAATAAAGGTTCGGCGATAGTTCGGTAAATTTTAGATCTTCTGCCGCCACTGAACAAACCACCATTGGCGCCTTGCATATCATTTTCATAAGTTACTTCCCAAAGTTTCTGACCGTTGTTGATGTTGTACACTTGTAAGCCGTCGAGATACATATACAATTTATCGCCTTTGATCCACAAATCCACTATAGCTCTACGGGTAACCAACTCTTTTTCTATAGTTCCTAAAAAAGTAGCATCCCATAAAATATCGCCATTAACCGCATTAATTTTCACCAATTGGTTTTTAAAACCGGCAAATAAAGCGCCTAAAGCCGTAGGTTTGAAATTAATCATCACAATTTCGTTGCGCTTAGCATCGTAAATGTATTTCCCAACACCACCTTTGAAACGGTTGGTTTCCCAAATTTTCTCTCCGGTATTGGCTTTAACCAAAATCACGGAAGCTTTTTGGGAAATCAGGAATGCGTCCAACTCACTGATGTATTTTACGGTTTCCAATTCACCTTGGTCGGTTCCTTCTTCTGCTTTAGTGCCTTTAGGAATCAAGTTTTGGTATTCTTCGGAGTTCCAAAGCTCTTTTCCGTTGGCAATATCAATTACCGCTACTCTGTCGGTGCCTAATTTTCTTTCATCAAAAAGAAACAAATAGCCGCCTTTATCACCTCCGCGTTGAATTACGTATTGGTATTCGCATTTGTTGGTTTTGTTGGTGGTGATTTTTTTGTAATCGCCACTCCAAACTGTTTTGCCGTTGGCGTCTAATACCGTAGCCGAATTATCGTCGGTTCCTAAAACATACTGACCGTTATTCACGGAAACGGCCAAACGGGTGGCTTTGTTATCAAACTCAGATTCCCAAGCGGTGGCAAAACTTCCCGATTTTTTTCCGGCGGATTTGCCTTTTCCTAATAATTTGCCAAGCTGGGCATTGGCAGGCAATGAGAACGCCAACAATAGCGTCATCATTAGTAAAGAAACTTTTTTCATGTTTTATTGTTTTTATTGTTAAGGTTAAAAGGTAACGGTGTAGCGAATTTTATAGCGCTGTTGCTTTTGCAATTTGAACTTGAATTTGTGTTCAAGAATGTAATCCGACATGAAATTGATGAAGTCAATATTCTTAATGTCACTATCTACTTTGAAGAAAGAAGATACTTTTCCGTTTTGCACTACGCCGATATCGACTACCATGGTGCCTTTCACCTCAGCGTATTTTTTGTTTTTCTTTTTTTGGAAGTCTTCCGACTGAAATACGTCGTCGATTTCTTTGGTTACGGTTTCCGAAACCACTTCCTCATCGGTTAGTACCGGTCGTTGCGCCGCTACTTTTTGCGTGGCTAGCATTACAAATGCCAACACCAAAAAGGTTTTTACTGTTTTCATGGGCTAGGTTGTTAAATAGTATAACAAACCTATAGCGAAATACTAAGGCAGGAAATACGGCAAATGACGTATTTTGTTAAAATTGGAAGTGCGGAAACTGACTTTGGAGCCTGATTATCTTTTGGTTAATGGTTTCCAAAAAATGTTGATGTTGTTTGGTCTCAGGATTAAATGGACGATGCGCTAAGCCTTTTTGGATATTGCAAACTTCTTGCATAATGTCAAAACAATCAGCGTTGATATAATTCTCAAAAAAACGAATCCAAATGTAATCGATGGCTTTTTGGCTGGGATGCAGCATATCATCAGCATAAAAGCGATAATCTCTGAGTTCATCCATCATGATTTCGTAAGATGGAAAATAGTTAGATTTGGTGTTATCGAGCACGGTTGCGTGAACAGCTGCAATTAGATGTGCTTTGCTCCGTTGGTTTTCGGGGAAACCGTCTTTGGTATGGCGCACCGGTGAAATGGTAAAAATGAACATGACCTCCGGATTAATTTGGCGAATCAAATTCATGGTATTTTGAATCGATTGCGCTGTAGTTTCCGGAGAGAGAATTTCTTTAGTGAACTCGTTCTGCGGCACTTTATGACAATTGGCGACAATTTCGTTAGTAGCTTTTAATCGGTAAACCCATGATGTACCGTAAGTGATTAATATATGAGAAGCTTCTACAATTTGGCGGTACATAACTTCGACAGCAGCGTTTAATTGTTTTAAAAGAATCTCTTTATCGGAATGACTGCATCCGGAATGAACGTCATAACTATGCCATAAATCGTTGTGAAAGAAAACATCCGCATCGGTAAAAACTTTTCGATTAACTGCTCTTTTCACCAACTTCTCAATCGATACCGGATTGAAGATAATACCGAATGGATTAGTAGTCGTTTGAAATTTAAAGTAGTCGAATTTCTCACCTATATTTTCGGCAAAACACGACCCTAACAACAACAACTTGGAGCTGTAATTGATAGGATACTCATAGCTCTTTACCGGAACTTTAGTCGTGAAATGCATAGCTTACTAATTGCCCCAAAAATACAAAAAATAAAAACCCTTTCCTTGACAGTGGAAAGGGTTTTCAGAAATAGTGTTTGATTTGAATTATTTGAAATATGTAAATTGATGTTGGAATTGTCCGTCGGCTGTATAAATTGCTCTCGGATAATTGTTAGCGTCATAATCTGCTTCCATATTAACTTCTACTGGAGATTCTCCGGAAACTGTAGTAATTTGTTGTATCATGTTGTGTTGCATGCCAAACAATCCGTCGGCAATAAAACTGTATAATTTGATAGCGTTAATTCCGGTTACATTTTGCGTCGGATGATTGGCGTTGTCATAATTGTAAGTCACACTGAAAGTATTACTGTTAGAAGCAAAGTCTTTTTGAGACACTTCACCATTTTGGAAATAAAACTTTTCTACAATATCAGAAAGATTAGTTTGAGCCGTTGCATTACCACTAAATCCAGTTACCGTTACAGAACCATCAACATTGTAAGTAAAAACACTTTTAAAACCGTAATTGTTAGCTGGTTGTACTTTTACCACCTGAATTAATTGGTCATTGTTGTTATAAGTAAAAGTGGTAGTTGCTGTATTTTCACGCGCGGCATTGAATCTTTTAATCTCAGCAATCAAATTCCCATTGTAGGTATATAAGTCATATCCTGTTCCATCAGTAACTGCTTCAATTTCAAATGCCACTTTGGTCAATTTAGTTCCTTTGTAAGAGAAAGTATAAGCCGCATTTTGGCCCATGTTTACAGAAGTCAATTTTCTAAGTAAAACAGGTGTTACTGTATCGCTGTCACTAGAACACGAAACGAAGGAAAAAACAACTACGGAAAGGAATAAGTATTGAAGTATTTTTTTCATGATGCATTAGTAGTTTTGGCGGATTCAATGGCTGGGGCTTCTTGAATACGAGTCAAAAGTATTCAGGCAAGAATTAACTCAAAAAAACTTTCGATATACTACCCGAAAATCTGTTAAAATACAACTACTCTGACTTTTATCGATAAAAAAGCCCTTTCCAGAACGGAAAAGGCTCGCTTATAAAGTTATAAACTTATTTATTATCTTACAAAATCAACAGCTTTGGCCAAAGCTTCATGGATTCCGGCTACATTTTTCCCTCCGGCTGTTGCAAAGAAAGGTTGGCCGCCGCCGCCGCCTTGGATGTATTTACCCAATTCGCGCACCACTTGACCGGCGTTTAAGTTTTTCTCAGCCACCAATTCTTTGGAAATGTAGCAAGTTAACATTGGTTTGTCTTCATCGGCAGTAGCCAATACTAAGAATAGATTGGTTCCTAGATTTCCTAATTCATAAGCCAAATCCTTAGCGCCTTCCGCATTCAAATCGACTTGAGTAGCTAAAAATTTTACGCCATTCACTTCTTGTAATTGAGTCGCCAATTCACCTTTTAAGTTTTTTGCTTTCTCTTTTAACAATTGCTCGATTTGCTTTTTCAATTTGGCGTTTTCATCTTGTAATGAAACGACTGCTTTGAGCGTATCTTGTGGGTTTTTCAAAGTTTCTTTGATAGAGGCTAAGGCATTTTCTTGTTGGGCGAAGAAGTCTTTAACAGCGTCACCGGTTATGGCTTCAATACGACGAATACCTGCCGCTACAGCACCTTCGGAAACGATTTTGAAATGCCAAATCTCGGCCGTGTTTCTCACGTGAATACCTCCGCACAACTCTTTACTGTCGCCGAATTCAATCATGCGAACCGTATCACCATACTTTTCACCAAACAACGCCATAGCACCTTTGGCTAACGCTTCTTGGATTGGGATATTTCGGTATTCTCCTAATTGGAGTTGGGCTTCGATTTGGGCATTTACGCTGGCTTCTACTTGGCGTAATTCTTCGTCGGTAACTTTACTGAAATGCGAAAAGTCGAAACGCAAGTAGTTCGGATTCACCAATGAGCCTTTTTGCTCCACGTGTGTTCCTAAAACATTTCTCAAGGCCAAATGCATCAAATGCGTAGCCGAGTGATTTTTAGAGGTTGATGTTCTTAAATCAGTATTCACTTTAGCCACAAAAGTTGCCGATACATTTTCCGGTAATTGTTTGGCGAAATGCAAAATCAAGTTGTTTTCCTTTTTGGTGTCGATGATTTCAATGGCTTCATTGGCCGAAACCAAAGTACCCTTGTCGCCTACTTGACCACCGCCTTCCGGATAAAATGGCGTGTTATCGAGAACGATTTGGTATAAAACACCGTCTTTTTTGGAATCAACTTTACGGATACGGGTAATTTTGACTTCGTTTTCGGTTTGGTCGTAGCCAACGAATGTTTCCACGTTACCCGGAATTAATATTTGCCAATCTTCGGTTGAAACCTCGGAGGCAGCACGAGAACGGTCTTTTTGTTTTTGCAATTCGGCGTCAAATTCCGATTCGTTAAACGAATAGCCTTTTTCTTTTAAAATCAGCGCCGTTAAATCTTTCGGGAAACCGAACGTATCGTACAATTCGAATACTTTTTCGCCTTTGATTTCTTTATCCGACGCTTCGGCAACGACTTTATCCAGCAATTGCAAACCTTGTTCTAAAGTTCTTAGGAAAGACGCTTCTTCCTCGCGAATAACATTGGTTACCAACTGTTGTTGCGATTTGATTTCCGGGAAAAATTCGCCCATTTGGTCCGCCAAAACAGGAACCAATTTGTTGATGAACGGTTCTTTCGTATTTAAAAACGTAAAGCCGTAACGAATGGCTCTGCGCAAAATTCGGCGAATCACATAACCGGCGCCACCGTTAGACGGCAACTGTCCGTCGGCTATAGCGAAAGCCACGGCGCGAACGTGATCCACGATTACGCGAGTGGCGATATTGGTTTTGTTTTGTGCTTCTGATATATTTTTAACTTCGTTGGAAGTATATTTTAAACCTGTGATTTCCTCAACTTTGGCAATCAGTGGTGTGAAAACATCGGTATCGTAATTCGAGGTTACGTTTTGCATCGCCATACACAAACGCTCGAATCCCATTCCGGTATCGACGTGCTGCGCCGGAAGTTTTTCTAAGCTGCCGTCGGCTTTGCGGTTGAATTCCATGAATACGTTGTTCCAAATTTCCACGACTTGCGGATGGTCGGCATTCACTAAGCTACGCCCTGACACGGTGGCTCTTTCGGCATCGGTTCTTAAATCGATATGAATTTCCGAACACGGACCACACGGTCCTTGGTCGCCCATTTCCCAGAAGTTGTCTTTTTTGTTACCGAGGATAATTCTATCTTCTGAAACGTATTGCTTCCAGATGTCGAACGCTTCTTGGTCGAACGGTACATTCTCTGCAGGATTGCCTTCAAAAACCGAAACGTACAAACGGTCTTTGTTCAATTTCAGGACTTCAGTCAGGAATTCCCAAGCCCAGGCCAAAGCTTCTTTTTTAAAGTAATCGCCAAAAGACCAGTTGCCCAACATTTCGAACATGGTATGGTGATACGTATCAAAACCTACATCTTCCAAATCGTTGTGTTTTCCGGAAACTCGGAGACATTTTTGGGTGTCGGCGATGCGCTTGCTTTTTGGCGTTCCGTTACCTAAAAAGAATTCTTTGAATTGTGCCATACCCGAGTTATTGAACATTAAGGTTGGATCGTCTTTTAAAACGATAGGTGCTGAAGGAACAATTAAGTGTCCTTTGCTTTCGAAGAATTGTAAATAGGCTTTACGGATGTCTTGTGATTTCATTTTAGAGAATTAGATATTTAGATCTTTAGACTGCTTAGATTTTAAAAATGGTTTACTATTTAGCCCCGATTGGCAGCGCTACCGTGTAGCGCAGAAAGCGGGAAAAAGGTTTAGCAATTGCTCCGGACGATTCGCTCCAAATCCTTCGACTTAGCTCAGGATGACAGTTTAATTTGAAAGCTTCAAATTAAAATTTCGGATATGACTGAAACATTTGTTAAATTTGTTCGTATAACCATTGTTTTTTAAAAACAAGCACAAAAATAGTATAAAATCAAAGATGGCGAAAAAAGTAAAGTATTATTTCGATACCGAAAGTTTGGCTTATCGCAAAATCAAGCCAAAACTATCTAAGAAACTGGGATACATCGGGTTGTTTTTGTTGTCGTCGGCATTGTTTGGTTTTTTGTGTTTTGTGGTGTTGTTGAATTCTTCCTTTTTAGAAACGCCTAAAGACCGTTTGCAAGCGCGTGAAATTGAAACGATGAAATTGCGATATGCGATTTTGAACAAGAAAATTGATTTAGTTGAGGAAGTTTTGGCGGATGTAGAAGAAAGAGACAACAACATTTACCGCGCTTATTTCAACACCTCTCCTATTCCGACAGAACAGCGAAAAGCCGGATTTGGCGGAGTCAACCGATATAAAGAATTAGAAGGTTTTGACAATTCGGAATTGGTGATTAACACCTCGAAACGAGTAGATGTAATTTCCAAAGAGTTGGCCATACAATCGAAATCGTTGGATGAAATTTTGAAATTGGCCAAAGAAAAAAACAAGTTGTTGGCGGCCATTCCGGCGATACAACCGGTGAAAAACGAACAGATGAAACGAGTAGCATCGGGATTTGGATACCGCAGCGACCCGTTTACCAAAGTACGCAAAATGCACCAAGGTATGGATTTTACCGCCAAAACCGGCACACCGGTATTTGCGACGGGCGATGGTGTGGTTAAAAATGCCGACAACTCCAAATCGGGTTTCGGGAATCATATAGAGATTAGTCATGGCTACGGTTATTTGACCTTGTATGCGCATTTAAGCAAGTATAAAGTGAAGCGTGGGCAAAGAGTAAAACGTGGCGACATTATAGGCTATGTAGGCAGTACCGGACGAAGCGAGGCTCCGCACTTGCATTATGAAGTACACAAAGACGGCAAAGTAGTCAACCCGTTGAATTTTTACTACGGCAATATATCGGCAGCGGAATACAATGTGATTTCTAAGTTGGCGAATCAAGAGAACCAATCGTTGGATTAACCCTTCGACTGCGCTCAGGGTGACAACAATTTGAGGATTGAGGTTTATAAACACAAAAATACACACTATGCATATAGAGTTAAAAGAAGGAAAAAGGTATTACAGCATTGGCGAAGTGGCGAAGGCTTTTAATGTGAATGCGTCATTGATTCGTTTTTGGGACAAAGAATTCGACATCTTAAAGCCGAAAAAGAACGCCAAAGGGAATCGTATGTTCACCCCGGAAGATGTCAAAAATTTACAACTAATTTATCATTTGGTGAAAGAACGCGGCTTTACCCTGGAAGGTGCCAAAACGCATCTAAAAGAAGGCCAAAAGAAAACCTTAGACAAGTTTGAAATCATCAGTAAACTCGAAACAGTAAAAGCGCAATTATTAAATATTAAAAACCAACTTTAGGCTTGGTTTTTGTAACAATCGACAAAACTTAAAACAAATAACAAATACTTAAATTAAAAAACATGGATTTTAAAAAATTTTTACCTTGGATTATTGTAATCGGATTAGTGTTGATTCTTGGACTTTGGTATATCAATGTTAAAAACGGTGCCATTGAAGTAGACCAAGCCGTCAAAAAAGAATGGGGAAATGTTGAGACATCTTACCAAAGAAGAAATGACTTAATCGGTAATTTGGTAAACACGGTAAAGGGAGCCGCAGATTTTGAAAAAAGCACTTTAACCGCTGTAATTGAAGCCAGAGCGAAGGCTACTGCAGTTAAAATTGACCCGACTAATGTTACTCCGGAGCAATTAGCTGCTTTCAACTCCGCTCAATCGGGACTTTCTTCATCATTATCAAGATTATTAGTTTCAGTGGAACAGTATCCTACTTTGAAAGCTAACGAAAACTTTTTGAAATTACAAGACGAATTGGCAAGCACAGAAAATCAAATACTTACTGCCAGAACACGTTTCAACGAATCAGTTCAAGCATACAACAACTATGTTTTGAAAATGCCACGAAACATAATTCTATCTGAGTACAAAGAAAAAGCAGCTTTCAAAGCCGTTGAAGGTGCTGAAAAACCGGTAGAGGTAAAATTCTAATCCATTACGATGTCTAAAGTAGAAGATTTTCTAACTCCTGAAGAAGAGCAAGAAATTGTGGCAGCCATTCGCACGGCTGAAAAAAATACTTCGGGAGAAATCAGAGTACATCTTGAAAAACATACTTCCATTGCTGCGTTTGACCGCGCGATGGAAGTTTTTCATTTGCTGAAAATGGACGAAACGGAGTTGAAAAACGGGGTTTTGATTTATGTGGCAGTCAAAGACAAAAACTTTGTGATTTGCGGCGATAAAGGCATCAACGATTTGGTACCACATGATTTTTGGGATTGTACCCGAGATATTATGGTCTCTCATTTCAAAGAAAGCCGATTCAAACAAGGCCTAATTGACGGTATTTTGCGCGCAGGAGAGCAATTGCAAAAATATTTCCCTTATCAAGAAGGTGATACCAACGAATTGTCCAACGAAATATCAAAAGGATAAACATGAAAATTCCAAATCTTACAATCCAATCTCCAATGCACATGGAGAATAAATGGGTTTTCAAATTCGTCCTATTGACAGTGATTCTATTTGGAAATTTAACTTTTGCCCAATTTACTATTCCTAAAGTTCCGGCGGAACAAACATCGGTTTACGATTATGCTGACGTTTTGAATTCGGAAGAGGAATCAAAACTGAAAGAGAAACTGATTCGCTATTCGGATTCTACCACTACTCAAATTGTAGTAATTACTATTGAAAGTTTACAAGGTGAAGATATTGGTATCTTAACCCCAAAATGGGGACATGCCTGGGGAATAGGCGGCTCTAAACAAAACGACAACGGTGTCATCATTTTGTTGGCCAAAAAAGAACGCAAAATATGGATTTCGGCCGGTTACGGTTTAGAAGACCGATTGACTGCCGGAATCGGAGGAGAAATTACCCGAAACATTATTATACCGGAATTCAAAGCCGGCAGTTATTATAAAGGCCTTGACAAAGGAACCGACGCTTTGTTTGATGTTTTTAAAGGCAAGTACAAAGGCGAACGCAAGAAGGCAAAAAAAGATGGCTCTGTTCCGATCTTACCCATCATTATCATCATAATCGTAATCATTTTTATCATTGCTAAAAACAAAGGCAATGGTGGAGGCAATCACGGCAATCGCGGTGGTGGTTTCGACTTAGCCGATATTATCATCTTGAGCAGTTTAGGTCGCGGCGGTGGCGGTGGCTTTGGCGGCTCATCCGGTGGTGGTTTTGGAGGCGGCGGCTTCGGCGGCGGCTTTGGCGGTGGCGGATTCTCGGGCGGTGGTTCCGGAGGAAGTTGGTAGATTTAGTGATTATATTAAGATAATAAAAAACTCGGTCAAATGACCGAGTTTTTTATTTAATCCGTTATAAAGATACCGCCTTCTCCTTTTTTCTTGCCGCCAAACTTTTCGAGTTTATAGGTTAGCGAAAACATTACGTAGCGTCGTAATACAGTGTTTTCCGAATCGATAATGGCTGTTGGCGTAATGGTCCGGGTGGCGTTTTGGTTTTGGTCTAATAAGTCGTAGACTTTAACTTTAGCTAAAAACTGGTCTTTGAAGAAATTATAACCTAAACTCACGTTCCACAAATAAAAGTCTTTTTTGTAGCCATCGGCTATGTTGGAGTTGTAATTATACCCGAAGTCACTACCAATAACAAACTTTTTCGGCATATAAGAAGTGATTTCTAATTTTGCATTGTGTACAAAATTTTGAGCGTTATCAATAATGTAATTCTTATAATTGGTGGCATTGAATGTGTAACGGTAGCTTGGTGACACCGTGATAACCTCATCTATACTCCAAGTCAAATTAACTCTCGGATTGATTTGCAAACCTTTCGACTCAAATTCAACCGCATTGGTCAAACCTTTGTTGGAATCGTAGTTAATATTGATTCCCGCGCCGTAACGCAAAGTTCGCTTCTCCTTTTTATACGATTTGCTCCAGTTTACACCGAAATAGGAATTGTAAACTACGTCTACGTTTTGATAGGTCGTTGTTGCTTTAAAATTAGTATCAAACACAGTAGAAGACACTACAGCATCCTGACTCAAATTGAATCCTGAATAAATGTAGTAACCGGAACGACTTTGGTAATCGTAATCGTTAAAACTAAAGTACAAATTGTGTCTTTGAGTGGGTTTAAGCGCATCATTCCCAATAAATGTACTCAACGGATTAGATAAATTTTCTATTGGTAACACCTGATTGGCTTGCGGCAATTGTACGCCAAAATCATAGAAGGAGTAAATCGATTTGGATTTTCCCATGCGGTGACTTATGTAACCTTTAATTCGGGGAAAAACGTAATTTTTATTGCGATTAGTGATAACGCCTAAATAGTTGGAACGCGCATCAAAGGTCACAAATTCAGGGCCGATATTGATACGGCCGTTGGTTTTGGCCTTTCCTAAAATCAATCCTGTTGACGGGAAGAATGTAGTGGCTTTAGACAAGGTTTCATTCGATTGCAAATCGTTGAAATCGTTATAAGCTACTCCATCAAAATCAAAAGTAGTCAACGTATTCTTGATGTTGCGATACGTTACTTCCGAAGTCAAACTCAACCGAAGTGAATCGGCTACAGGCTCGCCAAATCGGACTTCAAGTTTTACAAAATCGTTATTGGTTTTATCCCGCTGATTCTGATTCCTGATATCATCGGGCGTAGTATCGGTAAAGAGTGTGGCCGAATTGGTGTTCAAGAAATTGTCTCTACGTTGGAATTCCGATTCAAAATTAACCGACATACCTCGGTTTTTCTTCAAAAATTGTTTACTATAACTCGCATCCGTACCAAATGAAGAGAACTCATTTTCGCTGTAATCGTCATTGGTACTTGAATTGAGTTCTTCCAAAGCTTCATTCACTGTAAGCTGGTTTCTGGAAGCGCTGTTGTAATTTTTGGTTTTTTGAAAACTAGGATTGATATAAATAGTATTCAAAGAATCTAAGGCAATTTCAAAATCCAAATCTAAATTGTGGCCGTTACTACCGCTTCTTGTAATGGCATTAGAATTGGTAAAGGTTCTGCCTTCCGGAAGCAAGTTGATTCTGTCTGTACGAGTGGTGTTTTCGGTTTCGGAATTAGAAAAATAATAGCTACCGCTTTGGTCAATTTTTTTCAGCCATTTGTCTTGGTAATTCACGCCAATCAAATTTGACCTTGTAATTCCGCGACTGCCACCAAAAGACATATTGTTAATTCCGAAACTACCATCATCGTTATAAAAAACCGAAGAATTTCGGCCGCCGCCCATATTGTCAAACACTTCGTCCATGGAAAATCCGATGGAATTGATGTTGTTAGAAGAAGCAAGAACACTGACTTTGCGTTCTCCTTTAAAATAGTTGAGTAGCAAACTCGATTCATACCGTTTGTCTGAACCGGTTCCGGCTACTACTTTTCCGAAAAAGCCTTTATTTTTTTCTTCTTGTATGGTGAGATTAATGGTTTTTTCCTGAGAACCTGAAGCTTCTCCTGAAATTTCCTCCGCTTTGGTTTTGGTGTCTACTACTTGAACCTTATCAATTAGTTCCGCCGGCAAGTTTTGGGTAGCGATTTTACCGTCTTTCCCAAAGAAAGGTTTACCATTCACCAAAATATTATTCACTTCCTGACCGTTGACGGTGATTTTACCTTCGGGTGTGATTTCTACTCCCGGCAATTGCTTGAGTAAGGCTTCAACGTTGGCATCGGCGCCGACTTTAAACGAAGCGGCATTGAACTCCAAAGTATCTTTTTTGATACGGATAGGCGGAATTTCGGCTTTTACCACTACTTCATCTAATTGATTCGTGGCTTCTTTGAGTTCGATGGTACCAAAATCTTTATCACTGACCAAAGAAGTCATTTCTTCTTTAAAATCCTGGTAACTGATGTACGATACTTTCAACGCTACCGGCTTGTCTATCTTTTTAATTTTAAAAGAAAACGCACCCATTTTGTTGGTGATAGTGTAATCTACAATGGAAGAATCTTTCACTGAAGTGAGATACACCGTAGCCGATTCGATGGGAAACTTGGTGGTTTGATCAATTACTTTTCCCTTTAAGGAAAGGGTTTGACCGAAAGCAACAGTAGAAAAAAGAACTAGTAAGGCTAGGTAAAGCGATTTTGGCATAAAAAAAAATTTAGCAGTTATTATTGGTTAAGGAAAGCATAATAACGGCTAAATTCTTATTTTAGTATGGAATGATAAAATTTCTTACGAAAATTTAACATTTTCTACTTTTCGCGGATGTAGATGTCAATCGGCACCCCGGAGAAATCCCAGTTTTCGCGGATTTTATTTTCCAAGAAACGCTTGTACGGTTCTTTTACGTATTGCGGTAAATTGGCAAAAAACACAAATTGCGGTGTTGGTGTTGGCAATTGCATACAATATTTAATCTTCACATATTTCCCTTTTAAAGCCGGCGGCGGATACGCTTCAATTAATTTCAACATATAATCATTGAACTTTGAAGTTGGGATGCGTTGCTTTCTGTTTTCGTATACTTTTACGGTACCTTCCAAGGCTTTTAGCAAACGTTGTTTGGTTAAGGCCGAGATAAATACAATTGGCACATCGGTAAAAGGCTGCAACTCTTCGCGGATTTTGTTTTCGTAATCGCGGGTAGACATGGTATCTTTTTCCACCAAATCCCATTTGTTCACTAGGATAATGACACCTTTTCGATTCTTTTCGGCCAACCAAAAAATACTTTGGTCTTGCCCTTCGAAACCACGGGTAGCATCGATTAGTAAAATACAAACATCCGAATGTTCAATGGCGCGCACGGAACGCATTACGGAGTAGAATTCTAAATCTTCTTTTACTTTGGCTTTTCTTCGGATTCCGGCGGTATCCACCAAGTTGAATTCGAAGCCAAAACGGTTGTATCTGGTATCAATAGAATCTCTTGTAGTACCAGCGATATCAGTTACTACGAATCGATCTTCCCCAATTAACGCATTAATAAAAGACGATTTTCCGGCGTTCGGACGACCTACCACACAAAAACGAGGTAATTGTTCCGCTTCTTCATTTACTTCCGGTAACTCGGGTAACACTTCGACTAACTTATCCAATAATTCTCCTGTTCCGCTTCCGCTGATACTGGCAATCGTATAATATTCACCTAAGCCTAAATTGTAAAACTCCACGGCGTCTTTTTCGCGCATGGCGTTGTCTACTTTGTTAACGGCTAATAAAATCGGTTTGGTTACTTTTCGGAGCAATTTGGCTACTTCTTCGTCCATCGGCGTGATGCCTTCTTCGACATCGACTACAAAAATAATCGCATCGGCTTCATCAATGGCCAATTCTACCTGACGACGGATTTCGCCTTCAAAAATATCATCTGAACCTTTGATATAACCACCGGTATCAATCACCGAAAATTCCTTGCCGTTCCATTCGCTTTTGCCGTAATTTCTGTCGCGCGTAACACCGCTAACCGAATCTACAATGGCTTCTCTTCTTTTGATTAAACGGTTAAAAAAAGTGGATTTCCCTACGTTAGGTCTTCCTACTATGGCTACAATATTGTTCATAATCATTTTAAATATGGTGCAAAGGTAGTATTAAAGAGCACAAATTCAATTATTTTATTATTTTTAGTATTGCTTTAACCACCTATAAACCTTTTTATGGACACGCAACATGAAGTAAGACTTCGCCCTCGGTTTTTTAAAGACGTTGACCAAAACATTGCCATCGTCAGAGAGAAATTTGTGAACTACCGACAAAAAAACCAGTCGACCGATTTCTTGATGAAAGTGAGAAACAACCATATACAGTTTACTTTTTCGGCAGAAAAGAGACGATATTGGTCACCTCATTTGAGCATTGAATTAGAGGAAAAAGAAGGAAACGAAAAAAATGCGACGCACATTCGCGGCTTGTTTGGCCCGGATCAAACGTTGTGGACGATGTTTGTGTTTTTGCATTTTGTGGTCGCCGGTATTTTTATTGTATTCGGCATGTTTGCCTTATCCAACTATTCGCTGAACGAACCGATGACCATGGATTTAGTGGTGATGTTTATTATGGTAATCGTTTGGTTTTTACTGTATGTCGTAGCTCGTCAAATAAGAGAAAGAGGCCATTCCCAAACCGACGAATTGGAAGCCATCTTTTTAGATGTTCTTAAAGACTAATTATTTCTGGTTGTAACCAAAACGACGCAATTGGTAAGCATTGCTTCTCCAATCTTTGTTAACTTTAACATACAACTCTATATGGATTTGCTTGCCGAAGAACTGCTCTAAATCTTCACGAGCCTGCATGCCGACTTTCTTCAAAGCGCTGCCTTTGTGACCGATGATAATTCCTTTTTGCGTATCGCGCTCTACCATAATGACGGAGCGGATTCGAATGATTTTGTCGTCTTCCAAGAATTCTTCGGTTTCGATTTCTACGGCGTATGGAATTTCTTTGTCGTAGTTCAGTAAGATTTTCTCGCGGATGGTTTCATTGACAAAGAAACGCTCCGGTTTGTCGGTTAACGCATCTTTAGGATAATACGGCGGTGATTCAGGCAACAATTGTAAGACACGGTCAAAAACTTCTTTAACGTTGAAATTCTCCAACGCGGAAATCGGGAAAATTTCGGCATTCGGCACTTTGGCTTTCCACAAATCGATTTGCTCTTCCAATTGTTCTTGGTTGGATTTATCGATTTTGTTCAGCAGCAATAACACCGGGATTTTGGAATGGATGATTTTATTGAAGAAGTCTTCGTCTTTGAGTTCCTTCTCGCCTATTTCCACCATGTAAATCAAAACATCGGCATCTTCAAAAGCCGACTTCACGAAGTCCATCATGGATTTTTGCATTTCGTATGCCGGTTTGATGATTCCCGGTGTATCTGAAAGCACTACTTGAAAATCGTCACCGTTTACAATCCCTAAAATTCTGTGACGTGTAGTTTGTGCTTTGGAAGTAATGATGGATAATCTTTCGCCCACAAAGGCATTCATTAGCGTTGATTTTCCAACGTTTGGGTTACCGATAATGTTAACGAAGCCTGCTTTGTGAGTCATGTAATCTGATTTATTTTTTGCAAAGGTAGTCATATCAGCCCAATAGAAGAAAAAAAGATTTTTTACGTTTTTTGTTGCATTTATTGATATTCGTTGTATATTTGCACTCGAAACATCGCGGGATAGAGCAGTAGGCAGCTCGTCGGGCTCATAACCCGAAGGTCACAGGTTCGAGTCCTGTTCCCGCTACTAACGAAAGCCATTCTGAAAAGAGTGGCTTTTTTTATAGCAAAAGGCAACCTATGAATATGAAAAAAATTGTCGAGTACAGAACTTTGCTCGGCGTAACCAAAACCGCAACGTTAAAAGAGTTAAAAATTATCTACCGCAACAGCATGAAAGAGTATCATCCTGATGCTATAGCTGATGAACACGAGCGTCATTTAGCAGAAGAAAAAAGTAAAGAAATTATTGCAGCCTATCACTTTTTAGTGAGTATTGCTCCGGAAACAATGGAGAAAGACAGGGCGGAATACGACCGAATTACCTCGAGTACTAATATTGCTGATTTCTATTATGAAAATAGCGTTTTATACATAACCTTATTGGATGGCAGTTCGTTTGAATATTTCGGAGTTTTGAGACCGGCTTATATTAAAATGATTAATGCAGAATCGCCGAGTCGTTTTGCGAGAAGACATATTTACAACAACTATTTGTATAGAAGCACTACCAAGTTAGTAGCAGCAGAATAAAAAAAGGTCTCAAATTGCTTTGAGACCTTTTTCATTATTTAAACCAATCCAATTTTTTCTATTCGTCAGCAGCATAAGCTGAATTTTTGTCGGCGCTTACTTTTAAAGTAGTAGCCACACCTTGCTCGTTCAACATAGTCATGTTTAGCGTATCTAACTTGGCTAAGTTTTTAGATACAAAACCGTTAAACATATTGTATGAAATATTCATTTCTTTTAGATTTCTTAATTTCTCTAAATCAAACGGTACTTGACCATCCATTTTATTCTCAAACAAACTTAAGGTTTCCAAAGAAGACAAATTAGATACTTCTTTTTCTAATTTACCGGTTAACTTGTTACTATTTAACAACAAAACTTTTAAAGATTTTAGTTGGTAATAAGAAGATGGAATTGAACCTTCGATTTCATTATTGAATAAAGACAAAGTCTCTAAGTTGGCTAAATTACCAACACTCACAGGTAATACTCCCGTTAAACGATTCATATGCATTTCAATGGCTTTCAATTGAGAAGCATTGCCCAAAGTTTCCGGTAAAGATCCCGAAACTTTATTAAAAGCTATATTTAACTTGGTTAAATTTTTCAGATTTCCGATGGTAGACGGTATGGTACCTGAAATATCATTTCGGAATAAATTTAGTACTTCCAAAGAAGTCAAATCCCCAATTTCAGCAGGTAATGTTCCTACTAAATTGTTATTCATTAATTTGATTGCTGTTATTTTATCGTTTTTTATTTCAACACCAAACCAAGTGGATACCGGTGATTTTAAATCCCATTTGTTAGTCCATTGTGAACCATTGGTTGCTTTGTACAATTTAAGTAAAGCATTTTTTTCTGTAGCAGAAATTTCAGCAAATACTGAAGTGGAAACTAAAAGTACCGCTAAGTAAGTAAAAATAGATTTCATATCATGTTTATTTGGGGTTAATGACGGTGTAAACTTATAGCGTTGTTCGTTAAAAAACAAAAAAAATCGACGAAATGCATTTTTTAAGAATTTAAAAGAATATTTATCTTACAAAATATTAAATTTAAGTTTAATATATTATTTTTTATCTTTGAGCAACTAACCAATAAAAACTATCATTATGCCTTTTAATTTTTACGCTGTTTTAGCTTCTACATTTGTAACACTAGTGGTTGGATTTGTATGGTACAACCCAAAAGTTTTCGGTACTATTTGGATGAACGAAACCGGAATGACCGAAGAAAAAGCAAGACAATCCAGTATGCTTAAAGTTTTCGGATTAACGATTTTGTTTTCTTTTATGTTGGCTTTTTTAATGCCGGTTCTAGTGATTCACCAATTTGGTCCTTTGGGAATGATTGGCGGTCCTGAATTTATGGAAACTGCAAAACCTTCCTATGCGGCTTTCATGGCCGATTACGGAACTGCTTTCAGAACTTACCAACATGGTGCGCTACATGGATTTATGACCGGAATATTTTTTGCTTTGCCCATGACTGCTATCAACAGTTTGTTTGAACAAAAAACCTGGAAATACATCATGGTTACTTCCGGTTATTGGATTGTTTCTTTGACCATTATGGGTGCTATTTTGTGCGGATGGCAATAATTAACATTTTATTATAACCCAATCGCTCTACATTTGTGGGGCGATTTTTTTATGTTAGACCACTATTCATTCCAAATTTACGCTAACACTTCACAGCTCCCTAAAAGTTGGGACCAAGTGGCTGTAGAAAATATTTTCCTGCAAACACATTATTTAAAAGTGTTGGAAAATTCGGCACCTACTAATATGCGGTGTTTTTACATAGGCATTTTTGAAGACACTGAGCTGATTGGTGTAGCTTTAGCACAATACCTCGATTTAAACAAACTCGAATCCTTTGGAGAGCGCGACAAATGCATTAAAACGTATGTTCGGAATTTTATCTTTAAAAACTTCGCTTCACATGTATTGTTTTTAGGCAACAACATGATTACCGGTCAAAACGGTTATGCCTTTTCCAAGACGGTCGATTTCAAATGTATCAGCGATTTGCTTTTAGACTGCTCTGCTGCAATTATTAAATATTTCAAGCAAAAAAATATCACTATACACATAGTCTCGTTCAAAGATTTTTACGAGCACTGCTCCGAAGAACTGAAAAAGTTTGGCTTTGCGACTGTGTATGAATTTAAAACGCAGCCCAATATGATTTTTGAGTTGCCCAAACATTGGCAAAACAATGAAGATTATATAAGTGCTTTTTCTAAAAAATACCGCGACCAATACAAAAGAGCACATAAAAAAGCGGACGGTATTGCAATTCGGGAGTTGTCTCTTGAGGAAATCACAAGCTATGAAGAAAGAATTTACGAACTCTACCATCATGTGGCTAAAAATGCGCCTTTCAACACGTTTTTCCTGGCAAAGAGCCATTTTTCCGTGTTTAAAAAAAACTGTGGCGACCGTTTTCGTTTGACAGGCTATTTTTGGGAAGAAAAACTAATTGGGTTTCATTCTCTGTTGCTTAACGGCGATGTTTTAGAAACCTATTTTCTGGGTTACGACGAGCAAATCCAGAAAGAAAAAATGTTGTACCTGAATATGCTGTACAATATGACGCAATTTGGCATTGAAAACCAATTTAAAAAAATCATCTTCGGCAGGACCGCCTTGGAAATCAAAAGTTCTATTGGTGCGGAACCGGTAATGATGTCGGGGTTTATTTACCACACCAATACTTGGATTAACAAACTTATGCCTAAACTGTTTCCGCAATTGGAACCAAGCTTAGCCTGGCAGCAAAGACATCCGTTTAAATAATCCAAAACTCTGAAACTTAGCTATCACCAGCAAAAGGTTTAACTTTTATGAAAAGGCACTTCTTTCGTTAATTTAGTATTTGACAAGAAATAAATCAGTTGGATTTTTTAAGTTGCCCATAAGCGTAAACGGCCAAAGTTAATTCGCCAATAGTGCCCAAAAGCAATACTACCGATGGCCTACCGTCGGTGGCAAAACTGATTAAACGTCCTAATCCCAATCCGAGCATAAAAAGCATATTCGATATCGTGGCAGCTTTCCAATAAGAGGATTGTTTGAGTCCGATAAACCAAAAAGCGGCAAAGCACAAATACAAGCCCATAATAGCTTTGTAAATATTGTTTTCGTCTGTGGTTTGGGTTGACATCTCAAAAAGGAAATCGGGCTGAAAACCGTAGATCAAAGCAGCTGCTGCGACCACAGGTATGGAAATGTAAAGGTGTAAATTTTGGCGCCAATTGGTTTTCATGCTATAAAAGTACGAAAAGTTGAACTACTACTGCCCCAGCCCGGATGGCAGTGGAAAGCTTTTTGCGGCAACGACTTTACATTTTAAAGGGTTTCAAAGCGACCAACGGAAGCTCTTGAAACCCTTATAAAATGATGTTGTTGGCGGAAAAACTTGGAACGAAAAGCCGGATAAGCTACAAATTATCGATTTCGGTTTGCACGGCTTCCCAGTCTTCGAGCAATTGATCTAGTTCGGCTTTCTTTTTATTATACGCCACAAAAAAGTTTGCGTTTTCGATGTGTTTGTCGTAATTCGAAGCCAATTCTTTGTCGTCGTTTTGGATGTCGATTTCGAGTTGTTTGATTTGACTTTCGATTTTACTGAGGCGATTTTGCAGCGATTTGCTCTTTTTTTGGTCTTCGTATGATAGATTTTTAGCGGTTGTTTTGGTTTCGACTACGACGTCTTTCTTTTCAATTTCGCGCATGTTGCTAGCGTTGCGTTGCTCGAGGAAGAAGTTGATATCGCCCAAATATTCCCTGATTTTTTGGTCTTTGAATTCGTATACGATATTGGACATGCCTTGGAGGAAATCCCTGTCGTGAGACACCAAGAGTAGCGTGCCTTCGTATTTTTGAAGCGCGGCTTTGAGGACGTTTTTCGATTTGATATCTAAGTGGTTCGTAGGTTCGTCCATCACTAAAACATTGATGGGTTGCAAGAGCAATTTACACAAGGCCAAACGATTGCGCTCACCTCCTGACAGTACTTTTACTTTTTTCTCTACATCGTCGCCACGGAATAAAAAAGCGCCTAACATGTCGCGGACTTTAGCGCGATTGCTGTCGGTTGCCGCATTGGTCATGGTTTCGAGTAAGGTTAACTCGCCGTCGAGGTATTCCGCTTGGTTTTGGGCGAAATAACCCAATTGTACATTGTGACCTAACTTGATGCTGCCTTCGTATTGGAATTCGTTTACAATGGCTTTGACGAAAGTGGATTTCCCTTGGCCATTTTGACCGACAAAGGCAATTTTACTGCCGCGTTCAACTAAAAGCGAAATGTCTTTGAGGATGACTTTATCTCCGTACGCTTTGGTTACATGTTCTGCTTCGATGACAACTCTACCCGGTGTTTGCGAAACCGGAAAGGAAATATTCATAACCGAATTGTCGTCTTCATCCACTTCTATGCGCTCGACTTTATCTAATTTCTTAATTAGAGATTGCGCCATGGATGATTTGGTGGCGCTGTATCGGAAACGTTCGATGAGTTTTTGGGTTTCTTCGATTTTTTTGGCTTGGTTTTTTTGGGTAGCCAATTGCTTTTCGCGAATTTCTTCACGCAAGACCAAATACTGCGTATACGGCTTATTGAAATCGTAGGCTTTGCCTAAGGAGATTTCTATAGTACGGTTGGTCACGTTATCGAGGAACATTTTATCGTGCGATACTATCACTACTACGCCGGGAAAGTTTCTTAAAAAACCTTCGAGCCAAATGATACTTTCGATGTCTAAGTGGTTGGTTGGCTCATCCAGCAATAGAATATCGTTGGATTGTAATAAGAGTTTGGCCAGCTCGATACGCATACGCCATCCGCCGGAAAACGTATCGGTTTGGTTGTTGAAATCTTCTCTTTTGAAACCAAGACCTAAGAGAATTTTTTCGGTATCGCCCACATAATTGTAACCTCCCAAAATTTCGTAATGGTGTGTTACATCGCTTAATTGCTCAATTAATTCGGAATAGCTTTGGCTTTCGTAATCGGTTCGGGTAACCAATTGGTGGTTGATTTCGTCGATTTTGAGTTCAGCTCTTTTGATTTCTTCGAAAGCTTGGTAGGCCTCTTCGAGTACGGTTCGGCCTTTAACAAAATCAATATCTTGGCGAAGAAAACCAATTTTCACCTCTTTTTCGGTGGCAATCTGACCGGAATCGGGTTTGAAATCGCCGGCTAAAATTTTGAGCATAGTCGATTTTCCCGCGCCGTTTTTCCCAACCAATCCTACTCGGTCGCCGGCACCTAAACGAAAGGTTACTTCTTCAAAAAGGTAGGTTCCGCCAAAAGAAACCGATAAATTGTGTATGTTTAACATAATGAATTGTTACAAAAGTTACAGCCAAAAGATTTCTAAAAAGTACCTTTGTAGACCCAAAGCCAAAGTGCTGAAAAGTTCAAAATAAAAATTTTTGCAAATGTTAAAAAAAGGATCCAAACTAAATAGCATTTTAACAGGAAGTTGTCCGAAATGCCAAGAAGAAAATATGTACGTTGACCCGAATCCGTACCATCTAAAAAAGATTTATGAAATGCATGAAGAATGCAGTCATTGCGGATTGCATTACCAAATTGAGCCTTCGTTTTTTTATGGTGCCATGTATGTGAGTTATGCTTTGACTGTAGCGATTGGTGTTGCAGCTTTTATTATAGCCAAGGTTTTTATTGGCTTGGATTTGATTGCTTCGTTTGCGGCTATCATTATTGCGCTGTTGCTGTTGATGCCTGTCACTGCCAGATTAGCGCGTAACATCTACATTAATATTTTTGTCCACTACGACAAAGAAGCGGCTAAAAAGAAGTAATATACCTTCGGATATCAACACTTTTGTCTAATGGCTTTTGGCTTTCGATATACTCGAATAAATCCAAAGCCATTGCGGGCGCCAGCATTACACCTCTGGTTCCTAAGCCATTTAGAATATGCATATTTTTGTGTGACGGATGAGTTCCGAGTAACGGCCTTCTGTCGTTAACTGTCGGGCGAACCCCTGCGAAATGCGAAACAATTTCGAATTCGCATTGGAGAATTTCCCGGATGCGCTCGACCAATTCTACTTTACCTTCTTCGGTAGGCAAATCGGTTTTGTCCTCCCAATTGTATGTGGCGCCGACTTTAAACAAATTATTCCCCAACGGTAAAATAAAAATGCTGGTGTTGATAATCACATCTATATCTAAATCGGGTGCTTTGATAATAAATAGTTCGCCTTTAGTCCCATCTAGCGGGAGGTTTTTGAAATACGGATTGGCGTGCATGCCGAACCCTTCAGCAAAGACAATGTGTTTGGCTTGAAAGTCCTCATATAACGCCATATTATCTGTAATTTGAAGCTTCTCGTATAGGAAAGCATCCGGCACTAAAATAGCTAATGATTTTAGATACGATTGATAAGCATTTAAAAAGATATCGGTATCTAGATAACCGGTGTGCAATACTTCACCGTAACCAAAAGGAGAATCAATGGCTTTGTATTTTTTATGAACTATAGTTGTGGAAAGGAAAGGAGATAAAGAAGGTTTATCAGAAGCGGCAAACCAATTGTTTTGCTCTTCAACAGAAAAGAACTTGCGATAGATAGGCATTTTAAAATCAACTTGTACCTGCAGTTTAGCTTCTATTTGCGCATAAAACTGGTTGGCTAATGCCAATTGACGTTCTGCATCCCAAACTTGGCTAAAACGCTTTAATATAACCGGATTGTATAAACCTCCAGCCACTCGTGATGAGTTTTGCGATTGGTTGTCAAAAACCACAAAAGACTTTTGATTTTGTATAAGTGTTTCAGCGAAGGCAATACCTGCCAAACCTGAGCCTACAATGATATAATCGAGCATAATTTTGAGCTAAAAAAAACTCTCACCAAAAATGATGAGAGTTTTGTATGATTTATGAAAAAATCTTAGTAGTTCCACATATCAGATTCGAAGCTGCGAATCTTTTCTTTGATACGTTCAGATTCTAATAACTGCATTTGAGCATTGTCTTTCATGTAGTCGGCTACCTGACGGTCTCCGTATACATTCTCTTCTTTGTAGATTACACCGTTGAATCTTCGAGAGTTCAATAAGTGATCAAAGGTAATAGGCATAGCAGAATTTTTGTCATTAAATGCTTTTGCTTCGTGCAGTATATCTCTGATAGCTGGAAAATAAACCCAAAACAACTCGATAGCGTCTGCATTCTCTTTCCCAATATCTCTTGCCTCAGGAGTTACTGGGCAAATACCTAGCAGTCTGTATTTCAACTCACCTTGACGTTTATCAAAATACCAATAACCTTTGATTTTGAATCCGGAAATATCTTGCGCTGTAAGATCTCTTTGATCAATAAACTGTTTGTCTAATACTTTTCTACCGGACATGTAATCATCATAGTAATTGTTGATTTCGTCTTTTCCGGCATCAGTAGTATCGATAAAGGTTAAGGAAGGTCCAACGTCTTTGAAAGTTTTTTTAGTGTTAAAATAATCATCAGCGTAAACTTCAGTTATTTTTCCACTCTTAACTCCTTTCAATAAAACATCGAATAAAGATCTTCTATCTTTACCAACAAAAGCAGTATCAATAGGATAATACAAAGGAAAATTAATTCTTTCATCAATATCGATAAACTCCCAAATTGTTTTACCCATCAATACATCTCTATCATGAACATAACCATACGGAAGTGGCTTATCATTATCAGAAATTAACTGAGCAGGAGTTTTCTTTCCTATTTCATCAGGTGTTTTTGCATTGAGCAAATTAGATTGTGCGAAAGAATTCACACTCAATACGGATACAAAAACTATTGACAAAAGATTTTTAATTTTCATAATGCTGTTATTTAAGTTATTTAAGTAGGATTATATCAACTTAAATTATTGTATTTCGTAGGCAACAGGAGCAGCATCTTTAGTTACGATGTTTGCTGAAGTACCAATGATTTTAGTTTTAATTTCAGAAATAATAATTTGGTCTCCTCTTGAAGCTCTGGCTAAAGCAGCTTTACACTGTGCATTAACACGATCTCCATTAACAATAATTGCAGGTTGACCAGGAACTTTAAAAGTAAATCGGGTAACTTGGAACTGTAAGTCATACAAGAAGTCTTGTAATTCAGCCGTCACTTGAGAAACCTCTAAACGAGATTTAGCTCCTTTCACTACACCAACTTGCTTTCCGATGGCTCCTGCCGGTGCAGGGATGTTTTTAATACGGAATACTTTTTTATCTGTTACCGTTTTACCGTCAGTCATTTTACCGCTTACAGAAACTGTAACTTCAGTACCAGATCCAGGATTTAAGTTATACTTACCAGGACCTCCGGCTTTAGTTAAACCAGGAGCTGAGGCAGTAACAAAATTGTCACCGATTCCAGCAAATGAAATAGTCATTGGGTTTGGTAACCCTCTATAGACAACGTTCATTTTGTCGGCAGAAATGTTAGCTGAGTTTGGTCTAGGTACTACAATGTAAGAACCTTCAAATTTCAAAGGAATAGATTTACCATCTTCTAAGAAAGTAAATGTACCGCCAAATTTTTGCTCTCCGATAGAACCGGCAGTCATCGAAATAACAGCTTGACCATTCTCAATTTTACCCGGACCGTTGAATGAGGTTGGTTTAGTATTAGCATCATACTTACCTAAAACTACTTTACCAGTTACTTGCTCACCTTGGAAATAAACGTTTTTATCTAAAGCAACAATAGCCTGGAAATTTTTCATAGACGCTGCTTCCTTAAAGGTGTTACCCATCAAAACATTATAAATTCCTGACTCCATAGTTTTGATGTCATTTTGAAGTGCTGACAATTTAGTTAATGAGGCAATCGCTGGGAAACCTTTGTAATGGTAATCTAAATATTTCTTAGTTACACCATCACCATCTTTAACATCTTTAGTAGAAAACTTAGTTTCCAATTCTTTGATGATAGGTTGGTATTTCACATCGTTACCGAAAATTGATTTCATATCAGCAACAAACTTATCAAACTTTCCAACGATTTCTTTTCCTTTAGGAGAATAACCGTCACCTTCAAACCAAAGCTCATCTACTTTATCACCTTTGTCCATAGCTTCGTAAGGTAATTTCCCGGTTTTTTCATCTAATTCAAAATCGGCTGAAATATCTTTCTTCAAGCCACCAATAAAGTTAAAGAACTCCTCTGACAACTTAGAAACCTTTTTTGCTTTATCGTTTGGTTCAGAGAATTTTAATGGGTCTTCACTAGCTTTAGATTCTAAGAAAGACAATAATTTTTTGTTGTACTCTGTGGTTGACACATTGGATGTATCAAACTTTTCATTCATAAGTCCGAAAGCAGACAATACTTCTTTGGACATATTCAATGCTAACATCGCGATGAAAACCAAGTACATTAGGTTAATCATCTTCTGTCTAGGGGTTAGTTTTCCTCCTGCCATTTTTTCTAATTAGTTATTGTTTTGTTAATAAAATATAGTTCAAAAACTAATTATCCTTTGTTACTCATTGCAGATAACATACCACCATAAACATTGTTCAACGTTTGTAAGTTTGATGTTAAAGATTGCATTTGATCTTTTAATTTTAAATTGTTTTCTGCAACTTCATTGTTAATTTGAGCATTTCTCTCAGCACTTTGCAATTGAACTTGGTATAAACCATTCAAAGTTTCTAACTGAGTTGCAGCTTTAGTCATTTCTTCAGCATATTTTTTGGTTGAAGCAACCGAATCAACAGTAGGAGAAATAGCTTTAGCCGCTCCTTCAAAATTTTTGATACTGTTTCCTAAGCTTTCCATCAATTGACTATCGATTTTAGCTTCTTTCAACATATTGTCTAATTTTTGTGATAATAATCCTTGAGCATCTTTAGGATCTTCAGCTTTTTTATCTCTAGGTCTAGCTTCACCACCAGCTAATTCTGGGTATACTAAAGACCAATCTAATTCTTTATCAACAGGGTCAAATGCAGACAATCCGAAGATTAATGCTTCTGTTCCTAATCCAACGATAAGCATAACACTTGCACCTGGCCAGTGCATCAATTTGAATAATGCTCCAATAATTACAACAGCCGCTCCCATACCGTAAGCGAAATTCATTGTTTTTTTGCTTAATAATGCCATAATAAATAATTTTTTTTTAGTTAGTTAAGTTAAATATAATTAAGTTGGTTTTGAAATTACTTTCTAGGTGCTTTACCATTTTTAGTTACTTGAGTTCCCATGTAATCTTGAACTGTTCTGAAGCCAATGTAACTTCTGGCTGTATCAGCATATTCAAAATCTCTGGTACTCACTTGCAAAAAGTAAGCGACATCTTTCCATGAACCTCCGCGAACTACTTTTCGCATGTTTTTAGAATCACCTACAGTTGGGTTCATGGTTGAAACATATTCGTAAGCCGCTGCATCATAGGCTGAATCAGTCCACTCCGCTACGTTACCTGACATGTTATATAAGTTGTAACCGTTTGGCTCGTATGATTTGGCTTCAACAGTGTATAAAGCTTGGTCAGCAGCATAATCTCCTCTATTAGGTTTGAAGTTTGCCAAGAAACAACCTCTGTCATTTTTAGCATAAGGACCACCCCAAGGATAAGTTGCAGACTCTAAACCACCTCTGGCAGCATATTCCCACTCAGCTTCTGTAGGCAATCTAAAAGAGTTGATTAAATCCGGTCTGTTCTTTTTCTTTTTCGATTTGATGTAAGCGTTTTTATTTAAAGTTCTCCAAGCACAAAATGCTTTAGCTTGCTTCCATGACACACCCACTACTGGATAGTCACCATAAGCTTGATGCCAGAAATAATCATTGTGCATTGGCTCGTTATAAGAATAAGCGAAATCTTTAATCCAAACTGTAGTATCAGGATAAACTTCTTGTTGTTCTGTTCTGATAAAAGAACTTCTTTTCCCTACTTTAGCTTTTGCAGCCGCTTGAATATCCATCCAAGAGTAACGGAACTTTAATTTTCTAACATCAATCGTTCTCAATCCGTTGAATGATTCCGCCAAAGGCAAATACATACTATCCATTACTTCAGAATAATATTCATCCGGATATTTACTAGTATCTGTAATTAATTTTACTTTTCTGTTTAATCTTCTACCGGCATAAGGATCATCATCAGTCCCAACACTGTAATAATTCTCATACATGTATTTGTCATAAGGAGTCATTTTAGCAGGATCTGTATCGTTAAAGGCAAAATCACCAATACTTCCGGCATTTTTTCCGCCTTTACCCCCTGAACCGGCTGTTTGACCAACCTCGTCTGCCAAGATAGCTAAACGAACCCTGATTGTAGAATCTTTAACCCATTCTACAAATTGACGGTATTCGCTGTTGGTAATTTCAGTTTCATCCATGTAGAACGATCTTACGGTTACCGTTTTGGTTGGCGCATCTTGTACATTAGCCAAATCATCATCTGATTTACCCATAATGTAAGCTCCGCCCGGAATCAAAGTCATACCAAACGGCTTCTCTGGATGCCATTTCTTTCCTTTAACTCCTACTAACTCACCTTTGTCGCTTGATCGTCCACAGCCCGTTAATAAAGCTAAAACTGATGCGAATGCAATGACTTTCTTCATATAAATTGGGGTTATTTGAATTTTTTATTTTTAAGGGCGTAAACCTATTTATTATTTTTCAAAAAAGCAATTAAATAATATTAAATTTTACCCAGACTAATTTCTTACCACACTTTCACATTCCAAAAATAGAATAATAAAAGTAAACAAAAAAACATTTTATCGATAAAATACACATTTTTACTGATAAAATGCATGTTTTTGTATTTTTTGTAATCTAAAGACTACATAATATATTATTATTACTCTCTAAATAATTACAAACAATTTTTTCTTTGTGCTTTCCACCATCTTTCCGGTATCTCGTGATTACACGCAGCCAGATATTCCTCATGCGAACACGGTAATAACGTGTTTTTTTTCAATTTATTGTGTTGTCCTGCGAAAAAATTAATTTCAATCCACCAACGATCCGTTTTGTTGCTCTTGTAAAAAACCAATTCTTCACTTTCTAAAGGAACAATGTATTTTAAATAGTTTTCTTTAGTTCCGAATGGATATTCATTAGAACGAAAATTAACTCCTTCCATGAAATACCAGATCGATTGTGCAATTAACACTGCCTCTTCTTTAGTGTTATTGTGATTGAAAACACCAAACGAACTCACCTTATCACTAATCCCGGCATATCGGGTTAAGCTGCAAATTTCTTTACCATTAAAACCATTTGGGATAAAATTAATCAAATTCCCTGAATCTGAGGACTTTACCGATGTTAAATCCAAACAAACAATATCAGCATCTCTGAAAACCGGTTCTGAGAGTGCAATATTGTTGGAAATTTCACCTAAGCGATAAGCATCGAAATATAATTTTTCAATCAAATCAATTTCTTCTTGTGAATTGAAATACGTTTGATAACCGATATTACAATAATTGAATAAGTTGTTCGGCTCGTCTAATACAATCTTTGACAAATAAGAATCGGAGGTTATGCCGTCTTCTTGTTTGCCGAAATCAAATTTACTATCAATAGCCACCAAGTTCACCATCTGCTCCAAACTATCGTAAGCCCTGTACAACGGATAAGTCAAATCTTGTGAACCACCTATTATGATAGGTATAACACCTTTGCGAATTAATTTAGCTGCCACTTTTTGCAAAGCAAAATAAGTATCCTCTAAAGAGTTCCCGGGATAGATGTCGCCCAAATCAGCGATAGCACTTTGCCAATTACCGGGAAACAAACTATACAATTCTTTTCGAACGGCATTCAAATTCACTTCTTCGAAAGCCTTTGTGTTGCCGCGATTTTCTAAAACACCAACAACGGCAATCTTAATCAGATCCAAATCAGGAAAATCTTTATCGGTATGGAATGACACTTTACTACCAAGATGCTGTGAAGACAGACCTTTTATATATTGTATAATTTCATTGTCAACCGGTGAAAGAAAATCAAATTCCATAGGTTACTTTTTTTTGGCGGTTGTTTTTTTTGCGGTTGCTTTTTTGGCCGGATCTTTTTTGGCAGCAGTCTTTTTCTCAGGGGTTTTCTTGGCAATCATTTCTTGTACTTGCTCCAAGGTTAATTTGGCAGCATCAACATCTTTATTCAATTCGATTTTGATTTTTCCTTTGGTGATGACTGATTTTCCCCAGCGGGCTTTTTCCACCAAAATACCTTCCTCTTTCCAATGATGTATGACTTTATCAATGTCTTTCTGTAACTTCTCATCGATTAATGTTTCGATATCAGATTGCGATAGGTTATTGAAATCGTATTTTTTATTGACATTGATAAACATGCCATTCCACTTTAAGAACGGACCAAAACGACCAACGCCCTTTTGTACGTCCATATTTTGATATGTTCCGATTGGCGCATCAGCTTTGGTTTTTTCATCAATTAATTCCTGTGCTCTTTCCATAGTCACATCCAAGGGATCTTCGCCTTTTGGAAGTGAAATGAATTGTTTGCCGAAACGAACATAAGGTCCGAAACGACCGTTGCTCACTTCAACTTCTTCTCCGTTATAGGTACCGAGGTTTTTCGGCAACAAAAACAAATTCAGCGCTTCTTCCAGAGTAATATTACCGATGTTTTGATCTTGACGCAAACTCGCAAATTGTTTGTTTTCGTCTTCTGCATCTCCAATTTGAGCCATAGGCCCGAATTTCCCCAAACGCACCGATACCGGTTTACCCGTTTTCGGATCAGCACCTAAAATGCGCTCACCGCTTTCTCTGTCGGCATTTTTCTCTACTTCAATTACATTCGGATGAAACTTGTTGTAGAAATCCTGCATCATTTTAGCCCAATCGATATTTCCTTCAGCTATTTCGTCAAAGTCTTGCTCTACTTTAGCGGTAAAATTGTAATCTAAAATGGCTTCAAAGTTCTTTACTAAAAAGTCGTTTACAATAGTTCCGATATCTGTTGGTACCAATTTTCCTTTATCGGAACCGGTGTTTTCTTTTAAAATCTTTTCGTCGACTTTACTGTCTTTTAAAGTCAACTGTACATATTTTCGTTCTACACCGTCTAAGTTACCTTTCTCAACATAATTTCTGTTGATGATGGTAGAAATAGTTGGCGCATAGGTAGACGGACGACCGATTCCTAATTCCTCTAACTTCTTCACCAAAGAAGCTTCGGTGTATCTTGACGGCGGACGCGAATATCTTTCGGTCGCAGTGATATTATTATTGTGTAATTTTTCGTTAATCTTTAAAGCCGGCAACATGCCTTCTTGTTCTTCATCGTCGTCGTCGTTACCTTCTAAATAAACTTTTAAGAAACCTTCAAACTTGATGACTTCACCGGTAGCTTGGAATACTTCCGAATGGTTGTTGGCTTCTATCTTTACAATGGTACGTTCCAATTCCGCATCAGCCATTTGAGACGCTAAAGTTCTTTTCCAAATCAGTTCATACAAGCGTGCTTGGTCTCTTTCAACGTTCACGGTGTGACGCGACATGTCTGTCGGACGAATAGCCTCGTGAGCTTCTTGCGCACCTTTGGATTTGGTATTGTAATTTCGAGGCTTGCTGTATTCAGCTCCATAGTAACTGGTGATTTCTGCTTGAGCCGCGGCCATGGCTTCTTGAGACAAGTTTACACTGTCGGTTCTCATGTAAGTAATGAGTCCGGCCTCGTACAACCTTTGAGCAATTTGCATCGTAATGCCAACCGGAAAATACAATTTACGTGCTGCTTCCTGTTGCAAAGTGGAAGTGGTAAACGGAGCTGCAGGAGATTTTTTGGTTGGTTTGGTTTCCAAATCGGCTACCTTGTATATAGAGCCAATGTTTTTTTGCAAAAAGTCTTCCGCTTCTTTTTTGGTAGCGAAGTTCTTCGGCAATTTGGCTTTGACTACTTTTCCGGCTTCATTGGTAAACTCGGCTGTAACCGAATACGAAGCTACTGCTTTGAATTCTTGAATTTCTCTTTCACGCTCAACAATCAAACGAACAGAAACCGATTGCACACGTCCGGCCGATAATCCTCCTTTGACTTTTTTCCACAATACCGGCGAGAGTTCGTAACCCACCAGTCTGTCCAAAACACGACGGGCTTGTTGCGCATTGACTAAGTTGTAATCGATGCCGCGCGGGTTTTCAATCGCTTTTTGAATAGCGGTTTTGGTAATTTCGTGGAAAACAATTCTTTTGGTTTTAGCCTTATCTAATTTCAATTCTTCCGCCAAGTGCCAAGAAATGGCTTCTCCCTCGCGGTCCTCATCGGAAGCCAACCAAACGGTTTCCGCATTTTTAGACAAATCTTTCAGTTTTTTGACCAGAGCTTTTTTATCAGAAGACACCTCATACTTGGGCTTAAACCCGTTGGCAACGTCTACTCCTATTTCTTTGGAAGGTAAGTCGGCTATGTGGCCGTAACTCGACTCTACCTGAAACTCACTTCCGAGAAATTTTTCGATTGTTTTGGCCTTTGCCGGCGACTCCACGATAACTAAATTCTTTGCCATATCCCGATTGTTTACGCGGACAAAAGTAAACGTTTTTTTTAAAATATCGATTTAGTGCAACTTTTTAACGGTGATTGACCCATAAAAGAAATTGACACCTTAATATATAGGTAGTCTTTTCACAAACTTTTTTCGAAGTCAACCGAGACAAAAGACAAAGCCTATCTAGCCCCGATGGAAGCGGCGCCGTGCAGAGCGTACAGCGGGAACAGGGATTACTAATACACCCAAACCATTCGCTCCAAAACTTTTGTTAAACCGTTTCTGCCATCTTGTCAGATTTCCGAATTTAGTATTATCTTTGCTGTCCGATTAAGCGAAAATCATTTTATGGAAAAGGAAATTGACGAGAAAAAACAAGGCACCAGCTTGGTTTTAGAACACAAAGAAGGCAATAGCAAAAAACTATTTATAGAAAGTTACGGTTGTGCGATGAATTTTTCGGACAGCGAAATTGTAGCGTCCATTTTAACCGAACAAGGGTATAATACCACTCAAAAGTTGGAAGAAGCCGATTTGGTTTTGGTGAACACTTGTTCCATCCGAGACAAAGCGGAACAAACCGTGCGCAAGCGTTTGGAAAAATATAATGCGGTAAAACGCAGCATTAATCCGGGCATGAAAGTGGGCGTTTTGGGCTGTATGGCCGAGCGTTTGAAAAGTCAATTCCTCGAAGAAGAAAAAATCGTAGACATGGTGGTTGGTCCTGACGCTTACAAAGACTTACCGAATTTATTGAAAGAAGTCGAGGAAGGTCGCGACGCTATTAACGTGATCCTTTCCAAAGATGAAACCTACGGCGATGTTTCTCCGGTGCGTTTGAACAGCAATGGCGTGAATGCTTTTGTTTCGATTACACGTGGTTGCGACAATATGTGTACGTTTTGCGTGGTACCGTTTACCCGCGGTCGTGAACGCAGTAGAGAACCGCAAAGCATTATGGCCGAAATCCAAGATTTATGGGACAGAGGTTTTAAAGAAGTTTGCTTATTGGGTCAGAATGTGGACAGTTATTTGTGGTACGGCGGCGGTTTGAAGAAAGACTTTGACAAAGCCACCGAAATGCAAAAAGCCACTGCCGTTGATTTTGCCCAATTGTTAGAGATGTGTGCCGTACAATTCCCTAAAATGCGTTTCCGTTTTTCGACTTCAAATCCGCAGGATATGCACGAAGAAGTGTTGCATGTGATAGCCAAATACAACAATGTTTGTAACTATATTCACTTACCGGTGCAAAGCGGAAGCACTAGAATTTTAAAAGAAATGAACCGCCAACACACCCGTGAAGAATACATGGAATTGGTGGATAAAATCAAACGTATTATTCCGGATTGCTCCATTTCGCAAGACATGATTGCCGGTTTCCCGACAGAAACTGAAGAAGATCACCAAGACACCTTGAGTTTGATGGAATATGTGGAATACGACTTCGGCTATATGTTTGCTTATTCCGAAAGACCGGGTACTTTGGCGGCGCGTAAAATGGAAGATGATGTTCCGGAAGAAGTGAAAAAAAGACGTTTACAAGAAATTGTAGACTTACAACAAATATTAAGCGAAAAAAGAACCAAGCGTTTCTTGGGCCAAACTGTAGAAGTATTGATAGAAAAAGAATCTAAGAAATCTGACAAACACTGGAGCGGCAGAAACTCGGAGAATGTAGTGACTGTTTTCCCGAAAGAAAATTATAAAGAAGGTGATTTTGTGTTAGTAAAAGTAACCGATTGTACAACAGCCACATTGATTGGTGAAGCGGTTGGGTACAGTCCGATGCAATAGATTGGCCACGAATTACACAAATTCTCACTAATTATGGAGCTGTATAAACAAGAAGAAAACTATACCATAGTTGGTCTTTGCATGGAAGTCCATCGCCTTTTAGGTCCGGGTTTGTTAGAAATTGTATATAAAGATGCTTTGGAAATTGAATTTAAAAACAACAACATTCCTTTTGTAAGGGAAAAAGAGTTTTTAATTGAATATAAAGGGAACGTACTTCCTCATAAATTTTACGCTGACTTTATTGTATTTGATGAAATTATTTTAGAAGTAAAATCGGTTAAAGAAATTAATAACGAGCATATAGCGCAAGCACTAAACTACATGAAGCTGGCTGATTCTCAACTCGGAATCATTGCCAACTTTCAAAACAAATCACTAATCCACAAGAGATTAGTTCTTTAGCGAAATTTTAATTTGTGAAAATTAGTGCAATTCGTGGTGAAATAATAAACAACATGGAATCAGTTCAAAACATAAAACAACGCTTTGAGATTATCGGGAACGACCCGAAACTCAACCGCGCCATAGAGAAAGCCATACAGGTTGCTCCGACTGACATTTCGGTATTGGTTGTGGGTGAAAGCGGCGTGGGTAAAGAAAGTATTCCCAGAATTATCCATTCGCTGTCTCACAGAAAACACGGCAAATACATCGCCGTTAACTGTGGTGCGATTCCTGAAGGAACCATTGACAGTGAATTATTCGGACACGAAAAAGGGGCTTTCACCGGCGCTACCAATACCCGTGAAGGTTATTTTGAAGTAGCCGATGGCGGTACCATTTTCTTGGATGAAGTGGGCGAATTACCGCTAACAACGCAAGTTCGTTTGCTGCGTGTTTTAGAAAATGGCGAGTTCATAAAAGTAGGTTCTTCGCAAGTACAAAAAACCAATGTACGTATTGTAGCGGCCACCAACGTGAATATGTTTGATGCGATTGAAAAAGGAAAATTCCGCGAAGATTTGTACTATCGTTTGAGTACCGTTGACATTACTTTGCCACCGTTACGCGATCGAAAAGATGATATTCACCTGTTGTTTAGAAAGTTTGCCGCCGATTTTGCCCATAAATACAAAATGCCTCCCATTAAGTTGAGTGATGAGGCTGTTCAATTCTTACAACGCTATCGTTGGAGCGGTAATATCCGTCAGTTGCGCAACGTAGCAGAACAGATTTCGGTTTTAGAAACCAATCGCGACATATCATTGGCCACATTACAATCCTATTTACCGATGGAGAGTAACCAATTACCTTCTGTGGTTGGCAGTAAAAAATCGGACAGTGATTTTGCCACAGAACGGGATATTTTATACAAAGTGCTTTTCGACATGAAGAGTGATTTGAACGATTTGAAAAAACTGACTTTAGAACTCATAAAAAACGGTGCTAAAGTGCAGGATATTAATCCGAGCTTGATTCAGAAAGTCTACGGCTCTAAAGAGACAAACAACGAAATTGTATTCGAAGCCGAACCGCACATCAATGTGATTCCCACTCAAAATCAGTCGCAACAAGAAGAGTTTGAAGACGAAGACGACACTAATTACTTGATGGCTGAAACCGTTGACGAAGAGGAAACCCTTCGATTGGAAGCCAAGGAACTGGAACTCATCAAAAAAGCGTTGGAACGAAACAAAGGCAAGAGAAAAGCGGCTGCAGACGAATTGGGAATTTCAGAGCGAACATTGTATCGAAAAATCAAACAGTTTGATTTGTAATACTTGATACTCTCGCAAAATCCAAATATTGGTTATATTTACCCTCGAAAATAAATTCATGAAAAGTATAAAATTCATTTTACCAGTTCTAATTGCATTCAGCCTAAGTGGTTGTGGCGTCTACAATTTTACAGGAGCCAAACCGGTTAACGCAAAGACCTTTCAGGTAAATTATTTCCAAAATAAAGCCGAATTAGTAGAACCCGGAATTGAAAGAACTTTCACCTTGCGTTTGCAAGATTTAATTCAGAACCAAACCAACCTGAATTTAACCAATTCCAATGGTGACCTGTTATATGAAGGGGAAATTGTTGAATTTCGAATAACGCCGATGACCGCAACTGCCGAACAAAGAGCTGCCCAAAACCGCTTGACTATCTCAGTAATGGTTCGATTTTCAAACAAAAACAAAGAAGAAGATAACTTTGAAAAAAGATTTTCCTTCTTTTATGACTACGGCGGTTCGAGTCAGTTGGTTGGCTCACAATTAACCGATGCGTTAGACGTTATTTTCGAACGAATCACACAAGACATATTTAACGAATCACTAGCCAAATGGTAAAAACAGTTCGTCGCTTTTATAACTTTACAAAGTAACTGACACCAGATAATTTTGAACCTAACCGATTATACATACTTACTCAACAAACCCGAAGCCATCAACGATAGGCATGCGGAAACCCTGGACCAAGTACTAAGGGCTTTCCCCTATTTTCAGAGTGCACGGGTGTTAAAGTTGAAGCACTTGTACAATCAGGATAGTTTTAATTACAATCATGCGCTGAAAGTATCGGCTGCTTACACCACGGACAGAAGTATTTTGTTCGACTTTATCACTTCGGATTCCTTTGTTTCGGTGCAAAAAGGACATTACGAGAAAAAGTTGGAAGAATTGATGAACATCAAGGTAATCGGATTGGAAGAGGTAAAAGTTGCTTATCAGGAACCAACAGTGAATCCGTTAGAACAATCCATACTGACTTCTATCAAAGAAGCCGGCATTGATGAAACACAAAAAGTGGAAGAAAAACTGGAATTGGGTAAACCATTAGAGTTTTCTAAAAATGAGAAACACTCGTTCCAAGAGTGGTTGCAATTATCCCGATTAAAACCTATTGTTCGGGAGGAAACTGCACCAAAAAATGCTCCAGTTGAAGAAGCCAAAAAGAAAAAATTGGAATTAATCGATAAATTCATTGAAAACAATCCGAAAATTATTCCGGTGGCCAAAGATGCTGTAGTCGCAACTATAGAGCCATTTTCAGAAGACACTTCCCATCTAATGACCGAAACTTTGGCTCGGGTTTATTTAGAACAAAAAAAATATTCGAAAGCAATTCAAGCTTATGAAATATTAATTTTGAAATATCCGGAAAAAAGTAGTTTCTTTGCAAACCGAATTTCGGACATAAAGATTTTACAACAAAATAATAACTAATTATAATACATTATGTTTACCATCTTTTTAGCATTAATAACCTTGGTTTGTTTTTTATTGGTCATTGCCGTTATGGTTCAGAACCCTAAAGGTGGCGGTTTGTCTTCATCATTGGGCGGTTCGCAAATGTTAGGCGGTGTTCAAAAAACAACAGACTTTTTAGATAAAAGTACTTGGACGTTAGCTGCGGTATTGATTCTTTTGATTTTGTTATCAAGTTTGAGCTTCCCGGGAATGGGCGGTGGTCAAACCGATTCTAAAGTAATCGACCAAACTGAGGCTGTAGCACCTAAAACAGCTACAGAAGCCCCGGTATCCACTCCGGCTCAACCAACAGAAGAGAAAAAATAAACAAGAGTATATTCTTAATCCAAATGCCAGCGCTGACATGCTGGCATTTTTTTTAGGAAAAAATGACAGTAAAAAACCCTTGGCATAATTTCTGAAAAAGCGAAGGCAACAAAATATTATAACCTAAAAATATAACATCATGGCATTAAACATTAAACCTCTTTCTGACAGAGTTATTGTGGAACCGGCAGCAGCTGAAACACAAACAGCTTCCGGAATTATCATTCCTGATACTGCTAAAGAAAAACCGCAAAAAGGTGTTGTAGTGGCAGTAGGTAACGGAAAAAAAGACCAACCGTTAACAGTAAAAGTTGGCGACACTGTTTTATACGGCAAATACGCCGGAACCGATTTAAAATTCGACGGCAAGGATTATCTGATCATGCGTGAAGATGACATTCTTGCAATCATCTAATAAATAGTAAGGATTAAGTATTAATTATTAAGACTAAAAACAAACACAAAAATGGCAAAAGATATAAAATTCGACATTGAAGCACGCGACGGTTTAAAACGTGGCGTTGATGCCTTAGCGAATGCTGTAAAAGTAACTTTAGGACCAAAAGGAAGAAATGTAATCATTTCAAAATCTTTTGGCGGACCAACCGTAACCAAAGACGGTGTTTCAGTAGCTAAAGAAGTAGAACTAAAGGATGCTCTGGAAAATATGGGTGCACAAATGGTAAAAGAAGTAGCTTCTAAAACCAACGATTTAGCAGGTGACGGAACTACAACCGCAACCGTACTAGCGCAAGCTATCGTTAAAGAAGGTTTGAAAAACGTAGCCGCAGGTGCCAATCCAATGGACTTAAAACGCGGAATTGACAAAGCAGTGGAAGCTATTATTGAAGATTTGGGCAAACAAGCTCAGGTTGTTGGTAGCGACTCTGAAAAAATCAAACAAATCGCTTCTATCTCTGCCAATAACGATGAAGTAATTGGTGAATTAATTGCTACTGCTTTTGCCAAAGTAGGTAAAGAAGGCGTAATTACGGTAGAAGAAGCCAAAGGAACCGACACTTATGTTGATGTAGTAGAGGGAATGCAATTCGACAGAGGTTATTTATCGCCTTACTTCGTGACCAATCCTGAAAAAATGGAAGTGGAATTGGAAAGACCTTACATCCTACTTTACGATAAAAAAGTTTCTTCCTTAAAAGAGTTGCTACCGGTGTTAGAGCCTGTAGCACAATCAGGAAAACCATTATTGATTATTGCTGAAGATGTTGATGGTGAAGCACTATCTACTTTAGTGGTTAACAAACTGCGTGGAGCATTAAAAATTGCCGCTGTTAAAGCGCCTGGATTCGGCGACAGAAGAAAAGCAATGTTGGAAGACATTGCCATCTTGAGCGGTGGAACCGTAATTTCGGAAGAGAGCGGATACACTTTAGAAAATGCCACTTTAGAAATGTTGGGAACTGCTGAAAAAGTAACCATCGATAAAGACAATACGACAGTCGTAAACGGAGCCGGAAATGCAGACATGATTAAAAATCGTGTGAACCAAATCAAAGCCCAAATGGAAACTACGACTTCTGATTACGACAGAGAAAAACTCCAAGAGCGTTTGGCTAAATTGGCCGGTGGTGTAGCCGTATTGTACGTTGGCGCCGCTTCTGAAGTAGAAATGAAAGAGAAAAAAGACCGTGTAGACGACGCTTTACATGCGACTCGTGCAGCCGTTGAAGAGGGAATCGTGGCCGGTGGCGGTGTGGCTTTGTTAAGAGCTAAAGCTGTCTTAGACAAATTGAAAGCAAGCAATGCCGATGAAGCTACCGGAATTCAAATTGTATCTCGTGCTGTAGAATCGCCACTGAGAACCATCGTTGAAAATGCCGGTTTAGAAGGTTCAGTTGTAGTAGCCAAAGTAGCCGAAGGAAAAGCCAACTTTGGATACAATGCCAAAACCGATGAATATGTAGACATGCTAAAAGCCGGAATCATCGACCCTAAAAAAGTAACCCGTGTAGCCTTAGAAAACGCAGCCTCAGTTTCCGGAATGATTTTAACTACCGAATGTGCTTTGGTAGAAATCAAAGAAGAAAATGCCGGTGGCGGAATGCCAATGGGTGGCGGAATGCCGGGTATGATGTAAAAGAAATACATTGCAAATAAAAAAGCCTCAATATTTAATTGAGGCTTTTTTTATTAGGCTTCCGATTCTGTGTTCGGCGTTTTCTTAATCATTTTGAGAAAAACAGGGAAAGTTGAAATCAAGATAATTACGATTACAATCTTCTCAATGTGATGCTTTAAGTCGATGTCAAACTCCTCTAAAAACACCCCATATAAATAATGGCCGGCGAATATCAAACTGAATGACCACAAGAAAGAACTCAGAATGTTATAGAACATAAATTTCTTTTTATCCATTGTCACAATTCCGGCTACAATTGGAGCAAAGGTTCTGACAACCGGTAAAAACCGAGCAAAAATTATAGCCTTTCCACCATATCTTTCAAAAAATTCTTTGGATTGGATAAGGTATTTTTTCTTCCACCAAAAACTATCTTCTTTCTTGTACAAATAGTAGCCACTTTTTGCACCAAACCAATAGCCCACCATATTTCCGATAATTCCGGCTACTGCAACTAAAAAGGCCAACAAGGTTACATTTAAAACTTCACTCTCTATGATGGCAAAGTTCTCAACCAAATCACGGCTGTAAATTCCTGCCAAAAACAACAAACTGTCTCCAGGCAAAAAGAATCCGGCAAACAAACCGGTCTCGGCAAATACTATAAACAATACAATCCAAAGACCAACTCTAACGCCGCCTAGCGACATGGTAATATAAAACTCAGGATTTAGCAACTGCATCCAATCAAAATCACTCATGGACTAAAAAATTAAGGGTAAAAATTCGAGTGTGAAATTAAGGATATTTTTCGGGATAGTTACTACTTTATATTTTTTATAACACGATATTATGAAACAAAGAAATTGAAACAGTATGGTTCATTAAATCGGGGGCTGTAGACGAAGTTATGAAGTGATTTAAATAACCTAATTCTAATCGAATGGTATTGTTATAGTTGAGTCCGACTCCAACCAAAAATCGGTTTTGATCTACCACTTTTGAGTTTACAGCATTTTGACCTACAGTGGCAAAAAACTCATTTTGTAAAACCACGTAAAGTTGTTCTTTATCCGAATTTAATTGAGTCAAATGCATTAAAAAGCGGTTCAAAAAGCGAAATCGATTTTGATAATCAGTTTCCGAAGTAATTTGCTCCATTTCTGAAACTCGAAATTGCTCTACCCATCGTTGTTCCAATCGAAAGCGATTGATTAAAAGATGCTTCGACCATTTAGTCGTAACTTGATATTGCTGCCAAAGACGATTTTCCTTAAAATAACCAGCAACAGTTGCATTATAGGTGTTTACCAAGGCGTATCCTGCCGTAATATTTTTGGATTCGGAAAGATGATAAATTACACCAATCCGAAATAAATTTTGCAGATTTTGCTCCAACTGATTTTCCATTCTGAACTGGGCTTCCATATGATAGCCCCAATTGGGTGACGCTTTGTATTGGCCTGAGTAAGCCATCCAAATGCGTTGATCTTGCTTCATTGGTTGGGAAAAACCAACAGTTAAAAAAGCAGACGCAATAAGAGTTAATAGTATTCTCAAAACTTTTTTTGGTAAAAATAACAATAAAAAAACTCCTTCGCTTGAAGGAGTTTTTAAAATTATTTTCTTTCGTACATACAACAGCCGTGAAGTCTGTTATAATCTTCATCGGTAGCTTTGATGTCTTCGGTATCATGTCCGACTTTAGCAATAGCCTTTTTAACATCCACTAACGAACATTTTTCTTCATTAATTATCAAATGTAATTTATGGTCATCAATATGCCAAACGGCACTTTTAACTCCGGAAACCGAAAAAGCTGCTTTCTCAATTCGCTTTTTACACATTTCACAATTACCGTTGACTTCAAAATCGTATTTGGCATTTTTATTTTTCTTGTCTTGTGCTTGCGCTGAAAAACTTACCAGCAGTAAAAGCATTCCTATCACTATATTTTTCATAATCTTTCTTTTAAATTATATTGTTATTATTCTTATTTAATCTTGAATCGCAATCCGGCATAATACATTTGTCCGAAAACCGGCGCATACACTATCGAAGTGTCAAAAGTTGGTCCGAATGGATTGTCTGCTCCTAAAACAGCCTTGTTTTGGGTATAATTCCCTATGTTTTCACCACCAAGATACACTTCAAAAGTACTCGAAAAAGTTCTGGTAATTTGAGCATTCAAGGTAGAAAACGAAGGTGAAAAATTCGGCAATCGATCCTGTTGCGGATTGGTTGACGTATTCGGTAATTGTTGCTTTCCTAACCAATTCCAAGTGAAATCAAATCGCCATTGTTTTCCATTATCAACAATGTGTGTAGCGTACTCTACATTTCCGAAGAAACGATGTTTAGCTTGCAAAGGTCGCTGGTAACTACCCGAAACATAATCAGTGGAAATATCATAGTATTTATAAGCCGTTCTCAAGTTCAAATGTTTTATGATTTCAACATTAAAATCGAGTTGCAAACTATTGGCGTAGGATTTTCCGTCTAAGTTGTAAAACAGGACTTGTTGTGGCGAGTTCATGATGTCAACTACAGCTTGATTTTGGAAATCGGTTCGGTAAAAATCGATAGTTGTATCAGCTTTCATCCCGAATAAGATAAAATTTTGGGTAAAACTCAATCCGTAATTCCAAGCAATTTCTGCATCCAATCCGTAAATTTTACCATTTGTATCTAATACCGAGAATACTCGGGAACTGGCAAAAAGATTTTGGTTTTCGGCAAAAATATTGGCCGCACGTTTGCCGCGTCCTGCAGAAAAACGGAACACCGATTTTTCCCAAGGATTATATTTCACATGTAATCTTGGTGTAAAAAAAGCTCCTAACCTATTGTGATAGTCCATTCTTCCGCCTAAAATATAACTGAACTTATCGTTATCGTCGAAAGTATATTCGAAGAAAGCACCCACCGAATTGTCAATTCTGCTTACATCTGCCAAATTTACGAACTCGGCATATTTATCGTACGTAAAGTTCAAACCTGTAGCAAACTTGTGCATCGTATTGCTGATAATCGAATTGAAAATCAAGTTTGAATAATAGCTTTGTTGTTTGATATTATATTGGTTTAATCCGAAATACGACTGCTGATTGTGATTGCTGAAAGCATTTTGGAAACCGATACTTTGGTAAGGCATGTCTTTGAAAACGTAGCCTACTTTAGAACTGAAATCCAGTCGCTCGGTATTGATTTCCGAACCCCAAAAGTTCGTAGTCAATTTGTCTCTGTCGGGATCAAAATCCAATTGTCCGGTTTGCTTTTCATCATTCATATAACGAAGATTCAAAAAAGAAACCCAGCCCGATTCCGGATTAGCATATTGCCAACGATTGACCACATTGAATTGTTTCCCTAAAGGATTGTCTAAAAAGCCGTCATTGTTCATATCATTTTTAGCCACGCGGGCATTGCCATGTACAAATAAACTCGTTGCCCATTTATCAGACACTTTTTGATTGAAATGGGTATTCAATTCGAATCGACTTCCGGTATCGCCATAAGCATTCAAGAAGAATGGAATATCGCCTATCGGTTTGATTAGTTCAGTATTGATTTGCCCCGAAATACTCTCGAAGCCATTCACTACACTACCGGCGCCTTTAGTGATTTGGATACTTTCGACCCAGGTTCCGGGAGTGAACGACATCCCGTAGGCTTGAGAAGCTCCGCGTACCGAAGGAATATTTTCTTCAGCAATAAGGATATATGGACTGGTTAATCCGAGCATCTTAATTTGCTTGGTTCCGGTTAACGCATCGGAAAAATTAACATCTATAGACGGATTGGTTTCAAAGCTTTCGGCCAAGTTACAACAAGCCGCTTTGAGTAATTCTTTACTGGTTACCAAGGTAGTATTGGCGGTAAGATTGAGTGATTTTTTTATTCCTTTTCGGCTGCCTTCTACCGTAACGGTCTTCAAGGTATCTTGTTTGATATTTTCTTGAGAGAAACTTACGGCAGCGAACAACATTGTGAGGAATAACAATGATGTTTTCATAGATTATGATTTAAAATTAATTCTGTTTTAAGATTCTACAGGTCTGAGAATCACATCGGAATTAAAATCAAATCAGGCGTAAAGAGTATATTGGCAGTAGAGTTGGTAAAGTGGCGGCGCATGAGAATCACAATAAAAAGCTACTTTTTCATCCACTTTTTTCGGTGATTCAGCTACGGTAAAAACAAGGTTTTTGTATTCAGAGAAATAGACCGGTTCAAAATCGAGTGAAATCGTTTTAATAATGATTTTCTCGGTTTTATTTTTTAAATCGACTTTCTTATCGGAACAACACTTTTTGTGTGTGGTTTCTACTTTTGTACAGCAGTTTTTTTCAACTACAACAGGCATATCGCACACTTCTTCATCTGCAAAAACAGAAGAAACGGAAGCTATCTTTCCTTGACAAAAATGCACGGTAAAAGCCATTCCCGAATTGGAAACCAATATCAGCAACGCGGTCAATAGGCTTATGTGCTTTTTGAAATTCATGGCACAAAGTTAACAATATAACTTTTTCAAAAACTTAAAATGGTCTTAAAACTTACAAATCAACTTCTTGTCCCATCATAGGCACGGAACAATCAAAGCCGAATTTTTCTTGTATTTTAATGCGAAGCTCATCGCTGGGTTCGTTTTCGCCGTGTAGCAGAAATACTTTTTGAGGCTTGTTTTGGAGTTCCGATAACCAATTGAGCAAATCATTTTGATCGCCGTGAGCCGACAACCCTTCTATCTCCAAAACTTTGGCCAAGACCGGATAATATTTGCCGTAAATTTTGATTTCGGAAGCACCTTCTAATAGTTTTCTACCGCGTGTACCTTCGGCTTGGTATCCGACGATAATCACAGTGGTTTCAGGCAAACCGATGTAACGTTCCAAATAACTTAATACCCTTCCGCCGGTAATCATACCGCTGGCCGCAATTACTACTTTGGGTTGTTTGTCGAAGATGGTAGCGATGGTTTCCTGATATTCCGAATTCATGGTAAACATTTTACACATGTCAATACACTGCTGCTCTGAGAGTTTATGCCATTTGCGATTCTCCATAAATACATCGAGCACACTAATACCCATAGGCGTATCTATCACATACGGAATATCAGGCAAACGGTCTTCTTTTTTGAGCTGCCAAAGCAAATACATTAACGTTTGAGCGCGTTCAACGGCAAAACTCGGAATAATGGTAGTGCCGCCGGCCTGGACTGTGTTGTTGATATAAGTTTCCAAGAGTAACTTAACATCTTCTTGCGGATGGAGTTTGTTGCCGTAGGTACTTTCCATGAAAACATAATCGGCTTTTTGGGGTTTTACCGGCGCGTACATTAGTAAATCATCATCCTGACCGATATCACCGGAAAAGACCAGTGTTTTATTTTCCAATTGCAATTCGATACTACAAGCGCCAATGATATGTCCGGCATTACTGAACTTAGCCGTGATTTCCGCATCGAGCGGCACATCTTCATCAGGTTTTACGACTCTAAAAAGCGGAAAAACTTTTTCGGTTTGCGCTAAATCGTACAATGGCTCGGCTTTTTCGTGTTTGGAAAAATGCTCCTTATTGGCTTTTTCGGCTTCTTCTTCTTGAATTTTGGCACTGTCCAACAATATCAGTTTGGTGATGTCTTTTGTAGGACTTGTGCAGTAGATTTTACCTTCAAACCCTTGATTGACCAATCTGGGCAACCATCCGCAATGGTCTAAATGACCATGAGTAAGCAAAACAATGTCGATACTGCTAGGCAAAATTGGCAGCGGTTCCCAATTCAGTTCTCGCAACGTTTTGATTCCTTGAAATTGTCCGCAGTCAATTAAAATACGAACACCGTTGCTTTCTATTAAAGTCTTGGAACCGGTAACCGTTCCGGCACCGCCTAAAAATCTAATTTTCATCTTAAATGTATTTACAAAGTTCGGAAGCTTCTTTGATGACGTTTTTTATACGGTTGGCACTCAAACCAATTTGCTCCAAGACTTCCATATTATTGATAATTTCCTGTGCTAAAATCACATCCTGCACCAGCAGTTTGTCTTTTTCGGCCAAGGTTAAAGTCGTCAAACACGTTATAGGATAAAGCTGTCCTTCGTCTATTCTTTTTTTCAAACTGGAATCTTTGGGATAATCCCAACTCAGCAATTGCAAACCCGAACAATGAGCGAAAGCCATGGCATCGGCTGTAAAACGATTATTGGTCACTATCCAACATCCGGATATCTTGTCTTTTTCGGTAAAAATTAAATGATTTCTGTCTTTCAAATCGTTGAATCTCGACAAAATATACATCGGCACTTTCACATCTGAATTGGTTTCGCTTCTGGCATGAAACTTACATTCAATCATTTCGATGTAATTGTTCTTCACGATGGCGATGTCTATTTCGTGTCCGACACATTTGCCGGACAAAAACAAATTGGTTTGGGCTAAATACCCTTCGGAAATAAACAAACGGGCAATGTATTTTTCAAAGAAAAAACCGGCCGGGCCCAACAATTGCAATGCTGCTCTTAAATTGTAACGTGCCGCATGAGAATGAGACGATTTTTTGAGCAAGTTAAAAGCCAATTTGTAGATTTTTTTGGTAGAAATACCATTGTACACTTGCTTTTCTATGACTTGCAGTACATCGTCCACCACTTTTTTATCGGCACCCGATTTGAGTAAGGAGTGTTTGAGTTTGTCGCGATTAAAATCGACTATACTTCCCGAATGCTTTACAATTTTCATGGACAATAGTGTTGTGGAATAATCGTAAAGTTACGAAAATTCGGTTACTTCTTGACTTGTTTTTGATAATAAAAAGCGGGAATGAAGAGCAATATAAATAAAGGCTGAATTAAAAATCTTCGGAGGTAAAAGAGCGCCATTTTGTTTTCTTCACCAAAAAAAGTCAACACAAACAAAAAACTAATTAACAATAAAGAGCCTAAAATGATGTAGAGTAATATGGAAAACTTGACAACTTTGGTGTCTTTAAAAATCACATACAACAAGAAAAGGGAAATGACAGTATTGAGGTAAAATCGCATTCCTAAACTGAAAAACAGTTTGAAAACATTAAACGGCGGCAGTTTAGCGTGTGTAAATTCGCTTTTGAAATACGCCAAAAACGGGTCGTAAAATAGTTGATTTTCGAAAAGTCGAATACCTACCAAAAGTAAAACGAGGATGAAAATCCAGAAGACTTGTTGTTTATTCTGCAGGAGTTTTGTCAGCATGTAATGAAAATTTATTAACCCAAATCACCCAAAGCAAGAATACAACTCCATAAATAACAAGTGGAAAAATCACCGCATGCAACAAATGTTCTTGCTCCGGAAAATGATAAAGCGCCATGCTCAAAAAGGCAATTCGAGATATGTTTAGAATGTGTATTAAGAATAATCCAAATAGAATGTATAAGAGAGTTTGCTTGAATCTTCCGGTGAATGCCACCACAAACGATACAAACAAAATCATTACGCTTATGGCATTACAACCTTCAATAATGCGAGAAACATACTTTCCGTTGTAAATTACCTTAACACTAGGTTCTTTCGAATGAGACTCTAATCGGGCTTCAGCATCAAAAATGGTCAATACAGTTTGTGTTTGACCGGCCACCATTTGGGTAAAGGAATCTACCTGATTATCGGATTGGTCAAATCGATTTAAATAGGATTGATACAATATGGTCAGCACAACATAAGTCAGCAAAAATTTTCCCAGAAATAGTAAAAAAGGCCGGTATTGCTGTAGCAGATTCTTCAAGACTGAATTTTTAACAAATTTATATAAAATTAAAAAAGCGCAGTCGTTACTTTTGCATAAAAATTGGAAAAAATGAATTTAGAAAACTTAAAGCCGCAAGTTATTGCCATACTCACGGAAATCAATACTGACAGAGATATTAAGCTTAGAAACCTATGTCAGTTCCTATCTGACAAAGTCTCATATTACAATTGGGTTGGTTTTTACTTTGCTAATCACGAAACCAAAACACTACACCTTGGTCCTTATGTAGGTGCCGAAACTGACCACACTATAATTCCGTTTGGAAAGGGTATTTGCGGTCAAGTAGCCGAATCGAATGCCAACTTTGTAGTCCCTGATGTGGCTGCCCAAGACAATTATATCGCCTGTAGTTTTACGGTGAAATCAGAGATCGTTGTCCCGTTATTTGTAAATGGAGTAAATATAGGTCAGATCGACATTGACAGTCACGTACTCGATCCTTTCACAGAAGCCGATGAAAGATTTTTAGAGTTTGTAAATGAGCAAGTTGCCAAACTTTTTTAAGTTATTACACTCTTTTCATTTGCCTAATCAAAAAATAAAATTATCTTTGCGCTCGAATTGAGAAAGTCTTAATTCATACATAATAATCATTTAAATAAATATTGGAATGTATTTAACTAAAGAAACAAAAGCTGAAATCTTCGCTAAACACGGAGGAAAAGCTGAAAACACCGGTTCTGCTGAAGGGCAAATCGCGTTGTTCACATTCAGAATCTCTCACTTAACTGAGCACTTGAAAAAAAATCGTCACGATTACAACACTGAGCGCTCTCTAGTTCTTTTAGTAGGTAAAAGAAGAAGTCTTTTAGATTACTTGAAGAAAAAAGATATCAACAGATATCGTGAGATTATCAAAGAATTAGGTATTAGAAAATAATACATATCTAAAGAGGTGCTTGCGCGCCTCTTTTTGTTTTAAAATAAAAGAAAAGTTTCGGTTTTTCATTGGGTTACACAACTACAACAACTACAACAACAACACAACTAACCTAATTGTTTAAACGAATTAATTTTTATGATTCCAAAAGTAACCCAAGAAACAATCGATTTGGGAGATGGGAGAACCATCTTAATCGAAACCGGTAAATTAGCCAAACAAGCCGACGGTGCTGTAGTAGTACGATTAGGCGACTGTATGCTTTTAGCCACAGCCGTATCTGCCAGAACCTCAAACCCCGGTGTTGACTTTTTACCGTTAACGGTAGATTACCGTGAAAAATTTGCCGCCGCCGGACGTTTTCCGGGAGGTTTTTTCAAAAGAGAAGCGCGTCCGAGCGACAGCGAAGTGTTAACTATGCGTTTGGTGGATCGTGTTTTGCGTCCGCTTTTCCCGGATGATTATCATGCTGAAACTCAAGTGATGATTCAGTTAATGTCTCACGACGAAAACGTAATGCCTGATGCCTTGGCGGGATTGGCTGCTTCAGCTGCTTTAGCTGTATCCGACATTCCTTTCTACAACTTAATTTCTGAAGTACGCGTAGCCCGCGTTGATGGAAAATTAGTAATCAACCCAAGCAAAACCGATTTAGAAAGATCCGACATTGATATGATGATTGGTGCTTCAGCTGACTCGGTTTGTATGGTGGAAGGCGAAATGAAAGAAATCTCAGAACACGAAATGGTGGAAGCGATTAAATTCGCTCACGAAGCCATCAAAGTTCAAATCCAAGCACAAGAAAGATTGAGAGCAGCAGTAGGTTCGCCTGCTTACAGAGAATATGAAGGAGAAAAAGAAGACGAAGCCATCTATAAAAAAGTAAAAGCAGCGTCTTACGACAAATATTACGCTATTGCTCAAGAAGCTTCAGCCAAAAGCGAAAGAGGTGAAAAATTTGCGGCAGTAAAAGAAGAAGTAAAAGCTTTATTTACTGAGGAAGAATATGCAGAAAATCCGGATTTAGCTGAGTTAGTAGGCAAATACAACTACAAAACACAAAAAGAAGCGGTTCGTAACGTTATCCTCGAAAAAGGCATCCGTTTAGACGGTAGAAAAACAACCGAAATCAGACCAATTTGGTGTGAAACGGATTACTTACCATCAGTTCACGGTTCTTCATTATTTACTCGTGGTGAAACACAAGCTTTGGCAACCGTTACTTTGGGAACATCCAGAGAAGCCAACCAAATCGATTCGCCATCTGAACAAGGAGAAGAAAAATTCTACTTACACTATAATTTTCCACCATTCTCAACCGGTGAAGCGAAACCTTTAAGAGGTACTTCCCGTAGAGAAGTAGGTCACGGAAACCTAGCACAACGTGCTTTGAAAAACATGATTCCTGCTGATTGTCCTTATACCATTCGTATTGTATCTGAAGTTTTGGAATCTAACGGTTCTTCTTCAATGGCTACAGTATGTGCCGGAACTATGGCTTTAATGGATGCCGGAGTACAAATGGTAAAACCGGTTTCCGGAATTGCCATGGGATTAATCACCGACGGCCAAAAGTTCGCGGTGCTTTCAGACATCTTAGGAGATGAAGATCACTTAGGAGATATGGACTTCAAAGTAACAGGAACCAAAGACGGTATAACCGCTTGTCAAATGGACATCAAAATCGATGGCTTGCGTTATGACATCATGGAACAAGCCTTGAATCAAGCTCGTGAAGGTCGTATGCACATCTTAGGCAAATTGGTTGAAACTATTGCTACACCAAGACCGGATGTTAAAAAACACGCTCCGAAAATCATCATGAGAACCATTCCTGGCAATTTCATTGGTGCCTTAATCGGACCGGGCGGAAAAGTGATTCAAGAATTACAAAAAGCTACCGGAACTACTATCGTAATCAACGAAGTAGACGAACAAGGTGTAGTGGAAATTTTAGGAACAGATCCGGACGGAATCGCAGCTGTATTAGCCAAAATCGATTCTATCATCTTCAAACCTGAAGTTGGTGAATCTTACGAGGTGAAAGTAATTAAAATGCTCGACTTCGGAGCCGTAGTAGAATATACTGCTGCACCAGGAAACGAAGTATTATTACACGTATCCGAATTGGCTTGGGAAAGAACTGAAAACGTTGCTGACGTAGTAAAAATGGGCGATGTGTTTATGGTAAAATACTTAGGTATCGACCCTAAAACCCGCAAAGAAAAAGTGTCTAAAAAAGCACTTTTACCAAGACCGCCAAGAGATGAAAATCGTCATCCTAGAGAAGATAAAAAAGACGCTCCAAAGGGTTAATCCAATTCAAATATTAATTCATAACAAATCCCGATTCATTAGTTTGAATCGGGATTTTTATTTTTTTTTACTTTTTTTGTAACTTTATAATTCTTCTTTACGTACAACCACCCGAACACTTTAAAGAAAAGGAGAACATAAATGAGACAGCTCAAAATCACCAAGCAGGTTACCAATCGTGAAACCGCATCCTTAGACAAGTACCTACAAGAAATCGGAAAAGTGGATTTGATCACGGCTGATGAAGAAGTGGAACTAGCACAACGCATCAAAGCCGGAGACCAAAGAGCCCTAGAAAAATTGACCAAGGCCAACCTACGTTTCGTAGTTTCAGTGGCTAAACAATACCAAAATCAAGGTTTAACCTTGCCGGATTTGATTAACGAAGGAAACTTAGGACTAATCAAAGCGGCACAACGTTTCGACGAAACCCGTGGTTTTAAATTCATTTCTTATGCCGTATGGTGGATTCGCCAATCCATTCTTCAAGCTTTGGCCGAACAATCGCGTATCGTTCGTTTGCCTTTGAATAAAATCGGTTCTATCAACAAAATCAATAAAATGTATGCCTTGTTAGAACAATCTAACGAGCGTGCGCCTTCAGCAGAAGAAATAGCCAAAGAGCTAGACATGACCGTAAACGACGTTAAAGAGTCTATGAAAAACTCCGGACGTCATTTGTCCATGGACGCGCCTTTAGTAGAAGGAGAAGATTCTAACCTATACGATGTATTGCGTTCAGGCGAATCTCCAAATCCGGACCGCGAACTGATTCACGAATCGTTGCGCACGGAAATCGAAAGATCTTTGGAAACTTTAACACCGCGTGAAGCCGATGTAGTACGTTTGTATTTCGGTTTAGGCGACCAGCACCCAATGACGTTGGAAGAAATCGGAGAAACTTTCGATTTGACCCGTGAGCGCGTTCGCCAAATTAAAGAAAAAGCGATTCGAAGATTAAAACATACTTCTAGAAGTAAAATCTTAAAAACCTATTTGGGATAATAATAAGCAAATTTTAAGTCTGTTTTGTTTTTAAAATTAAAAAAAAGACTTTAATTTGTTATATAAAATTGACAATTGGAATTTACCATAACCGCAACAACAGTCTGATTAACTGTTCGTTTTTTGATTGATGATTGAAACTCCGGCTGATTACCGGAGTTTTATTTTTTGCAAGGCAAATAAAACTCCAGTCTGTTCGCTTTGCTCGGGTTCCCGGAGTTTTATTTTTTAGTTACTTTTCCTTTTTTGGCGTTACCTTCGGCCGGGCTATCTGTTCCAATCTTTTTTAGGATTGCATTTCCCTACGCAAGCTTCGGGCAATCCTAAAAAAAGGATTTTCACTCCTATCCCTAACGCTATCTCTGTTAAAATTCAAGCTATACTTTATTTGCGTCCTGGAATTTCGTGATTAGCGAAAAAACTTAGCGAACTTTGCACTTAAAAACCTAATTTTGCAACAACAACACACAACTGAATCCAATGAAAAACACACTTATTGCTCCATCCGTTTTAGCCGCCGATTTTGCCAATTTACAACGCGACATCGAAATGATTAACGCCAGTGAAGCCGACTGGTTTCACATAGATATTATGGATGGTGTTTTCGTACCTAATATCTCTTTCGGAATGCCTGTTCTACAAGCCATTGCTAAACACGCACAAAAAACCATCGATGTGCATTTGATGATTGTAGATCCTGACCGATACATCAAGACTTTTGCCTCTTTAGGCGCCAATATTTTAACCGTGCATTACGAGGCTTGTACCCATTTACACCGAACACTACAAGCCATCAAAGCCGAAGGCATGAAAGCCGGGGTAGCTTTAAATCCGCACACCAACGTTAGTTTACTGGAAGATGTTATCAAAGACATTGATTTGGTTTGCCTTATGAGCGTTAACCCGGGATTTGGCGGACAATCTTATATTGAAAACACTTACTCAAAAGTGGAAAAACTAAAAGAATTAATTATTCGCAAAGGAGCTTCGACCATTATAGAAATCGATGGCGGCGTAACAGATAAAAACGCCAAGGCTTTGGTTCAAGCAGGCGCGGATGTCCTTGTCGCAGGCAGTTATGTTTTCGGCGCACAAAATCCGACTGAAACCATAGCTGACTTGAAGAAGTTAACCCAATTGTAATTACTGAGAAGTCACAAAATCAATGTTTGTGATTCAACATTTTGCTCACCAAATGAAACAATTCCGGGAATTGAGACCGGAATTCTTCAGGGGTTTCAAAATAATGTTCTATGATAACCGAAACAAACTCAAAAGGATTGGTAAAAGCATAAATGCGAAAATAATCGGAGTCGATTAAACGTTGGCGATTGGGTGGATGATTGACTTGCTCATACAACTTGCCGTAGTGCTTTCTGAAGGTTAAAGAACTGCCGTCGTTGCTTCTTAAACTGTGATGATGAATGACATGTGAAAACTCATGTATGCCCAGATTGAGATTGTCATTATCAATTTGATATCCTTCTGTAAAATGTTTCCAAGAAAAGACTACTGCTTTTAGTCGCGGGTTAAACTCCCCTTTATGGTAATCTTCCGAATGACCGGAGTAGTATTCCTCTGGATAGATGATAATTTTGTCAAAAGCATCCAGCAAATAGCGTCGCATCCCAAAAGTTAACATAATATAAGTTCCGGCTATGTGCGTTTGCACCTCTTTATCGATTTGAAAACCTTCTCGGGATATGAATTCATATTTCCTGATAAAAGAAGCCAAACGGTGTCTAAAATATACCTTGTGTTTGTCCGATAACTTTCGATAAAATTCAAATTTCTGCATCAAAATAAACTCTTCCTGAGATGTTATCTTTTTGGGCTTAAGATACAGATGAATATATAGAGGCTTTTGAAATAAGGCTATGCTGATATCATCCAAGAGGCTAATCAAAAACATAACGGTATAAAGCAAAAACGCACCAAATATAAAAAGGACAATTAGGGCTATAAAAAGTTCCATTGGCTAAAGATATAAAAAAAGCCCAAGACTATACTTGAGCTTATATAGTGACCACGGCAGGGTTGACTTCGTCTTCCCTGACAAAGCTCCGCTTTGAAAGTACAACAACCAGAAAAATGCTAAAGTGAACTTTGACATTTTTCTGGTTGCTGTATTTATTCGTGACCCCGGCAGGGTTCGAACCTGCAACCGTCAGAGCCGAAATCTGACATTCTATCCAGTTGAACTACGGAGCCTTTATTTATTTCAGATTGAGGATTCTTGGATTAAGGATTTAAAAAAAATCCTAATTCCTAATTCTTTAATCAATTTAAGCTAATAATTTTTTAACGATAGTGGAAATGGTTTTACCATCGGTTTTACCGGCTAAAGCGGCTGAAGCTTTCCCCATAACTTGACCCATAGCGGCCATACCTGAAAAACCGCCTTCAGCGATAATAGCGGCTACGGCAGCTTCTACTTCGGCTTCGGATAATTGTGCCGGCAAGAATTTCTCGATTACAGCTACTTGTGCCAACTCAGGCTCGGCCAAATCCGGACGGTTTTGCTGTTGGAAAATAGCAGCGCTGTCTTTGCGTTGTTTAACCAAACGTTGCAACAACTTGATTTCCTCGTCGGCTGATAAAGTATCGCCGGCACCGGCTTCGGTTTTGGCTAAGATGATACCCGATTTAATGGCTCTTAACGCTTCTAGTGCAACGGTATCTTTGGCTCTCATGGCGTTTTTCATTTCGTCCATGATTTGGGTTTCTAAACTCATATTTCAGATTATTAGATTATTAGATTTTCAGATTTTTAGAACCTGCTAAAATGGTTGGCTCTTTAGCCCCGATGGGAGCAAGTATCCTTTTTTTGTTTTGAGAAAAGCCCTTCGACTGCGCTTAGGGTGACAAAACAAAAAAGATACTGCGACAGCGGGAATAAGAATTACTGAAACTGCCCGAACCATTCGCTTCCCAAACTAAATTTGGGACAAGCCTAAAAAGCCCTGCGAAGGTAAAAAAATAACCCGAAAATCTCAAGGAAATTTTCGGGTTGTTCGATTAGAAAAATGGCAGACTAATCTTAATCTACATTATCGTGCAAGAACGAATTATTGGTACGGATTTGTAAATCGTCGTTACTATCGGTTCCTAAAGACATTCTGGAGTTTGCGTTATTGCCGGTGTTGTTTGACAGGTCAACACCTAATCTTTTGTAAGCCGGTTCTTTTTCCAATTCCTCAATGCGTGACGGATTGTTATGGAATTTGTAATTGAACTCTTTTAATTTTCTTCTACGCTCGTCGGCTCTGTGTTTCAAGGTTTCTTCGATAGTCATTTCCATAGGAGAAACTTCGTCGAAATAGTTTACCGCTTGCGGTTTTTCGGTCTCCACTTTCATGGTAATGTTCAACTCTTCCGCGATTGGTTCTTCCACTACTTTAGCAGCCGGTTTTGAGTTTAATAAGTCGTTTTCCAACTCCATGTACTCTTCCAATGAATATTTGATTACGCCACCTTCATTGACTTCGGTAACGGGAACAAATTCAACCGCTTCATTCACTATGATATCATTAGCGTCTGCAGACAAATCGAAAACAATTTTGGTTTCCTCAATAGGTTGAACAGCTTCTACTGTCTCTATTTTTTCGAAAACAGGCGTTGCAGCCGGCATGTCGAAAGTGAAGGTGATTTGCTCTTCTTCAATTACATTTTTCGGCTCTACAACTTCCATCGCTTTTACTTCGGGAGTTGTTACTTTGAAATCGATGTCTTTAATGGGCGAAACGATTTCGAAAGTCACGTCCAAGTTACGGATGAACTGGTTCATGGCAATCAACTCATTTTCGTTGATAGCTGCCGGAGTTTCAACCACAGGCGCTTGAATTTCTTCTTCCATCAATTCGAATACGATTTTCTCTTCAGGGGCTTCCGCTTTAGGCGTATCCACAATACTTTGGAATACTTCAACCGGTTTTTGCGTTAAGTCGCGCACCAATTTTTGGTCGTCTTCCAAGGCGTGAACAATTTTCTTGATTTCGGTGTTAACGATACCGTTTTGCTGCTCCACATTGAAACCGGTCGCGATAATGGTTACCGCAATGGCTTCGCCCAAGCTTTCGTCTTCACCAACACCCATTATGATGTTAGCATTATAGCCTGCTTCGGTTTGGATATGATCGTTGATTTCTCCGATTTCGTCAATGGTAATTTCGTTAGAGCCTGAAACAATAAGCAACAATACGTTTTTAGCTCCGGTGATTTTATTATCATTTAACAATGGAGAATCCAAAGCTGTGATGATGGCTTCTTTGGCACGGTTATCACCGGTAGCCACAGCAGAACCCATAATAGCCGTTCCGCTATTGGACAATACGGTTTTAGCATCTTTTAAGTCGATGTTTTGTGTGTAGTGGTGCGTAATAACTTCTGCGATACCGCGAGAAGCCGTAGCCAACACTTCATCGGCTTTAGAGAATCCGGCTTTAAAACCTAAGTTTCCGTACACTTCTCTTAATTTATTGTTATTGATAACAATCAAAGAATCAACTTGTTTTCTTAACTTTTCAACGCCTAACAACGCTTGTTCCGAACGCACTTTTCCTTCAAATTGGAATGGAATAGTTACGATTCCCACTGTAAGAATATCTCTTTCTTTGGCCAATTGAGCAATTACCGGCGCAGCACCTGTTCCGGTTCCACCTCCCATACCGGCTGTAATGAAAACCATTTTGGTATTGCTGTCCAACATTTTTTCAATATCGCCCACGCTTTCCAAAGCCGATTGGTGTCCTACGTCGGGGTTAGCGCCTGCGCCAAGACCTTCGGTTAAGTTCACTCCTAACTGAATTTTGTTAGGTACCGGACTGTTTTGCAATGCTTGTGAGTCGGTGTTACATACAATGAAATCTACACCTTTGATTCCTTGTTTGAACATGTGATTGATAGCGTTACTTCCGCCGCCACCAACACCGATTACTTTGATCACATTTGATTGATTCTTTGGTAAATCAAATGAGATGCTTCCAAATTCTGAGTTGCTTATCATACTATTTTGGTGTTAGGTATTTATTCTGTTATTCTTTACTCTGCGTTATCTAAAAAATCTTTAATCTTGTCTACATAGCGGTCAAAAAATGAGCGCTTGATTTGCTTTTCGGTTTCGCGTTCAACCGGTTGTTCCATTGCTATCGGCTGTTCGGCTTCAGCTGAAACTTCTTCCTTCTGTTCAAAGACCGGTTGTTGCGGTACTGCTTTCGGTGTTTCGGCCACTACTTCTTTCAGTTCAATTTTGTAAGCGCTGTTAGAATTGTTTTCGATGCTGTTCATCACCAAACCAACTGCGGTAGCGTACAACGGACTTGAAATTTCTTCGCCCGAATTACCGGCTAAATGTTCGTTAGGGTAACCGATTCGGGTATCCATTCCGGTGATGTATTCCACCAATTGCTTGATGTGTTTGAGTTGTGCACCGCCACCGGTTAACACGATTCCTGCAATTAATTTTTTGCGCGGATCTTCGTGTCCGTAGGCTTTGATTTCCGTGAAAACCTGCTCTATAATTTCCACGACTCTGGCGTGGATAATTTTCGATAAATTTTTAAGCGAAATCTCTTTCGGATCTCTGCCTCGTAAGCCCGGAATAGAAACGATTTCGTTGTCTTTATTCTCACCCGGCCATGCGGATCCGAATTTCACTTTCAACAACTCGGCTTGCTTTTCGATAATCGAGCAACCTTCTTTGATGTCATCTGTAATGACATTTCCACCAAAAGGTACTACTGCGGTATGACGAATGATGCCGTCTTTGAAGATGGCTAAATCCGTGGTTCCGCCTCCAATATCGATTAATGCTACACCGGCTTCTTTTTCTTCCTGACTCAATACCGCATCGGCTGAAGCCAATGGCTCCAAGGTTAAGCCCGACAATTCGATACCTGAACTTTGGATGCATCGACCTACGTTTCTGATAGAAGACGCTTGTCCTACCACTACGTGAAAACTGGCTTCCAATCGAGCACCATACATCCCGATAGGCTCTTTGATTTCGTTTTGCCCGTCTATTTTAAATTCTTGTGGCAATACGTGTATGATTTCTTCACCCGGCAACATAGCCAATTTGTTCACTTGGTCGATGAGCAATTGAATGTCTTTCCCGCTGATAACTTCCTCGGGATTAGTTCGAATTACGTAATCCGTGTGCTGTATGCTTCGGATGTGTTGCCCGGCTATGCCAACCACTACATCGTTTATTTTGTAACCTGAATTATTTTCTGCCTCAAGAACTGCTTGCTGAATAGACTGAATGGTTTGGGTGATGTTGTTCACCACACCACGAGCCACACCAAGGCTTTTGGCTTTGCCAACGCCCAAAATCTCCAATTTCCCATACTCATTCTTCTTGCCAATCATGGCTACAATCTTGGTTGTCCCAATGTCTAAACCTACTGCAATATTCTCTTTTTCCATAATCTTCTATTTAATGCACACCACTTGCTTGGTAAACTTTAAATTAATTCTTCGGTATTTTTCCAAAGTGCTGTCGGAAACAGCCTTCTGAAAAAAGGCTTTGTAATTCTTAAATTTTCTTTCAATGTTTATAGTTCTTCCGAAATCGATTTGGTAATCGTAGTTTCGGTTGGCCATAACCATGCTCCCGTTGGACAAAACCTGCACTCCGATAATGTTTTTTTTCAAAAAATCATCTTCCGAAATATTTCTCAAAACTTCCGCTAATTTTTCTTTTTTTACGGCTGTAATTGCACCGGATACTAAGGGCACTCTTGCGGCAAAATTATCAGACAACGGCATTTTATTTCCCTCATAATCAAGATAAAAAGAACCCGTTTCCTCAAACACGCGACCCAGCGGTTGTTTTTGTTCCACCACAGCTTTTAAAACCCCATCAACACTGACAAAAACATCAGCTTTGTGAACCATTGGATGATTACTGACAGTTTTCTCCAATTTATTCAAATCTAAACCATCTTTACTGATAGTTTTTAGGTCCTCATTTTTTTCTATTAACAATTTATTAACCGTTTCAGGCTTCAAAAAAAGACTATTTTCGCCTACAAAAACCACTTCAGTTTTTGCAATTTTTCGCATGGCATTTCGGTGCGAAGTAAACGAAAACAGGAAGATGACAACGAAAATCATCAACAGCAATCTGATATTGGTCCAGGTTAATAATTTCATGACAACGCCAATTTAATTTTCGGAACTAATTCACCAATATCTCCGGCGCCGATAGTGACAATTATTTTAGCGGAATTTTCTAAAATAGTTGGAATCAAATCGCCTTTAGAAACCAATTTTTTATTCGGATTTTCCATTTTGGAAAGTAACCAACTTGACGTAATGCCTTCCATGGGTAATTCTCTGGCCGGATAAATATCTAACAACAAAATTTCGTCGAATTGTGACAAACTTTTGGCAAAATCATCGGCAAAATCTTTAGTTCTGCTGAACAAATGCGGTTGGAATACAGCCAACACTTTTTCACCCGGATACAACTCGCGAACCGCTTGGTGCACGGCGTTGATTTCGGTTGGATGGTGCGCATAATCATCAATATAAACCAAATCGGTAGTTTTGATTTGATACGAAAATCGGCGTTGGATTCCTTTGAATGAAGCCAAGGCCTTAGCAATGGACTCGGTTGGGGTTCCATAAGTCTTAGACATTGCTAAAGCCATCAAGGCATTCATCAAATTGTGTCTTCCAGGCAAACCGAATTGCAAGTCACGGATGGTTTCTGATGGGGTTTGTACATCAAAAACATAAAACCCGTTTTCAATTCGGATGTTGAAAGCGCTATAGGTTGCTTCTTCATTAATACCGACAGTTAACCCTTCTAACGGCAACCCTTTTGGGACAAAAAGTTGGTTCTTATCGGCTACTTTATTGGCAAATTCTCTAAAAGAATCCTCAATGGCGGTAGCATCGCCGTAAATATCTAAGTGATCCGCATCCATAGAAGTCACGCAAGCGATATCCGGATGCAAATGCAAAAAGGAACGATCAAATTCATCGGCTTCCACTACGGTAACGGTTTTGCCGCTTCCGATTAAATTGGAATGGTAATTTTCGACAATTCCGCCTAAAAAAGCGGTAACATCGGCACCACTTTCGTAAAGAATATGACCTAAAATACTGGAAGTAGTGGTTTTACCATGCGTACCGGCTACAGCAAAACAAAAAGTATCTTTGGTGATGATCCCTAACACTTCGGCGCGTTTTTTAACCACGTACTCTCGCTCTAAAAAATAATTCCATTCTGAATGCGTAATCGGAACGGCCGGCGTAATGATTACGAGTGTATTTTCGACATAAAAATCTTTTGGAATTAAGTTGATATTGTCTTCAAAATGAATATCCATACCGGAAGCCTTCAACTCATCGGTTAACATAGTCGGGGTTTTGTCATAGCCCGAAACTTTTTTACCTATGTTTTGGAAATAACGTGCCAAGGCGCTCATTCCGATGCCTCCGATGCCGATGAAATAGACGTTATGGATTTGGTTTAGATTCATTTGAGTTACTGAGTAGCTGAGTCACTGAGTGCCTGAGTTTACTTTATTAATTTAATTATTTCTTCTACTATATCTTTGGTGGCGTTGGGTTTGGCCAATTTTTTAATATTTTGACTGAGTTCCTTTTGCCAATTTTCGTCGGCCAACAACTTAGAAAAAGTAGTTTCAAATTGTTCGTCCAATTCACTTTCACGCAATAAAACCGCACCATTTTTATCGGCTATTGCTTTGGCATTTTTGGTTTGATGGTCTTCGGCCACGTTAGGTGACGGAATGAAAACTGTTGGCTTTCCCACCAAACACAATTCGGATACCGATGAAGCACCGGCACGAGAAATGACAACATCAGCAGCGGCATAAATCAAGTCCATTTTATCGATAAATGCTACTACTTGGACATTTTCTCTTTCGTTGAAATGTTGGTATTCGTTGTAATACAACTTCCCGCATTGCCAAAAAACTTGTACTCCGTTAGCCAATAGAAAATCAAGTTCTTTCGCTATTAATTGATTCACTCTTCTGGCGCCTAAACTTCCGCCCAAAACCAAAAGTGTTTTTTTATTGGAATCTAATTTGAAATAGCTAATGCCTTCACTTCTTTTGTGCTCCACATCAAGTAAATCTTGACGCACCGGATTACCGGTTAAGATCATTTTTTCTCTTGGGAAAAACCGTTCCAAATTGTCGTAAGCGACACAAATTGCGTTCGCTTTTTTACTCAACAATTTATTGGTAATGCCCGGATAGGAATTTTGTTCCTGAATCACCGTTGGGATATTCATACTGTTCGCCGCTTGTAACAATGGTCCGCTGGCAAAACCGCCTGTACCAATAACTACATCGGGTTTAAACTTTCTGATAATTTTTCTCGATTTCCACAAACTGCTCATGAGCTTGAACGGAAACAGCATGTTTTGCAATGTGAGTTTTCGTTGTAAACCGGCAATCCACAAACCTTCGATTTTGTATCCGGCTTGCGGCACTTTTTGCATTTCCATTTTATCACTGGCGCCTACAAAAAGAAATTCCGCCTCAGGGAATCGAGACTTTAACTCATTGGCAATGGCAATAGCCGGATAAATATGTCCGCCTGTACCGCCGCCACTTACTATGAATTTCAACTTTTTCATTTACTTTTTCTTCAAAATAGGTTCCAACGGATTGGCTTCTTCTTGGATAGAATAGCTTTCCAATTCGGCTTGCTCGGCTGCTTTTTCTGCTTCTTCCTGTTCTTGCAATTGTTTATCGATTAGCTTATTGAGCGCCTCTTCTCGTTTTTGTTTTTCGGCTAACTCTTCGGCAATTTCTTCTTCTTTTTTGGTCACACTCAAAATAATCCCCAGCGCCAAACAAGTCATCCAAATAGAACTACCACCGCTACTGATTAGTGGCAAGGTTTGTCCGGTAACAGGCAACAACTCTACAGCTACAGCCATGTTGGTCATCGCTTGAAAAACAATCGGAAATCCCAACCCAATGACCACGAGTTTCCCAAAAAGTGAGTTGGCTTTGTGGGCGGCGACTACAAATCGGAACAATAACAACAAGTACAAACTCAACACCAAAATACCGCCGAACAACCCGTATTCTTCCACTATAATGGCGTAGATAAAGTCGGAGGACGATTGCGGTAAAAAGTTTTTCTGCACACTTTTACCCGGTCCTAATCCATACACACCACCGGAAGCAATGGCAATTTTAGCTTTTTCGATTTGGTAATCGTCTTCATCGGGTTTGTCTGTGGTAAAATTGTCGATACGATTGATCCAAGTATCCACACGATTCGGAAACGCATCCGGGAATTGTTTGGCTACTAAAATAAAAAAAGTCAAACCGACCAATCCAACGCCTAAAATCACCCCGATGTACTTGATTGGATATTTGCCGATAAACGCCAACATGACTACCATAGCAAAAATCAAAGCCGCTGTTGACAAGTTGGCCGGAAGAATTAAGGCAATGGTGATGAAAACCGGCGTCCATAATTCCCACAACGAATTTTGCAACGTTATTGGGGTTTCACGGGTTTTCGACAAATAGCGAGCCACAAAAACATAGAGCACCAAAGAAGCTAAAGCCGAGGTTTGGAAGGTGATTCCAATAAACGGAATTTGAATCCATCGGCTGGCATTAGCGCCCTGGATTACTTTACCGTTGAGCAAAGTATAAATCAACAACACCCAAACCACCGGTAACATTATACGCGAAATGGTTCTGAAGTAGTGATACGGTACTTTGTGAATTTTGTATAAAATAAAAAACCCAACAAAGACTTGAGCGCCGTGTTTGAGCAAATACGTTAAAGCATTCCCCGAACCGTGACGCATATACGCCAAATTGCTGCTCGCGCTAAACACAGGCATAAACGAGAACAGCGCCAACAAGGCCACGAAGGCCCAGATGACTTTATCTCCTTTTAAGCTGTGAATGAGTTCTTTCATTTTTAATTTTAGATATTAAATTTTAAATATTAAATATTCATTTATTGTTCAATCGGTTATTTACTGTTTTTAGGGTTGAGACAAAAATCGCAACTAATTCGCTTGATTCTTTTAAAGGAAACTCTAATTCTGATTTGCTTAACCAGTTCATTTCAGTTATAATTTCAAGCCAAAATTGTGTTTCATCAACTTCTTCTAAAACAATATTTAATTTTGCTACAAAATCTTTATCACTTCTTGCTCTACATACGGCTTTGTAATTTGCACCGACAGAAGTTGCACTTTTAGCCAATTGATTAATGACAACTCTTGATGAAATTGAATTCGGCATTTTCTCTACTAGATTTAATATGAGCAAAGAGAATTTGCTTGGTTCTATTTTTTAATTCATCATTTGTCATATTTGATATTTAATATCTAATATTTTAGATTATAAATTTTTTACAGCTGCCTTAAATTGATTTCCTCTGTCTTCATAGTTTTGGAACAAATCAAAGCTGGCACAAGCCGGTGACAACAAAACCGCATCACCTTTTTCCGCTAAGTGTTTAGCCGTGTTTACCGCATCGCGCATATTATCCACTTCTACCATCATATCTACTACATCGCTGAAAGCATCGATGATTTTTTTATTGTCTAAGCCCAAACAAATGATGGCTTTTACTTTTTCTCGCACCAAAGGCATCAACTCGCTGTAGTCGTTTCCTTTGTCTACACCTCCAACAATCCAAACGGTTGGTGCCGTCATACTGTCGAGAGCGAAGAAAGTCGCATTGACATTGGTGGCTTTGCTATCGTTGATGTACTGCACATTTTGAATTTTGAGTACTTTTTCCAAACGATGTTCAACGCCTTGGAAATTCGACAAACTTTCGCGTATGGTTTGCTTTCTGATTTTCATCAGTTGGGCTACAGAGGTAGCGGCCATAGCGTTCTTCATGTTGTGTTTTCCTTCCAATGAAATGTCAGCGGTTTTCATTTCAAATTCTTCGTTGTTGATGATAATGTCCATAGTGTCGTCGTTTTTAATAAAGGCTCCGTTTTCAAAAGTTTTTGATACAGAAAAAGGTATAGTTTGTGCTTTTGTTTTATTATTTTTTAACCATTCGGCTATCGCTTCGTCATCGGCGTCGTAGATGAAAAAATCAGCTTCCGTTTGGTTCATTGTGATTCTGAATTTAGAGGCGATATAATTTTCATATTGATACTCATATCGGTCTAAATGATCCGGACTGATGTTGGTTAATACCGCAATGTCCGGTTTGTAATTGATGATGCCATCCAACTGAAAACTGCTCAATTCCAACACATAGTAATCGTAGTTTTCTTCGGCCACTTGCCAGGCAAAGCTTTTCCCGATGTTCCCGCCTAATCCTACGTTTAGCCCACCTTCTTTGAGCAAATGATACGTTAGCATGGTGGTAGTCGTTTTTCCGTTGCTTCCTGTAATCCCGATAGTTTTCGCTTTGGTATACGGATAAGCAAACTCAATTTCAGAAATAACCGGTATTCCTTGTGCCATCAACTTTTTAACTATTGGCGCTTTGTCCGGAATTCCGGGGCTTTTCATCACTACATTGGCATTTAGAAGCAGCGCTTCCGTGTGCTTTTCTTCTTCCCAATCGATGTTATATTGTGTAAGAACGTTTTTGTATTTCTCTGTTATTTTTCCGAAATCGGACACGAATACTTCGTAGCCTTCTTTCTTTCCTAAAATGGCGGTCCCCACACCACTTTCGCCTCCGCCAAGTACAACCAATCTTCGCATTATCTCAATTTTAAAGTCACTATAGAAACGATGGCTAATAAGATGGCTACAATCCAAAATCGGGTTACAATTTTACTCTCGTGATAGCCTTTCTTTTGGTAGTGATGGTGAAGCGGCGACATTAGGAAAACCCTTCGCCCTTCACCAAAACGCTTCTTGGTATATTTGAAATAAGCCACCTGAATGATTACCGATAAATTTTCAGCAAAGAAGATGGCACATAATACCGGCAACAACATTTCTTTGCGCACTGAGATGGCCAAAACCGCTATGATTCCGCCTATGGTTAAACTTCCGGTGTCGCCCATAAATACAGAGGCCGGGAAAGAGTTATACCATAAAAATCCTATTAGAGCTCCAACAAATGCCGAAATGAAAACCGTCATTTCACCCGAATTTGGGATGTACATGATATTGAGATAACTCGACAAAATAAGATTCCCTGAAACAAAGGTGAAAATCCCTAATGCGAGCACGGATATGGCAGATGTTCCTGCGGCTAAACCATCGATGCCATCCGTTAAGTTGGCTCCGTTAGAAACTGCGGTGATGATGAAAATCACAATCGGAATAAACACCAACCACGCCCAATTTTCGTAACCTTCTCCGGTCCAAGCAATGATTTTAGCGTAATCCAACTCGTTATTTTTAAAAAAAGGAATAGTCGTGGTCGTTGATTTTTTCTCCACCGGTGCTTGGGTGATGACACTTTGTGTTTGATTGAAAGTGATAGGCGTATTCGAACGTTCTCTCACGGTTACCCCCGGATGGAAGTACAATACCGAACCTACGATTAGTCCGAGACCAACCTGCCCGATTACTTTGAAAATCCCTTTTAACCCTTGTTTGTCTTTTTTGAAGATTTTGATGTAATCGTCAATAAAACCGATGGTTCCCATCCAGAGTGTGGTTACAATCAACAAGATGATGTAGATATTGTTGAGTTTGGTTAGCAAAATCACCGGAATCAACGTAGCGATAATAATGATTAAACCACCCATTGTTGGCGTTCCTGCTTTTTGTGTTTGGCCTTCCAAACCTAATTCTCTCACCGTTTCCCCAACTTGCTGGTTTCTTAAGAAGTTGATGATTTTTTTACCGTAAATGGTCGAAATCATCAGCGACAAGATCAAGGCCAAGGCCGAACGAAACGTAATGTATTGGAATACCCCGGTTCCGGGCACATCCATGGTTTTGTCGAGGTATTCAAATAAATAATATAGCATAGGTTTATTTATTTAGCTGTTCTAATAGTTCTTTTACAATCTTCATATCGTCGAAATCGTGACGAACGCCTTGAATTTCCTGGTAAGTTTCGTGTCCTTTTCCGGCGATTAGAATGATATCGTTTGGCCCGGCCAACTGACAAGCGGTTTTGATGGCTTGTTTACGGTCGACTATGGACAAGGTTTTCTTTTGATTTTGCGGCTCAACACCTTTTTCCATATCGGCTATGATGTCAATCGGATCTTCTGTTCTTGGGTTATCCGAAGTGATGATCACCTTATTGCTCATACTGCTGGCAATGTGCGCCATGATGGGTCTTTTGGTCTTGTCTCTGTCGCCACCGCAACCTACCACTGTAATCAATTGTTCGTTGTTGGTTCGGATGTCGTTAATGGTTTTGATTACATTTTCCAAAGCATCCGGCGTATGCGCATAATCAACTACCGCGGTAATTTTTTGATCGGAAACGATGTATTGGAATCGGCCTGAAACACTTTCCAATTCTGACAACAAGCGTAATACCTCTAATTTATCCAAGCCTAATTCCACTGCTGTTCCGTAAATGGCCAGTAAATTGTAGGCATTGAAAGTCCCAATCAATCGCACCCAAACTTCGCTTTCATTAATCTTCAGTAACAAGCCTGACAATTGGCTTTCCAAGATTTGCGCTTTATAATCGGCATACGACTTTAAAGCATAGGTTAACTTTCTGGCAGCAGTATTTTGGAACATAACCGCACCGTTTTTATCATCAACATTTGTTAGTGCAAAAGCGGTTTTTGGCAAATGATCGAAAAATGATTTCTTTACATCTCGGTATTCGGCAAACGTTGGATGGTAATCCAAGTGATCGTGAGACAAATTGGTAAAGACACCGCCTGCAAAATGCAAGCCTTCGGTACGTTTTTGATGGATGCCGTGCGAGCTTACTTCCATAAAGCAATACTCGACACCCGCAGCATTCATTTCAGCCAGATAATGGTTAATGGTCAACGAATCCGGTGTAGTGTGTGTGGCTTTGTATTCAACGTCATTCACCATAATTTTTACCGTAGACAACAAGCCTACTTTGTAACCTGCTTTTTGGAACAATTGGTACAAAAGCGAAGCAATAGTTGTTTTTCCGTTGGTTCCGGTAATGCCTACTAGCTTCAGATTTTGCGACGGATTACCGTAATAATTGGTTGCCAAATAAGCCAAAGCCGTATTGGTATCTTTCACCTGAATATAAGTCACACCTGTAACGATAATTTCAGGCAAAGTATCGCAGACAATAGCCGTGGCACCTAAGTTGATGGCTTTCTCGATAAAGTCATGTCCGTTAGAAACCGTACCACGTATAGCCACAAACACATCGTTCTCTTCCACTTTTCTGGAATCGAATTCGATTTTGTTAATAGACATTTCGGTCGAACCTTTTACAACTTCGATGGCTACTTTATATAATATGTCTTTTAAAATAATCACGATAATTCGAGTATGATGATTTGATTTTTGGTTAAGGCTGAGCCCGGCTGGATGGATTGTCTTTTGACTTTCCCGAAACCTATGACTTTAACCTTCATTTTCATGTTTTCTAAAAGCGCCACAGCATCCATACCACTCATTCCTTTTACATTTGGAACCACTTTGGATTCGGAGTTGGCTTTGGCTTCAAACTCGGCATAAGCTTTCTCTTGTTTGCCGATTTTTTTGTTTAAGTTTTTGATTTCGTTGGTCGATGGAGCATCGGTAAAAATCTTTTGTGCCACTCGTTTGAAAACCGGACCGGCCACATCGGCACCGTAATAATTATTCCCTGATGTGTTTGGTTTGTGCACTACCACGATACAAGAATACTTAGGGTTTTCTGCCGGAAAGAAACCAACGAAAGACGATATGTAATGCTTCTCGCTTCCTCCGTTTTTACCGTAATTGGCTTGGGCAGTTCCGGTTTTTCCGGCCATCGAAAAATCTTTAGAATACAATTTGGCTCCGGTTCCTCTTTTGACCACATTAGTCAAAGCTGCTTTCACTTTTTTGATGGTTTCTTGAGAACATATTCTCGGATTGATGACTTCTTTATTGTACTTTTTGATGGTTCGGTTCCATTCTTTGATTTCGGACACGAATTGTGGTTTTACCATTTCACCGTTATTCGCTACCGCATTATACAACGTCAGTGTTTGCAAAGGCGTTACCGAAACTCCGTAACCAAAAGCCATCCATGGCAAGGAAATCGCACTCCAATGTTTGTCGCCCGGTTGCGGAATGTATGGTTTGCCTTCGCCTTGAAATGGTAATCCAAGAGGTTTGTTTAATCCCATTTTTTCAATGTGGGCTACAAATTCTTTAGGGTTGTTCTTATAATTTTCGTAAACGGCTTGTACCAACACCGTATTGGAAGACACTTCAAATCCTTTTCCCAATGAAATTCGGCCATAACCGCCTTCCTTAGAATCTCTGACTTTACTGCCACGATAATCGATTACTCCGCCAAACGTATCGTACACCTTACTGGTATCCACTTTTTTATCATCCAACAACGCTATCATATCCACCAACTTGAATGTTGAGCCTGGTTCGTGCGATTCGGTGATTGCATAATTTGTGGTTTCGAAATAAGTAGAATCTGTTTCTCTGAGTTTTCCTAAATTGGAGATCGCTCTGATTTTTCCCGTCTTGGTTTCCATAACCACTACGCAGCCGTGATCGGCCTTGAATTCTTGTAATTGTTTTAACAAAGCATGATGTGCAATGTCCTGAATATATACATCGATAGTAGAAATCACATCGTAACCGTCTTGTGGGTCTACTTCATTTTGGTCACGAATAGGTTTCCACTGTCCTTTGGCAATTTTTTGTTTTAAAACTTTACCGTCTTTTCCGTTAAGGTATTTACGGAAGGACCATTCAATCCCTTTTCCAACTAACTTGCCGTTTTCGTCTTCTCTTTCATAGCCGATAGTTCTTTCGGCGATTTTACCGATTGGATGTTCACGTACCGTTTTTTGCTCGGTAATCATACCGCCTTTATTAGCGCCTAAATTGAACAAAGGAAAACTTTTGATTTTCACATACTCGGTGTAGCTCAACTTTTTGGCGATTAACAAATAGCGGTTTTTATTTTCGCGCGCGGTTTTGAGTTGGTTCAGGTAAAATCCGCTTGGTTTGCCTAACATTACCGAAAGTGAATCGGCCAATGGTTTTACGTTGGTTTCAAAATCCTCCGACTTCGGTGCTACAGCATCAAAACGAATGTTGTAATTAGGAATAGAAGTCGCCAATAAGCTGCCGTCGGCCGAATAAATATTACCTTTATTCGCCGGAATGACAAAGTTCTTCACTGTTCGTTCTTTGGCTAGCTTTCGGTAATGATCGCCTTCAACCCACTGAATTTTAGTGAGTTTAAACGTAATTGCCAAAGCCATCAGGAACAAGCAGAAAGCCACTAGGTAAATACGGTAAGAGATATGTTTATCTTCTACTGCCATAGCTTTTGAAAGAAACTTTTTTCAATTGGTTTTTTAATTTTTATTTTTTGTGGCGGAACCGATGAAGGGAAAATATTTCGCTCCTTCATTTTTTCAGAAACAGTCGATTCCATTTTTAACTTCATTAATTCCGAACGTTTGTCTACAAATTCAGAGCGCAATTCTTTGACTTCGTTAGTCAACTCGGCGATTCTGAAAATTTTTTGATCGTAACGGTGTTCGTTGGCAATCATCAAAATGGCCAGTAAAATCAAAAACACGATGAAACGCCAATTTTTGGTAGCATCTTCATTCACTAAAAACCGAGCTTTTAAAATGCTGTAAACGCCTTTTTTCATCGGGATTAAATTTTTTCTGCTATTCTTAATTTGGCACTACGTGCTCTGTTGTTGATTTTAATTTCGGCTTCTGTCGGCACGATTAACTTTCCTACTAATTTGAACGGAACCGAAAAGTTCCCAAAAAAATCACGTTCCGGTTCACCTTCAAAAAGTCCGTTTTTCATAAAGCGCTTCACCAAACGATCTTCTAAAGAATGATAAGAGATAACACTTAATCGACCGCCGGGGTTCAATATTTCAAGCGATTGTTCTAAAAATTCTTTGAGCACTTCCATTTCTTGGTTTACCTCGATTCGTATCGCTTGATAAATTTGAGCCAAGACTTTATTTTTTACTTTTTCCGGCAGGTATTTAGCCAAGACCGTTTTTAGTTCTTCGGTTGTTTTAATATCTTTTTTCTCTCTGGCTTCCACTATTGTTCGGGCCAAAGCCGGCGCTACTTTTAACTCGCCGTAATCCAAAAACACTCTTTTAAGGTTGCTTTCATCGTATTCATTAATGACTTTGTAAGCATCCAACTCATTTCTTTTACTCATTCGCATATCGAGGTCGGCATCGAATCGAGTAGAAAAACCTCTTTCCGGAACGTCAAATTGGTGAGATGAAACGCCTAAATCAGCTAAAATTCCGTCTACGCTTTTCACACCATGGAATCTCAAAAATCGTTTGATATATCTGAAATTTTCCTGTACCAACGTAAACCTTTCATCAGGCAAAGCATTGTTCCAAGCATCTTCATCCTGATCGAATCCAAACAACTTTCCGTTAGGACCAAGTCTTCTCAAAATCTCTTTAGAATGACCGCCGCCGCCGAAAGTCACATCAACATATATGCCGTCCGGCTTGATATTTAAGCCGTCAACTGTCTCTTGTAATAAAACCGGATTATGATATTCCATCGCTGTCGTCATTTATGTTTCCCATTACATCTTCTGCTAAATCTGCAAAATCAATGTCGTCACCGGCAATCGATTTTTCATACAAATCTTTATCCCAAATCTCCACAATGTTTACGGCTGACGAGAGCACGATATCTTTTGAAATCTGACTAAAAGTCGTTAAATCTTTCGGAATCAATAATCGGCCTAAATCGTCTACTTCAACCATTTTTACACCGGCAGTAAAGCGGCGGATGAAGTCGTTATTTTTTTTCACGAATCGGTTAAGCTTATTGATTTTTTGCATCATTAAATTCCATTCCGCCATTGGATAAAGTTCCAAACAAGGCTGAAACACAGAACGCTTCAAGACGAAGCCATCTTGAAGAGAATTAGCCAGTTGCTTCTTCAAAGCCGAAGGAATCATAAGCCTTCCTTTGGCGTCAACTTTGCATTCATATGTTCCGATTATGGAGTTCAATTGCTGCTTATTTTGGTTATCAGCAAAAATATAAAAATAATTACCACAATTTACCACAAACTACCACTTTGTTAATAAGTTTTACCACTTCATTCCCATTTTGACAAAAATCACCACGTTACAACTTTGAAAGAATTATTGATGATTATTTAATGAATCTTGATTTCAAGAGAAAAAAAAACATAAAAAACTCATTATTAGCTATTTTGTTACATAAAATTGATTTTTAAGGATCCGAAAAAAGCAATGCTGCGACGAAACAATACCGTATTGATATGTTAAAAAAACAGCGATAAAAATCAATTTTAAAGCAGGAAATATTAGTTACAAACCTCAAATGTTATCTATAAAATCATATATTTGTTGCCGAGGTAAAAAGTCACTTAAATTACATGGAAGGAAATTTTAAAAAGGAAGGAAGATATTCTTATTTTGAAGCCGGAGAAGGCACACCTATAGTAGTTCTACACGGGTTAATGGGCGGTTTGAGCAACTTTAACGGAGTAGCTAAATATTTCTCCGAAAGAGGTTACAAAGTAGTTATTCCCGAATTACCTATTTACACTCAAAACATCCTGAAAACCAATGTAAAAGCATTTGCCAAGTATGTCAAAGACTTCATTACATTTAAAGGCTTTGACCGCGTAATTTTGTTGGGCAATTCCTTGGGCGGACATATTGCTTTGTACCATTCTAAAATGTATCCTGAAAAAGTAGCCGGCCTTGTATTGACAGGAAGTTCCGGACTTTATGAAAGCGCAATGGGCGACAGTTATCCGAAACGCGGTGATTACGAATACATCAAAAAGAAAGCGGAAGCGGTATTTTACGATCCCAAAATCGCTACCAAAGAAATAGTTGACGAAGTCTTTGCTGTTGTAAACGACCGTATTAAAGTACTGAAAACCTTAACCATAGCAAAAAGTGCGATACGTCATAACATGGCCAAGGATTTACCTAAAATGCATGTAAAAACGTGTTTGATTTGGGGGAAAAACGACCAAGTGACACCACCGGAGGTCGCCGAAGAATTCCACAAATTAATGCCGAATTCCTCTTTGTATTGGATTGACAAATGCGGACACGCTGCGATGATGGAACATCCTGACGAGTTCAATCGTTTGTTGGACGAATGGTTAAAAGAGGTTCATTTATAATTTACAAAGAGTCCGTTTTGGACTTTTTTGTTTTTACCGAAACACTATGAAAATTAATACTGCCGAATTTATCATCAGCAATTCCGACGTAAGCAAGTGTCCGAAAGAACCACTGCCGGAGTACGCCTTTATTGGTCGTTCCAACGTTGGAAAATCTTCGTTAATCAACATGCTGACGAATCACAAAAATTTGGCTAAAACTTCGGGAAAACCCGGAAAAACTCAATTGATTAATCATTTTAAAATCAATTCCAATTGGTTTTTGGTCGATTTACCGGGTTATGGTTACGCTCGTGTTTCTAAGAAAACCAAAGACGTTTTCCAGCAATTCATTACCGATTATTTTGAAAAAAGAGAACAATTGGTTTGCGCTTTTGTGCTGATTGACATTCGTTTGGAAGCGCAAAAAATAGATTTGGATTTCATCAATTATTTAGGAGAAATTGAAGTGCCGTTCTGCATCATCTTTACCAAAGCCGATAAAATCAGTCGTGGTAAAATTGACGCTCATGTAGCAGCTTATCGCAAAGCATTGTTGGCTAATAATTGGGAAGAAATGCCACAGCACTTTGTTACTTCTTCTTTGGAAACCACCGGAAGAGAAGAACTATTGGCTTTTATTGATGATGTAAACGGCCAGATGTTTAAAAGCGGTGAGTTGTAAAAACTACGCTTTCAATTCCATTTTTTCGGCAAAATAATCACAGAAATCTTTCATGGTATCTGCCATTTTTTCATCGGCTGTGGCACGTTGAAAAGTATCGGACATAGCCACTAACGTTTGGTGGAAAAATTTCTTCATTTCATCTACCGGCATGTCTTTGGTCCACAAATCTATACGAAGCGTTTCTTGCGCATTGCTGTCCCAAATAGACAACATCAAGGCTTTAGCTTCTTCTTGTTCTACGCCACCGTCTTGAGCCGTCCAAGTAAGTTTTTCAGGAATTCTGTTTTCGTCAAGCTCGACGTTGAATTTTATTTCGGATTTAATGGTATTACTCATTTTTCTTTGGTTTATATTTTGATCTTTCGAAAATTTGTTTGGCGTCCATTTTTAGCATTTCCTGCAAACTCACTTCGTTGTTTTCCATAAAAGAGCGAACTATTTGCCAACCGATCCACTGTCCTATTCTACCCGGAGATTCATTGTCTATTTCAAGATAAAATTTAGAAAACGGTGCTTGGTTTATAAAGCGATTCTCCAGTTTAGTATCGGAACTAAACAACAAATTCTCTTCGATAAAGAAACGCCAAATGTAGCTTTCGTTTTCCTGACTCCAAGCAATTTGCTCCGATGTGTAGCCTATTTTTTCAGCATCAGTATGATTGGGCAACATTACATCTTTCAGATAAAGCTCTTTTCCGTAATAAATCATATTAGCCAATAACGTTTTCTCTGATGGAGGCGGAATTTTACGCATAGCATAACTGGCTACAATGTCGGGCATCATTTGACGCTCTTCAAAATTTTGTTTCAAATATTCGGGGAAAGTGTAAAATTGATGAGACTTCCCTAAGTATAGCTCCAAAGCGATAATCAATTTATCGTTAGCATAAATGGCTTTGTTGTTATAATCCATGTCGGCAATAACGGTGTAAATTTTAGGCATAACCGTTTCAGGGAAATAGTATTTGAAATGCTTGAACAAATCCTCTATCTCTGTAGTTTGCTTGTTGAAATCAGGAAACTTCTTTTGCACTTCGGCATACAACGCTCGCCAATCTTTGTTTTGCATTTTTTCGACCCAAACGTCATCAGGCGTACCTTCCGGGAAAAAGAACGGATATTCCGCTTTTAAATTGGATAACTCATTCGGTTTGGCTTCAAAAAAAGCCTGATCAAAACGATCCACTTTAAGCGTTACAGAAATCTCCTCAACGGCTTTTTCTACCTTAGATTTTTTATCACAGGAAACCAACAAAAAGAAAGTTATAACTATTACAAAATACTTTTTCATCATAAGAATTTAATATCAGAAAAAAGGCATTAAAAGCTCGTGTTTTTTTACATTTGCAAATATACGTTTCCGTTTCTAAAAACTTTCATAAAAAAATGGGTAAAAAAAGCAATATCAAGGTAGGGGAAGTAAATACCTATATTGTTACATGGTTAAAGAATTACGCTACAAGCGCTAATGTAAATGGTTTTGTAGTAGGTATTTCAGGCGGAGTTGACTCGGCGGTTACCTCAACGTTGTGTGCGCAAACCGGCTTAACAACGTTATGTATTGAAATGCCAATACACCAAGACAGCAGTCAAGTAAGCAGAGGTCGAGAGCATATTGAACAATTGAAACAGCGATTTCCAAATGTAAGCCATGCGGAAGCAAACTTAACAGAAGTTTTTGAAACGTTTAAAAAAACGGTGCCAAGTTCAGAGGATGAAGCAAAGTTACAGTTGTCTTTAGCCAATACCCGAGCGAGATTGCGAATGAGCACCTTGTATTATTTTGCTGGAATTCATGGATTGTTGGTAGCCGGAACCGGAAATAAAGTGGAAGATTTTGGTGTTGGTTTTTACACCAAATACGGAGATGGTGGCGTTGATTTGAGTCCGATTGCCGATTTAATGAAAAGTGATGTGTATGCATTGGGAGCGTATTTAGAGATTCCTGAATCCATACAAAAAGCGGCGCCAACCGATGGTTTGTTTGGCGATTCTAGAACCGATGAAGATCAATTAGGCGCGAGTTATGATGAATTGGAATGGGCGATGTTGGCCTTAGAATCAGGAAAAACAACCACTGATGTTGAAGGAAGAGAAAAAGAGGTTTTGGAGATATACAGCCGATTAAATAGGATTAATCAGCATAAAATGAATCCCATTCCGGTTTGTTTGATTCCTAAAGAATTTAAATAATGCAATTTATATTAACATTTTTACAATATAATTTTTTAACTTTACAGTAAATTTCTATTAATTTTTTTATCAAATACCACAATTATGATAAATGTATGTATTGCGGATAACTTTCCGGTTGTACACTTTGGAATGAAGGCTTATTTTAAGGACCATCCTGAAATTAGCATCGTTTCCAATGTAGGAAATTTTTTTATGGTGCCCGATGCTTTGAGAAACAAAGAAATTGACGTCTTAATCATCGATTTAGAACTTGAAGGACTAAAGAGTATTTACGAAATCAAGTCGATCATCAGAAATTTTCCGAAGACCAAAGTTATCGTCTTCAGTAGTTTGTCGGAGCACATCTACGCACCAAACGCTATTAAAGCTGGCTGTGCCGGATATGTTCACAAGACATCAAAACTTGAGAATTTAGGAATAACCATTGTCAAGGTTCACCAAGGACAAATTATCCTAAATGAAGAAATCAAGAGAAACTTAGCGTTGATTGCTAAACAAAACAAATCGGAGCGTTTGTATCGAAAACTTTCGAACAGAGAAATCGAGGTGTTGCGTTTCCTAAGCGACGGTAAGAAAAACAATGAAATTGCTAAGATTTTAGCGCTTAACGAAAAAACCATCAGTACTTATAAACTTCGTTTACTGACCAAACTCAACGTGACTAACTTAGTTGACTTGGTAAACAAAGCCAAAACTTTGGAAATCGTTTAAAATTAAAAACCCCGAAATTCGGGGTTTTTTTATAGGTAAGTGGAACGAATTCTTCCTATTTTATTAGTTAAAGCCACTTTTAACTTGTTGTAGTCGTTAATCATAGATTTGAGTTCTTCTAAATCGATTTCCGTTTCACTTTGAAAGGAACTCATCAAATCCTGTATCAGCTTATTGATTAAATATTCTCGCAACGAAACAATGGTTTCCGAAACATATTGCCCAACATTTTGCGCCTTGGTTTTTACATAAATGTGTTTCGTTTCCCAATTGTGGAGCAACTCTCTTTCTTCTGACATCAAAATATCGGTAACCACTTGCGAATGTTCCGGAGACAGTTGCATTAAATACTGTTCAATATTGAATTCATCGTTTTGGTGATAATACTGAATCAAATCAGTATAAATTTCTTTGAACAGAGGATGTGCTAACTCAACTTCGTCTTCTTGTAAGCTCAAATAAATTCTTTGAAAAACCTTATAGGTATTGGTTTCTTTCTCTTCAACCATCTCGCCTTCTTCGTTGGCTTTTAAAATATAATCGTCAAAATCCGCTTCATGAGAACCGTAAAGCAACAACATTTCGAGAATTTTACGCTCTAGTTCATAGATGATATTAACGCGTTCCTGACTGACTTGCGGTTCATTCTTTACAACCTCAAAAGCCTTTTGTTCTTGCTTTTGTTTCTTTCCGGCTTCGGCTATGTCTTTTTGCACCAATTGCGCCAAAGTATTCAGCAAAACCTGCTCAGAAATATCCATGATGCGAGAGGTTTCCTGTATATAGATTTCTCGCTTAATGCGGTCCGGGATTTTAGAAATACTGACCACCATATCGCGAATCAAATCGGCTTTCTTGATAGGATCGTTATTGGCTTCGTCCATTAATAAAGAAGCCTTGAACTGTATGAAATCTTTGGCGTTATTTTCTAAATACTGTACTAAATCGTCGTACGAATTTTTTCGGGCAAAACTGTCCGGATCGTCGCCATTAGGGAACGTACAAACTTTAACGTTCATACCTTCTTCCAAAATCAAATCGATACCTCGAATAGAAGCACGCAATCCGGCAGCATCACCATCAAAAAGCACCGTAATATTTTTGGTTAAGCGATTGATTAAGCGAATCTGATCGGAAGTTAAAGCCGTACCCGAAGACGCAACCACGTTTTCAATACCAGCTTGATGCAACTGAATCACATCGGTATAGCCTTCTACCAAATAACAATTGTTTTGTTTGGCGATGGATTGCTTGGCGTGAAAAATCCCGTAAAGAACTTTACTCTTATGGTAAATATCACTTTCGGGCGAATTGAGGTATTTAGCTGCTTTCTTATCATTGGTCAAAATTCGGCCACCGAAACCCAGATTTCTGCCTGACAAACTCTGTATCGGGAACATCACTCGCCCTTTGAACCGGTCAAAGTGTTTGCCGTCTTCACGGGTAATGGTCAATCCAACTTTTTCTAAAAACTCTAATTGATAGCCTTTCGACAGTGCTTCTTTGGTAAAAGCATCCCAAGTTTCAGGCGAATAACCCAAACCAAACTTGGCTATGGTTTCGTTGGTAAAACCTCTTTCTTTGAAATAAGACAATCCTATCGCTTTGCCTTCTTCAGTGTTTAAAAGCGTATCATGGAAATAGGTTTTGGCGAATTCAGAAACCAAATACAAACTTTCTTTCTCATTAGCTTCGATTCTGTCTTCTTGCGAAACTTCAGTTTCTTCGATTTCGATGTTGTACTTTTTGGCCAAATACCGAATCGCTTCCGGATAAGTGAAGTGTTCGTGTTCCATTAAGAAAGTCACCACACTACCGCCTTTCCCGGAACTGAAATCTTTCCAAATTTGCTTCACTGGCGAGACCATAAAAGACGGCGAACGCTCATCGGAAAACGGACTCAACCCTTTAAAATTACTACCGGCGCGCTTGAGCTGAACGAAATCGCCAATGACTTCCTCTACTCGAGCGGTTTCAAAAACTTTGTCTATGGTTTCGCGGGTAATCAAAGTTGGGTTTAAGGTTTAAATGTTTGCGGGTTTAAAGTTATGAAAAAATTGATGTAAGATTGTTGATTAACGATTGTAGATTTCAGATTTTATTCTGCAATCATAAATCTAAAATAAAAAAAGATGCTCCATTGCTGAAACATCTTTTTGAAGTATAAACTAACCTAATCAAATTAATTGAAGTCGAAGCGCACGCCCAGAGAAATGTTATTCTGTTTGATGGCATTGTCTTTGAACATCGGATTCAAATCGTATTTCAAATACAAACTGGTTTCGCCGTAACCGATGTAAGTGCTCACACCGTAGATAAAATCGTTGACATTGAAATCGCCTTTTTCTTTGATTGAAATATCGTTACCATCAAGTTCGTAACATAATTTTTGTTTAGATTTCACGCGTACTCCGGCGTAACCTCCTATGCCAAAACGAACACTTTCGTGGGTTCTGAATATTTTTTTCCCGTCTTTTTCTTTGGCTTTAGTAAAATCGAATTCCAAGTGAAGCGGCACAGTCAGATACACGTTTCGCAAGCGGGAATCTTTAAGATTGTATTGGAAGTTTTCCAAATAAGTTTGGTTGCCATTGGTCACAAACACACGGTTATCTGTTGGACGAAGGTTGTTGTACATCACCGACATTCCGTATTTTAAATGTAACAGATTATCGTTTTTTAATAAACGAGTATTGGAAGTAAAACCCCATTCGTAGAAGTGTGAACCCCAATACCTGAAGTCGGAATTAGCCACACTACCATCGGTAACCAAATTGTTTACTCCTGCGGCGAACACAAATTGCGAAGTAGTTCTTCTTTCACCTCTGGTCTTGCGTATAGAATCGCGCTTAATTACCACGGAAAAGTATTGGTTTTTACTTTCTTTGATTTTACCTTCTACTTTTTGATTTACCAATTCTTTTAATTCTTCCTGAGCTTGACCTACTCGTGTTTCAATATTTTTGGAACGAATTTCGGCTAATTGTAATTTTTTAGCATCGGCTTGCTCTTTGGTAATGGTTCCCGCTTCCAACTCTTTGTTAACCGATTCGATTTCAGCTTTAAGTGCTGCCTTTTCTTCTTTGGTAATGTTCTCAATTTTCTCAGCTATGGCCTTTGCCTTTGCCTCAAACGTTTCCTGTGCCAAGGCTTTATTGGCCAAGAGACTAAGTAATAAAGATGCGTAAATAATAAAATTTTTCATGATGATTAAATTTAAAATTAAACCTGCTTCCAACAGGTATTTATGGAGAGTTGCTTATTTACATTCCTGAAAGATGTACCATTAAATTTGTCTGTTTTGCAGCGGTCACATTTACGACATATCTTTCATTTTGATTCATCAAAAAGACCAATCGCTTTTTATCATTCTTTTTAATTCTTTTCGACACAATCAAACGGTTTTGTTGATCTTTAACCGATACTATAATATCCTCTTCGAGTTTGAGGCTAAACTTTAGGTCAACCTCAGAATCTTCATTGGCCAAAATTTCAAATTGGCTGTTTGTATGGTTTTCTGAACTAACTTCGGAGGCATTGCCCGACAATGATTTGATTTCGATGGCGCTTTGACCGTGTATTGAAGAGAGCGGACACAAAGCGAACACCATTACAGTGATTAAGAGTAAGTGTTTCATGATACGTGATTTTTTGATTGATGATGATTAAATGGATGATTATTCGTTATTTCGATTGGCCAAAGCCACTTTCACTTCTTGGTAGTTTTTATTGATTTTTTGCAGCATTTTTTCGCGGAAACTGTACTCGACTTCGCCATCGACTTGAGACAGCAAGCTTTTGGCATCAACTTTTACACTCGATTTTTTATTAGTCGATTCTTTTACCGATTGATCTAAATTGGCTAACAAACTGTCGTCGGATTTGATTTTGAAATCTTTTCGAATAACATTTTCCTTTGGAGCTACTATTTCCGGTAAGTCTTTAAGAGCAACATCAGAAGTAATTTGGTATTCAATTTCTTTGTTTCTTAGGATTTGATTGGATTGAACTGATTGATTTTGGATTGAAACTCCTTGATGATTAGTAACTGGTTGTTGGTTGTTGGTTGTTGGTTGATTATTTACAGAAGCGACAACTTCATCTTGTTTTTGACTTTCAACGATTGACGCTGCATTAATTTCAGCAGGATTTTGAACTGTATCGTTTTTAGTTTCCGCTCCTACCACTGTAGTATTAGGCATACTAATTACGGTATCGCTTTGATTGAAAAAAAACATACCAAGCGTTACCACAACCAAAATGCTGGCAGCAATAAACAAAAAGCCAAAAGGTTTTCTTGATTTTTTTTCTTCAGCTACAGAAAGCATGGCATCCAATCGGTCCCAAGCTTGGGCAGACGGTTGAATTTCTCTGGCATTCAGTTGGTCTCTGAATTGTTTCTCTAATTTATTCGGTTCCATTGTGGTAATTTTTTAATTTAATGATGTTGTCTTGGAGCATTTTTCGAGCGTGAGACAATTGCGATTTCGAAGTACCTTCACTGATGCTCAACATGGTCGCAATTTCTTGATGTTTAAACCCTTCAATCGCATACAAATTGAAAATCATTCGGTAACCATCAGGTAAATTATCGATTAAAAACTGAATATCTTCCACCGAAAACTTACTTTCAATATTGTTATGCCGTTCTTCGAAAAAAGTCTCGTCTTCGATAAACTTCACCTTCTTCTGTACTCGGATAAAAGAAATGCACTCGTTAATCATGATGCGGCGAATCCAACCTTCAAAACTGCCTTTGCTTTCAAAATTCTTGAGATTAGTAAACACTTTCATAAAGGCGGTAATCATAATGTCTTCCGCCTGATGCATATCTTTAATATACTGACGGCAAACACTCAACATTTTTGGAGCGAATTTGTAATAAATCTGATGTTGTGCATGGCGATTATTTTCGACAGCTAATGCGATCAGTTCATTTTCGTCCTTATGTAAGTTGATTACTTTCATTTAAAATTTCGATGTCAATTTCAATTTTCAACTTGTTATTGATATTGATTAGATTTCTATTAGCATAGACGATTGTGGTCTCAAAATGGTTGCATGAAAAGTAAATTATTTTAACCCTTCAAATTCAACATACTGATATTCAGGAGAAGACTCTAATAAATTTCTTAATATCGCCGCATGTCCATTTCCAATAATTACCAAAATCCTATCGTTGGGATTGGCCTTCATTTGTTGTATTTTTCTAAAGATTCTCAAGTTACGGTTATACCACCAAACCGATAAAATATCTGCTCCTCGAGTATCATCCAATTTAAAATCACCCACCAAATACGCTCCGTAATTTAACCGATGGGCTTCTCTGGAATTAATCCGCTTGAAATAAGTTAACAGAGACATTGATTTGGGTAATTTTTCATCATGAGCAAACCAATCTAAGAACATCTTTACATACGGATCTTCATGTTGAAAATCGAAATCTTTGAACAGCTTAGTTATGTATACCGAATCCCTTTGAGCCAAATCGGCATCCATCGATTCCACATCAATACTGTAAAGAGTGTCCAACTTTAATTCGTTGGCAATACGCATCCCTAATTGAAATCTTTCGTCTCTTTCCTGTCTGAATTCACCTTTTTTATACCGCTTTAATTTTTCTCCGGCTTTCCAATTAGGACGAGCTTCAATAGCAATTTTTGTAGGATTGAATTTTTTGATGTAAGAAACCAATTCCGTTACTTCCGATTTCTTAGGCTCTTGTAGAACATCTATTTTATTGTTGTCTTCGGTTTTCATCGCATCCAAATTAGGATAGTCGAAGTGAAAAGTACCCACTACTAACACTTTTGGGGTTTCTTTTGAAAAAAATGAAGCCGGTGATTTACTATTATCTTGCTGTGCCACACAGTAAAAGGAACACAAAACAAAGCCGATTGCGATTGATTTTTTCATTTTGATGCATTTTTAATTGATTAACGTATAGCTATAAGACGAGAATCAAAGCAAAAGGGTTGCATCAAAAAAACAACCTTATTAAACGAACTATTTTTTTCTTTCTATTACGTAATTCACCATAAGTGAAAGGGCGTCTCTGTATTTCGATTGGGGAAAGTTTTGGAGGATTTGGAGGGCTTCTTCTTGGAACTGCAACATTTTTTGCTCGGCATACTGCAAACCGTTTTTGTCTTTGACGAATTGGATAACTTCCTTAACGCGTTTTTTATCTTTGTTATGGTTTTTAATCGAATTGATGCACCAACTCTTTTCTTTATCCGCACAATTGTTCAGGGCATGAATTAACGGCAAAGTCATTTTTTGCTCTTTAATATCGATTCCGGTAGGTTTGCCAATGGCGTCATCGGTGTAATCGAACAAATCGTCTTTGATTTGAAAAGCCATACCAATCAACTCGCCAAATTTTCGCATCGCTTCTACCTGAGTTTCGTCTTCCGAAACCGATTTGGCACCTAAAGCACAACACGAAGCAATTAAAGTAGCGGTTTTTTTTCGGATGATTTCGTAATATACTTCTTCTACGATGTCCAGTCTTCTGGCTTTTTCTATTTGCAGTAATTCGCCTTCACTCATTTCGCGAACTGCTACCGAGATGATGCGGAGCAAATCGAAATCACCGTGATCAATAGAAAGCAACAAGCCTTTTGACAATAAGTAATCGCCGACTAAAACGGCAATTTTATTTTTCCACAACGCATTGAGGGAGAAAAAACCGCGACGACGATTGCTGTCGTCCACTACATCATCGTGTACTAAAGTTGCCGTATGAATCAACTCGATTACCGATGCACCGCGGTAGGTTCTTTCATTCACTTCGCCTTTTTCAGAGAGCATCTTGGCAACTAAAAACACAAACATCGGACGCATTTGTTTGCCCTTGCGATTGACAATGTAGTAAGTAATTCGGTTTAACAACGCAACCTTTGAAGTCATTGATTCGTAGAACTTTTTCTCGAAAAGTTCCATTTCCTCTTGTATAGGTTGTTTTATTTGAGAAGTGATATTCATTAAAACTAAAACCGAATTCCATCGGGCTTTCAAAGATACAACAAAGCCTTCGTATGAAAAAAATATTTACATTTGATTAAACCTTTTTTAATAGTATTATTCAAAGCAACGAACCAAAAATTAAAAAACATATGAAAATTAAAAATGTAATTATAGGAGCAACATTGTCAATGTTGATTTTAAGCTGTAGCAAAGACGACAGCAATAATGCTGTTTCGAATGATTTGAGCGAAGCCCGAGTGAGTGCCAAAATTGATATGGTAACGGAAGATGTTGCAAAGATAGTTGACGAACAATTTGCTCTTCAAGCCAATCCGTCGGCCGGAAGAAACAGTCAAGAAGTGTCTTCTTTGCCTTCTTGTGTAACAGTTAATGTTCAATTGACTCCTAACAACTGGACCAGAACCTTAACGTTTAACAACTGCGAATTACCTAACGGGAATGTACTCAACGGAACCATCATTATCAGCGGAAGCTTGAATTTCGACACACCATCACACACTATCAGCTATAGTTTTGTTGACTTCTATCACAACGACATCTTGGTTGAAGGGAATCGTACAGTAGTTCGCACAATTGAAAGTACAGCTTCGCAAGCTGTACCGCATCCGGTGGCCAATATGACTATCGATATGCAACTAACTTTCCCGAACGGCAATGAATACCACAGAGTTGGAAACCGAGTTCGTGAAATGATAGAAGGTTTCGGCACTCCGATGATTTGGGCAGACAATGTGTTTTCAATTACCGGGAACTGGACAACTACTTTCCCTGCAGGAACGAGAACGTCAACAATCACAACGCCACTCAGAGCTGAGGCCGGTTGTCCGCACATTGTTAGCGGAGTAATTACTACCGTTAGAAATAATAATACCATCACTTTGGATTACGGCAACGGTGATTGTGACAACCAAGCTACTTTAACCGTAAACGGCAACAGCACCAACATCACTTTAGGAAATTAATTACAGTTAACTTAGTTATAAATAAAGAAAACTCTCAGCGATAAGTTGGGAGTTTTTTTTCAGGATTTATTAGCCAATTGACCGCAAGCCGCATCAATATCTTTTCCTCGACTACGGCGTACTTTGGCTACAATATCATTTTTTCCCAGCGCAGCAATGTAATTATTAATCGCTTCCTCCGAGGCTTGTTGGAACTCGCCGTCATCAATAGGATTGTATTCGATTAAATTGACTTTGCAAGGTACGTATTTGCAGAATTTTACTAAAGCGTCAATAGAAGCTTTATCGTCGTTAATACCTTTCCAAACTACATACTCATACGTCACTTTACTCTTGGTTTTTTGATACCAGTACTGCAAGGCTTCTCTGAGTTCGGTCAAAGGGAAGTTTTTGGTAAACGGCATAATATGATTTCGAGTTGATTCGATAGCTGAATGCAAAGAAACTGCAAGTTTAAATTTAACCTCATCGTCGGCCATCTTTTTAATCATCTTAGAAACGCCCGAAGTAGAAACCGTAATGCGTTTGGGTGACATGCCTAAGCCTTCTTCCGAGGTAATCATATCGATGGCTTTCATCACATTATTGTAGTTCATTAACGGCTCGCCCATTCCCATAAAAACAATGTTGGATAACGGTCGATTGTAATACAAACGACTTTCACGGTCGATGGCCACGACTTGATCGTAAATCTCGCCCGGTTCCAAATTTCGCATTCTTTTTAAACGAGCGGTAGCACAGAAATTACAATCCAAACTACAGCCAACCTGACTGGAAACACAAGCCGTAGTTCGGGTTTCGGTGGGAATCAAAACGCTTTCCACTACTAAACCGTCATGCAAACGAACTGCATTTTTTACGGTACCATCTTCGCTGCGTTGCATTTGATCGACTTGAATATGGTTAATCACGAAATGTTTTTCCAACATGGCGCGCGTTTCTTTAGACACGTTAGTCATATCGTCAAAACTGTGTGAAGCTTTGCTCCACAGCCATTCGTACACCTGATTGCCGCGAAATGCTTTGTCGCCGTTGGCCACAAAAAAATCACGCAATTGGGTTTTAGTCAAACTTCGGATGTCTTTTTTCTCGATTTCCATGGCGCAAAGTTAGTCATAAAGTTGACATACTAATTTTGGAATTTGTAATTTTGGCTATTGAAAATTATTCCTATGCATTTCCTTTCTGACGAATTAGACGATTATGTAACCCAACATTCCCAAGACGAACCCGAATTATTGGCACAGTTGAACCGTGAAACCCATTTGAAAATCTTGCAGCCGCGGATGTTGAGCGGTCACTTTCAGGGCAGGGTTTTGAGTATGTTGTCGAAAATTATCCATCCGACCAATATTTTGGAAATCGGAACTTATACAGGTTACGCGACTTTGTGTTTGGCAGAAGGTTTAGCAGAAAACGGCAGTATTGACACCATAGACGTGAATGAAGAATTAGTGGATTTCCAACGAAAATATTTCGACCGTAGCGAATGGAGTAATCAGATTTTCCAACATTTAGGTCCGGCTTTAGACCTTATTCCGACCTTGGGTAAAAAATACGATTTGGTGTTTATTGATGCCGACAAGGACAATTACATCAACTACTTCCACGCCATTGTTCCGATGATGAATAAAGGCGGTATTATCTTATCGGATAATGTTTTGTGGAGCGGCAAGGTAGTTGAAGAAGTGAAAGCCAACGACAGAACTACCAAACTCATTATGGAATACAATCAGCTGCTGAAAAATGATCCGAGAGTAGAAACCGTTTTATTGCCTATCCGTGACGGATTGACTGTTTCAAGAGTAAAGTAAAAAGTTTGAAGTACAATTACGAAGTACGTAGGATGTATTTCGCATACAACTTGTAAGCTATATATCCGCAACCGGCTCCAAAAGCGTAACCGGTTAAAATGTCTGTTGGAAAATGCAAGCCTAAGTAAATGCGACTATAAGCAAAAATCAACGGGAACAAAAACAGCAAGTAAGCGTGTTTGTAGTAGCGTTTTAAAATCAGGAACGTCAGCACAGTTGACGCCATAGAATTAGTGGCATGACCGGAGAAAAAACTGAAAGAACTACTTTTTTTAACTCTTCTGATGATATCGCCGATTTCCAAATCGTTACAAGGGCGTAACCTTTCGAAGCCATATTTAAAAAGATTGACCGTTTGATCGCAAATCAACACCAAAACGGCAATAAACAACACGTAATATCCAAAATTTTTCCAGCCGATTTTCTTTTGTAACCAATAAAAAACGAACAAAAAAAACGGCGCCCAATAAAGCTGCTTGGTAATAAAAAGCCAAACAGGATCCCATTGTTCTGAACCTAAACCATTGAGATATACGAGAGCTTGCTTGTCGAGTTGGACAATTTTTTCGAGCATTACATTTGGCGTTTAATAGGTCCCGACATCGATTCGATATCTTCTGCGGCTTGTTTGATTTCGGGTAAAACGCCTTGATCTACACTGCTTTTTACCTTGTTAACTTCTTCCGTAAAAGTCCCGGTGATGCTTTTTACAGAATCGTTTAATTCTTGCACTTCGGCACTTTTTTGGATTTCGGTTTTGATTTCATTAGTGGCATTTTTGAGTTGTGCCATAATTTTCCCAAAGGTACGAGCAATTTCCGGCACTTTATCAGAACCGAATAGCATCAACGCAATGAAGATGATAAAAATTAATTCGCCAAATCCAAATCCAAGCATAACCTAAACTTCTTAATTGTAAGGTTGCAAAGTTACAAACTTAAGTTAATCAAACTTCGATTTTTGTGCTGTTTTTGGCCAAGTATTATTCGACGTATCGATATCGGCCGTTTCTTCTTTCGGGTCGACTACAATTTTGGCAATCGCTTTTTGCGTGGCAAAAGTTCGGTTGACTTCTTTGTCGTTCATACGCCAAATTTGAGCCGGGAAATAATGGTTTTCTTTAGTACCGTCTTCGAAAGTAATTTCAACAATAATCGGCATTACCAATCCGCCCGGTTTATCGAAAGTCACTTGATAGAAATACTTCGGCTCATTGAGCTTGGCTCTTTCTTCGGCAGTGAAGTTTTTGTTCACATAATCGTTTAAATCTTGGAAATCCGTAATCTTGAAAGGCTTGTTCAATTCCGGTTTGTAATCGGCACTGCCTTCAGCAATCATGTACACCATAGGTCCGATTCTCGAATCACGACGACGTCTGGTTTTCATAAAATCGCTTACTTCTTTCGACGGATTGTTACTCACAAAGTATTTTTTCACTTCTTTAATTCCGATGTCGGTGTAATCAGTCGTGTAGAACCAACCTCTCCAAAACCAGTCTAAATCGACTGCCGAAGCGTCTTCCATAGTTCTGAAAAAATCTTCCGGGGTTGGATGTTTGAATTTCCAACGGTTGGCGTAGGTTTTAAAGGCATAGTCAAACAACTCAGGTCCCATGATGGTTTCGCGAAGAATGTTGAGCGCTGTAGCCGGTTTTCCGTAAGCATTACTTCCAAATTGACGAATACTTTCCGAATTGGTCATGATAGGTTCCAATCCGGTTTGGTCGCCACTCATATACGGAATGATATTTTTGGCCGGACCGCGACGCGAAGGAAAGTTAGGATCAAAAGTTTTTTCAGCTAAATACTCCATAAAGGTATTTAATCCTTCGTCCATCCAAGTCCATTGACGCTCATCGGAATTGACAATCATAGGGAAAAAGTTGTGTCCAACTTCGTGACAAATTACACCTAACATGCCGTATTTGGTTTGGTCGGAATATTTTCCGTTTTCGTCAGGACGCCCGAAATTCCAACAAATCATAGGATATTCCATCCCTTGATCGCGGGCATTCACCGAAACGGCTTTTGGGTAAGGATAATCAAAAGTGTAACTCGAATAACTTTTTAGAGTATGCGCTACCATGCGAGTAGAATATTCTTCCCACAGCGGATTGCCCTCTTTAGGATACAATGAAATAGCCATCGAAGTTGTACTTCCCGTTTTTACCGCCATTGCATCATAGATGAATTTTCTGGAGGTTGAAATTCCAAAGTCGCGCACGTTTTCCGCTTTGAATTTCCAAGTTTTCTTCTTGTCTGAAAAGCCTTTTTCTGCAGCTTCGGCTTCGGCTTGCGTCACTACGATTACCGGTTTATCGAATGATTTTTCGGCTTCGGCATAACGCTTTAATTGTTCCGGCGTAAACACTTCGTTTCTGTTTAGCAACGTCCCAGTAGCTTCCAGAATGTGATCGGCAGGAACAGTAATATTTACTTCGTAGTTTCCGAAAGTCAGCGCAAACTCACCCGAACCCCAAAACTGCATATTTTGCCAGCCTTCTACGTCGTTATAAACGGCCATCCTTGGGTAGAACTGTGCCAAAACGTATAAATTATTGCCGTCTTTCTCGAAATGCTCATAACCGGAGCGACCGCCGTCGATGATGTAGTTGTTGATGTTGTACCACCATTTGATGGAAAACGTGATTTTTTCTTTGTGCTTCAACACCTTAGGCAACTCGATACGCATCATGGTTTGGTTGATAGTGTATTTCATTGGATTGCCTTGAGCATCTTTCACGTATTCAATGCGGAAACCACCGTCAAAATCTTCCTCCAAATACTTTCTGGAGAAACTTTGCACAGAAATTGCCGGATCGGTTTTGCTGTTTTGTACTAAGGGAGAATTGGAATTTTTGGCTTTCTCATTTTGATCCAATTGAAGCCACAAATAATCTAGAGATTCCTTAGCGTTATTGGTATAAGTAATGGTTTCGGAACCGTATAGTCGTTGGTTTCTATCGTCCAGTTCAACGTCAATTTTGTAATCGGCTTGCTGCTGATAATATTCCGGCCCGGGTGCTCCCGAAGCTGTTCTGTACATATTAGGCGTGGCCATCAAATCGTACATTTGTTTGAATTTATCGGGATTTCGCTCTTCCGATTTATTGGTTTTGGGCGTATCCTGAGCTTGGGCAAAACCCATAGCCATAAAACACAAAAAGGCTACAAACTGAAACGTTCTTTTCATAGTTTTTACTTTAAAAGGCTAAAAATAAAATAAAATTGCAATTAGCCGTAGTAAAGAAAACTATTTTAACATTCCTTTAGTGGTTGACGAAGACAATAATAGGTTCTGTTTTTTACCGTTGTTATTGAATTGGATGATGTTTTGCTGTTCCTCATGAACTTCAGTAAGGATACTGTTTTCAACTTCTATCTTATTGATCTTACTTACTTCTTTTATAGTTAGATAGCAAATCACCACATTGTTTTCTTGCTCGTGACTGTGGTAATTCATGGGTTTGTGTTGGCCGTTCAAATAGATTTTAAACTTGTCCGTTAAGTATTTTTTCATCAGCGCAACATCTTCCGGTGTTTCGTTCTCGTCTCCTACATTAGTTTGCTTTTTGTAGGCTTTGGCTAAGGCATCATTCAAATCATCCATAAAAATACGGGTAGTGATTTCAAGTCGTTTTTTTTGCGGCACAAAATCTACTTGGTAAATCCCAACATAAAATCGATGTATCGATAGCGATGTTAATCCGACAAAAAGAAGTAACAATGTCGATATTTTGAGAACTTTTTTCATTATCATTTATTGTTTGTCGTCATTGAGAACGGCTAAATACTGCGAGGCCAATTCACTCAATCGAAACTTCGCTAACCCTTTATTTTTTCGGTTCATATAGTCACCCAACTTGGTATCATCTGCAATATAGTAGAGAAAACCTTTGACGTATTCTTCCGGAATTTTAAGGCGATTGGTAAAATAATCCGTTTTAAATTGGTTTTCCACTTTGGTCATTAAACGCTCTTTTCTTTCTACTTCCAACTCTTTTTTCAACATAGCTGTTCTACCCGAAATAGCATTAAAAAGCGGGTCTAAACCAAACGAGCCTCCGGACATTAACCCTGCAGAAGCTGTAAAATCAACAGAGGAAGCCGTTTTCAATCGGCGTTCGGCCGGAGTATATTTTTTGGCCGGTTTTCTTAAAATCCCCATCGAAACAGCGTTAATATTGCTGTAATCTTTGATTTCAAGCTCATCCAAAGCAATGACTTTAGGATTCAGTTGTGTCACTAACAATGTCTTTTTTAAATCGGTTTCGCTGATGACTATTTTTTTTGTTTCCGTTTGTAAACTCTGAAACTGCAAAGTATCACCAACTTTAACAAATAGCGTATAATTACCTGATTCATCGGTAGCCGTGACCGATTCCGAGCGAAGATTATAAACATTAACTTCACGCAACTCTTTGACTGCAGCAATCACTTTGCCTTTCAAAAACACCAAATCACCGGACTGAGCCAATCCTGAAAAAGAACTCAGAAAAAGAATTAGAGAGAAAAGTGGTTTCATTGGTAAGCGCTTTTGCATTTTTTTCAAAAATAGGAATAGTATTTTTCATCTGCTTAGTTCAAGCTGAGATATTTTTAAAGTCAGCTCATCATAAATCCATTGGAATATTATTTCTTAAAAACAATTCTTGCCAAGTAAAAGTATTTGCTTCGGCTCATAAATAAATGCCAACAAGCTGGTAATTTTATGTTAAATAAAACAACAAATGAATTACTTTTGAAGAAGAATCAACACAAGATGAAAAAATTAATTATTGCCAGCACCTCAACAGTTCACGGAGGAAGTTATTTGGATTATTTATTACCTGGATTAGCACATCATTTTAAAGATTGTAACGAAATACTTTTTATTCCTTATGCCCGTCCGGGCGGAATTACACACGAAGAATACACCACTAAAATTGGTGACGCTTTTAAGTCGATTGAAAAATCCGTTAGAGGAATACACGAATTTGAAAATCCTACTGAAGCCATTCAAAAAGCTCAGGGTATTTTTACCGGCGGGGGTAATACTTTTTTGTTGGTTAGCCAATTGTACAAGAACCAAATCATGTCTGTTTTAGCCGAAGCATTGAACAATGGCACTCCTTATTTAGGCACAAGCGCCGGCAGTAACATTACCGGTATCAGTATGCAAACTACTAATGACATGCCGATAATATATCCACCGAGCTTTCAAACCTTAGGCATTATACCGTTTAATTTAAATCCGCATTATTTAGATCCTGACACCAACAGCAAACATATGGGGGAAACCCGCGAAACCAGAATCAAAGAATTTCATGCTTTCAATACGACTCCGGTTTTAGGTTTGCGTGAAGGCAGTTGGTTGGAAGTAACCGACGAAAAAATACTATTGAAAGGTCCGTTGACTGCCCGATTGTTTCTACCTAATAAAAATGCGGAAGAATTGGCTCCGGAAACTGATTTGGCTTATTTGGGAACGCTGTAAAATGCTACCTCAAATATGCAAATTGATTAGTAGTAAAACATCAATTGGAAACAACATAAATAAAAAAACCTCTAACATGAATTAGAGGTTTTCATTTCAGAGCGGAAGACGAGGCTCGAACTCGCGACAACCAGCTTGGAAGGCTGGAGCTCTACCAACTGAGCTACTTCCGCATTTGTGAGTGCAAATATATAGAATAAGTTTCCTTTGATGCAAATTTTTTTAAAAAAAATTATTGCAAAATCGGGATTCATTTATAACCCAAACAAAACCAAATTGTTAGAAAAAAGCCCATGATTACCATTCGAATAATAACAGCTGAAGCAAGCTATCCTGTCCGACATGAAGTGTTGAGAAAAGGTAAACCAATCGATTCTTGCCGTTTTGAAGGTGATGAGCTGCCTACCACAAACCATTACGGCTTGTTTGACAATGATAAGTTACAAGCCATCATATCATTATTTGAGAATTCCAATCCTATTTTTGAAGAAAATAAACAAATGCAAATCAGAGGTATGGCCGTTTTAGAACATAACCAAGGTAAAGGTTACGGCAAACAATTGGTACAATATTGCGAAAATTTGTTAGTGGCTTCCGACACTGCGTTGATTTGGTTCAATGCTCGGGAAAACGCCAGAGGTTTTTATCAAAAATTAGGATACACCATACAAGGAGAGCCTTTCAACATTGAAGGCATTGGAATACACTATGTAATGTGGAAAAAATTAAGCGTTTAGCTTGGCTACAATCTCTTCTTTGGCAGCTGGATGATAAATGAACAAACAAGATTTATCTTTAATCACATTGATGATTTTCTCATTCATTTCTAACGGAACAGCAGGACAACCCTGACTTCTGCCCAAGCGTTTGTTTTGTTTAATAAAAGATTCCGACACATAATCGGCTCCGTGAATAACTACGGCTCTTTCACGAGCTTTGTCGTTTAAACCTTTTTGCAAACCATCCAATTTCAAGGACAAACCGTGTTTGCCTTTGTAAATTTCGGCGGTAGCATAAAAACCTAAACTACTTTGGTACGATTCGGCTTTGTTAGAAAAAACTCGGGCAATGTCTTCACCGGTATTTCTGCCGTGCGCTACTAAAGTTTGGAATAAAACAATGTTTTTATCTAAATCGATTACCCAAAGTCTTTTAGCCGTTGAAGACAAACTAAAATCAACCAAAGTCAAAATATTTTTTTTGATAATCCCTTTCTCTTTCAAAACTTGAAATCCTTCGACGGCTATTCTAAAGCTTTCGAAACTGGGTAAAGCGAAAGAATTTGCATCTAACTGATTGTAAGCGGCCACAACTTTAGACTCGGTATCTACTGTTGTGGTTGGAACTTTTACTGGTGGATTGGTTTTGTCAGGAAAACTGTCGAAAGACATCAACAGCACTAAAAACACTAAGAAAAAAGACTTATAATTCATTGAAATTTATAGGTTTAGCATCAAACTTGGGTTGGGCAAATATAAAGCATAATTTTTCTAAAGCAAATTTTTCAATACCAATTAAGCAAATTTTAATCTTTTAACCCCATAACAATCAATCAGTTTAATTTTAACAGAGAATTGGAAATATCAATTAAATAATTACTTTTGTTCGTCAAACAACAATATTAATGTCGAATCATTCTTACTTTTTTTTCTGCTTAGTCATGCTCTTTTCAGGCGTAGTTTTTGGTCAGAAAAAAACTCTTTTAACAAAAAGTACTTCAGAAAAAATTGTAATCGACGGAAAGTTTAACGAGGCTTCTTGGGCTAATGCCGATGTAGCCAAAGATTTCCTCATGATAGAACCTGACAACGGAAAACCCATAGCAGAGGGTAAAAGAACCGAAGTCAAAGTAATTTACGACAACAGTGCCATATACATTGCTGCTACATTACACGATGACGAACCTTCAAAAATTTTAAGTGAATTTACCCTAAGAGACGATTTTGCCGTAGCCGATCATTTTGGTGTTTTGCTAAACGGATACAACGATGGCCAACAAGAATTCCGTTTTTTTGTTAGCGCCGCAGGAGTTCAACAAGACGGTGTTTATACCGAAGCTTACGGCGAAGATTTTTCATGGGATGCTATTTGGGACAGCCATGTAGAAATTACCAACTTCGGCTGGACCGTTGAAATGAGAATTCCTTATGCAGCGCTCCGTTTTCCTTCCGAAAAAAAGCAAACCTGGGGCATTAATTTTTACCGAGAAATTCGACGCGATCGCCAACAATATTCGTGGTCACTTTTAGACCGAAAAATTGAAAACGAAAGCATACAAGCCGGTATTTTAGAAGGTATAGAAAACATTGAAACGCCTACCCGATTGTTTTTGATTCCCTATGCTTCCCAGTATTTTTATTCCAATACTTCCCAAAGAACCTACGGTGAATTCCGCGGCGGAATGGATATCAAATACGGAATCAACGATGCCTTTACTTTAGATGCCATATTGATTCCCGATTTTGGGCAAACCAAGTTTGACAACGTAGAGTTGAACTTAACGGCTTTTGAGCAACAGTTTGCTGAAAACCGTCCTTTCTTTACCGAAGGAACAGACCTCTTTAACAAAGGTGATTTATTGTATACCCGTAGGATTGGCGAAACTCCGGATTACCTGAATGTAGCCGATAACGAAACGGTTCTAGACCAACCCAGCACTATCAAACTAATTAATGCATTCAAAGTGTCCGGGCGAACCAAAAACGGATTGGGAATTGGTGTATTGAATGCAGTTTCGGAAAAAACCAGTGTTCACATCAAAGACAACGATACCAATACCACCCGACTCGAAACCCTTTCGCCGCTTACCAACTACAATGTTTTGGTGCTTGATCAACGTTTTCGCAAAAACTCCTCGGTATCTTTTATTAATACCAATGTTATGCGTAACGGAACATTTCGTGATGCCAATGTTTCCGCCTTGGTTTGGGACTTAAACACTAAGAAAAACACGTATAATGTTTCGGGGAACTTTAAATACAGCTACATCAACAATCATTCTGACCTTGAAGACAAAAAAGGCATCAGCGCCTATTTGAACATTGGAGAAACCAGTGGCAAATTCCGTCATAGCTTCGGTGGAGTCTACACTTCTGACGATTATGACAACAACGATTTAGGTATTAATTTTCAAACCCATTATCACGGACTGTATTTCAACTCGAGCTATCGTATTTTAAACCCTAACAGCGTTTTTAACACCTTCTATGCCTCGTTGAATAATTATTCGGAGTTTGACAACAGGACAGGCCGAATTCAATCGGGCTACATGCGCCTGAATTTCAACACTACCGATAAAAAGAACGACTACTATGGCTTTGGCGGTACTATTAGCCCTTTAAAGGTTTATGATTTTTACGAACCGCGTTCTTTCAACGAGGAAAAGTTTGTAATGATTCCGGAAAGTTACAATGCCTATGTCTATTATTCGAGTAATTACAATCGGAAATTTGCATTGGATATCAATCCATTTGTAACCAAATTTAACGAAAAAGGGCGCATCAACTATGGTTTTGTTTTCAGTCCGAGATACCGTTTCAGCGACCGATTTGCCTTGATTTACAATTTTACCCTCAACCGACAAAACAACAACATCGGTTGGATTGCCTTTGACGAAGACGACAATACTATTTTCGCCCGAAGAAACCGAATAACGTACACCAACACGCTGCAAGGAAAATATTCGATTAACGACAAAATGAATTTCAATCTGAATGTTCGTCATTATTGGTCCTACGTTACTAATCATGATATACTGACCCTACAAGACGACGGCGGATTTTTACCCAATACAACCTATACCGAAAACCGAAATTCGAACCTCAACTTATGGAACTTGGACTTAACCTATTCTTGGTGGTTTGCGCCGGGTAGTCAGGTCTCTGTTTTGTACCGCAATAATTCGTACCTATTCAGTCGTAATTTCGACCGTCAGTTTGAATCCAATCTGCGCGATGCAGTAAACAACGATAATTTGAACCATGTTTTCTCTATCAGCGTTCGTTATTTTATCGATTACAACTCGGTTAAAAATTCGCGTTTTTACAATTCGTTTACCAAACCTAAAACGAGAGAACGCTTCTAAAAAATCAATTTTATCCCTTATCTTTGTCGGGTAAAATGCAACCCATGAACAAGAAAGTAATCCTGATGATTTTAGACGGTTGGGGCAAATCACCCGACCCGAAAGTTTCCGCTATTGACAACGCCAATGTGCCGTTTATTAATGGTTTATACAAACAATATCCGAATGCCCAATTGAGAACCGACGGTTTGAACGTAGGTTTACCCGAAGGACAAATGGGAAATTCTGAAGTCGGACATATGAACTTAGGCGCCGGAAGAATCGTCTATCAGGATTTGGCCAAAATCAACCTGGCCGTAGCCAACAAAACCATGGCACAGGAAAAGCCATTGGTGGCTGCTTTTGAATATGCCAAAGCCAACAATAAAGCGGTTCACTTTTTAGGGTTGGTTTCCGATGGCGGGGTGCATTCGCATACCTCGCACTTGCGTGGTTTGATTGAGGCTTCTCAAGAATTTGGTTTGGAAAAAGTATTTGTACACGCCTTTACCGACGGACGAGATGTTGATCCGAAATCGGGCAAAGGTTATATTGAAGACCTGGAAAAATTCATCGAAAACACTTCGGTAAAAATAGCTTCAGTAGTTGGTCGTTATTACGCTATGGACCGAGACAAACGTTGGGAACGCGTAAAATTAGCTTACGATTTAGTGGTGAACGGCATGGGAAAACACACGACAAATTTAGCAGAAAGTATAGCAGAAAGTTATGCTGAAAACGTAACGGATGAGTTTATTATGCCTTTGGTGAAAGTAGATGCGAACAACCAACCTTTGGCTACGATTCAAAACGATGACGTGGTGATTTTCTTCAACTTCAGAACCGATAGAGGTCGCGAACTAACCGAAGCCTTATCCCAAAAGGATTTCCACGAGCAAAACATGCACAAGCTTAATTTGTATTACGTAACAATGACCAATTACGATGACACTTATGAAAATGTTCACGTAATTTACGACAAAGATAACATCACTGAAACCTTAGGTGAAGTATTGGAAAAAGCCGGAAAGAAGCAAATCCGAATTGCCGAAACTGAAAAATATCCGCACGTAACGTTTTTCTTTTCGGGCGGACGCGAAGTACCGTTTGAAGGCGAAACCCGAATTTTGAGAAATTCCCCAAAAGTGGCTACTTACGATTTACAACCCGAAATGAGTGCCTACGAGTTGAAAGACGCTTTGATTCCGGAATTGGAAAAAGGCGAAGTTGATTTTGTATGTTTGAATTTTGCCAACGGCGACATGGTGGGTCATACCGGCGTAATGGAAGCTGCCATTAAAGCTTGTGAAGCGGTTGATGTTTGCGTAAAAGAAGTGGTTGAAACCGCTTTGGCAAATGACTACACTACTATAATTATAGCCGATCACGGCAATTGCGAAACCATGATTAACCCGGACGGCTCGCCTAACACCGCGCATACTACGAATCCGGTGCCGATAATTCTGGTCGATAAAGATCATATCCGAGTGCATGACGGCGTTTTAGGTGATATTGCACCAACCATTTTAGAATTGATGGACATTCCGAAACCGGAAGTCATGACCGGAAAATCACTTTTAGTAAGACTATAAAAAAAGCCCCGAAGATTCGGGGCTTTTTTTATTTCAACATTTCATAATAACTTCTTTCGATGTTTTCCTGATGGTTTGGATGGGCAATTTTAACCATTTCGTCAATACGTTGCTTAAGGGTTTTACCGTACAAATTGGCTATGCCGTTTTCGGTAATAATGTATTGCACATGAGAACGCGTAGTTACTACACCGGCTCCTTGTTTAAGATACGGTACTATGCGGCTCTCGCCTCTTTTGGTAATGGAAGGCAAAGCAATGATGGCTTTTCCGCCATCGCTTAAAGACGCGCCTCGAATGAAATCCATTTGACCGCCAACTCCTGAATACATATGCGCTCCGATGGAATCAGCACAAACCTGACCCGTAACATCGACTTCAATGGCCGAATTGATAGCCACCATTTTAGGGTTTTTGCGAATACGCGCTGTATCGTTCACCATGGAAGATTCCTTCATTTCGATAAACGGATTGTCGCTTACAAAATCGTATAGTCGCTTCGAACCGATTAAAAAAGTGGCTAACACTCGACCGCGCAAGGTGCCTTTATAATTACAATTGATGACATCGCTTTCGATTAAATCGATGACACCGTCAGAGAACATTTCGGTGTGTAAGCCTAAATCTTTATGGTTTTTTAATTTGCTCAAAGCCGCATTTGGTATAGAACCAATACCCATTTGCAAAGTGCTTCGGTCTTCAATTAAAGAAGCCACGTACTCACCTATTTTTTCTTCTTCTTTGGAAAAAGGAGAAGGTTCATGACCAAAAATAGGTACGTTAACGTCCACCAAATAATCAATTTCGGATTCGTGTAAAATACCATCGCCAAAGGTTCTCGGCATTTGCGGATTGACTTGGGCAATCACAATTTTCGCGTTTTCAATAGCCGCTAAAGTAGCCTCAACGGAAACCCCTAAGGAACAGTAACCGTGACGATCCGGTGGTGAAACATGAATAAAAGCCACATCAATCAACAAAACTTTTTTGCGAAACAAATGAGGTAATTCGCTTAAAAATACCGGCGTATACGAACCGTTTCCGGCTTTTAAAGTATGGCGGACATTGGCTCCGATAAAAAAGGAGTTCACATGAAAACTATCCGCTAAATCCGGATTGGCATAAGGCGCATCCCCTTCGGTATGTAAGTGACAAACTTCAACATTCCTTAACTCGGCGGCTCTCTCGGCTAGGGCTTTGGTTAATACAGAAGGTGTAGCCGCAGCAGCCTGGACATACACTCGGTCGTTTGATTTTACTACTTTGACTGCTTCCGCAGCGGTAACATATTTGCTCATAACTAAAATTTTGTTCAAAATTATTTCCCAAATCCTTATAAAAATATGACATTTCTCATAAAGCAGGGTTGAAATATGTATAAATAAAAGTTAAAATTTCATAATTAATAGTTTTACTATTATCTTTGCGTCTAAATACATTCAAAATCAATAGCTATGAAAAAGATTGTAATTTTAGCACTTGTATTGTTGGGCAGCATCAATGTTATGACCTCACAAACGCCCTCCATTTCAGATTCCAAAAAATTTGTGAGTTTGAGTCAGGCATTACTTTCGCCTAAAGAAGTAATCAGTTTAGACTTAAGCAATCAGAAAGTGGTTTTAGACAATGTGGATTGGTCGGTGTTTATTAACTTGGAATATTTAAGTTTAAAAAATGACAACCTTACTGTAATCCCTGAAGGCATTTCAAAGCTCACCAACCTGAAAACACTAGATTTAAGCGGAAACAACTTTAAAGTGTTACCTAAAACCTTGAAAAGTTTGTCTAAATTACAAGTATTGTATTTGAACGATGAAAAACAATTTGATTTGGAAAAGAGTATGGATGTTTTAAACAGCTTAACCGGTTTAAAAGAGCTACACTTGGAAAACGACAAACTGCAGTCACTTCCCAAACAATTTGAAAACATGAAATCACTGGAAATGTTGTATCTGAACGACAATAACTTTATGGAATTGCCCAAACAGATTATGCGATTAGACCACTTGCGCCTTTTGGATTTTAAAAACAACAAAGTGAACCCGAACTTACAAGACATGAAAAATTTGAATTTCGGATTTAAACTAATTTTAGAATAAATATGTTAACAGAAGCTATCATTCCCTTATTATCATTAATTGCTTTAGAAGTCATTCTGGGCATAGACAATATTATTTTTATCTCCATTTTAGCCGATAAATTACCTGAAAACCAACGCAACAAATTACGCTTTTGGGGAATCGGATTAGCCTTAATCATGCGTTTGTGCTTATTAGCGTTAATTTCGTGGATTTTAAAACTTGACCAAACGTTATTCCGATTGTTTGATATCGATTTTACCGGTAAAGGTATCATTCTATTGGTCGGCGGATTGTTCCTGATATACAAAAGCACCAAAGAGATTTACCACAAAACCGAAGCCATACAATCCGGTAGTGAAACTCCGGCAAAAAAAGTTTCTTTTCAAAAACTCCTGGGCGAAGTGGTCTTGTTGGATTTGGTTTTCTCCATCGATTCGATCATTACCGCCGTAGGTATGGTACAAGACTTATGGATTATGTATACAGCGGTAATTGTTACCGTTATTATCATGTTAGTGGCAGCCAAACCTATTAGTGAGTTTATTGCTAAACATCCGTCATTCAAAATTTTGGCTTTGTGTTTTTTAATGATGATTGGTGTATCATTGATTGCCGAAGGCTTACACTTTGAAATCCCTAAAGGTTACATCTATTTCTCTATGGCCTTTGCCTTTTTAGTCGATGTGATTCAAATGAAAACTATCAAGTCGGTTCCTCATAAATAAAAAAACTATGAATAGTATCTTATCAAACATTTCAATTACGGTCAACCCGAAACTATTTGTAAAAAACCCTGAGACCTCAGATTTGGGTAAAAAAATCATTCAAAAAAGCATTATTTTAATCGATGAAATTGGCTTTGAAAATTTCACATTTAAAAAACTCGGCGAGCTGATTGGCTCTAACGAAAGTTCTATCTATCGTTATTTCGAAAGTAAGCACAAGTTGATGTTGTACCTGTCATCGTGGTATTGGGGCTGGTTAGAATACCGCATGCTGATTTCAACCACAAACATTCCGAATCCGATGGAAAAACTCCAAAGAGCCATCACTATAGTAACCGAAAAAGTAGAAGATGATACGGCTACATTACACATCAACGAATCGATTTTAAATAAAATCATCATAGCCGAATTCACTAAAACGTTACTTACGAAAGAAGTCGACGAGGAAAATAAAGAAGGTTTCTTTTTAGTGTACAAACGCGTAATCAACCGAATTATTGATATCATTCAAGAAGTGAATCCTGAATACGGTTATGCCAAAAGCTTGGCTTCTTCTATAGTGGAAGGTTCGTTGCACCAACACTTTTTAAAAGACCATTTAAAAACCATTACCAATTGTAATGAAAACAATTCGCCAACCCAATTTTATATTGATTTGGTTCAAAAAACCTTAAGCAAATAACTATGGCACTCAATGCATCTCAAAGGTTAATCAACCTACTCAAACTCGACCGTAAAGACATACTGCAAGTCTTTTTTTACGCCATTTTTGCCGGATTGGTGAGTTTGTCGTTACCGCTGGGAATTCAGGCTATTATCAACTTAATCCAATCAGGACGTGTAAGCGTTTCTTGGATTGTTTTGGTATTTATTGTGATTGCGGGTGTGGCTTTGGTCGGAATATTATCGTTAATGCAATTGCGTATTACCGAAAACTTACAACAAAAAATATTCATTCGGTCTTCGTTTGAATTCGGATTTCGTTTGCCGAAAATCAAAACCGAAGCTTTGCACAATCAGTACCCGCCGGAATTGGCGAATCGTTTTTTTGACACGCTTACCATTCAAAAAGGCGCCTCAAAATTGCTGATTGACTTTTCTTCGGCTTTGCTGCAAATTGTTTTCGGAATCATATTGTTATCGTTGTACCATCCGTTTTTTATCTTCTTCGGAATCTTCTTGATGATGCTGTTGTACATCATTTTTAAATTTTCGTACAGTTCCGGTTTATCCAGCAGCTTAAAAGAATCGAAATACAAGTATAAAGTAGTGAGTTGGTTACAAGAAATAGCCCGAAACAATTTCAGCTTCAAAAAAGCATCTAACTTTGACTATGCGTTAACCAAAAATGACCGATTGGTTTCGGAGTACTTAGCACACCGAGAAAAACATTTCAATGTTATTAAAAGACAATTCACCCAATTGATTATCTTTAAAATCATTATAACCGCAGGTTTACTGCTCATAGGCGGCTATTTGGTTTTGAATCAACAGATGAATATCGGTCAGTTCGTAGCCGCTGAAATTATCATCTTATTGGTAATTAATTCTGTGGAAAAAATAATTATCGGATTAGAAACCTTATATGATGTATTGACCTCGGTGGAAAAAATTGGTCAGATAACCGATTTGGATATAGAAGAAACTTCGACCAAACCTTCCGACTTTTGCTACACCAACATTCAGTTGGCAGCTGAGAATTTAAGTTTCAAATTTCCGGATGCTACCGATTACGTATTGGAAAAGATTAATCTGACCATAGAGCAATCGGATAAAATTTATCTTGAAGGAAACAACGGTTCTGGAAAAACCACGCTTATACGAATACTATCCGGTTTGATGAAACCAACTTCGGGTTCTTTTTACATCAACGATGACACGTACCGAAAAATTGATTTAGAGCAGTACCGATCTCAAATCAGCACCATCATTACCGGCGAAACTCCTTTTGAAGGCACTATTTTAGAAAATATCACATTCAACAACCCGCTGATTTCACAAGAAGATTTAAAATGGGCTATCGATAGTGTTAAATTAGGCGATTTCATTAAATCTTTACCGAAAGGTTTGGAAACCAAAATTTATCCGGAAGGCAAACAACTCTCATCATCTAACGCTCAAAAAATTCTGTTGGCACGAAGCATCATCAATCGCCCAAAAATTTTATTCTACGAAGATTCTCTGGATAAAATGGATAATGATGCGGCTAAAGAAGTAATTGATTTTATCACATCAAATGAAAACAAATGGACTTTAATTGTTTCCTCTAAAAATGAGTATTGGAAACAAAAATGCAACCGCAAGATTACTATGAGCGAAGGCAAAATTATTAACGACACTAAACAATAATACAAATGCTTAACATTTCTAACAACAATCGTATCGATCAAAACATAGAAAAATACAGCACTTTCAAAACGCTGAGCAATCGTCCGCATTACAAAGTTTTGAATAAAATTATCGTTGGTGTATCCCTATTTGGTTTATTGATTTTGTTTTTACCTTGGACACAAAACATTTCGGGTTCAGGTGCCGTAACGACGCTAAAACCGGACCAAAGACCGCAAACCATTCATACTGCCATAGCCGGTAGAATCGAAAAATGGTATGTCAAAGAAGGTGATTTTGTACAAAAAGGCGACACCATTTTATTTATTTCAGAAACCAAAGAAGATTACCTCGACCCGAACTTGGTTAAAAACACCGAAAGCCAACTCAAAGCCAAAGAAATGGCCGAGCAATCCTACGGTGGCAAAGTAGTTTCGTTAGAAGGCCAAATCCAAGCCATCCGCAAAGAACGTCAGCTGAAATTGCAACAAGCCAACAACAAAATCCGTCAAGCCATCTTAAAAGTCAAAAGCGACAGTATGGATTTGGTAGCCGTGCGTACCCAAATTAAAATTGCCACTACCCAATTCAATCGCTCCGTAGCATTAAATAAAGAAGGCTTGAAACCGATGACCGATGTGGAAGAAAAACGCTTGAAATTGCAAGAAACCGAAGCCAAAATCATCACACAGGAAAACAAATTATTGGCCAGCGAAAACGAATTGATTAACGCCAAGGTTGAAGTCAATCGCATCGTTGCCGAATACAACGAAAAAGAGCAAAAAGCCAGCAGCGACCGATTTACCGCCTTGAGCAGTCAGTACGATACTGAAGCGCAAGTTAACAAACTCAAAAACCAATACACCAATTACCAAATCCGAAACGGGATGTATTACATCAAAGCACCGCAAAGTGGTTATGTAAACCGTGCGTTGCAATCAGGAATTGGTGAAACCATTAAAGAAGGGACTCAAATTGTAAGCATCATGCCGGCCAAATACGACATCGCCGTAGAAACTTTTGTTTCGGCTACCGATTTGCCTTTATTGCACAAAGGAGAAAAAGTCCGAATCTGGTTCGATGGTTGGCCCACTATCGTATTCTCTGGTTGGCCAAACTTGTCTTACGGAACTTTCGGTGGTAAAATTGTAGCCATCGAAAACTTTATCAGCGACAATGGTAAATTTCGCGTTCTGATTGCGCCGGATGAAAACGAAGAAGCGTGGCCAAAACAAATCAGCATCGGTTCGGGTGCGCAAACCTTAGCGTTACTCGACAATGTTCCGGTTTGGTTTGAGATTTGGCGTACGCTGAACGGATTTCCGCCAAACTATTACCAGCCTAAAAACAGCACTTCAAAAGACAAAAAATAATGAAATCGATTCTCATAGGTTTTTTATTGTTCGGATTTTCGGTTTGGAGTCAAAACACTTCCAAAGAACTTACCTATAATGAGTTTTTGGGCTATGTTAAAAAATACCATCCGCTGGTGAAAAGCGCCAACTTAGAAATCAATCAGGCTCAAGCCAATTTAATGATGGCACGCGGCGGTTTCGACCCGAAAATTGAGGTTGACTTTGAACAAAAGAAATTCAAAGACAACGAATATTATTCGATTTTAAACAGCAGTTTTAAAATCCCGACATGGTACGGCGTAGAAATCAAGGCCGGATTCGACAATAACGAAGGGATTTACCTCAACCCCGAAAACACCGTGCCTAACCAAGGGCTGACTTCCTTAGGGATTTCGGTTCCGCTTGGACAAGGTTTATTTATCAACCAACGTATGGCCGATTTGCGAAAAGCTAAAATCCAAGTGAAATTGAGTCAGGCCGAAAGAAATTTAATGGCGGTTTCGGTTTTATACGATGCTTCGGTGGCGTATTTCAATTGGAAACGAAACTACAACGAAGTCACACTGTATCAAACCTATCTCAATAATGCCAACATCCGCTATCAAGGAATATCCAAGTCGATTGAACAAGGTGACAAACCCGCCATTGACAGTGTTGAAGCCGGTATAATCGTTAGAAACAGAAAATTGAGTTTGGAAGAATCACAGTTGAAACTGGCCAAAGCCAAATTGGAATTGGCCAACTTCCTATGGTTGGAAAACAATGTGCCGCTCGAGTTGCAAGACGAGATTATTCCGGAAGAGAATTTGATGCTGACCATCAAAGAAACTTTGCGTACTAACGACCTGATGTTGGACAATCCATCCTTGGAAAATCATCCGAAAATTAACGCTTTGGAACAAAAAATCGAAATGCTCGAAGTGGAACGAAAACTCAAAGCTAATATGTTGTTGCCGAAAATCGACTTAGGATATTCCTATTTATCCGAACCACGGTATTTTGATAATTATCGGTTTCAGGATTACAAAGTTGGTTTGAATTTTTACTTTCCCCTTTTTTTGCGAAAAGAACGCGGTAGTTTACAATTGGCTAAGTTCAAGTTACAAGATGTGAAATTCGATTTGGATTTGGAGCGCGTTTCCTTGAAAAACAAGATCAAAGCACAACAAACCGAAATCAGCTCCTTAGAAAAACAAAAACAGTTGATTGACAATCTGGTCGTAGATTACAATACGATGTTGACTTCGGAGGAACGATTGTTTTCCTTTGGAGAAAGCTCCATTTTCTTAATCAACACCCGAGAAAACAACTTGGTTTCGGCCCAATTATCCAAACTGTTGATAGAAAACCGTTACTTCGATTCGAATGCCAAACTGTTTAAAATCATGGCCAATCCTGAATAAGTAAGCTTAAAATAATTACTTTTGCAACCTCATTCACGGCAACAGGCCTGAAGTAAAAGTCAAATTACAGCAGATGATTATTCAAAAAACCGCAGAAGAAATCGAATTGATGCGCGAAAGTGCCTTATTGGTTTCCAAAACCTTAGGCATGATAGCCAACGAAATAAAACCGGGAGTTACTACGTTACAACTCGACAAATTAGCCGAACAATTCATTCGTGACCATCAAGCGGCTCCGGGATTTTTAGGTTTGTACGGCTGTCCGTCAACTTTGTTGACCAGCGTAAACGAGCAAGTAGTTCATGGTTTGCCTACCAATCGCCCTATCGAAGAAGGCGATGTGGTATCGGTAGATTGTGGCGTTTTGAAAAACGAATTCTACGGCGATCACGCCTATACTTTTGAAATAGGCGAAGTAGCTCCGGCGACCAAAAAATTATTACAGGTTACCAAAGAAAGCTTGTATGTTGGGATTCGCGAATTTAAAATCGGGAACCGCGTGGAAGATGTGGGTAATGCTATTCAAAAATATACCGAAGCACACGGTTACGGTGTAGTTCGTGAATTAGTCGGACATGGCTTAGGGCGCGTCATGCACGAAGCACCCGAAATGCCAAACTACGGTAAAAGAGGTCGTGGCAAATTATTTGTTGAAGGTATGGTGGTTGCCATTGAGCCTATGATTAATATGGGAAGTCGCAACATCAAAACCTTAAAAGACGGCTGGACAATAGTAACTGCAGACAAAAAACCAAGCGCGCATTTTGAACACAATGTAGCCTTGGTAAACGGCAAGCCTGAATTGCTTTCGACTTTTGCCTATATTTATAAAGCTTTAGGTATCGAGAGTAACGAAGAAGATGAATTCCGTCAAAAACCTCTGGTACTGTAATGAAAAAACTATTCAAATTCATCTTAAACACAATTCCGAGACCTATCTTAATTCGGTTAAGCATAGTGGTGCGTCCGATTTTGGCTTTTGTTTTGAAAGGCAGTCGTTTCACTGATCCGATTGACGGAAAAAGTTTCCGCATGTTTTTACCCTACGGTTACGGCAATCAGAGAAACAATGTGTTGTCGCCGAGTACACTTTCGTTGGAAAGACACCGTTTGTTGTGGTTGTATTTGCAAAACGAAACCGATTTTTTTACCGCTAAAGAGAAAAAGAAGGTCTTGCATTTTGCGCCCGAACAGGAATTTTACAAACGTTTTAAGAAACAAAGTAATATCGAGTATACGACTACGGATTTACTGTCGCCTTTGGCAGATGTGAAGGCCGACATTTGCAACTTACCTTTTGAAGACAACCACTACGATATCATTTTTTGCAACCATGTTCTGGAACACATTCCGGATGACACTAAAGCCATGCAGGAATTGTATCGTGTATTGAAACCGGGCGGCATGGGCATTTTCCAAATTCCGCAAGACTTGTCGAGAGCGGTAACTTTTTCAGATGACAGTATCACCGACCAAAAAGAGCGCGCTAAAATTTTCGGTCAATATGATCACGTTCGCGTGTATGGCAGGGATTATTTCGACAAATTGAGAAGTATCGGTTTTACTGTAGTTGAGGAAGATTACACCCATAAAATCGCCCCTGAATTGGTCGAGAAATACTGTTTGGCTAAAGGCGAAATCATTCCGGTTTGCTTTAAGTAAAATATAAGATTTGGCATTATTCTGGTTAAGAATATATTAGTATCTTTACTATTCTGATAAAAAAGCTATGATTCAAAGAATTTTTGCCTTTAGTATGCTGTTATTGACTTGCTGCGTTGCTGCTCAAGTTGAAAAAGAAATCCCGCCACCTTACAACATCAAAACCGTTAGCTTTGTTCAAAACGGCCAAAATGCTATCCCGATTTTCCGATTGGGAGATACGTTTCAATTCCAATTTGACGATTTATACGGTAACGAAGCCAATTATTTTTACACCATCACACATTGTGATTACGATTGGAAGCCTTCGCAATTGTTTAAAAACGAATACTTGAACGGTTTCGACGACCAACGCATTCAGGATTATACCAATTCGCTTACCACGCTTCAGCTGTATTCGCATTATCGATTGACTTTCCCCAACCGATTTACCCAATTTCGAGTAAGTGGCAACTACATTATCAAAATTTTAAACGATGACAAAGAAGTCGTTTTTACTAAAAAATTCATTTTATACGAAGAATTGGTAACCGTTCCGATGCAAGTCAGAAGAGCGCGAAACTTATCAGTCATCAACCAAAAACACAATCTCGATTTTACTATCAAATCGACTACTATTACCTTCCAAAGTCCGTTGCAAAACGTAAAAGTAATGCTGTTGCAAAACGGTAAATTTGACAACGCCATAACCGGAATCAAACCGCAGTTTACCATAGGTAACGATTTGGTGTACCGCTACGATACCGAAACCCAATTTTGGGCCGGGAATGAGTTTTTATTTTTTGAGAATAAAGACATCCGAGCCGCCAACAACAGTATAGGTCGCATCGATTCGAATGGTGGTATTTACAATGCACATTTGTACCGAAACGAAGCCAGAGCCAACGTACCATACACTTATTTCCCGGACATTAACGGGAACTTTATTGTAAAAAACATCAACGCTCAAAACAACGAAATCGAAGCCGATTACGCTTGGGTGTTTTTCACACTTTCAGCGCCAAATTACTTCGGTAAAAAATCCATTTATGTCAATGGTATGTTCAATGGTTTTGCCATAGGAGAAGAGAACAAAATGGAGTACAATGCCGAAAAAGGCGTTTACGAAAAAGCCATTATGATCAAACAAGGATTCACCAATTACCAATATGTTATTGCGGATGCCAATGGTAAAGTTGATGAAGAAAACGCTATCGACGGTAATTTTCATCAAACCGAAAACAATTATTTTGCCTTGGTTTACTATCGAGAAAACAACCAACGTTTCGATCGCATCATCGGTAAAGGAATTGCCAGCTCAGTCGATATTACTTACTAATCAAAATTTAACATCTAATTCACTTAAGCAAGCGTATTTTTTGTAAATTTGACAACCTAATAGAATGAATACTACATGGTTTCACAAATAACAAGAGGCATTAAAATTTCGGTTTTGACTAGTTTTGAAGGTACTTACTTCAAGAACTACAAGATTCATTTTGCCTTTAGTTACGAAATCACCATAGAAAATCACAGCAAAGATTCGGTACAACTTAACTCGCGTCATTGGGAAATTCTGGATTCGCTCAATGAGAAAGAAATCGTTGACGGCGAAGGTGTGATTGGTAAAAAACCGGTACTCAAACCGGGCGAAAAACACACGTACAATTCGGGTTGTTTATTGTCTTCTCCTTTCGGAGCGATGAGCGGTTACTTCAACATGATTAATTTTACGACCACCAAAACCTTCAAGGTAATTGTACCAACCTTTAAGTTGAGCGCGCCTTTTGCGTTGAATTAATTTTGGTCCAACATCTTACCGAAATTTCAAATTTTCCTTTGTACTTTTGTGTAAAATTCAATAATCTGCAGCGTTTGGATTATTTGACTTTAAAATTGTCTAATTTTCAAAAACAACATCACTATGCCAAAAGGATTTTTTCATGTCCCTAAAGCGGTCAATGAACCTGTAAAATCATACGCTCCTAATTCGCCTGAAAAAGCAGCCGTTTTAGCAGCCTACCAAAAAATGTGGAACGAAACAATTGATGTTCCTAACTATATTGGCGAGGAAGAAATTCGCACCGGAAACACTAAAAATATGACGGCACCACACGACCACCAACACGTGGTTGGAAAATACCATTTGGCCGAAAAAGTGCATATAGAAAAAGCCATTGCCACCGCCTTAAAAGCCAGAGAAAAATGGGCTGCCATGGCTTGGGAACAACGCGCCGCCATCTTTTTAAAAGCAGCCGAATTGATTGCCGGACCTTACCGTGCCAAAATCAACGCGGCAACAATGATTGCACAATCGAAAACCATTTTCCAAGCCGAAATTGACGCCTCTTGTGAACTTATCGATTTCTTGAGATACAATGTGCAGTTCATGACACAAATCTATAACGACCAGCCAAACTCTGTTTCTGATGTATGGAATCGTGTAGAATACCGTCCGCTGGAAGGATTTGTTTATGCCATCACGCCATTTAACTTTACTGCCATTGCCGGTAATTTACCATCAAGTGCCGCTTTAATGGGTAATGTGGTGGTTTGGAAGCCTGCAGCAACACAAGTCTATTCAGCTAACGTAGTCATGCAAATTTTCAAAGAAGCCGGCTTACCGGATGGCGTTATCAATATGGTAATGGGCGATTCGAGTATGATTTCGGAAGTGTTGCTAAACAGTCCACATTTAGCCGGTGTTCACTTTACGGGTTCAACAGAAGTGTTTAATGATATTTGGGCAAAAATCGGAAGCAACATCAGCCAATACAAATCGTATCCGAAAATCGTTGGAGAAACCGGAGGAAAAGACTTTATCATTGCGCATCCTAGTGCCAACGTAAAACAAGTCGTGGCCAATACCATTCGCGGTGCGTTTGAATTCCAAGGACAAAAATGTTCGGCTGCTTCGAGAGTGTACTTCCCTAAATCGCTTTGGCCGGCCATTAAAGAAGAAATGGGCAAAGAATTGGCTACCATCAAAATGGGAAGCCCTGAAGATTTCTCTAATTTCGTTACGGCGGTTATCAGTGAAGCTTCTTTTAATAAATTGACCAAATACATCGACCAAGCCAAACAAGACGCTGATACTGAAGTTATTTTTGGCGGCAATTACGATAAATCAAAAGGATATTTTATAGAGCCAACGGTCATTTTAACTTCAAATCCTAAATATACTACTATGGAGACCGAATTGTTCGGCCCGGTATTAACTATTTATGTGTATGAAGATTCTAAATGGAGTGAAACTTTAAAATTAGTCGATGAAACTTCGAACTATGCCTTAACCGGAGCGGTTTTCAGCAACGACCGTTACGCTATTGAAGAAGCTGCATCCGCATTACAAAACAGTGCCGGGAATTTCTACATCAACGACAAACCAACCGGAGCGGTTGTTGGAATGCAACCTTTTGGAGGTGCCAGAGCTTCGGGTACCAATGACAAAGCAGGTTCAATGCAGAATCTATTGCGTTGGGTATCGCCTAGAACCATCAAAGAAACCTTTGTTACGCCTGTTGATTATCGCTATCCTTTTTTAGGCGAATAATCGTATCTTATTCAAAATCAAAAAAGTCCGAGTATATACTCGGACTTTTTTTTATTCTCAGAATGGTATTTTTTGTATATTCGAACGTCAAAATCAAAAATTGAAACTATGAAAAAAATTACGTTACTGATTTTTTGCTTTGTATCACTGTTCTCAGCAGCGCAAAATCAATCTTGCGACTTACTCAGAGAATTAAGCGAAACCAAAATTATTTACGATCGGGTTTTCGGTATTTCCAACGCCACTCAAAGGCTACAAACCGAAATCAGTTCGAATGATTTTCTTCAAGTTTACCACGAAATACAAAGGGCCGATTTTTTGTCGCGTTTGCCTAAAGTCGAAGTACTGAGAGAAGCTGCCAAGTTAGGAGCCGTGAAAAACGAAATTCCTCTCGGAGTTTTAATAACCGATTTCGAAAGCTTAAGCCCCGATGCGATTCAAAAAGGTGCTGTTTTTTTGAATGCCCAACAACAATACCAACTTAAGAATGGCGCGACAGCTATTTTTCAACGCCACGCTTTGAATATGATATCACCGTTGGTTCTCAAATCCAAAACCAATGTGGTGACTTTCGTTTTGAAAGACGAGTTTATTTTCAACACTACCGCTCGAATCATTAGCAACATTGCTTACCAAACCAGTGAAGATAAAGAATGGAGAACTATCAAGCAAAACCAACCTTTTACCATTCATTTCAATAACGATGGCCAACAAACAGTAAATTGTCGTATTCAATTTAGCAATGGTGAAACGGTTCATCAAACATTTGTCATTCAGGTTGCAACTGGATTTAACAGTACCGCCAGAAACAATCAAAACTCCTATGCACCAAATGCGATTAATACGGTAACGGCCACCATTCCATACCAAGGTTTTGGGGAAACTGCCGCTTTCTTAGGTCAAGGTGAATACGAGATTTTTCCCGATACTGTTGACGGTATTTTGGACAAACCGGTTTTTTTAGTAGATGGTTTTGATCCGGGCGACTCCAGAAATATTCCTGCTTTATATGCCAGTTTAAATTACGGTACCAATCAAAATTTAGCCGATTACTTAAGATCACTCGGATTTGACATTGTTTTGGTGAATTTTCCAAACTATATACGTCCAAACTCTACTGTAGTAGTTGATGGAGGTGTAGATTTTATACAAAGAAATGCGTTTGTTTTGGTGCAAATAATTAATCTCATTAACGCACAAAAAGTAGGTGTTGAGAAAAACGTTATCATCGGACCAAGTATGGGCGGATTGATTTCGCGTTACGCGTTACGCTACATGGAAATGAATAATTTGGATCACGACACTCGTTTGTACATTTCGTTTGATTCACCACACCAAGGAGCTAACGTCCCTATTGGCTTCCAACACCTGTTTAATTATATGGCCTACGGACCCTTAGGCAGCACAGCAGTTCAACCGGTAGTGGACGGTTTAATTAAAAGTCCTGCGGCCCGACAAATGTTGATAGATCATTTAGAAGGTCATTTACAAACCGGAAGCGCTTTTGAATTCAACACTGCAAGCAATTCATTGTTACCAACCGGAGCACCTAACTTTAGAAACGCGTTTCAAAATGAATTGAACACTATGGGATTCCCTACTACCGTAAGAAACGTTTCTATTGCTAACGGAGCCGGAAACGGAACTATGAATTACACTCCGAATTTTGAGGTAATGAACCATACCTTCAACGTAAATTCTACACAACGCGCCATCATAAACCTGCGTTTTACCCCTGCAGCAAATCAAACGAATCAAGTGAGCCGATTCCGCGGACAAGCTTTTCTTTTTACTTGGCTAACTGTTTATGAAAGTTTAGCGAATTCTAAAGCCCCGACAGATACTGACGGATTGGACACAGCTCCAGGTGGAAGATTTGACATGAGTGGTTTTCAAGCCGATTTGGGAACCGACCCTTTATTAACGGAGTTCTTTAATAACTTAAACGCTGATTATTTTACATTTATTCCCACTTGGAGTTCGATGGCTATCTCCGGAACTAACAATTTGTATGCTCCGGTCACCGGTTCATCAACAACTCCGTTTGTGGCATCTTCAATACCAACAGTTAATGAAAATCACGTGACTTTAAACTCCAACAACGTGACTTTTGCTTTGAATGAAATTATCAGTGGCGCTTTATCTACCAATGACCAAGTACTAACTTCACTTTGGATCAAAAATCCGGCTGACAAAACCATCGAAATCAATAGTGATTACAGTATAGAAAATGCGGCTATTACAGTAACTGATATGTTAGGCAAAATCATTTATAGTGTGAAGCATCAAAACATCAACGGAACACTTGAGATTCCGGTGACCTTAACCAAAGGCATTTACCTGATAAACATCAATACCGAAAACGGAAGCATCACCAAAAAGATCATCAAAAACTAAAAAAAGCCTCTCGATCGAGAGGCTTTTTTATGGCTTAAATTGTAACGGTAAATGCACTACTTTTTTGGTTTCGAAAAAAGAATCAGAGAAAAAGTCGGCTATATTGTATTCGGTGGCTTTCGGAAAATCTTTTAATTCTACGGTTAAATCGCCACCTTTTAAATACAAAATACCGTTATGTAAGGTGTGTTTGTTTTGCTTTTTAATTTTGTCTTTCACCCAACCATAAAAATCAGGCATATTGGTCACGGCTCTGCTGACGATAAAGTCGTAGTCGCCTTTTACATTTTCGGCTCTCATTTGTTCTGCTTTGACATTTTTCAAACCCAAACTTTCAGTAACCGCTTGTACCACTTTGATCTTTTTAGCAATAACGTCAATCAGGTAAAAACGCGTTTCGGGGAATAAAATAGCCAAAGGAATCCCGGGAAACCCGCCGCCTGTACCTACATCTAAAATGTAAGTTCCGGGTTCAAAAGGTTGGATTTTGGCAATGGCCAACGAATGTAAAACGTGTTTGGTGTACAATTCGTCGATGTCTTTTCGGGAAATAACGTTAATCTTCGCATTCCAATCGTGATACAGCGCTTCCAATTTCTGAAACTGTAAAAGCTGATTATCAGTAAGATTAGGAAATTGTTTAATAATTTCTTCCATAAAAAGAGTTTTCAACAAAAATAGCGTTTTAGTTGATATTTATGATAGCTTTATCATCTTTAAAATAATTATATAATTATCTTTACAGAAATTTTTAGAATACCCTTTATATTTATGAATACCACAACACCTGTTTTCTCTAAGAACGATAACCTTAAGTTTTTCAGAACCCTAAACTCCAGAGTAAACAACTACTTCAAAGAAAACAACCTCGACAAAACCGGAAATTGGAAATTACACCTTAAAACCGTGGTGATGTTCACCATCTTCCTCACGCCTTATTTCATTTTATTAGCGATGGACATGCCGTTTTGGGCTTATCTATTGCTCAATGTTGTCATCGGAATCGGGATGGCCGGCGTTGGTATGAACGTAATGCACGATGGCAACCACGGCTCTTATTCCAACAAATCATGGGTAAACAAAATCATGGGTGGCAGTATTTATATCCTAGCCGGAAACGTATATAATTGGCAAGTACAACACAACGTTTTGCACCACACCTATACCAACATTTTAGGACACGATGAAGATTTGGAAGCCGGACGAATTTTGCGTTTTTCCAAAACCGCTAAATGGTATCGTTTCCACAAATTCCAACACTACTACTCGATTTTCCTTTACGGATTACTGACTTTCAATTGGGCCATTACAACAGATTTTCTTCAAATGAAACGCTATTTAAAAAGAAACTTATCTTATGGCGAATTCAAAAAACCGGTAATCCGCTGGACCACATTAATCATTACCAAAATCATTTACTTCACCATTTGGTTAGTTATTCCAATGGTTATGGGCATCACTTGGTGGAAAGTAGTTTTAGGCTTTTTAGTAATGCATTACACTGCAGGAGTAATTTTGAGCGTCGTATTCCAATTGGCGCACGTGGTAGAAGATACCCACAATCCTATCCCGGATGAAAACGGCGAGATTGAAAACACTTGGGCGATTCACCAATTGTTTACTACCGCTAACTTTGCCCCAAAAAACTGGTTGGTCAACTACTACACCGGCGGATTGAATCACCAAATCGAGCACCACATTTTCCCGAATATCAGCCACATTCACTACGGCAAAATCGCCGAGATTGTCAAACAAACAGCCAAAGAATGTGAGTTGCCTTATTACGAATTTAAAACCACGCGCGCAGCTATCATTTCTCACTTCAAACATTTGAAAGAACTGGGAAGACAACCTCAACTAGCCTAATACCAAAACAGACGCCACTTTGGCGTCTGTTTATTTAACCCCATTTTAAACACAACACAATGAGTATTTTATCGGACAGAATTAACAATCTATCTACCTCACAAACCTTGGCTATGGCAGCCTTGGCCAGAGAATTAAAAGCCCAAGGCAAAGACATCATCAGCTTGAGTTTAGGTGAACCCGATTTCAACACGCCCGACTTCATCAAAGAAGCAGCCAAAAAAGCCATCGATGACAACTACAGCACCTACACTCCGGTTGACGGATATGTAGAACTGAAAGAAGCCATCTGCCGCAAGTTTAAAAGAGACAACAATCTTGATTACAAGTCAGGTAACATTGTAGTTTCCACAGGTGCCAAACAATCCTTATACAACGTGGCGCAAGTCATGTTAAACGAAGGCGATGAAGTCATCCTTCCCGCACCGTATTGGGTTTCTTACTTCGAAATCATCAAATTGTCCGGCGGCGTTCCGGTAGAAGTCCCAACATCGGTTGAAAGCGATTTTAAAATCACACCCGAGCAACTGGAAAAAGCCATCACGCCTAAAACCAAAATGATGTGGTTCAGTTCACCCTGTAACCCAAGTGGTTCAGTGTACAACCGTGAAGAATTAGAAGCCATCGGCAAAGTCTTGGAAAAATACCCAAACATCTATATCGTTTCAGACGAAATTTACGAACACATCAACTTCTCAGGAACATTTTGCAGCATCGCTACTATTCCGGGCTTGTTCGACAGAACCATTACGGTTAACGGTGTCGCCAAAGCCTTCGCCATGACCGGTTGGAGAATTGGTTACATCGGCGCACCCGAAATCATCGCTAAAGCGTGTACCAAAATGCAAGGCCAAGTCACTTCAGGCGCTAACTCAATCGCACAAAGAGCCACCATTACTGCCGTAGATGCTGATCCAAGTGTGTTAAACGACATGGTTTCCGCCTTCAAAAATCGCAGAGACTTGGTAGTCGCCTTAGCCAAAGAAATTCCGGGCTTCAAAATCAACGTGCCCGAAGGTGCCTTTTACCTTTTCCCTGATGTTTCGGCGTATTTCGGTCAAACCTTACGCGGAAAAACCATCAACAACGCCGACGATTTCTCGATGTATTTGCTCTCCGAAGCCAACGTAGCCACCGTTACCGGCGACGCTTTCGGAAATCCAAACTGCATCCGCTTGTCCTACGCCACCAGCGAGGCCTTACTAACAGAAGCTTTCAAAAGAATCGCAGCAGCACTAGCTTAAAACCATACGCCTCAAGGAAACTTGGGGCTTTTTTATAGCGTTACCCTTTGGGTCAGGCTTTCGGCTTTATCTCTCCGCTACACTGCGAGGATATCGCCTCAATCCTTAACGCAAACCAGACAGCTTAGACATTTTAGAATATTAGACACTTTTGCAAAAGTTCTGATTTTTTTTTAGATCTAAGAAGTCTAAAAATCTAACAATCTAAAAAGTCTAAACATGTCTAAAAAAATACTACTCCTCGGTTCCGGCGAACTAGGCAAAGAATTCGTCATCGCCGCCCAACGCATCGGACAAACCGTTATTGCTGTCGACAGCTACGAAAACGCTCCGGCCATGCAAGTGGCCCACGACTTTGAAGTCATCAACATGCTCGATGGTGCCGAACTCGACCGTATCGTAGCCAAACACCAACCGGATTTTATCGTTCCCGAAATCGAAGCCATTCGCACCGAACGTTTTTATAATTATGAGAAACAAGGCATCACTGTTGTGCCATCTGCAAAAGCAGCGAACTTCACCATGAACCGTAAAGCCATCCGCGATTTGGCTGCCAAAGACTTAGGCTTGCGTACCGCCAACTATAGATATGCAACCTCAGCCGAAGAACTGCAAAAAGCAGTAGTGGAAGTAGGCATTCCTTGTGTCGTAAAACCGTTGATGAGTTCCTCCGGCAAAGGCCAATCCACCATCAAAACCGAAGCCGATATTTTAAAAGCCTGGCAATACGCCGAAGAAGGTTCGCGTGGCGACATCATCGAAGTCATCGTCGAAGCCTTTGTGAATTTTCATTCCGAAATTACTTTGTTGACCGTTACTCAAAATGGCAATCCAACGTTGTTCTGTGCCCCAATCGGTCACCGTCAAGAGCGTGGCGATTACCAAGAAAGTTGGCAACCGGCCAAGGTTTTCGACAAAGACCTTCAAGAAGCACAAGACATGGCTAAAAAAGTCACCGAAGCTTTAGGCGGCGCAGGTTTATTCGGCGTCGAATTTTTCCTGACCGACGAAGGGGTTTATTTCTCAGAATTATCACCACGTCCGCATGATACCGGTATGGTCACTTTAGCCGGCACCCAAAACTTCAACGAATTTGAGTTGCATTTACGTGCCGTTTTAAGCTTGCCCATCTTTGAAATTACGTTGGAAAAAGCCGGAGCCAGTGCCGTAATCTTGGCCGGTGGAAACTCGACTAACCCAACCTACAGCGGAATTTCCGAAATAGCGGCCTTACCCAAAACCGATTTTCGTATCTTTGGGAAACCAAGTGCTCGACCGTACCGCCGAATGGGCGTTGTATTGACTCACGATTCAGTAGCAACACCCATAGAAACCGTAGTGGAAAGAGCCAAAAAAACCGCAGAATTAGTAACCGTAAATTTATAATCATGAAAAAATTATTGTTAGTGGCTTTCCTAACTTTTGGAATCAACGCCATCAATGCCCAAGAAAAAAAACCACAAGTCGTTGAGGCTTCTTGCGGACAATGTCAATTCGGAATGAAAGGCAAAGCCGGTTGTGACTTAGCCGTTCGCATCGATGGAAAAGCCTATTTCGTTGACGGAACCGACATCAACAAACACGGCGATGCGCATGCCGAAGATGGTTTTTGCTCCGCAGTGAGAAAAGCCGAAGTAGTCGGAGAAATTAAAAACGGCCGATTCGTAGCTTCAAGTTTTAAGCTATTGCCTATGAAAAAAGATGACCATAACAATCACGACGGTCACAAACATTAAAAAAAACCAAAGCGGTCTTTCCCTTCTGAGAAAGACCGCTTTTTTTAGGGCTTATTTTCGTACTTTTGAAATCATGAGCCTGATTTTACAAAATATCGCCAAACACATTTCCTTAACACCCGAGGAGGAAAAACTATTTTTGTCTAAAACCGAAACCCGAAAAGTTAAAGCCAAAACGATATTGCAAAATGCCGGTCAAGTTTGCAAAGACGGCTATTTCGTGAATTCGGGCTTACTGCGCAGTTTCAATATTAATGACAACATAGTCGAACACGTGATGAGCTTTGCCTGCGAAGGTTGGTGGATCAGCGACATGTACAGTTTACTTTCTCAAAAACCCGGCAATCTGTTTATCGAAGTACTGGAAGATGCCGAAATTATTGTTCTTTCCAAAGAAAATCAGGAACAGCTTTACCTCGAAATCCCAAAATTGGAACGATTCTTCCGAATCTTAACGGAGAATTCTTTAGTAGCCAACCAAGAGCGTTTGATGGACAATTTAAGCCTGACTGCCGAGGAACGCTATGAAAAATTCTGCAAAAAATACCCAACGCTCATTCAAAAATTGCCACAAAAGCAAATCGCTTCTTATATTGGTGTTACACCGGAATTCTTCAGCAAGATGAAAGCGCGAATGCTTAAAAAATAGTCTCAGTACTCAGTCCCAGTTTACAGAAATACTAAACTGAAAACTGTGACTGCAACTGTAAACTCACTTCTTAATCTACATTAAGTGTCTCAGCCCATACTTGATTGTAAATTTGTATCATAATAATTACTAAATTTATACATCATGGCATCGAAACTTTGTTTCGATTGCATTTGACCATTAAAAAACAAACTAAAAAAGCAAATGAAAAATACTATTTTACACAAAGCCGAGACCAGAGGACATGCTAATCATGGTTGGTTAGATGCCCACCACACCTTTAGTTTTGCGAGTTACTATAATCCCGACCGAGTACAGTTTGGCGTATTACGCGTGTTAAACGACGACATCATTGCCGGCGGTATGGGCTTCGGAACGCATCCGCACGACAATATGGAAATCATTACCATTCCGCTCGAAGGCGATTTGGCGCATAAAGACAGTATGGGTAATACTGAAGTCATCAAGTTTGGCGACGTACAAGTCATGAGTGCCGGAACCGGAATCCAACACAGTGAGTTCAATCCGAATCACGACCGCAGAACCAACTTATTGCAAATTTGGGTCTTCCCGAAATACCGCAATGTGGAACCGCGTTACCAACAAATAACCTTAGACACCACCGACCGTCACAATAAGTTACAACAAATTTTATCTCCTAACACCGATGATGCCGGTGTTTGGATCCACCAAGATGCTTGGTTTCACATGGGCAATTTAGACCAAGGCGTAACTTTGGAATACAGCCGTAAATTAGAAGGCAACGGACTTTACGTATTTGTAATCAAAGGAAGTGTGAAAGTAGACGGACAAGACTTGGCCCAACGCGACGGTTTGGGGATTACTGATTTTGACAATGTAACTTTTGAAGCCACTTCCGATGCTGAAATCTTGTTGATGGAAGTACCAATGTTTCAATAATTCACTTGTCATTTCGACGAAAGAGAAACCTTTAGGTTCAGCGGAGCTAAATCGCATTGTATTAATCAAAGCTATGTGATTTCTCCCGTTGGTCGATTTGACAAAACCAAAAAAGCAACAAAATGCAAAACGAGGTACAACTTACAATAGACGGTAAAAAAGGATTCTTTTATATCGAAGTCGATGGTAAACAAGAAGCCATGATGACTTTTGTTTTTGCCGGTGATGACAAAATCATCATCGACCACACCGAAGTCAATCCCGGAAATGAAGGCAAAGGCTTTGGCAAAAAAATGGTCAACAAAGCCGTGGAATATGCTCGAGAAAACAATATCAAAATTATCCCGCTCTGTCCGTTTGCCAAAAGTGTATTTGATAAAGTTTCCGAATTCAGAGACGTTTTATAAACTTAAAATAGTATGGCAACACTTTTAGAAAACAATGTAGAAGGTAAAATCGGCACCCAAAAATACTTGTGCTCCATTACTTGGCGCAATGGTACTTTGCTGATGGATGAACCGGAAAACGTAGGCGGACAAAATATCGGTCCCGATCCGTTTTCGACTTTTTTAGCGTCGTTGGCCGGTTGTACTTTGTCTACCTTGCGCATGTACATCGACCGCAAAGGTTGGGACATTCCGGAAATTCATATTTCACTAAACTTGTCTCAAGAAAACAACAGTGGGTTGGTCACTACCATCACCCGTGATATTTCGTTTTCCAACGAAGTGACTCCGGAAATCAAAGAACGGTTATTGCTGATTGCCGAAAAATGTCCGGTCTCTAAAATTCTGAAAAACCAAATACAAATAGACACTAAAATCTAAAATCATGGATGCTAAAAACCTGACCAAAGAATACACCAACGGCGAAGTGACCATCGTTTGGCAATCCGGTAAATGCATACATTCCGGTAATTGTGTGAGAAACAATCCGGATGTTTTTAAACCGGCAGCAAAACCTTGGATTACCCCTGAAGGTTCCACCACTGAAAAAATCATCGAAACTGTAAACAAATGTCCGTCGGGCGCCTTAACTTATCATCTCAACAATAAAAAATGAAAAAGATACTAGCCTTTGGTGGTTCGTCGAGCAGAAACTCCATCAACAAACAACTGGCAGTTTATGCAGCAAGTTTATTTGAAAATTCTATTGTTGAAATTTTAGATTTAAACGATTATGATATGCCCGTTTTTTCAGTTGACCGTGAAAAGGAAAACGGGATTCATCCGTTGGCTCAACAGTTTTATGACCAAATCGGAAGTGCTGATTTCATAGTGCTTTCTTTGGCAGAACACAACGGCGCTTATTCAGCCGCTTTCAAAAATATCTTGGATTGGGCATCTCGTATCAACGCTAAAACCTTCCAACAAAAACCCATGCTTTTATTGGCTACTTCTCCCGGTGCTCGTGGCGGTGCCAGTGTATTAGAAATCGCTTCAAAACGATTTCCTTTTCAAGGCGCTGACCTGAAAGGAAGTTTTTCTTTGCCGAGTTTTCACGATAATTTTAAAGACGGAAAAATTGTTAATTCCGAATTGGATCAGGCATTGAAAGAAATAGTTTCGAACATCAACTTATAAAAAAAGCCCTAACAGTGGTTAGGGCTTTTTGATTATTGGTACGCTTTATTGTCAAATCGGGTGACATCGATTATTTTTTCTTCATCAATATCAAATGAAATTTCTACACTATCGCCCACTACCGTTATGGGTAACTCTCCGGATACTTGGGTAGAACCCACAAATATTCTCGGATAATCTTTGATAGTGAAATAGTAAAAACTATTACCGTTTTTCACATCATTCTGAATTCGAGTAATTACAGATTTTATGCTTTTTTTAGCTTCCGCACTACTCGGGTTTATTTTATTGCCGGAAGAGTTGTAGGCACTCTTGAAAGCCGTTAAAGTTTCTCTCATCGAGTTGCCAACACCTACTATAGTATAATCGTTAATGGCTACCATCGCGTACATTTTGACCAAACCGCCGTCATCTTTTAAAGTCATTACATAAGTGGGAATATTGTTGATGTTATAAGGAATGGGCAACGAAGCTCGATAACCTTTCTCTTGCACTTTCCCTTCAGCCGATTGCTGAGCGGCGTATTCTGTAGCACCACTTTGTTTGTAAAAAGTAGTTTCTTTGGTTCGGGTATCGACTAAAACAAAACCAACAGCACTTTCATCGCTGCCTACTGAAGTCAAACCGGTGTACCAATACGAACGGTCATTTTTGCCGTAAACCAAAGTCAACCCTTCGGTGATTTGCAATTTGTCTCGGTTGGAAAAATTCCAATAGCCGTTAATCAGTTCACCCCAATCGTTCAATTGCTCTTCGATAATTACCGCAGGTTGAATGCGATCTACCCAAGCCGGTGTATCGGTTATAGCATATTGTTGTATCACTCCGGTTTGGGCATCTACCACCAAAACACCGGTAGCATCTTTACCCGAAAACCCGATTTCTTTTTGGTAAGTGGAAATTACCCAATACGGATTTCCTTTTTCGTCAATTTCAAAAACAAAATCCTCCAAACCGGTAGATGCATAACCGTTAAAATAAACATGTCTGTGAATATCACTTTGGAAATAGGCACTCGGTTGGTATTTTATTTTGAGCGGTTTGTTGTCTATCGTTTCTACCAATCTAACATCGCGTTCGTTGGTGGCGGAAACCATCACATAGCCAGGTGTTCCTTCTTGGTTGTTAAACCATTTGAAAAATCCGGAGTGCAACAATGGCGCCACCCAAAACAATTCGTTGTTGACCTTTTGTATCGAAAATCTCCCCAATTGAATCTGACTTCCGAGAGCCGGTTGAGAACCGATAATTTTTTCTCCTAACAAATACGCTAACTCCTGATCGACTACTCTGATTTTGTCCATAGAAATCGGTGCTATATGTTTGGAAATCTCATTCCCTTTCTTCACTTCGCCAATCATTTTTTGATATTTGGAAGAGTACAAAAAGGTGGCTGAAGTGATTAAAGGCAATACCGTTACATAAGCCAGAACGACAGCCATAGTCAAAAGTATCCACTTTTTGGGCTTTTGATTTACAATAAATTTCTTTCCGGCTTTATCTGTAGTAATGCCCAAAGAAAACAAGAACAAGAAAAACAACAATACTAAAACAATGAGGCCAACACTGTAAAATCCGTAGTTGAGAACCGGCATTGCTAAATAAATGAGCAAAAAGAAAAGAATTACAAACAGTAAATACTTCTTCATAGTTTTTGGGTGTTAAGTTTGCTATTGGACGTAATACTACACTCAAAAGTTACAATTTCACCTGAGTTGTTCTTTATTCGACAGTTATCCTTATTTTTGTCCTCTAATTTTATTCCAATGAAAGCATACGTATTTCCCGGTCAAGGCGCTCAGTTCACCGGAATGGGCAAAGACTTATATGAAAATTCGGCTACCGCTAAGGCCTTATTTGAACAAGCCAACGACATTTTAGGCTTCCGTATCACGGACATCATGTTTGAAGGTACTGCTGAACAATTGAAAGAAACCAAAGTAACCCAACCGGCCGTGTTTTTACACTCGGTGATTTTAGCCAAAACCTTAGACAATTTCCAACCGGATATGGTTGCCGGACATTCGTTAGGTGAATTTTCCGCATTGGTAGCCAATGGCACTTTGTCGTTTGAAGACGGCTTGAAGTTAGTTTCCCAACGCGCGATGGCGATGCAAAAAGCTTGCGAAATTACACCTTCGACTATGGCCGCAGTTTTAGGCTTAGACGACAAAACTGTAGAAGACGTTTGCGCTTCTATTGACGGTGTTGTGGTTGCGGCCAATTACAACTGTCCGGGACAATTAGTAATTTCCGGAGAATTTTCTGCGGTTGAAAAAGCCTGTGAAGCAATGAAAGCTGCCGGTGCCAAAAGAGCTTTGTTGTTACCGGTAGGTGGTGCGTTCCACTCGCCTATGATGGAACCGGCACGCGAAGAATTGGCTGCGGCTATTGAAGCTACCACGTTCCACACACCAAGTTGTCCGGTATACCAAAATGTAACGGCCAGTGCAGTTTCGAATGCCGATGAAATCAAGAAAAACTTAATCATCCAATTGACGGCTCCGGTAAAATGGACGCAATCGGTACAACAAATGATTCAAGACGGTGCGACAAGTTTTACAGAAGTTGGCCCCGGAAAAGTATTGGTTGGCTTAGTCAACAAAATCGATCGCGAAGTGGAAACGATTTCTGCTTAATCGCATTTCAAAAATAATTACAAAATACAATCCTCGTGAAACATTGATTTTGCGAGGATTGTTTATTTTTGTGTACCATGAATCCAATACACGATATTTTACAACAAACCGAAGCGGCAAAAGTCATTGCTCCAGCAATAGAATATACAGATTATGTAGCTTTAGATTTATCGGTCAACAATGACTATTTGGCCAAACACAAACCAACTACTGCGGCCGATTATGAACATTACATTCAGCGGCATTTGGACCACCATCGAGCAAAAATTGCTTTCGGCGGCTACAACGAAATCCGAAATTTATACCAAAGAAGTACCGTTTTCAAAAACGAGAACACCGACGAGCGTAATATTCATATCGGCTTAGACTTATGGATCAACGAAGCTGCGCCGATATATGCCGCTTTAGAGGGTAAAATCCACAGCTTTCAAAACAATGCCGCTTTGGGTGATTACGGTCCGACTATTATTTTAGAACATGAAATTAATGGTTATTTATTTCACACACTTTACGGTCATTTGAGTTTAGACAGTTTAAAAGACAAAAGCGTGGGACAAACAATAGCGAAAGGTGAACAAATTGCCACCTTAGGTTTACCTCCGATAAACGGCGATTACGCACCGCATTTGCATTTTCAAATCATCATCGATATGGAAAACAAACAAGGCGATTATCCGGGTGTTTGCAGTGCAAAAATATTGGCATTTTATTTGCAGAATTGCCCTGATCCTAATTTATTATTAAAAATTAAATAAAATGAAAAAGATTGTTTTCTCCTTAACCTTATTGGCTTTGCTATCTTCTTGTAAAGATGCAACCCAAGAAAAATTAGATGCTGCCAAAGATGCTTTAAAAGAAGAAGTGAACGAAACCATAGATTCGGCCAAAATTAAAGCAGATATCAAATTGGATTCTTTGAAAGAAAAAACCAAATCAAAGATTGACAGTGCCAAATTAAAAAGTGCAGAAAAGATGATAGAGGCTGCTCAAAAATTAAAAGAATCTGTAGAAAAATAAAACCAAATCCCATGTGAGAGCGTGGGATTTTTTATTGGCGCTTGTAGTTGGTGATAAAAACCCCTAAAATAATCAACACTGCAGCAATCAGAAAATCGGAAGTGATTACCTCATCCAGCAACAGCCAACCTAAAAATACGGCAATGGCAGTGTTGAAATAATTCAGCACCGTAATTTGAATGGCTGACACCCGTTTCAATGCATAATGGTAAGCGAAAAAAGCAATCACCGAGCCAAAAACCGAAAGGTATAAAGTGGCCCAAATACTGCGAGCACTCCATGTTGTAAAATCTACATTTGGATTCAAGAATAAAGCCAACACCAATTGCACTACAGCGGCAATGGTAAACTGATAAAACAAATTCAGTGCAATGTTATTGGATTTGTGCGTGTGTATTTTGGTGTAAAGAGTCCCGAACGACCAGGATAAAATGGCGATACTGAGAAACAACACACCGGTTTTGTAATTCGGATCTAAGATATCTCCCAAACCATCCCGAAAAATAAAAACCACTCCCAAAAAACCAATCAAAACCCCGATAAATCCTTTGAGTGTTGGTTTTTGCAAACCGAACATAGTGCCGCCCAAAAAAACGATTAACGGAGAGAGTGCACTTAAAATGGAAGTCAATCCGCTGGGTAGGGTTTTTTCGGCTATAGTGGTAAAGCCATTGGCTACAACTATCATCAAAATAGCCGGAATAAATTGGAGTTTGAAGTTTTCCCAACCAATCCAAGCTAACTGTTTTTTGTACAATAAAATAGCCAATACAATTAAAGCGGCCAATCCTTGACGGCTAGAAGTAATGTACCATTCGGGGATGGTTTCAACAGCTACTCGAATTCCTAAATAAGTCGTACCCCAAACTACCGCTACAATGAATAAGCAGAGAAACAGTTTGAAATCGGGTTTTGGAGTCATTAAATAAATAGATTCGAAACGGTATTAGCTTCTGATTTTTTGTTCCCATTTCCAAGCAGAAGCCAAACTTTCTTCCAAAGTCAATTCGGCTTTCCAACCCAAAACGGTATTGGCTTTATCGGTGTTGGCAAAAGCCGAAGTAATATCACCTTCTCTTCTGCCTACTATTTGATACGGTAGTTTTTGACCGGATACTTTTTCAAAGGCTTGAATGACTTCCAGCACTGAACTACCTTTTCCTGTTCCCAAATTGAAAGTTTCGACTTTTTCGGCGTTTTGCTTGTTCAGTAATCGTTGCAAAGCCACCACATGTGCTTTGGCCAAATCTACCACGTGTATGTAATCGCGAATGGCTGTCCCGTCGGGCGTTGGATAATCGTTGCCGTAAACGGAGAGTTGCTGACGTAATCCCATACCGGTTTGCGTAATAAACGGCACCAAGTTTTGTGGAACACCATTAGGTAATTCTCCGATTTCTGCACTTTGATGCGCACCTACCGGGTTGAAATAACGCAATAAAATGGCGTTGATGTTGGTCACTTTAGCCGTATCGGTAATGATTTCCTCGCCAATTTGCTTAGTGTTTCCGTAAGGCGACATGGCCGGTTGCACAGAAGCGTCTTCGGTAATCGGCATTTTTTCAGCTTGCCCATACACTGTACAAGACGAACTAAAAATAAAATTAGCTTCCGGCATCTGGGACAATTCCTGAAGAATGTACACCAAAGTATTCAAGTTGTTCTCGTAGTACAATAAAGGATTTTCAACGCTTTCTCCCACGGCTTTGGAGGCTGCAAAATGAATCACACCAACTACATCTCGGTGTTGGGCAAAAAAATCTTGCACCGCAGCTTTGTCACGCAGGTCTATATTTTTGAAAAAAGGTTTGTGGCCGATGATTCGTTCAATTCCGTCTAAAACCGAAATAGAAGAATTGGATAAATTATCGATAATAACCGCTTCAAAACCGGCATTGTGCAACTCTACTACGGTGTGTGAACCAATAAAACCTAAACCGCCTGTTACTAAAACTTTTTTCATGATTAATTGAAGAATTCTAAAACACTGTCCGTAATGTATTTGATTTGCTCGTCATCAAGTTCAGTGTGCATTGGTAAAGAAATTACTTCTTTGACTAACTGATTGGTTACCGGAAAATCTTCTTCTTTATAGCGAGCATCAGCATAGGCTTTCTGACTGTGTAATGGAATCGGATAGTAAATAGCACAAGGAATACCTTTGGCTAGTAAATGTTCCATTAAACCATTTCGGTCTCCGTCTATGATTCTTAAAGTATATTGATGGAAAACGTGGCAATCGCAAATATCACAAATGCTTGGTGCGATGATATTTTTGTGTCCTTCAAAGGCTGCCGAATATTTACGAGCCGCATCTTGACGGGCTTTTCCGTAGGCATCCAAGAAAGGTAATTTGGCTTTTAAAACTCCGGCTTGGATACTGTCTAAACGCGAATTCACACCCACCACATCATGATGGTAACGCACATACATCCCGTGATTTACAATCCCTCTGATTTTATGTGCTAAATCATCATCGTTGGTGAAAATCGCACCGCCATCGCCGTAACAACCTAAATTTTTGGATGGGAAGAAAGAGGTAGATGCCACATGACCTATGGTTCCGGCTTTCTTTTTAGTACCGTCTGAAAATTTGCAATTAGCCCCAATGGCTTGCGCATTATCTTCAATAACGAATAAATTATGTTCTTTCGCAATGGCTATAATCGCTTCCATATTGGCAGCACGACCAAACAAATGCACAGGCACTATCGCTTTGGTTTTTGGTGTGATGGCTTTTTTGATGGCTTCGATAGAAATGTTCATGTTTACTATATCCACATCTACCAAAACCGGCGTTAATTGTAACAATGCAATTACCTCTACAGTGGCCGCAAAAGTAAAATCGGCTGTAATGACTTCATCGCCGGGCTTTAAATCTAATCCCATCATGGCGATTTGTAAAGCGTCGGTTCCGTTGGCACAAGGAATCACGTGTTTAACCCCCAAATATTCCTCTAAATCTTTTTGAAATTCGTGCACCAAAGGCCCATTGATGTAAGTAGTGGTATCTAAAACTTCCTGAATAGAAGCATTAACAGTTTCTTTAATTTTATCGTATTGACTTTTTAAGTCAACCATCTGAATTTTTCTCATCTTGTAAAAAATTATGCGAAGCAAAAGTAAGAAATTCTAAAGTAGAATTTCCTATTCGGCAAAAGAAACGTATTTTAGCGGTTCAAATTTTTCGGGATGTATTTTTTGTACCATTTTATCCTTCTTTTAGCTTCTGCAGCGGTAAAGATTTTGGCGCTTTTCAGTCCGAAAATGAAGTTGTTTGCGGATGGTCGCAAAACCGTTTTCAGTACCTTATCCGAAAAAATCCAACCGGGCGACAAAACGATTTGGTTTCATGCCGCTTCCTTGGGCGAATACGAGCAAGGATTACCGGTAATGGAAAAGATTAAAGAACAATATCCCAACCATAAAATAGTGTTGACTTTTTTCTCCCCTTCCGGTTATGAAGTCCGAAAAAACAATACGGTTGCCTATGTTACAGTTTACTTACCCTTGGATTCAGAGCGAAACGCTAAAAAGTTTGTGCAATTGGTACAACCCGAATTGGTGTTTTTCATTAAATACGAATACTGGCCTAATTACCTCAAAATCTTGAAAAATTCAGGCATTAAAACCTATTTGATTTCGGGAATTTTCAGAGAAAGTCAAGCTTTTTTTAAATGGTACGGCGGTTTTTACCGAAAAGCATTGGAAACTTTCGACCATTTTTTTGTGCAGAATGAAAGTTCCAAAATGTTGTTGCAACGACTCGGCTATCACAATGTAAAAATTTCAGGCGATACAAGATTTGACCGAGTAGTTTCGATATTGGATCGCGATAATAGTTTGGACTTCATCGAACAATTCAAAAACAATCAAACCACTATTGTTATCGGAAGTTCTTGGCCGAAAGACGAAAGTTTGTTGGTAAATTACATTAACCAATGTAACGACGAAGTGAAATTTATCATCGCTCCACACAACATCAAAGCGGACCAAATTGCCAATTTACAAGCGCAACTTACCAAACCAACAATATTGTTTTCTGAAAAAGACAGCAAGAACTTATCCGATTATCAAGTTTTCATCATTGATACTGTCGGAATTTTGACGAAAATTTACAGTTATGCCGACATAGCTTATGTTGGTGGCGGTTTTGGTCAACCGGGTGTTCACAATATATTAGAACCGGCTACATTTGGCGTTCCTATAGTAATTGGTCCGAATTACAGTCATTTTGCCGAAGCCACGGCTTTAGTCAATATGGAAGGTTGCATAACTATTGCTACTCAAGAACAACTGAACGATGCGTTCGATAATTTGATTATGAATGCTGACATTCGCCACGAAAAAGGCCACATCGCCAAAACCTTTGTCAAAATGAATAAAGGCGCTACGACTGTGATTTTAGACCATCTTTGTAACAATTAATTTTTTTAACAAACAAACACTTCAAATACACAAACACATGAGATATATGAAATTTTTAAGACTGCTGGTCCTGTTTATTGTAGTTCAAGTTCAGGCGCAACAAGGCGGAATGTGGATTCCATCACTTTTAAAAGGAATGAACGAAAGCGAAATGAAAAACTTGGGCATGAAAATTTCTGCCGAAGACATTTATTCAGTTAATCAATCCAGTTTGAAAGATGCCGTTCCTCATTTTGACGGAGGCTGTACCGCCGAAGTAATATCGGACAAAGGTCTAATTTTAACCAATCACCACTGTGGCTACGACAATATCCAAAGTCATTCGACCGTTGAAAACGATTACCTGACCAATGGGTTTTGGGCATACAAAATGGAAGACGAACTGCCTAACAAGGATTTATTTGTAACCTTTATTGTTCGTATTGAAGATGTAACCACTAAAGTGTTGGAAGGCACTAGCGGCATAGCTTCGGAAAGCGATAAACAGAAAAAAATCCAGGAAAACATCAGTTTACTGAGCAAAACCTTACCTAAAGAATCATGGCAAGAAAACAGTATTCGAACCTTTTTTGACGGTAACCAATACATTTTATTTGTAACCGAAACGTTCCGCGATGTGCGTTTGGTTGGCGCACCACCGAGTTCCATAGGTAAATTCGGCTCCGATACCGACAACTGGGTTTGGCCACGTCATACAGGCGATTTTTCTCTGTTCCGAATTTATGCGGATAAAAACAATAAACCGGCAGCTTACTCTAAAGACAACGTGCCATACAAACCGAAGCACTTCTTCCCGATTTCATTAAAAGGATTGAAGGAAAACGACTTCACGATGGTGATGGGTTATCCGGGAAGAACTCAGGAATACTTGCCGGCTGTTGCGGTGGAGCAAATTGTAAACACGCTAAATCCTACTAAAGTGACCATCAGAGACGCCGCGCTGAAAGTACAAAACGAATTTATGCGCAAGGACAATGCGATTAAAATTCAGTACGCTTCTAAAAATGCAAGCATTGCTAATGCCTGGAAAAAATGGATGGGAGAAACCAAAGGTTTGAAAAAAGCCAACGCCATAGGAGTAAAAAAACAGTTTGAAGCCGATTTTCAACAAAAAGTTACCGCAGCCGGAAAACAAACCGAATATGGAAATTTATTGGCTGATTTTGAAAAAAATTACAAAGAGATTCAGGAATATGCTTTGGCGCGCGACATCTTTAGTGAGATTGCCCTTCGAAATACCGAGATTTTAAGTTTGGGCTACAAATTGTACCAATTAGAACAAATTTACAACACCAAAGGCGAGCAATCATTTAACGACCGTAGGAACAATTTGATTACTGGTTTGGGCGACTTTTACAAAGACTTCAATGCTAAAGTAGACGAGAAAGTATTTGAACAATTAATTGCTATTTATGCCGAAAAATATCCTAAACCCTTTTTACCGGCTGAATTTGAAAAGTTAAATGCGGCCAATTTAACCGCTGATGTTTTCACTCAATCTCAGTTAGTAAGCTATGATAAGATTAAGGAATTACTTACCGGAGACAGCAAAACGGTTTTAGAAAAATTAAATAACGACCGCGGTTTTAAAGTGATAAAAGCAATGGCCGACAGTTATTTGAAAAAAGTAGCTCCGAAATTCGACGAAATCAATCTAAGAAATATCGCTACTCAAAGAATATATATGAAAGCAATTATGGAATTGAGTCCGAAATCGGCTCGTATCTTCCCGGACGCCAACAGTACATTAAGAGTAACTTACGGAAAAATCAAAGGCTACAAGCCTAACGACGCTGTGGTTTATGAACCGTTTACTTATTTAGACGGCGTAATGGAAAAATACATTCCGGGCGATTACGAATTTGATGTACCACAAAAGTTAATCGATTTATATAATGCTAAAGATTACGGCAAATACGGTGTAAAAGGAAAAATGCCGGTTGCCTTTATTGCTACCAACCATACTACTGGAGGAAACTCCGGAAGCCCGGCTTTAGATGCCCATGGAAATCTAATCGGATTGAACTTTGATAGGGTTTGGGAAGGAACCATGAGCGACATTTACTACTCTCCGGAAATCTGTAGAAATATTATGGTAGATTTACGTTATGTATTATTTATAGTAGACAAATTCGCCGGTGCCAAAAACTTGATAGAGGAAATGAAAATTATTTATCCTAAAGAGAAAAAATAATTTTAACAAATATTTTTGTTTTGGCATGATTGTTGCTAAGTAAATTGCCGGAAGCGAAATAGGAATTTTAAAAAAAGTTAAATAAAAGTTTTTCCGAATAAAAAAATTTATATCTTTGCTCCGAATTAATAATTAACCTTTTATAATTAAGTAAGATGAAAAAAGTATTTTTAAGTTTAGCTGTTGTTGCTACATTAACTGTAGTTTCTTGTAAACAAGCTGACGCTGCTGCTGAGCCAGCTGCTGACACAACTGCTGTTGAGACTGTTGACACAACTGCTGTTGACACAACTGCTGCTGCTGATACAACTGCTGTTGACACAACTGCTGCTGCTAAGTAATTTTAAATTACAGAAAAGAATCAAAGCCACGCAATGCGTGGCTTTTCTTTTTTGGTCTGCACTTCAATCTAAATATCGGAAAAAATAGAATCTCCTGAAGAGAAATCAAGAATCTCTGCTTGAGAGGCGTACTTTACGATTTCATCTATCCCTTTTTGCATCATCAGTTCGGTGGAATATTTTCGGCTCACCGCAAAAATTTGATCGCTTTTCATCAGCTTAAAGAAACACTTCCCTTTTGCCGTTTTAAACCTAAGAAACGCATAAGTTTCAATAGCCGACTTAAACGACTCTATAGCTTCTTCACATTCAAAACGCAATTCATAGTTGACACTCGTGAAAATAGGCTTTCCTTTTCTGGAAACAAATTCAAATTTATATTCGTCACTAAGGCGTTTACTGATTACAAAAGTCCCCATGAGATTTAAAAAAGAGATTAAAACAAAAAAGCCTCTAACTATGTTAGAGGCCTTTGTACTCAGAGCGGGACTTGAACCCGCACGAACATTGCTGTTCACTGGATTTTAAGTCCAGCGTGTCTACCAATTTCACCATCCGAGCGTATTGGATATTGAGCGAAAAACGGGGCTCGAACCCGCGACCTCAACCTTGGCAAGGTTGCGCTCTACCAACTGAGCTATTTTCGCATGTCAAATTTTATAAGAACCGCAACACTTGTTCCGTATTGCGGATGCAAATGTAACACTAAAATTGAATTATACAAACCTTTTTTTGAAAAAAAAGTTCATAAAATCTAATTCGCTGATTAGCAAAATCAAGCGATTGATTATTTTTTCAACAACATTCTTTTTAACTCATTTAACTTCATCAAAGCTTCAACCGGAGTCAAAGTATTGATGTCTAAATTTAGGATATCTTCCCTGATTTCTTCCAATAACGGATCGTCCATACTGAAGATATTGAGTTGCATCTCATCTTTAGCTGACTTAATGGTGTTTAAGGCATCACTCGAATGGTTTTTCTCCAACTTCTTTAAGAGCTTTTGCGCCTTTTGAATCACCATTTGCGGCATTCCCGCCATCTTGGCCACATGAATCCCAAAACTATGCGCACTACCGCCTTTCACTAATTTACGGATAAAAAGCACAGTGTCTTTTAATTCTTTAACTGATACATTGTAATTCTGAATTCTCGGCAACAACTCGCTCATTTCATTTAATTCATGATAATGTGTTGCGAATAAAGTTTTGGCTCGAGCCGGATTTTCGTGTAAAAACTCCGCAATCGCCCATGCAATTGAAATTCCGTCATAAGTACTGGTTCCGCGACCGATTTCATCCAATAACACCAAACTTCTGTCGGATATATTATTTAAGATAGAAGCCGTTTCATTCATTTCCACCATAAAAGTCGACTCTCCCATCGAAATGTTATCACTGGCGCCAACTCTGGTAAATATTTTATCAACCACGCCCATTCTGACTTTTTCCGCCGGCACAAAACTTCCCATTTGCGCTAATAGCACAATTAAAGCAGTTTGTCGTAAAATAGCGGATTTACCCGACATGTTCGGACCGGTAATCATAATAATCTGCTGGGTTTCTCTATCCAAAAAAACATCATTAGCCACATAAGGAACACCAACCGGCAGCTGTTTTTCAATCACAGGATGTCGACCATTAGTAATTTCCAACTCAAAACTTTCATCAATTATCGGACAAACGTAGTCGTTTTCGATAGCCAATTGAGCGAAAGACGTCAAGCAATCCAATTGCGCTATCAAATTTGCATTCAACTGTACTTGCTTGATGTATGTCCCAATCCAAATCACCAATTGCTCAAACAAATGGCTTTCGATCTGGTGGATTTTTTCTTCGGCACCGAGAATTTTGGTTTCGTATTCTTTTAATTCTTCGGTTATATATCTTTCCGCATTGACTAAAGTTTGTTTGCGAATCCATTCGGAAGGCACTTTGTCTTTGTGGGTATTCCTAACTTCAATGTAGTAGCCAAACACATTGTTGAATGATATTTTAAGCGAAGAAATTCCGGTTCTTTCCGATTCTCTGGCTTCGATACCTTCCAAAAATTCTTTCCCCGAAAACGCAATATTTCTCAGCTCATCCAACTCAGCATGAACACCCGTTGCGATAGCATTCCCTTTGGCTATAGAAACCGGCGCTTCCTGATTGAGTGTGGCTTTTATTTTCTCACGAAGCAAGTCGCAGGCATGCAGATTATCACCAATTACCCTTACCGCTTCTTGCTTACTTTCCAAGGCAATGGTTTTTATCGGAATAATGGCATCGAGTGACTCTTTCAGATAAATCACTTCACGCGGAGAAATTTTTCCGGTAGCCACTTTGGAAATCAAGCGTTCTAAATCGGAAATTTGTTTGATTTGGTATTGGATTTTTTGAAGGATTTCTTGATTGTCCTTCAAATAAGTAACCACTTCATGACGACCTCTTATCTTATTGATATCCTTTAAAGGTAGTGCCAACCAGCGTTTCAACAAACGCGAACCCATAGGCGAAAGCGTCCTGTCGATTACATCCAAAAGCGTGACTGCGTTTTGCGAATGACTGTGGTACAACTCTAAATTGCGAATGGTAAATCGGTCCATCCAAACGTAGGCATCTTCGGCTATGCGCTGGATGTTAGTAATATGCTGAATTTTATTGTGCTGTGTCTCTGATAAATAATAAAGAATAGCGCCGGATGCAATGATGCCGTCCTGCAATTCTTCAATCCCAAAACCTTTTAAGGAATTGGTTTGAAAATGATTTTGCAGTGTTTCGACAGCATAGTCTTCTTTATACACCCAATCCTCCAGATAAAAAACATTATAATCTTCTCCAAAAGCATTTTTAAATTGGGTTTTGGTGTTTTTCTGAATCAAAATCTCACTCGGGCTGAAATTTTGCAATAACTTATCGATATACTCTTCATTGCCTTGTGCCGTTAAAAACTCACCGGTAGAAACATCCAAAAAGGCCACACCTAATTGGCGTTTGCTAAAATAAACTGAAGCTAAGAAGTTGTTGGATTTAGCCTGTAAAACCTCATCATTCATTGCCACTCCGGGTGTAACTAATTCAGTTACGCCTCTTTTGACAATGGTTTTGGTCATTTTCGGATCTTCAAGCTGGTCACAAATGGCCACGCGCAATCCGGCTTTTACCAATTTAGGCAAATATGTATTGAGAGAATGATGCGGAAATCCGGCCAAAGCTGTTTCGCTGTCAGAACCTGCACCTCTTTTAGTTAAAACAATGCCTAAGATTTTAGAGGCTCTAATGGCATCATCTCCAAAGGTTTCATAAAAATCACCTACTCTAAACAACAAGCAAGCATCGGGATACTTTGTCTTGATCTCGTTGTACTGTTTCATTAAAGGGGTTTCCTTGGCTTTACTTTCTTTGGCTGACAATGTAATTTGGATTTAAATAAATAAGATAGCGAATTTAAAAATTTTAGCACTAATAGCCGTCTAAAAAATTAATTTAATATTAAGGCAAAAAAAAAGACTCAATTTTAATTTTTAAATAGATTTGCTTTTGAAACTTAAAAACATAATAAGATGAAAAAAATAATTTTACTTGCTGCCTTAGTAGCTTTTGGTGTTACCTCTGCCAATGCTCAAGCCAAAAAAGCAGCTGCAAAACCGGCAGCTAAAACAGAAACCCCAAAAGTGGACGGACCTGGAATGTTATTTGAAAACGAAACAATCGATTACGGTACAATTCCTGCCAATTCTGACGGAAAAAGAGAATTTGTATTCGTAAACAACGGTACTAAACCTCTTATTATTGAAAGCACTCAAGGATCTTGCGGATGTACCGTACCTTCAAAACCGGAAAAACCAATCCAACCGGGAGAAAAAGGAGTTATTGGAGTAAAATATGATACTTCAAGAGCCGGACAACCTTTTACCAAAACAGTAACTGTAAAATCAAACGCTGTTGGTCAAGAAACTAAAGTTTTGACTATCAAAGGAAATGTATTACCTGCTGAACCAAAAGTTGAGCCTACAAAAAGTTAATTGTACTTAATATAAATTCGAAAGAGTCCTGATTAATCGGGACTTTTTTTTTGAATATATTTGCCAAAAAAAAGATGCGAAAGCTTGAAAATAAAGAATTAGAGCGCAAATCAGTAACTGATTTTAAACAAGCCGAAAAAACACCAATTATTATCCTGTTGGATGACATCCGAAGCCTGCACAATATTGGTTCCGTATTCCGAACTGCCGATGCTTTTTTGATTGAAAAAATTTATCTGTGCGGCATTACGGCAACGCCACCACACAAAGAAATTCACAAAACGGCTTTGGGCGCTACCGAAACTGTAGCTTGGGAATATCACAAAAATGTGACGGATGTCATTACCCAACTAAAAGAAGACGGTGTTCAAGTTTTTGCCGTAGAACAAGTAGAAAACGCTGTTTTCCTTCAGAATTTTAAAATCCAAAAAGACACCAAATATGCCTTGGTATTTGGCAATGAAGTATATGGTGTATCTCAAGAAGCCATTGCGCTTTGTGACGGCTCTATCGAAATCCCGCAATTGGGCACTAAACATTCTCTAAACATCTCTGTAAGTACCGGTATTGTAGTTTGGGACTTGTTTCAAAAGTTAAACTACTAACTTTTAAGAAAGTTTGATGTAATAAATTACAGCGTTTTCTTTACTTTTATAACATGAAAAATAGCATTTTACTGTTTTGGCTGATTCTACTCTTTGGCTCAAATCGCGGCCATAGTGCAGCTCAAATTATTGCTCTGCAACAACCTGTAAGCAATGTTGCGCCAACTTTAATAGCCACAGGTAATCAAACCTATTGCCCTGGAACATCTATGAAAATTGTGACTAGTATGACCATCACTGATCCGGACGACAGCGGTATTGATGCAATATACATTCAAATTTCATCAGGATACGCGCTTGGGGAAGACTTGTTAACGCTAACAGGAACGCATCCCAACATTAGTACTTCATGGAACGCTACAACTGGAACATTAACCCTTTCTGGGATTACTGTTCAACCCTCCCATACAGAACTGATAGCCGCAATTGAAGACATTGAATTTTCTTCCAGCGCAACCAATCCTACTGGAGTAAGAAATTTTTCCATCACGGTCGGACAAGCCAATTATCTTCCCTCGAACGGCCATTATTATCTATACATTCCTAATATCGGAATCACTTGGTCGGCAGCTAAAGTGGCCGCACAAAACAGCACTTATTACGGGCTACAAGGCTATTTGGCCACCATTACCTCTGCTGAAGAGGCTCAAATTGCCGGAGAACAAACTACCGGTGCCGGTTGGATTGGCGGCAGCGATGAACAAACCGAGAGTGTTTGGAAATGGATGACAGGCCCGGAAAACGGCACCACTTTCTGGAACGGAAACTTCAACGGCTCTACCCCTAATTATGCCTTTTGGAACAATGGGGAACCCAACAACGCCGGCGATGAAGATTACGCTCACATTACTGCTCCCGGTGTGGGAATTCCGGGTTCTTGGAACGATTTATCCAATACCGGTGAATCCGGAGGCGATTACCAACCCAAAGGATATATAGTAGAATATGGCGGAATGCCCGGCGATCCGATACTGAATATTTCAACCAGTACAACCATTACGATGGCGTCAATCACTTCATCAACTAATGGTTCGCGCTGTGGCTCAGGAACAGCAATACTGCAAGCGATTTCGAACACCGGAACCGTAAACTGGTATGACGCCCCAATCGGCGGTAATTTTTTAGGTAACGGAAACTCGTTTACCACACCAATCATCAGTGCGACCACAGTATTTTATGCTGCAGCTTTTTCAAATGGTTGTGTTACCAATTCGAGAGTAGCCGTCACTGCATCGGTAATTCCGAAACCTCAACTGACCTATACAACACCTTATACTATTTGCGAAGAAAGTCAGGAAATCATCCAAGTACAAACTACTTCGGGGATTTTGAATTGGTATGAAAGTCTAACAGATAATACGCCTTTTTTTTCGGGCACAAATTTTTCAACAAACAATCTCAGCCAAAACACAACCTTTTTTATCGAAGCCAATTTTAACGGCTGTTTGTCTGACAGAACAGCGATTGATATCCAAGTGTTTCCTGCACCGATTTTGGCTGATGAAACCATCGAATTGTGCGAAGGCGAAACCATACTTTTAGACGCCGGAAATCCAAATATGATCTATTTATGGTCTAATGGCGCTACTGGTCAGCATATCAACTCCGACGGTCAAACCAATTATTCGGTAACCGTTACCACGCCGGCACCCGGAAGTTGTGCTAAAACCAAAAACTTCACCCTAATTTATCATCCTGATCCGATAATTTCTACTGTAATAACCAATGATTTAGAGGTCACAATTCAAACGGTTCAAACCGGAAATTTTCAATATTCTTTAGACGGAATTCACTATCAAAACGCCAATACTTTTACTGTAACCGAAGGCGGATTGTACACGGCTTATGTTAAAGAGCCTAACCAATGCGGTGAAGACCAAAAACCTTTTGTAGTGATTTCCATTCCGGCATTTTTTACACCAAATAATGATGGAATAAACGACCGCTGGCACATTAAAGGAATGTCCTATTTCAACAATGCTGAAGTGAAGATTTTTGATCGTTTCGGAAAGTTGATTACAGTCTTAAACAGTTCCAATCCTTCATGGGACGGCACTTATAACGGACAGCTCTTACCTTCAACAGATTATTGGTTTGTGGCTAAACTTGAAGGATTAATGCCGGAAACCAGAGGGCATTTTTCAATGAAAAGATAACTATTGAATTTTATTTCGAATTTCTTCCAACACAAACACATAGTCTTCCTGATTGTTTAAGAAATCGCGATTGGTCACATCGATAATCAAGACATTGAGGTTTTTTTGTGATTTGATGTAATCCAAATAGCCATTGTTGATTTTTTCCAAATATTCCGCCGGAATTTCCTGCTCGTAACTTCTGCCTCGAGTTTTAATATTGGCCAAAAGACGTTCGGTGTTTTGATACAAGTAAATGTACAAATCGGGCTTCGGCATTTCTTTGTAAATGATGTCAAACATCGTTTTGTACAAACGGTATTCGTCTTCCGCCAAAGTGACTTTCGCAAAAATCAACGATTTGAAAATATGATAATCGGCTACAATAAAATCCTTAAACAAATCGAATTGCGCCAAATCGTCGGAAATTTGTTGGTAACGATCGGCCAAAAACGACATTTCCAGCGGAAAAGCATAGCGACTCTGATCTTCGTAAAACTTCGGCAAAAACGGATTATCGGCAAAGCGCTCCAATACAGTTTTTGCATTAAAATCTTCCGCTAATTTATTCGTCAAGGTAGTTTTTCCTGCGCCGATATTACCTTCGATGGCGATATAATTAAAATGATCTAACTTGATTTTGGCTATCGGGATTTCCAAATTTTGCACTACTTTACAATTGCTTTTGTCTTCGGACAACACCAATAATTCGTGCAGGTATTTTTGCAGAATCGGATGACGCCAATCCAAGTTTAAATCTCGCATCGGCAACAATACAAACAAACGATTTTGCATTTGCGGATGCGGCACTTGTAATTTTTCGGAAGCAATGATTTCTTCATCATAAGCAATCACATCAATGTCAATCATTCGGGCTTGGTAACCGGTAACATCTTCTCGGACTCTGCCCAAAGCTTCTTCCAACAATAGCACTTCTTCCAAAAGCTGATGGGCCGATTTGTGCGAATTCATCACCACGGCACAATTGTAAAACGGCTCACTTTCAAAACCCCAAGAAGGTGTTTCGTAAAGCTTGGAAACCTTAATAATAGTGCCTATTTCTCTGTGCAAAAAATCGATGCACCGTTCTATATTTTCGAGACGATTGCCTTGGTTGGTTCCTAAAGATAAAATGACTTGATGCTGCTTATTCATAGAAGCACAAATTAACTAAAACTATTTCAGACTATCGGCAAAAACTGCGTCACTGTTAATAACATTTTCTCAACAAGGCAAACGGTTCAAAATCATAAAACTTCTTTAAATGATAACCGCATTGTAAGTAAAAGGCATTATTTTTGTTTAGTCAACGCGTAATTAAATCTGTCACATTATGGTAAAGAAAGTCCTCAAAATTGTTGGTATCATCCTATTGCTTTTAGTGGTTTCCGCTTTTGCAATTCCGTATTTCTTTAAAGACCAAATTAAAGCCAAAATCGAAAAAGCCATCAATGAAAAAGTCGATGCTAAAGTCGCTTTTGACGATGCCGATTTGAGTTTGTTTAAAAACTTTCCGAACGCCAGCGTGACTATTGAAAAATTATCCATCGTGAACAAAGCACCGTTTGAAGGCGACACCTTAGTCGCTTTTGACGAATTGCATCTGAAAATGGCAATCGGACAATTGTTCAATAGTGAAAACGAACCGATGCAAATTGACGGCATCGATTCTAAAAACGGCTTAATCAACATCATCTTCAACAAAGACGGTGTTGGCAATTTCGACATCGCTTTGAAAGAAGATGAAAAGCAAACCGATGAGAGCAAAAGCAAACCTCTTTCGTTGAAAATCAAAGAATACTCGGTGGAAAATTTCCAATTCAGATACTACGACGAACGTTCAAAAATCAAAATGGTTTTGGACAGCATCAACCACGAAGGAACGGGCGATTTTGCGGCCTCTAAACTCGATTTGACCACCAAAACCACCACCAAAGTATCGCTGGACATGGACAAGGTAAATTATATGAAAAACGTTGCGATTTCATTGGATGCGATTTTGGGTATCGACTTAGACCAAAGCAAATATACCTTCAAGAAAAACGAAGCCAAAATCAACGAATTGCCTCTGAAATTTGACGGTTTTATCCAAATGGTTGATGACGGACAAGTCTATGATTTGACGTTTCAAACGCCGACTTCTTCCTTTAAAAACTTCTTGGGTTTGATTCCGGCTCAGTATTCGAGCAATTTGAAAGACGTAAAAACCAATGGCGATTTTACCGTAAAAGGTTTTGCTAAAGGAAAATTAACCGACACTACGGTGCCGAAATTCAACATCGATATTGCCTCGAACAACGCTTCGTTCCAATATCCGAATTTGCCGAAATCGGTGCAAAATATTGTCATCGACACCAAAATCATCAACGAAACCGGTTTGATGAACGATACTTATGTAAATTTAGACAAACTCTCGTTTCAAATCGACCAAGACGTATTCAATGCCAAAGCCAACATTAAAAATGTAGCCGAAAATGCTTTGGTGAATGCCGAACTCAAAGGCACGATTAATCTGGCCAATGTAACCAAAGCGTATCCTGTGAAATTAGACAAACCGTTAAGCGGCGTTTTAAAAGCCGATGTGAAAACGGAATTCGACATGCAATCGGTAGAGAAAAGCGATTATGCCCGTATCAAAAATGCCGGAACCATCGACTTAACCGGATTTAATTACACCGACGAGAACGGCAAAGCGATGAAAATCAGTCGCGCCTTGGTATCTTTTGATCCAAGTCGCGTAAACCTGAAACAGTTCAATGCCGTAACCGGAAAAACGGATTTGGCTTTAAATGGTGTCTTGGAAAACTTCTACGGCTTTGTATTCAAAAACCAAGAGCTGAAAGGCAACTTTAACTTACAATCGAATCAGTTAGCGGTCAACGATTTTATGACCACGGAAGCCGATACGAAAAAAGAAATCAAAGCGAGCGAACCGATGAAAATCCCGGCCTTCCTGAATTGCTCTTTAACCGCTAAAGCCAATACGGTTTTATATGACAATTTGGTGTTGAAAAATGTTTCGGGTAAAGTGATTATAAAAGACCAAAAAGCGACTTTGGAAAATGGAAAAACAGATATTTTCGGGGGTTCGATTGCCTTTAACGGCGATGTTTCGACCAAAGAAAAAACACCGAAATTCAACATGGATTTGGGATTGAACAGTGTCGACATCATGCAAACATTCACGCAATTAGAAATGATGAGAAAGATTGCGCCAATAGCAGGAGTCATCAACGGGAAACTGAACTCCAAAATCAAATTATCCGGAAACTTGAACGCCACCGAAATGACACCGGACTTGAACAGTTTATCAGGGGATTTGTTGGGACAATTGCTTTCGACTACCGTGAATTCAAGCAATTCAACTTTGCTGACCGCTTTGGATGACAAGTTGAATTTTGTGGATTTGAAAAAGCTCAACCTCAACGATTTGAAAGCGGCTGTAACTTTCAAAGACGGAAAAGTGAATGTAAAACCATTCGACATCAAATACCAAGACATCAAGGTAACGGTTGGCGGAACGCATGGTTTTGACCAAAACATGAACTACAATTTGAAATTGGATGTGCCGGCGAAATATTTAGGTACAGAAGCCAATAATTTATTGGCTAAATTGTCTCCGGCCGACGCTAAAAAAGTAGAAAATGTGCCAATTAATGCCAGTTTGGGTGGTAATTTTAAAAACCCTAAAATCACTACCGATGTGAAGCAAGCCACAACTAACTTAGTAACCAACTTGGTCAAACAACAAAAAGACAAATTGGTTTCGGGTGGAAAAGATGCGGTGAATTCGATTATTTCCAATGCTACCAAACCGAAAAATGACACCACCAAAACGGATGTAAAAACGGATGTAAAAAACAAGGCCAACGATTTGCTGAAAGGACTTTTAAACAAGAAGAAAAAAGAGGCACCGAAAACAGAGACGCCTACAAATTAGTCTATTTGTAATTCCGACGAAGGAGGAATCTCATTCTATATATTGTTATGAGATTCCTCCTTCGTCGGAATGACAGTTTATACAGCAACCTTTATATATTGATTTTCACCACATAACCTTCAAAAGTCCGAACATTAAAAACAGTTCCGTCTTCAAATAATAGGTATTGGCCTTTAACACCGGTAAGTTTTCCGGAAAAATTAGGTGACTTGTCTAAATTCAAGCTATTCACTTTGGTTGGATATTGTAAAACCGGATATTGCAATTCGCATAAATCTTCTTTAGTAGAAAAGAAATAGTCATGTACTTCATTTGGAATGAGGTTTTCCAATTTTAACCGTTCGGCTACCAAATCTACCGAAGGCACATCATTCTTGAGCATTTTTTGCCAATTGGTTTTATCGGCATAATGGTTTTTCAGGGCAACCTCGGTGATTCCGGCCAAATAACGATTCGGCACTTCTACAATCGGAATGGCTTGCACAGCACCTTGATCTATCCAACGCGTAGGCACTTGGGTTTTGCGGGTTACGCCAACTTTCACTTCGCTCGACAACGCCAAATACACGATATGCGGTTGCAATTGGACTCTTTTTTCGTATTCCAAATCGCGGTCTTCGATGTCTAAGTGCGCGGTACTTAATTCGGGTTTCATAATCCAATCGCCGGCTGCAGCAGAACTCATGAAGCAATCGTAGCAAAATCCCTGACGGAAAATCTTTTTCTTTTTACCGCAATTTAAACACTGGTAACCTTGAAAAGAAATTTCAAGCGATTTGTCTAATAACTGATTCAAGCTTAAAAAACTGTTCTCAAATACCAAATAGTATTGGATTGGGTTGGAGAATTCGGTTTGCATTTTGGTTAAAACCCCTTCGTATGTCATGGCTACTTTTAAAAATATTGCTATATTTGGTAAAGTTATAAATCCTAAATCGCAATTCCTAAATCCTAAATCAAAATGCCGTTTCCCATTATTAATTCTATCGCGTCCTGGGTTTTGAAGCAACGCATTCATCAGATTGAGTTGTTTTTAAAATACCCGAATGAAGTTCAGAATGAATTATTAATGAACTTAATACGAACTTGTGACGAAACCGTAATGGGAAAAAAATACGATTTCGACAGCATCAAATCGTATGAAACTTTTGCCGAACGCATCCCGGTTTCTTCTTATGAAGACCTAGAACCGATGATTGAAGAAACACGTAAAGGCTATCAAAATGTTTTTTGGAATACACCCATTAAGTGGTTCGCCAAATCGAGCGGCACAACGAATGCCAAAAGTAAATTTATCCCGGTAAGCAACGAAGCGCTAGAAGATTGTCATTACAAAGCCAGCAAGGATTTGTTGTGCATGTATTTGAACAACAACGAAAATTCGGAGATGTTTTTGGGCAAAAGTTTACGACTCGGCGGCAGTTCACAGATTTATGAAAACAACAACACTTACTTCGGCGATTTATCAGCTATTCTAATTGAAAACATGCCGATGTGGGCGGAGTTCAGCAGTACACCCAGTAACAAAGTATCATTGATGAGCGAATGGGAAAGCAAACTCACCGCTATCATCAACGAAACCAAAACCGAAAACGTGACCAGTTTTGCCGGAGTACCTTCGTGGATGTTGGTTTTACTGAACCGAATATTAACCGAAACCGGAAAAGAAAACCTATTTGATTTGTGGCCGAATTTGGAAGTTTATTTCCACGGCGGGGTGAGTTTTGAACCGTATCGCGAGCAATACAAAAAGATTTTACCGAAAGTCGATTTCAAATACTACGAGATTTACAATGCTTCTGAAGGCTTTTTTGCCATTCAGGATTTGAATTACTCCAATGATTTGTTGTTGATGTTGGATTACGGCATTTTCTATGAGTTTATTCCGATGGATACATTTGGGACGCCAAATCAAAAAATAGTGCGTTTGTCGGAAGTGGAATTGTTTAAAAATTACGCCATGGTCATTACCACCAACTCCGGCTTATGGCGTTATATGATAGGCGATACCGTGCGGTTTACATCTTTGAGTCCGTATCGCATTCGCGTTTCCGGCCGAACCAAACACCATATTAATGTTTTTGGTGAGGAATTGATGATTGAAAACACCGATACCGCCATTGCGAAAACTTGTTCGGCATTGAATTGTGAAGTCATTGATTATACCGTAGCGCCGATTTTTATGGACGGTAAAGAAAAAGGCGCCCACGAATGGATGATCGAATTCAAGAAGCGTCCGGAAAGCATAACTTTATTTCAAAAAACATTAGACGAAAATATCCAATCGGTCAATTCCGATTATGAGGCGAAACGCTACAACAACATGACGCTCAATGAACTCAAAATTAACGTAGCCCGAGAGCATTTATTTTACGATTGGCTCAAAGAAAACAACAAACTCGGCGGTCAACATAAAATACCGAGATTATCCAACCAAAGAGATTATTTGGAACAATTGAAAGCCATGCAAGAGGATATAAAATCTAAATTTTAAAACTTAAATTCCAAGAAAATTAAAAAT
>NZ_JANJUQ010000040.1 GCF_024710485.1 Flavobacterium sp.
CTACCCTCAACAAATCTACTTAATTAACAAAGAATTAATATTTTTTTAAAAATATAGTATGCATGCATAATATTTTTTATTATCTTTGGATTCAGAACGAAATCGTTTTAGCTCAAATTTAGGTATGAAAGATAAAACTATAGATTACATACTTCGTGCTACCTGGCAAGCTGTTGCGAGGATGTATAACGAAGAAGCCTCAAAATTCGACGGTTCTATGGCTATCGGATTTGCACTTTTAAGTATCGACAAAGAAGATGGTACACCATCCACTTATATAAGCTCTAGAATGGGAATGGAAGCAACAAGCCTAACCAGAACTCTAAAAACATTAGAAGAGAAAGGATTGATTTATCGTAAAAAAAATCCGGATGACGGACGCGGTGTCCTCATTTACTTAACCGATTTAGGAAAACAAATGAGAGAGCAATCGAAAATCACAGTATTAAAGTTCAATGACGTGGTTAAGCAAAACGTACCAGAAGAAAAATTACAACACTTTATGGAAGTGGCCGACATCATCAACGAATTGATTACTGAAAAAAAGGTTTTTTAGAAAAAATCAAATAACAATACAATTGTCACACTGAGCTTGTCGTAGTGTTCATCACATAAAAGATTTTCTACAAGCTCAAACAAACATAATTATAAAGAACAAAAAACATATGAAACGAACAATTAAAAAAGTGGCCGTAATCGGTTCGGGAATCATGGGTTCCGGAATTGCTTGCCATTTTGCCAACATTGGTGTCGAAGTATTGCTTTTAGACATTGTGCCGAATGCTTTAACCGAAGCCGAAGAAAAGAAAGGATTGACCTTGGAAAGCAAAGCTGTTCGCAACCGTTTGGTTAACGATCACTTGGCTAATGCGCTAAAGTCAAACCCATCGCCCATTTACAGTCAGAAGTTTGCCTCCCGAATTACCACCGGAAACACAACTGATGATATGGCCAAAATTGCCAATTACGATTGGATTATTGAAGTGGTTGTGGAAAGACTGGACATCAAAAAAATAGTATTTGAACAAATCGATCAATACCGAAAACCGGGAACTTTAGTAACCTCTAATACTTCCGGAATTCCGATTCAGTTTATGAGCGAAGGCCGAAGCGAAGATTTTCAAGCGCACTTTTGTGGCTCGCACTTCTTTAATCCGGCACGTTACTTAAAATTGTTTGAAATCATTCCGGGACCAAAAACCAGTAATGAAGTACTCGACTTCTTGTTCGACTACGGTTCTAAATTTTTAGGAAAAACATCTGTTGTCGCTAAAGATACTCCTGCCTTTATCGGAAACCGTATTGGTATTTTCGGTATCCAAAGTTTGTTCCATTTGGTCAAAGAAATGAATTTAACCATTGAAGAAGTAGACAAGTTAACCGGTCCGGTTATCGGTCGTCCAAAATCGGCTACTTTCCGAACCGTTGATGTGGTAGGTTTAGACACTTTGGTACATGTAGCCAACGGTTTATACGAAAACTGCCCGAATGACGAAGCCCATGAGTTGTTCAAATTACCGGATTTCATCAACAAAATGATGGAAAACAAATGGTTAGGCAGCAAAACCGGTCAAGGATTCTACAAAAAAGAAGGCAAAGATATACTATCGTTAGACTTAAATACTTTAGAATACAGAACTGCCAAAAAAGCTTCTTTTGCCACTTTAGAATTGACCAAAACCATCGATAAACCGATAGATCGTTTCAAAGTATTGGTTAAAGGCAAAGACAAAGCCGGCGAATTCTACAGAAAGAACTTCACCGCGATGTTTGCTTATGTATCGAACAGAGTTCCTGAAATTACCGATGATTTCTATAAAATTGATGATGCCATGAAAGCGGGATTCGGTTGGGAAAACGGACCGTTCGAAATTTGGGATGCCATCGGTGTACAAAAAGGAATTGAATTGATGGAAGCTGAAGGTCTAAAACCGGCCGCTTGGGTTGGTGAAATGATTGCGTCGGGTAATACCAGTTTCTATACTATTAAAGAAGGTGCTACTTACTATTACAACATCCAAAGCAAGTCACAAACCAAGATTCCGGGACAAGACAGCTTTATCATTCTGAATAATATCCGCGAAAGCAAAAAAGTTTGGAGTAACAGCGGTGCTGTAATTCATGATTTAGGTGATGGTATCTTAAACCTTGAATTCCAAAGCAAAATGAACACCATTGGTGGTGATGTTTTAGCTGGTATCAACAAAGCTATCGACTTGGCTGAAAAACAATACAACGGATTAGTTATTGGTAATCAAGCAGCTAATTTTTCTGTTGGTGCCAACATTGGTATGATTTTCATGATGGCGGTTGAACAAGAATATGATGAATTGAATATGGCCATCAAAATGTTCCAAGACACCATGATGCGTTGTCGCTACTCTTCTATTCCGGTTGTGGTTGCGCCACATGGTATGACTTTAGGCGGTGGTTGTGAAATGACCATGCACGCCGACAAAGTAGTAGCTGCGGCTGAAACTTATATTGGTTTGGTTGAATTTGGCGTAGGTGTAATTCCCGGCGGTGGAGGTTCTAAAGAAATGACTTTAAGAGCAGCCGATTTGTATCGCAAAAATGATGTAGAATTAAACACCTTACAAGAATACTTCCTTACGGTAGCCATGGCAAAAGTAGCCACTTCAGCTTATGAAGCATACGATATGGGTGTGTTACAAAAAGGAAAAGACATCGTGATAGTTAACAAAGACCGTCAGATAGCGGAAGCCAAGAAACACGCGTTACTAATGGCTGAAGGCGGTTACACTCAACCTATCCCAAGAAAAGACGTCAAAGTACTTGGGAAACAAGCCTTGGGAATGTTCTTGGTTGGAACTGACCAAATGGTAGCCGGACAATACATTTCGGAACACGATCAAAAAATCGCCAACAAATTAGCCTACGTGATGGCCGGGGGAGATTTATCTGAACCAACACTCGTTTCAGAACAGTACTTGTTAGATATAGAAAGAGAAGCTTTCTTATCGCTTTGTACCGAGAGAAAAACATTGGAGCGTATCCAATACATGTTAACCAAAGGAAAACCATTAAGAAATTAATCAGATGAAAACAGCATATATCGTAAAAGCATACAGAACTGCCGTCGGCAAAGCACCCAAAGGCGTATTCCGCTTCAAAAGACCCGATGAGTTGGCCGCAGAAACCATTCAGTTTATGATGAATGAACTGCCTGATTTTGACAAAACCCGTATCGATGACGTCATGGTGGGTAACGCCATGCCGGAAGCCGAACAAGGTCTAAATGTAGCGCGTTTGATTTCACTAATGGGATTAAAAGTGACCGATGTGCCGGGCGTAACCGTAAATCGCTATTGTGCCTCAGGTTTAGAAACCATCGCTATTGCGACCTCAAAAATCCAAAGCGGAATGGCCGATTGCATCATTGCAGGTGGTGCCGAAAGTATGAGTTTTATTCCGATGGGTGGCTACAAACCAACTCCGGATTACCGTGTAGCTGCAGAAGGTCACGAAGATTATTACTGGGGAATGGGATTAACGGCAGAAGCTGTGGCCAAGCAATTCAACGTCTCCAGAGAAGACCAAGATGAGTTTGCCTTGAACTCTCATTTAAAAGCTATTAAGGCACAAGCCGAAGGCAAATTCGACAATCAAATTGTGCCGATTACGGTGGAGCAAACTTTTATCAACGAAAACGGTAAAAAGGAAACGAAGTCTTACACTGTGACTAAAGACGAAGGTCCGAGAGCCGACACCAATGCCGCTACTTTAGGAAAATTAAAACCTGTTTTTGCTGCCGATGGAAGTGTAACTGCCGGGAATGCTTCACAAATGAGTGACGGTGCCGCTTTTGTACTCATTATGAGTGAAGAAATGGTAAAAGAATTGAACCTTACTCCTATCGCGCGCATGGTGAGTTATGCTGCAGCCGGAGTTGAACCGAGAATCATGGGAATCGGACCGGTAAAAGCCATTCCGAAAGCCTTAAAACAAGCCGGATTAAACTTGAACGACATCAACTTAATTGAATTAAACGAAGCCTTTGCTTCCCAAGCCTTAGCGGTTACCCGTGAATTAGGTATCAATCCTGATATCATCAATGTAAATGGTGGTGCGATTGCTTTAGGACATCCACTAGGTTGCACCGGAGCCAAGTTATCAGTTCAGTTATTTGATGAAATGAAACGCCGTGGTGACAAATATGGTATCGTTTCCATGTGTGTCGGAACCGGTCAAGGTGCAGCAGGAATTTACGAATTATTATAAACAACAACTAAAAAAACATATACTATGAGCGATATCACTCGTGGAGGTCAATTCCTCGTAAAAGAAACCAAATGCGAAGACATCTTCACTCCGGAAGATTTCACTGAAGAACAAATCATGATGCGCGATTCGGTAAAAGAATTCGTCGACAAAGAAATTTGGCCTAATAAAGATCGTTTTGAGCATAAAGACTATGCTTTTACTGAAGAAATGATGCGCAAAGCTGGAGAAATGGGATTTTTAAGCGTAGCGGTACCTGAAGCTTACGGCGGTATGGGAATGGGATTTGTAGACACCTGTTTGGTTTGTGATTACATCTCAGGTGCCACAGGATCATTTTCAACGGCTTTCGGAGCGCATACCGGTATTGGTACTATGCCGATTACCTTGTACGGAACTGAAGAACAAAAATTAAAATATGTGCCGAAATTGGCTTCGGGCGAATGGTTTGGAGCGTATTGTTTGACAGAACCGGGGGCAGGTTCGGATGCGAATTCGGGTAAAACCAAAGCAGTTCTTTCTGAAGACGGAAAATACTACAGCATCACCGGACAAAAAATGTGGATCTCCAACGCCGGATTTTGTTCGCTCTTCATTGTTTTTGCTCGTATAGAAGACGATAAAAACATCACCGGTTTCATCGTAGAAAATGACCCGAGTAACGGTATTTCAATGAACGAAGAAGAGCACAAACTCGGAATTCGTGCCTCTTCTACCCGACAAGTTTTCTTCAACGAAACCAAAGTTCCCGTTGAAAATATGTTGGCCGGTCGCGGCGAAGGATTCAAAATTGCCATGAATGCGTTGAATGTTGGGCGTATCAAATTGGCTGCTGCTTGTTTGGATGCACAACGTCGTGTAACTTCTAATGCCATTCAATACGCTAACGAAAGAGTACAATTCAATACGCCTATTTCGAGTTTTGGAGCTATTCGCTACAAAATAGCTGAAATGGCCACTTCCGCCTATGCCGGTGAAAGTGCCACCTATCGTGCGGCTAAAGACATTGAAAACCGTATCAAAATTCGCGAAGCCGAAGGTGCCAGCCACCAAGAAGCAGAATTAAAAGGTGTGGAAGAATTTGCCATCGAATGTTCTATCTTAAAAGTAGCCGTTTCGGAAGACGTACAAAACTGTGCTGATGAAGGTATCCAAATTTACGGTGGTATGGGATTCTCAGAAGATACTCCGATGGAAAGCGCTTGGAGAGATGCGCGTATTGCCCGTATTTACGAAGGGACTAACGAAATCAACCGAATGTTATCAGTAGGTATGCTCATCAAAAAAGCGATGAAAGGTCACGTCGACTTGTTAGGACCGGCCATGAAAGTACAAGAAGAATTGATGGGCATTCCTTCTTTTGAAACTCCGGATTACTCCGAATTATTTTCGGAAGAAAAAGAAATGATAGCCAAATTGAAAAAAGCGTTCTTAATGGTAGCCGGTGCAGCTGTTCAAAAATATGGTATGGACTTAGATGCGCACCAGCAATTATTAACCGCAGCAGCAGATATGTTAATTGAGATTTACATTGCTGAAAGTACTCTTTTAAGAACCGAGAAATTGGCCAAAAAACAAGGTGAAGACAAAGCCAAAGAACAAATTGCAATGGCAAAATTGTATTTATACAAAGCCGTAGACATCGTAACTCAAAAAGGAAAAGAAAGCATTATTTCATTTGCTGAAGGTGATGAACAACGCATGATGCTTATGGGCTTGCGTCGCTTTACAAAATATACTAACATGCCTAATATAGTGGGATTAAGAGAAACTATTACTGCCAAATTGGTGGCAGAAAATAGCTATTGTTTTTAGATTTTTAGTTAAGTTAATTGTGTTGAAAACCATCTGTAAAACAGATGGTTTTTTTTATCACAATAACTTTTTAATCGAAAAAGCGGCGATTATTCAATAAAATATTAATCAATTTAACATTTTTAAAAAAAATACGTGAGAATTTATACTTATATTTGAATAATTCTAACTATTAAATTTATAATAGTTAGAAAATATGATTCAAGTAATAATTGTTTAGGTATGAGCAAAAAAAAAGGAGATGATTATGAACTTCTTAAGAAGATTAAAGAAATCTCCGATTACAAATATGCACTTGATGAATCGTCCATAATAGCAATAACCGATCAAAAAGGAATTATAAACCATGTCAACGATAACTTCTGTAAAAT
>NZ_JANJUQ010000044.1 GCF_024710485.1 Flavobacterium sp.
GCAATCAAGGCGGTGCCGGCAATTTGATTATTTGCGAAGTGGTAAAAATCCACATCAACGAGAGTGTTTTAGATGATAAAGGCGCGATAGACCAGAGCAAAATTGACTTGGTTTCCCGTTTGGGCGGCAATTGGTATTCGCGTTCCAATGCCGGTTTGTTTGAAGTGGAAAAACCTTTGGTAACCTTAGGAATCGGCGTGGATTCTATTCCGGATTTTATCAAAAAAAGCCCGATTTTCGACGGGAATGATTTGGGAAAATTAGGAAACGTAGAAGCCTTGCCAACCGAAGAAGAAATTGCTATATTTGTACAACAAAATTTTGCCGTGAAAGGCGTTTTAAGCTCCGATGACGAGCAAAAAATCCACCAAAAAGCAAAAGAATATTTGAATAACAACGAAGTACTCTCCGCCTGGAAAGTGCTTTTAGCAAAACAATAAACTAATTATATTATGGAAGTTATAGGTAAAGTTAAAGTAAATGGTGAAGTGCAATACTTTTTGAATGGAAAAGTTGCTGTTAATGAAGAGGATAAGTCAAAAGCATCATTTAGAAAAAGAGAATTGGTAATTACAACAGAAGAGCAATATCCTCAAATAATTATGATTGAATTTATTCAAGATAAATGTGATTTGTTAAATTCAATTAATGTAGGTGAAAATGTAAAAGTTTCTATTAACTTAGGAGGAAGAGAATGGGTGAATCCGCAAGGGGAGACTAAATATTTTAATTCTATAAAAGGTTGGAGAGTGGAAAAACTACAACCGGAAGCTCCCGCTGCATCCGGAATGGCGCCAATGCCACCGGCCGAAGCATTTGCACCGGCTACGAACTTTAACGAAGAAGAGCACGACGATTTACCTTTTTAATCTTTGATTAAAAAGTAATCAAATAACAAATTTCAAATCCCAAATTCCAAAAATGGTTGTTTGGGATTTTTTATTGGAATTTAAATTATTAGAATTTCTAACAGATGCATTTCCTAACCAAAGACTTATACTTTCCGCCGGTTGACGAAGCTTCCTATGAAGGCATTTTAGCCATCGGTGGTGATTTGTCGACTGAGCGATTGCTGTTGGCGTATCGCAACGGCATATTTCCTTGGTTTAATGAAGACGAACCTATCTTGTGGTGGTCGCCACCGGAACGAATGGTGGTAGTGCCGCAGTTGTACAAGGTGTCAAAGAGCATTCGGAATTTATTGAATCGAAAGCAGTTTGAAGTTACGTTTAACCAAGATTTTGCGTCGGTTATCCGTAACTGTCAACAAATACCACGTAAAGAGCAAGACGGCACTTGGATTACGGAAGATATTATTACTTCATACACCAAATTACACCAAATGGGTTTGGCAAAATCAGTAGAAGTATGGCAAAATGGTGACTTGGTAGGCGGATTGTACGGGGTGGATTTGGGACATGTTTTTTGTGGGGAAAGTATGTTTTCTAAAGTGTCGAATGCGAGTAAGATTGCGTTTGTAACTTTAGTACAATATTTAAAAGACCACAACTATAAATTACTCGATTGCCAAATTCACAATGAGTATTTGGAGCAATTGGGCGCTTTTGAGATTTCACGCGATACTTTTATTAAAGTCCTGAAGAGTTAGTCACAGTTTACAGTCGCAGTTTACAGTCTTTCTGACTACTGTGACTGCGACTGAACACTATTTTCGCTTCCAGCAATCTTCCACGTGATCATTGACCATTCCTGTGGCTTGCATGTGCGCGTAGACTACGGTGGAGCCTACAAACTTAAATCCGCGTTTTTTCAAATCTTTACTAATGGTGTCAGACAGCGGTGTGGTAGCCGGAACATCGGCCAATGTTTTGGGTTGGTTGTCGATAGGTTTTCCGCCGGTAAAATTCCAAATGTAGTTAGAGAAGCTGCCAAATTCTTCCTGAACTTTGATAAAGGCAATGGCATTGGCAATCGTGCCTTGGATTTTGAGTCGGTTTCGAATGATTCCGGTGTCTTTCATTAATTTCTCTACTTCATAGTCATCAAATACGGCTACCGTTTTATAATCAAAATCGGCGAACGCTTTCTTGAAGTTTTCTCTTTTCTTCAAAATGGTGTACCAACTCAGTCCGGCTTGAAAAGTTTCCAAGACTAAAAACTCGAACAATTTGGCGTCGTCGTATACCGGATTTCCCCACTCGGTGTCGTGGTAATGGCGGTATAAATCGTCTTTTTCGCACCAAGTGCAGCGTATTTTATTTTCCATCTTTGGCTATGTATTTTTGGATTAAGTAATGTCCCAAATAGATGAAAGGCGTCATTCCAACGGCGATAAGTAACTTGACTGTATAACCCGTTAATCCCGAAATGATATACGTTTTAGTGTCCATAATACCCGGAATCCAAAAAGCAATCCCTAAAACTATAAAACTGTCAAAAAATTGAGAGATTACGGTAGAACCGGTACTTCTGAGCCAAATCATTTTGTTGCCTGTTCTTCTTTTAACAAAATGAAAGATGGTCACGTCTATCAATTGAGAGGCTAAGAAGGCGATAATACTGCCTAGTATAATTAACTGACTTTGTCCGAACACTGCATTGAACTGTTCCGAAGAGACCGAACTGATTGCGGTAGACGGAATTTGCATCGCAAAATGCAGAATAATAAAGGTGTAAGCGATGAGTCCTGCAGTGATGAAGGAAAGTTTTCGTACGCCTTTTTCTCCGAAGTATTCATTAATCAAATCGGTGGTAACAAATACTATCGGCCAAGGCAGAATACCGATGCTCATTACTGCGGAGCCTACATCGATGAGTTTGCCGCCTATCAGTTCAGCTACAATAGCATTAGTGATGAATATGCCGGCTAAAACAACATAGACGGTGTCTTTTTTTGATTGGAACATACTTGTGCAACTTTTTCTCAAATGTAGTCAATAATAGGCTAAGATTTAAAGTAGTCTTTCATGCAAATTTTAAGTACATTTGAAAAAAGGAGAATCAAAATGAAAAAAATACTATTAACATTGCTTATGAGTGTTCCTGTTGTAACTACTAATGCCCAAACGAATCAAAATCCGTTACTAGCAGATTGGAAAGGTCCTTACGGAGGAGTTCCGGCTTTTGAAACCTACGCTATAAAAGATTTCAAGCCGGCCATCGAAGCTGCTATTGCTGAAAAGTTGAGCGAATATGATAAGATTGCGAACAATTCGAAAGCGCCGACATTTGAAAACACTATCGTCGCCATGGAAAGAGCAGGTAAAAAATTATCCCAAGTAAAGGCAATATTTGATTTGTACAGTTCCAATTTAAACAGTCCGGAGTTTGAGCCGATAGAGACTGCCATGATGCCTAAGTTTTTTGAAACGAATAATAAGATTTACCAAAATGCCAAGCTTTTTAATCGAATAGCAACAGTATATCGTTCGGCTGAAAAGAATAAGTTAACGAAAGAGCAACAGCGCTTGGTATGGTATCACTATGCTAATTTTGTCAGAGAAGGTGCTCAGGCCGATGCCAAAAGTAAAGCGCGTATCGCCGAAGTTAATCAGGAATTGGCAGGGTTGTTTACCAAATTCAGTCAGAATCAATTGGCAGATGAAAGCAATTATTATTTAGTTTTAGAAACCGAGGCCGATTTTGACGGATTGCCATCAGAGTTAAAAAATGCGGCGATAGCGGAAGCCAAAGAACGAAAACTTAACGTTATGGGTTGCATTGCCAATACCCGTTCGTCTGTTGAGCCTTTTTTGACTTTTTCCAACCGAAGAGATTTACGAGAAAAAGCTTTTCAGATTTTTGTGAGTCGTGGCGATAATAATAATGCTAACAACAACAATGAAACGTTGGTAAAAATTCTTAAACTTCGTGCAGAAAAGGCTAAGTTGTTGGGATTTAAAACTTTTGCCGATTGGAGTTTGTCGAATACCATGGCGCAAAAACCGGAAAAAACAATTGATTTAATGATGTCGGTTTGGAATCCGGCTTTAGCCAAAGTAAAGGAAGATGTAGCCGAAATGCAAAAAATGGTTGATGCCGAAGGCGGTACATTTAAAATTGCGCCTTGGGATTATCGCTATTATGCCGAAAAAGTGCGTAAGTCCAAATTTGATGTTGATGCTAACCAGATTAAACCTTATTTGCAATTGGAAAAATTGAGAGAAGGCATGTTTTGGGTAGCCGGTGAAATATTTAATTTAAGCTTTAAACAAGTGAATGATGTACCCGTTTTTCATCCTGATGTACGCGTTTGGGAAGTGTCTGATAAGACTACGGGTAAAGTTGTAGGGTTGTGGTATTTTGATCCTTATGCGCGCAAAGGAAAACGCTCAGGAGCTTGGATGACTGCCTATCGTGAACAAAGCAAAATTAATGGTGATGTGCTGACTTTAGTGTCAAACAATTGCAATTTTATCAAAGGAAATGAAAACGAGCCGATTTTAATTTCTTGGGATGATGCCAGTACCTTGTTTCACGAGTTTGGTCATGCCTTACACGGTTTGTGTTCGAATGTAAACTATCCAACGTTATCGGGAACGAATACTCCACGAGATTATGTGGAATTCCCTTCGCAAATTTTGGAGCGATGGTTGGCTACTCCGGAAGTATTGAACCAGTTCGCCTTACACTATCAAACCGGTATGCCAATGCCGATGTCGTTAGTAGAACGCATTGAAAAAGCTGCTACCTTTAATGAAGGGTTTTCTACCGTAGAAACCATTTCAAGCGCTTTGGTAGACATGAAATTGCATTTATTGGAGAATCCGAATATTGATCCGAAAGTCTTTGAAAAAGAAACTTTGGCCAGTTTGCGTATGCCGTCTGAAATTGTAATGCGCCATCGAATTCCGCAATTCGGGCATATCTTTTCGGGAGATGATTATGCCGCCGGATACTACAGCTATCTATGGGCCGATGTGATTAGTGCCGATGCGACTGAGGCGTTTACTGTAGACGGGAAAGGATTGTATGATAAAGCAGTAGCCAAACGATTGTTAGAACATGTGTTTAGCGTAGGTAATACGGTAGATCCGGAAGAATCGTATAAAATATTCAGAGGGAAAGCTGCTTCGAGTGATGCTTTGATGCGCGCGAGAAGTTTTCCGGTAACAGAATAGAATATTGCCAAAAATCTGAGCATAGTGTTTCTCAAAACAAAAACCCCGATTCTTTATGGAATCGGGGTTTTTATATGTTGAATTAATAATTTTAATTCATAGGATTAACCTAAAGAAACTCTTTTGAAACCTGTAATTTCAACGTTGAAACCTTTTACATAATCCCCTACTTTTTTACTGTCATCTTTGATGAAGTTTTGATCCAATAAGGCTTTCTCTTGGTCTAAAGTAGTGTTGTCAGAGATGAAACGTTGTACTTTACCAGGAATAATTTTATCCCAAATTTGTTCCGGTTTGCCTTCCGCTTTTAATTCTGCTTTAGCATCTTCTTCCGCTTGTTTTAAAACTTCAGGAGTTAATTGAGAGAAAGAGATATATTTAGGAACATTTTTCAATGTTTTTCCTAAACGTTTTGCTTCTTCATTTTCTTTTTCGATTACAGCGATACGAGCAGCCAATTCAGAGGCAACGTAAGCAGGGTCAAAATCTTTGTAAGATAATGTTTCAGCACCCATAGAAGCTACTTGCATAGAGATGTCTTTGGTTAAAACATCAGCGTTGGCAACTGGTGCAGAAATAGCAGTTAGGGCAGCAATTTTATTTACGTGAACATAAGATCCAACGAAAGCGCCTTCTAAGATTTCGAAACCACCGATTTCGATTTTCTCACCGATAACACCGGTTTGCTCGATTAATTTTTCAGCTACAGTGATTCCGTTGAAATCAGAAGCTAAGAATTCTTCTAAAGAAGAGAAGTTGATTGCTCTTTCCACTAATTCTTTAGCCAAAGCAACGAAAGCTTCATTTTTACCTACGAAATCTGTTTCACAGTTTAAAGTAAGGATGGCTCCTTTGGTATTGTCAGCATTGACAAAAGAAACAGCAGCTCCTTCAGAAGACTCACGGTCAGAACGGTTAGCGGCTACTTTTTGTCCTTTTTCTCTAAGGATTTGAATCGCTTTATCGAAATCACCTTCCGCTTCAACTAGCGCTTTTTTACAGTCCATCATTCCGGCACCTGTAGTTTGTCTTAATTTATTTACGTCTGCAGCAGTAATTGTTGACATAATATTTTTTTGTTTTTTTAAATTGAAAACTCTTTTAAAAGTAAATTACGAATTACGAATTTCAAATTACGAGTCATCATAATCCGTAATTTTTAATTCATAATTCGTAATTATTTTGTTTTACTCTTCAGTACTGTTTTCTGTAGCTTCTACTTCAGGAGCTGCTTCTACAGCCGGAGCCGGAGCTGCAACTACTTCTACAGTTTCTTCAGCGTCAGTTTCAGGAGCAGCGTCAGCAGTTCTGTTGGCTAGTCCGTCTTTTACAGCGTCGGTTACTAAAGATAAAATTTTATCAATTGATTTTGAAGCATCATCATTGGCCGGGATAACGTAATCTACTTCACGTGGATCAGAGTTAGTATCAACCATTGCGAAAACTGGAATGTTTAATTTTTGTGCTTCTTTTATTGCGATATGTTCAGCTTTGATATCTACTACGAATAAGGCAGCAGGTAATCTAGACATGTCAGCGATAGAACCTAAGTTCTTCTCTAACTTAGCACGTAAACGATCAACTTGTAATCTTTCTTTTTTAGACAAAGTCATGAAAGTACCGTCTTTTTTCATTTTATCAATAGAAGCCATTTTTTTAACGGCTTTACGGATAGTAACGAAATTGGTCAACATACCACCTGGCCATCTTTCAGTGATGTAAGGCATGTTGCATGCTTGTGCTTTTTCAGATACGATATCTTTTGCTTGTTTTTTGGTAGCTACGAAAAGTATTTTTCTACCGGAAGCAGCGATTTTTTTCAAAGCTTCGTTAGCTTCTTCAATTTTAGCTGCAGTTTTATATAGGTTAATGATGTGAATACCATTACGCTCCATATAAATGTAAGGAGCCATATTTGGGTCCCATTTACGAGTCATGTGTCCGAAGTGAACACCGGCTTCTAATAATTCTTTAACTTCAATTTTGTTTGCCATTGTGTAATAGTTTACGTTCCGTTGGTTAGCAATTTTCAAGTAGCTCTTGCGATGGTCTTGAAAATTTAGATGCTAAACTAATTCCTTTTTCAACAAAAAGAATATCGGCAACTTGTTTTTTAATTTCAATACTAAATGAACGAATAAAACTTCTAATCGATTAACGTTTAGAGAATTGGAATCTCTTACGTGCTTTTTTCTGACCGAATTTTTTACGTTCAACCATTCTTGGATCTCTGGTTAGTAATCCTTCTGGTTTTAGGATAGCTCTGTTTTCAGCTTCTACTTCGCACATTGCGCGAGCGATAGCCATTCTTACAGCTTCTGCTTGTCCTGTAGTACCACCACCATATACATTTACTTTTACGTCAAAGTTCTCAGCGTTGTTTGTCATAGACATTGGCTGTAATACTTTGTACTGTAAAGTAGCTGTTGGGAAGTAGTTGTTGAATTCTCTTTTGTTAACGGTAATTTTTCCTGTTCCTTCCGAAACATAGACACGTGCTACAGCACATTTTCTTCTACCGATTTTGTGAATAACTCCCATTACTTTAAGTCGTTAAGGTTTACGGTTTTCGGTTGTTGAGCAGCATGTTTGTGCTCTGGACCAACATTTACATTCAAATTGCGGAATAATTCGGCGCCTAATTTGTTTTTAGGCAACATTCCTTTTACAGCTTTTTCCACTAATAATGCAGGGTTTTTTTGTTGCATTACTTTAGCAGTCAAGCTTCTTTGTCCTCCTGGGTAACCTGTGTGTCTGATGTACGTTTTGTCATCTAACTTGTTACCAGTCAAGTTGATTTTCTCTGCGTTGATAACAATTACGTTATCTCCACAATCAACGTGCGGTGTATAACTTGGTTTGTATTTACCTCTCAAAAGCATCGCTACTTTTGAAGCTAAACGACCTAAGTTATGACCTTCAGCGTCTACAACAATCCATTGCTTGTCTGCATTGGCCTTGTTTACTGAAACTGTCTTGTAGCTTAATGTGTTCACAATAATTTATTTTAATTAAACATTCCATCCCCAATAAAGGGGTTGCAAAAGTACAATTAAATATGATAAAAGCAAATACCCTTTTTTAAATATTTTGCTAATCTACTGCTTTTTACCTAAAAACCTTGACCGCAATGGACTTAACAGCTGCTTTATAATTTTGAAACTATTGAAAAACACTTCAAAAATCAGATTATTTATTGGGAACTTTCATTCAACGGTTAGAGGTTGCAGCAGAAATTTTACTATTTTTACACTTTAACTCAGAAAAAATGAAGTCGAAAGCCACCTTAAAACAAATTGCCAAAGAGTTAGGCGTGTCAGTTTCCACCGTTTCCAAAGCACTTAACGGAAGTCCCGAAATTAGCGAGCCTACTAAACAACGTGTTCAGGAGTATGCCAAGTTAAAAAATTACAAGCCGAATGTGATTGGTTTGAATCTTAAAAACCGTCGCACCAAAACCATAGGTGTCATCATTCCTAATATATTAAATTCTTTTTTTGCTAAGGTGTTCAGCGGCATTGAAAAAGTGGCCGATGAGAAAGGGTATAAGGTTATCACTTGTATCTCCAATGAATCGTTGGAGAAAGAAATCAATGCGCTCGAAATGTTGAGCAACGGTACTATAGATGGTTTTATTCTTTCTATAGCCGAAGAATCTCAAAAGTTGCAACAGTACAGTCACTTCACTTCCATCATCAACGAAGGCACGCCTATAGTTATGTTTGATCGTATAGCCGATGAAGTCAATTGCGATAAAGTGGTAGTAGATGATTTCGAATCGGCGGTCAATGCTACCGAACATTTGATTAAAACCGGTTGTAAAAAAATTGCTTTGCTTTCGGCGATAGATAATTTAAGTGTTGGTAAGCTCAGAGCTAAAGGTTTTTACAAAGCCTTGGAAGATCACGGAATGAAAGCCGACGAAAACTTAATTATCTTAGCCAATACTAATGAAGAATTTAATGCTAAAATTGGTGGCTTTTTCATCAAAAATAAGCCCGATGGCGTTTTTGCTTTAGACGAGCATGCATCGGTTACGGCCATGAAATTAGCGCTTCAAAACGGCTATAAAGTGCCGCAAGAATTATCATTGATTGGTTTTGCCGATGGTGTTTGGTCACGCCGTATGACGCCAAGTTTGTCTACAGTGAGTCAGCACGGACCGGAAATAGGGGAAGTAGCGGCTAAACTTCTTATCGATAAATTAGAGAGCGAAGCCGAAACATACACCTACACTACTACTGTGATCAATACCGAATTACGACAACGCGATTCTACGAGAAAGTTATTGTAGTTTTTAAAAAAGGATTTTCTTTTAGGTGTTTTTTACAAATCAAGGAAGTGTTTGAAAAATGACTTTTTGGTTTCAAGGTATTTTTTACTTTCCTCAGACGCCTTAATTTCAATGGGTATTCTGCCTTTTAACACAATCGGAGAGTTGTCAAAAACCGACAGTTTTTCGGGATTATTGGTCATTAAATAAACAGAACTCACTTTTAAATCCATCAAAATTTCCAGAGCTTCCTTAAAAGAGCGAGAGTCAGCCGGTAAGCCTAATGCCAGGTTAGCTTCAACCGTATCTTTCCCTTCTTCTTGCAGTTTATATGCTTTTAGTTTATTGATAATGCCAATATTACGACCTTCTTGCCGCAAATAAATTAAGATACCTCCGTTTTCTTCAAAATAAGCCATCGCATTGTGAAGCTGTTTACCGCATTCACATTTTTTGGAATGAAAAATATCACCGGTCAAACATTCGGAGTGAAAGCGAATGGGTATCGTAGTATTGAAATCGGTTTTTTCATGGATTAAAACGATGTGTGGCATCCAATCGTTTTCATCTTCAGAATAGGCAATAATTTTGAAATTCCCCCAATCCGTAGGTAAAATGGTTTCAACTTGGTTTTTCAGCATTTTATAGTTCTTTTTCCAGCAGTACAAAATTAGCCAAAATCTTGGAAAGCCGACTTTAATGTCTATTAAACTTTAGTACAGCTTTTATTTTTAACACAAGATAAAAGAGTAAACATTTTCACGCAACCTATTGCAGATTTTGGTATCATTGCATTATTAATACACTATTTTTATGAAAGTTATCAAATTGATTGTATTGACGTTACTCCTTGGGATGCCATTTTTGTCTAGTGGTCAGCAAGCATTGGATGCCTTTGAAATAGCCCGTAAAGGGACAATAAGTCAAGCCAAGGAAATACTGGAAACCAATCCAAAAGCTTTCAATGTGGTCAATGAAAACGGATTTTCTCCATTAATCTTAGCTTGTTACCGAGGTAATAATGAAGTGGCTAAGTTTATCATTACTCAAGGCGCCGACATCAATGTCAAAAGTGACATGGGTTCAGCATTGATGGCATGCATAGTAAAAGGGAATAATGAAACAGCCCAATTTTTAATTGCTAATAAAGCCGATTTAAATCTTGTTGACAACCAAGGAACAACCGCACTAATGTATGCGGTTCAATTTAAAAACGTACCCATCATTAAACTGTTATTGGCTAATAATGCCAATAAGGATTTGAAAGACAACAAAGGAAAGACGGCCTTTGAATACGCTGTTTTCTCCGGCGATGAAGCAATAATCAACCTTTTAAAATAACCAAATATGAAAAAAATTACACTTTTACTTTTATTGCCTTTTTTAGGTTTTTCCCAATCTAAAGTATCCAATACAGTGTCGGTTTCTAACAGTAATGTTACTATTTTACTAGACAATGACACTCAAACAGCCACTCTAACCTTAGTTGGTCCGTCGGATCGATGGTTAGCAGCACAATTCGGTTCTTTTTCAGGTGGAATGGAAGCCGGTAGCGATGTCGTTTATTATAACGGAACTGTTTTAGTTGACGCAACTCACGGTGGAATCGGTGTGGCTCCAACGGCCGATGCACAGAACAATTGGACTGTTGCGACGAATACAGTTGCTTCAGGTGTCAGAACCATAGTAGCTACCCGACCTTTCAATTCTCCGGACGCGACCGATTATGACTTTAATTATAACAATACTACCATAGGAATTGCTTTAGCACAAGGAAATTCGGCTTCATTTAGTTTGGCTTATCACGGTGCGGCTAACAGAATATCAAATACGGCAGTTCCTTTTACTACTTTGGGCGTTGAAGATTTTTCGCTGAACGCCACTCAAATTTATCCTAATCCGTCCAATGGAGATTTCTCCATTCAACTTAAAACTTCGTTAACCCAAGTTAACATTTACTCACAAACGGGTGCTTTTGTAAAAACCATTAAGGTTGAAGAAAGTGACAGTGCAACAGTTAGCGTAAACGGTTTATCCACCGGTGTTTATTTATTAGAATTGGTCAACAATACGAATAAGGCTTGGAAAAAAGTTATCATAAAATAATTTGGTTTATAATTGTAGTAAAAAAGCCGAAGTCAATTACTTCGGCTTTTTTATTATTCTTTAGTAAACTCAAACTCCATTCCGCCCTGCTTTAATACGAATTTATTATCGCCAAAAATCATTTGAATTCCGGCCGAATCAAAAACAAAATCGCTGTCACTTTTGGCAGTAAGCGGAAACGAACTCTGTCCTGTGGCTTGCGCAGTCAATTGGCCATCATTTTCTGCTATGGTGATTTTTATCGGTATACTTTTAGAACTGTAAGTGCCTACATATTTAGCGAGTAGGGTTTCTGAAACGGCAAAGCCTTTTACATCTGGGAATTGGTAATCCTTTCCGTAATACAAACTCAGCACGCCAATCATAATGTCATTGCGATTGAAATTGTCTCCGTTAACCACTATGGCAAAACCGGTTTTTTCTTCGATGTTATAGCCGGCCGCAGCTCTGAAATTTTCAATGCCGCCGGTATGTCCGTAGAATTTTCGTTCTTCAAATGGAGCAATAACTAAACCTTTACCATAGCCGTCTTTAAAGGTTTTCATTTCTGATAAAGATGCTGCTGAGACGAGTTTACCATTAAAAAGTCCGCTTAGAAACAAATTTAAATCATCAGGAGTTGAGGCAATGGCGCCTGCAGCAAAAGCCAAGGAATTGTTCCATTCCGGTATTTTTTCCCATTGGTTTCCATTAAAAGTAAAGGAAAAGGCTTCGTTTTGGCTTGGATCAATCTTTACTGGGAACGAGGTGTTTTTTAAACCCAACTTTTTAACAATGCGGGAATTCAAGTTCTCGGCAAACGTTTTTTTTGTGATGTCTTCTACAATATAGCCTAATAAATTGTAGTTCGAATTGCTGTATTTGAATTGCGAATCGGGTTCAAATGCCGAGGTATAGCCTTCGATGCGTTTGAGTAAATCGGCTTTTTTGTTTTCGATGTAAATGTATTGCGCTACCGTTGGATCATCGTTCAGGAAATCGGGAATCCCTGTTCTGTGGTGCAATAGCATGGCTATCGTGATTTTATCGGCATTAGCCACTTTCGGATAAAATTGCGATAATTTGGTGTCGAGTGATAGCTTTTTCTCATCTACCAATTGCAGAATCATTGTAGCCGTAAAGGTTTTGGTGATAGAGCCGATTTTGAGTTTGGTTGTATTGTCCAGTTTCTTTCCGCTTGACAGTTCCGCCCAACCATAAGCTTTGGAAAAGACAATTTTATCTTTTTCCAATATAGAAAGCGAACCCATAAACTTGTTATTGGTATATAAAAAGTTTAGTAAGCTGTCAATTTTCTGAAATTTATCGGTTTGGGCAAATGCCGATGATAATCCGAATAGGAATAGTAAGAGCAATTTTTTCATGTTTACAATGGTTTATTTCGATAATTAATGCGCTTCCAGCCAATTTTGGCCTACGCCCATTTCCACTTCTAATGGAACCGACATCGTAAAGGCATTTTCCATTTCGTGTTTGATCATAGGCTTGATTTTTTCCAATTCAGAGTGGTGAACGTCAAACACCAATTCGTCATGAACCTGTAATAACATTTTAGATTTCCAATTTTCAGAGGTCAGTTTTCGGTGGATGTTAATCATCGCCAATTTGATGATGTCGGCGGCACTTCCTTGGATAGGCGCGTTAACTGCATTGCGTTCGGCAGCTCCACGAACCACTGCGTTGGCCGAATTGATGTCTTTTAAATAACGACGGCGGCCCAAAACCGTTTGCACATAACCATGCTGACGGGCAAAATCGACTTGGTCGGACATGTACGATTTCAATTTCGGATAGGTTTTATAGTAAGCTTCAATCAAAGCGGCACTTTCGCTACGGGAAAGCGATGTTTGGTTACTTAATCCAAAAGCAGAAACCCCGTAAATAATTCCGAAGTTTACCGTTTTGGCATTGCTTCGTTGCTCTTTAGTTACGTTTTCTAAAGCTACGTTGAATACTTTGGCGGCAGTGCTGCGGTGAATGTCTTCGTTGTTTCTGAAGGCTTTAATCATGTTTTCTTCACCGGATAAAGCCGCAATAATACGCAGTTCTATTTGAGAGTAATCCGCAGAAAGCAAACTGTAGTTTTCATCTCGAGCAATGAAGGCTTTTCGAATTAATCTGCCTCTCTCGGTGCGAATCGGAATGTTTTGCAAGTTCGGGTTATTGGAGCTCAAACGGCCGGTTGCGGCTACGGTTTGCATATAATCCGTATGAACGCGTTGGGTTTTTGGGTCGACTTGATTCGGCAAGGCCTCAATGTACGTACTTTGGAGTTTGACCATTTGTCGCCACTCTAAAATATCTCTTACGATTTGGTGTTCGTTGGCCAAATAACTTAATACTTCTTCGCCGGTAGCGTATTGACCGGTTTTGGTTTTCTTTTGTTTGGCACCGCCGATTTTGAGTTTATCGAATAAAATGTCACCCAATTGTTTCGGAGATGCTAAATTGAATTTTTCGCCGGCCGTTTCATAGATTTTTTGTTCAAAATCGATGATTTCTTTTTGCATATCGGCTGCCATGGCTTTGAGGAAGTTTACGTCTAAGCGAATGCCTTCGGCCTCCATATCTGCGAGCACCGGAACGAGCGGAATTTCAATCTCATCGAATAGTTTTTTGGTGCCGACTTTCTCCAATATCGGTTGGAAATGTTCTTTAAGTTGCAACGTCACATCAGCATCTTCTGCAGCGTATTCTTTGATGTCTTCCAACGGAACTTCGCGCATCGACAATTGGTTTTTGCCTTTTTTACCAATGAGCGTTTCGATGGATTTGGGGGAATATTTCAAATAGGTTTCGCTCAACACATCCATATTGTGACGCATATCAGGATTGATGAGGTAATGCGCAATCATCGTATCGAAAAGCGGTCCTTTGATTTGAATGTCGTATTTGGCCAGTACTTTAAGGTCGTATTTCATGTTTTGCCCTATTTTTTCGATGGCTTCATTTTCGAAAAACGGCTTGAATTTGAGAGCTAATTGTTGGGCTTCTTCTTGATTTTCAGGAAAAGGAACGTAAAACGCTTCGCCTTTGGACCAAGAGAACGACATGCCGACTAATTCCGCATTTAGCGCGTCAATTCCGGTAGTTTCTGTGTCAAAACATACAGATGATTGATTCATTAAATTCTGCAAAAACAATTTCACACCCAATTCACCTTGGATAATCATGTAGTTGTGTTTGGTGTTTTCCAAGGTTGCGTAATAGGAGTGTTGTTTCGGTTCTCCGGTTGCTTCATCCGAAAAACCAAATAAGTCAAATTGCTCTTCGTTCGTTTTTTTGGCTATTGGTTTCTTAACGGTTTTTTCGGTATTGCCATCGTCATTCCCATTGACTTCAATCTCGTCGTATTCTTTACCGGTGCCGAAGAGTTTGTCGAACTGCGCTTTCATTTGTCGGAACTCCAATTCTTGGAACAAGGCATCGGTTTTTTCCACATCGGGTTTTGATAATTCGAAATCGGTCGCATCGAAAGTTACCGGACAATCCAATAAGATGCGCGCTAATTTTTTAGACAGTATGCCAAGCTCTTTATTTTTTTCGATTTTATCTTTAAGTGCCCCTTTGAGTTTGTCGGTGTTTTCCAAAAGATTTTCCATCGTGCCGAATTCTTTCAGCAATTTTTTCGCAGTGACTTCACCAACGCCCGGGAATCCCGGAATATTATCGGCAGAATCGCCCATCATTCCCAAAAAGTCAATGACTTGTTCCGGTCTTTCAATTTCAAATTTTTCTAAAACTTCAGGTACGCCCCAAATTTCTATGTCGTTGCCCATACGAGCCGGTTTGTACATAAAAATGTTTTCGGAAACCAATTGGGCAAAATCCTTATCGGGAGTAACCATGAACACTTGATAGCCTTCTTTTTCAGCCTGTTTGGCTAAGGTTCCGATTAAATCATCGGCTTCGTAACCCGCTTTTTCCATAATCGGAATGTGCATCGCTTTCAGTAATTCTTGGATATATGGCACGGCAATTTTAATCGCTTCCGGAGTTTCATCGCGATGTGCTTTGTATTCTTGGTACATTTCGTTGCGGTAATCGCTGCCGCCTTTGTCAAAAGCTACTGCTAAATGGTCGGGTTTTTCGCGCTTAATAACATCCATCAAAGAATTCATAAAACCCATAATGGCTGAGGTATCCATGCCTTTAGAATTGATTCTCGGATTTTTAATAAAAGCGTAATAACCGCGGAAAATTAAGGCATAGGCGTCTAAAAGAAAAAGGCGTTTTTGTTGTGACATTGTAGTAAAAAATTATAAAGCGTAAAGGTAACGAAACTTTGTCTTCTGACAGGCAGAAAAAATTTAAGTTAAATTTAGTTAAATCGCGAATAATTATGCCTGCTTTCTTTGTTATTTTGCCTAAAATTTGTGAGACATGTCACGTTGGATTTTCTTTTTCCTTTTTGTAGCCATAGTGGAAGTATATGCTTTTCAGGCACTTAAAACCATCACCAAAACCCGATGGATTTTAGTAGCTTATCAAGTGATTTCTTTGTTGGCTGTACTTTACATTGTTTTTCAATTTACCCAATTTGACCGCAGAGTGGGTCAAAACAGCAAAACGTTAATCACTTTTGGATTGCTGTTATTGTTGTTTATTCCGAAACTGATTTTAACCAGCATCATGTTGTTGGAAGATGTATTCCGTATTTTTTCGGGTACGTTCACCTTCTTTTTTGTAGACAATCAAAAGGAGAGTTTTTTGCCCGACAGAAGGCGTTTTGTGAGTCAGGTTGCTCTGGTGATAGCTGCTATACCTTTTTCCTCATTGCTGTATGGAATGACCAAAGGCAAATACAATTTCAGAGTAATTAGGCAAACCCTTTTCTTTCCCGATTTGCCGGAAGCATTTGACGGGTTTACTATTACTCAGATTTCCGATATTCATAGCGGTAGTTTCGACAATGCCGAGAAAATAAATTATGCGGTTGACTTGATTAACGAGCAAAATGCCGATATGCTTTTGTTTACAGGAGATTTGGTCAATACCCACGCTACGGAAATGCGTCCTTGGATTGATGTTTTTAATCGCATTCAGCCTCACCAATACGGAAAGTTTTCGGTGTTAGGGAATCATGATTACGGCGAATACATTCAGTGGCCAAGTCAAGCAGCCAAAACCCAAAATTTTGAAGACATCAAAGATGTACACCGTCAAATCGGCTTTGATTTGTTGTTGAATCAACATACTAAAATCAAAAAAGGAGACAGTGAAATTGCTGTAGTCGGAGTAGAAAATTGGGGCAAGAACTTTAAACAAGCCGGCGATTTGAACAAAGCATCCGAGGGATTAACCAAAGAAGATTTTAAGATTTTGATGAGTCATGATCCAAGCCATTGGGAATATGAAGTGAAACACGATGACAAACACTATCAATTAACGCTTTCCGGTCACACGCACGGCTTACAGTTTGGTATAGAAATTCCGGGTATCTTTCAATGGAGTCCGGTGCAATACGTTTACAAACAATGGGCCGGTTTATATGAAAATGTGGGGCGCTATATTTATGTGAATCGCGGTTTTGGTTTTCATGCTTATCCGGGACGAGTTGGAATTTGGCCGGAAATCACGGTTTTTGAACTAAAAAAAGGGGAAAAAGTAGCATAATTAGTTAAAAATGCTACATTTGTGGTTTAATAGTTCTTTTTCAACGGTAAAAGAAATAAAAATATTTTGGTTTTATGTCAAAATTTGGAGAATTAATCAACGCTCAAGTACCTGTGTTAATTGACTTTTACACAGAGTGGAACGAATCTTCAGTATCCATGCATCCTGTAATCAGAGATGTTGCTGCAGCGCTTGGTGATAAGGCAAAAGTGATCAAAATTGATGTAGATAAAAATCAGGAGTTGGCCGATGCCTTGCGCATAAAAGGATTACCAACTTTGATGATTTACAAAGACGGTCAAATGGTTTGGAGACAATCAGGGGAATTAGATGCCAATACCATAATAGCTATAGTTCAGGAGCAACTTTAGTTTAGCTTTTCACAAACGAATTCCTTTTTCTTCAGAAATGCCAAAGTTTTTGGTAAAACATATTCAAGGTTTTGCCATGCTTTAACGCTGTCGTGAAATACGATTATACTTCCGCTTTCTATATTGTTTACTACGTTTTCCAGGCATTTTTCGGGAGTAACAGTAGCGTCAAAATCCATACTTATCACATCCCACATAATGATTTTATAGCCTGAATGTCGCAGAGCTTTGGCTTGTGAGGGTTTTATTTTTCCGTAAGGCGGACGAAATAACCTAGTATTTGGTGTTTTTGTATTATAGTTGGCGATTACTTCTGCGCATTTTTCGGTGTTTTCTATATATTCTTCTAAAGAAGTTTGCCAGCCTTTTAAGTGGTTGAAAGTGTGGTTCCCTATGCTGTGATGGTCATCGATTATTTTTTGAAAAATCTCCGGATACTTTTGTATGTTGTCGCCTATGCAAAAGAAGGTGGCTTTGGCATTGAATTGATTTAATTGGTCCAAAACCCATTCAGTTACTTCCGGAATCGGTCCGTCATCAAAAGTTAAGTATACTTTTTTTTCAGTATTAGGAATATCCCAAACATACTTCGGAAAGATAGTTTTGATGAACCGATTCGTTTTAACCCATAAACTCATGGTATAAAAGTAAAAAAAATGTGCCGACGGAACGCATTCTATCGGCACATTTTCAGATTTTAAAACAGTTATTCCAAATCTCTTCCGAAACGGGTAAAGCGTTGTACGTATGAGTTGAATATCGGTTTATTTTTGTTGTAGTATTCCAAATCGTTACGATTTTTCATTACTAATAATAAGCTTCTGTAACGCTCAATGTCAGTGATGATATCTGTGGCAATTCCGTTTTGAATAGACGGTTGAATGCCGGCAAAGTAGGTTAGATTTTGTTTGTATTTGTTCATCAATTTATCTAACAATTCACGTGCTTTCGCTTTTTCGCCTAATTCATAATAAGCAATGGCAAAAGGTTCTAACATGGTATAATATCCATAATAATCCATCGGCATTTTGGTCAGTGCTAAATCGATTATTTTTTTCGCTTTTTCAGTTTTTCCTTCGTTGATAAGCTCTTGGGTTAAGCGCGCCATGTTAGTGCGATAAGAAATACTGTTTTTACGGGTTTCAGGATCGTGGTAAATGGTTGTTAATTCACCGTTACCCCATTGCCATTGGGTTACCAAATCATACATTTTATCACTGTCAATTCGGCCCATATCATAAGGATTTTCTTTGTCGATAGGCGTTTTAATCGGCACTAGTTTGTATACTAAACCGTCCAATTGCAAGTAGTCTTTCATCCACAAATAATCGTCGTCACCAAAACTTCCTCCGGTAAAGTAGATTGGTCTTTCCCAGTTGTTGTTGGCCAAAATATCCAACATCATTAATCGGTTTTTGTATAGTGCACTTCCTTTGATGTCTAAATCAATGAAAGGAACAATAGAATCATTCAAAGCCGGATTGACCACTTTGTTTTTGATGATTGCGTTTTTGTCTACCGGGATTCTGATTTTATTGGTTGGATAGAAATGAATGGTTTGTCCGTTTTGCAAATCAATGGTCGATTGTGGGTTTTTAATGAACTTGATAAAGTCTTTCACATCCCAACGCGCATCGGTTTTCGGAATATGGGCGACATAATCTAATTTGTCACCGACATATTCGCTATGGTCAAATGAAATGGGTAAACCTTTTGCTTCATAAGTTTTGAATTTCATTTGGTCGATGTACCAATCGGTCATAAATAAACTCGTGTTTACAATTTTGACATCGGTTCGGATACCTTCAATTTCTTGTGCGTACCAGAGCGGGAAGGTGTCGTTGTCACCAATAGTGAATAAGATGGCATTAGGTTCACAAGAGTTGAGGTAGTTTTTAGCCATGGCTATGGCCGTATATCGGTTGGAGCGATCGTGGTCGTCCCAATTCTGACTGGCCATTAAAATTGGTGCTGCTAAGAGTGATGCAGCAATGACAATAGGTCCGGCCAATTTCGACTTAATATAATCAGATACAATTTCATAAATCGCATATACGCCGAAGCCTATCCATATAGCGAAAACATAAAATGATCCTACTAGGGCATAGTCGCGTTCTCTGGGTTCGAAAGGTCTTTCATTTAGGAAAACTTTTAGGGCGATACTGGTGAATAAGAACAGCACTAATAATACATAGAAACTTTTAATGTCTCTTTGTGCATGGTACATCAATCCGATTAATCCTAAGATGAACGGTAAGAAATAATAAACGTTTCTGCCTTTGTTATTGACTACATCGTCCGGAAGGTTTTCTTGTGAGCCTTTCCCGAGGTGGATTTCATCAATAAATTTGATGCCGCTGATCCAGTTGCCGTCTAAGTTGTCGTATTTGCCTTGGATGTCGTTTTGTCTTCCTACAAAATTCCATAACAAATAACGACCGTACATGTAACCGAATTGGTATTCGCCCATGAACAATAGGTTATCAGCAGTTGATGGTTTCTCTACAACTAAATAATCACTGTATTTTTTCAGGAAATTTACATAGTCTTCATTGTCGATTTGCTTCTGTGCATAAGCTGTTTTGAAATCGTTGATGTTTTTTTGCATTTCATCTTTCAACTGTGCTACGGCTTGCATGATTTGCTCGTCGCTCAGGCTGTCTAAATCAACCCCGTACTGCGCCAAATCTTCTTCATAAGGATAATTGTGATTCAGCGTAAATTTCGGTGGTCCTGTGAATTGGATGTAATTTTCTATATGATCTGTGCTCCACATTCTTGGTAAAACCGCTTTGTGATTGTCATCAGTATTTTGTTCGGCATTTTTGTAATTGTTTACAATCACATATTTGCCGGTTTTGTAATCTCTTTCGTAGTTAGGAGCTTTGTCTAAGTATGGTTGGTCTTCATCCAATCCGGCAAAAGCATCGGTGTATTGCGGACCATAAAATAATGGATTGACACCGTATTGCTCACGGTTGTAGTAAGCCAAAACTTCGGCTGCATCTGAAGGTTTGTTTTCGTTGATTACCACATTGGCATTGGCTCGAATCGGCAACATCATCCAAGTAGAGAAACCGATTAATACAAAAAGAATACAAAGCAAAGCAGTGTTATAAAACGGATGGCCTTTTTCACGAGTATACTTTAATCCGAAATAGAAGAAGGCAATCACCAACAAAGCGGCAATGATAGTTCCTGAGTTGAAAGGTAATCCTATGCTGTTTACCATGAAAATTTCCATTTTACCAAAGAAGGCCAAGGTATAAGGTAATAACAACTTAAATATAAACAATAAGATGGCTACTATAATAATGTTGGCGATGATAAAACTCTTAACGGTTATTTCTTTGTAATTTTTGAAATAATACAAAAACCCGATAGACGGAATAGTTAACAGCGCCATAAAGTGCACCCCGAAAGAAAGTCCGATTAAAAGGGATATTAACAATAACCAACGATTGCCTCTCGGATTGTGCATATCTTCTTCCCATCGCAAAGCTAGCCAAAACAACAACGCTATAAAAAGGGAAGCCATGGCATATACTTCTGCTTCAGCGGCACTCGCCCAAAAACTATCTGAAAAAGTAAAGGCAAGTGAGCCAACCAAGGAACTTCCCAAAACTACTATGGCTTTATTCTTGTCGAACTCGGTGTAAGAAGACACGATTTTTCTCAACAAGATAGAAGACGACCAATACATGAACAAAATGGTGAAAGCGCTCGAAAAAACTGAAGTCATATTTACCATTAAGGCAATGTGTTCTTTGCTGAATGCGAACATCGAGAAAAAGGCACCGATGATTTGAAATAATGGCGCTCCTGGTGGATGACCTACTTCTAATTTGGCTGCAGTAGAAATGTATTCACCACAATCCCAAAAACTCATAGTGGGTTCAACAGTTAACGAATAAGTGATTAAGGCAATGACAAAGGTTGTCCATCCTAAAAGGGTATTCCACTTGTTGAAGTTAAAATTCATCATAGAAATAGGATATGAGATAGGTTTATTTTTACGCTTACAAAGAAACTATTTTTTTTCACGTGATTTAACCCGCTTTAATAAAAATTTATAAAACAGTTAACGGATTAATTTCAAGTTTATTATGGGTTTGGCAAAGAAAGTAAAACAAAAATTACCTAATTTTTTTTGAGAATTGTTTGTGTAGAAAAAAATTTGTTCTAAATTTGCACTCGCATTAAGCCAATTGGTCTATGGTGTAATGGTAACACTACGGTTTTTGGTGCCGTCTTTCTAGGTTCGAGTCCTAGTAGACCAACGATAAATCCCGCTTCAAGCGGGATTTTTTGTTTTTATTTCATTCATAAAAAAAGCCGCATTAATGCGGCTTTTTGATTTGTATTTTATAACTAAATTTTAAAAGTAACCACCGGTCTTACCGCGTGATTAACTAAATCTTCACTGATGCTGCCGTTAAAGAAATGTGCTAAGCCTTTTCTGCCGTGAGTACTCATTCCGATTAAGTCGGCATCGATACTGTTGGTAAAGTTCAAAACGCCGCTTTCAACGTTTACATCGTTGTAAATATGAGTAGAATATTTGTTGATGTTGAATCCTGCAATGAAAGAATTCATAATTTCATTAGCAATATGAGTTGGTTTGAAGCTGCTAGGTGTGTTTATCATGACCAGGTGTAATTCAGCGTCAAATTTATTAGCAAATTCTACTACTTTGGCAAAAGGTTTTTTAATTTCGTCTGAAAAATCAGAAGCAAAGACAAATTTTTTCACTTCAAAATCTCCGGCTTCTTTTTTGATGATTAATACCGGAATTTCAGAATTTCGGACTACTTTTTCAGCATTCGAACCGATAAACATTTCTTTGAAGCCATTGGCGCCGTGAGAACCCATAACAATCAAATCAACATCATTTTTCTTGCTGATATTCATGATTCCGTCAAAAGCCAATTCAAATTGTATAATTTCAGAAACTTTAATGCCTTCTAAACTCGGGTCGTCCATCAAGTCTTCTAAACGATTGATGGCTGCATTTTTGAAAAGCATAATTTCAGGTAATTCATGTCCGCTACCAATAGCATCGCCTGCTTCACTGGGCAATTCTAACATGTGAAGTAAAAAGATTTCGCCGTTGTTCTTTCGGGCAATTTGAGCCGCAACTTTCAAGGCGTATTTGGCATGTTCTGAGAAGTCGGTTGGGACTAAGATTTTTTTCATAATATAAAAACGTAATTTTTGGATAGGATATTTTAACTCAATAAAGGTATTATTTTTTTTTGATTCGGCAATGATTTTTTGATTTATAAAAAAATAACTATATTTGCGCCGTTATTTACCATACAAATTAAATAATGAGGGAAGCACTGCTTCCCTCTTTTTATACAACAATGACATTTAAAGAAAAAGTTTCAAATTTAATAACAGAAGAATTGGCAAACAATTCCTCTTTGTTTTTGGTAGATTTGAGTGTTTCAGAGAGTTATAAAATTACCGTAACTTTGGATGGAGATCACGGCGTAACTCTACAGGATTGTATTGATGTTAGTCGAGCTGTAGAAAACAACCTTGACCGTGAGGAACAGGATTTTTCATTAGAAGTAGCGTCTGCAGGAGTTTCTTCGCCTTTAAAGTTGGTCCGACAATACAAGAAAAATATTGGTCGCACATTAAAAGTAAAAACTACGACCTCGGAAACTATCGAAGCTAAGTTGGAAGCAGCTAATGAGGAATATATTACTCTTGTTTGGACGGCAAGAGAACCAAAAAAAATAGGGAAAGGGAAGGAAACGGTCGAACACAAACGGGAAATCCCTTATTCAGAAATAAAAGAAGCAATTGTTACAATAATTTTTAATTAAAAACAGGCATGGAAAATATTGCATTAATCGAATCATTTTCAGAGTTTAAAGACGATAAACTTATTGATCGAGTAACGCTTATGGCGATTTTGGAAGATGTATTTAGAAACGCATTAAAAAAGAAATACGGTTCTGATGATAACTTTGATATCATTATCAATCCTGATAAAGGAGATATGGAAATTTGGAGAAATCGCGTGGTGGTAGCTGATGGAGAAGTGGAAGATGAGAACCAACAGATTGCCTTGTCTGAAGCACGTAAAATTGAGCCTGACTTTGAAGTTGGTGAAGATGTTTCAGAAGAAGTAAAATTAATCGATCTAGGAAGAAGAGCGATTTTGGCTTTACGTCAAAACTTGATTTCTAAAATTCACGAACATGACAATACCAATCTTTACAAGCAATTTAAAGATTTAATAGGTGAAATTTATACGGCCGAAGTACATCATGTTCGCCCAAGAGTTGTAATTTTGGTGGATGATGAAGGCAACGAAATTGTTTTGCCTAAAGAAAAACAAATCCCGTCCGACTTTTTCCGCAAAGGCGATAACGTGCGCGGAATCATTGAAAGTGTTGAATTGAAAGGTAATAAGCCGCAAATCATCATGTCTAGAACGGCAGATAAATTCTTGGAAAAACTATTTGAACAAGAAATTCCAGAAGTATTTGACGGTTTGATTATGATTAAAAAGGTAGTGAGAATTCCTGGTGAAAAAGCGAAAGTAGCCGTAGATTCTTATGATGACAGAATTGATCCGGTTGGCGCTTGTGTGGGAATGAAAGGGTCTCGTATTCACGGTATTGTTCGTGAGTTAGGCAACGAAAATATCGATGTAATCAACTACACCAGCAATTTGCCGTTGTACATCACCAGAGCTTTAAGTCCGGCTAAAGTTTCTTCTGTTAAAATCGACGAAGAGAAAAAAAGAGCCGAAGTATTTTTAAAATTAGAAGAAGTTTCTAAAGCCATCGGTCGCGGTGGTCATAACATCAAATTGGCCGGATTGTTAACCGGTTACGAATTAGACGTGATTAGAGAAGGAAGTGCTATTGAAGAAGATGACGTTGAATTAACAGAGTTCTCAGACGAAATCGACGGTTGGGTAATCGACGAGTTTGCTAAAATCGGTTTAGATACCGCTCGCAGCATCCTGAACCAAGACGTAGCCGATTTAGTGAGAAGAACTGATTTGGAAGAAGAAACTATCTTAGAAGTAATCAAAATATTGAAAGAAGAGTTTGAAGACTAAACTTTCGCCAACACAACAATAAGTTAACATTAATTAGATTTTATGTCTGAAGGAAATATTAGAATTAATAAAGTTTTAAGGGAATTAAATATTTCTTTGGAAAGAGCTGTGGATTATCTTAAGGATAAAGGGATTGCTATTGAAGCAAGTCCTAACACAAAAATTTCCGATGATGTATACAACATTCTTTGTGGTCAATTTGCCGGCGACAAAGGCAACAAAGAAGCTTCTAAAGGAATAAGCGAAGAGATCAGAAAAGAAAAAGAAGCCCTTCGTTTAGAAAGAGAAAAAGAAATTGAAGACAAGCGCAAACAGGAAGAGGAACGCCAACGTCTTGAGCTCATCAAAGCCAAAGCCGTAATCAGCGGACCGAAGCAAGTCGGAAAAATCGATTTAGAACCGAAGCAAAGTGTTGCTGCCCCGGAAACTCCTAAGATTACCGCGGAAAAATCAGAAAGTGTTACTCCAAAAAGTGAAGCAGCACCGGTAGCCGAGCCAAAAAAAGAGGCTCCAAAAGAAGTTGTTGCTCCTAAAGTAGTGGCTGCAAAGCCAGCGGATACAGCGGCAGATGAGACTATAACTACGCAATACCAAAAATTGTCCGGTGCCACTTTGACCGGTCAGGTAATTGATTTGTCTCAATTTAACAAGCCGAAAAAGAAGAAAGAAGAATTCAAGAAAGACAATGGTAAACCGGCTGCTGCTAACGGACAAAGTACTAATGCAAGTCAGAATGCCAACAAAAATAAACGCAAAAGAATTGCGCCGAAACCCGGAGACAAACCGGCTATAACAGGAGGCAATAATGCACAAGGCGGACCTTCTAAATTTGGCAATAAACCAGGCTTCCAAAAAGGGAATCGTCCGGCTATCGTTCAAAAAGTAGAGCCGACAGAAGAAGAGGTTAAAAACCAAATCAAAGAAACTTTAGAGCGTTTACAAGGAAAAGGAAACAAATCCAAAGCTGCGAAATACCGTAGAGACAAGCGTGATACACACCGTCAACGTTCGGAAGATGAAATGCAGGCGATGGAAGAAGGAAGCAAAATCCTGAAAGTAACCGAGTTTGTTACTGTAGGTGAAATTGCGACCATGATGGACGTGCCAATTACTAAAGTAATCGGAACTTGTATGACCTTGGGAATCATGGTAACCATGAACCAAAGATTAGACGCCGAAACACTTTCTATTGTAGCCGATGAATTTGGTTATCAAGTAGAATTTATTACCACTGATATTGAGGAAAACCTTGAAGTAGTTGAGGATAAACCGGAAGATTTAGTACACCGCGCGCCTATCGTAACCGTAATGGGTCACGTAGATCACGGTAAAACTTCCTTGTTGGATTACATTCGTAAAACCAATGTAATTGCAGGAGAATCCGGAGGAATTACCCAACACATCGGTGCTTACGGAGTAGAATTAGAGAATGGTCAAAAAATAACATTCTTGGACACGCCAGGTCACGAAGCTTTTACCGCTATGCGTGCTCGTGGTGCTCAAGTTACTGATATTGCCATCATTGTTATTGCTGCGGATGACGACATCATGCCTCAAACCAAAGAAGCTATCAGTCATGCTCAGGCAGCCGGCGTTCCTATGATTTTTGCCATCAATAAAGTGGATAAACCTGCCGCTAATCCTGAAAAGATTAAAGAGCAATTGGCGGGAATGAATTTGTTGGTAGAAGACTGGGGTGGAAAATACCAATCACACGATATCTCAGCTAAAGCCGGAACCGGTGTGAAAGATTTATTAGAAAAAGTATTGTTAGAAGCTGAATTGTTAGATTTGAAAGCAAATCCAAACAAACCTGCTGTAGGTACAGTAGTAGAGGCTTTCTTAGATAAAGGTCGCGGATATGTGTCAACTGTTTTGGTTCAAGCCGGAACATTAAAAGTAGGCGATTATGTATTGGCTGGGAAGAATCACGGTAAAGTAAAGGCCATGCACGATGAAAGAGGACACAATGTATTGGTGGCCGGTCCGTCAACGCCCATATCCATTTTAGGATTGGATGGAGCGCCAACAGCGGGTGACAAGTTCAATGTGTTTGAAGACGAAAGAGAAGCCAAACAAATCGCAGCCAAACGTACTCAATTATTGCGTGAGCAATCGGTTCGTACGCAAAAGCACATTACTTTGGCAGAAATCGGTCGTCGTATCGCTTTAGGACAATTCAAAGAATTAAATATTATCTTAAAAGGAGATGTTGACGGTTCGGTAGAAGCATTGTCTGATTCCTTCTCTAAATTGTCAACCGAAGAAATTCAAATCCGAATCATACACAAAGGTGTTGGTGCGATTACTGAGTCTGATGTATTGTTGGCTTCGGCTTCCGATGCAATTATTATCGGATTTAACGTTCGCCCTTCCGGAAACGCTAAACAATTGGCTGACAAAGAAGAAATCGATATCAGAAACTATTCAATTATTTACGATGCTATCGACGACTTGAAAGATGCGATGGAAGGCATGTTGTCTCCGGAGATGAAAGAAGAAATTACCGGAACAGCTGAAATCCGTGAGCTTTTCAAAGTTTCTAAAGTGGGAACTATTGCCGGATGTATGGTTACCGATGGTAAGATCTTCCGTAACTCTAAAATCCGTTTGATTCGCGAAGGAGTTGTTATTTACACCGGAGAATTGGCTACCTTAAAACGTTTTAAAGACGATGTGAAAGAAGTGTCTAAAGGATATGATTGCGGTATGCAAATCAAGAACTACAACGACATTCGTGAATACGATACTATCGAAGCTTTCCAAGAAGTGGAAGTGAAGAAAAAGTTGAAATAACAAATAAAAAAAGCCTCGAATTTCGAGGCTTTTTTTTATTTATTTGGTTTGATTAAGAAAGCGGTTGGGTATTTTTTCTTGAGTAAAACCAAGTTTTTTTCGGCTTCTATACGGGTTTTAAAATTACCTACCCAAACCTTGTATAATGGAGTGCTAAACACAATGGTGGCATCTAAATTTTTAAACTCTTTTTTAAATTCAATCAAAGTCTTTTTTGAGTTTTCAGTGTCGCCGTTAAAGATCTGAATTTTATAACGATCATTAATAGTAATTGAACTGTTAATTTTCCTTTTTTCATTTAGCAACTGTTCAAACCTAACATCTTGGTCGACGGTCACTTTTGCGTCTTGAGAAAAGCTTTTTTGACAAATAAAGAAAACGATTGCGTAGAAAAAAAGAGGTTTTGTTTTGGCTGAAAATTCCATAATGATTTGATTTTTATACAAATGTAAAACTTAATAAATTAAACAAAACAGGATTTGTTATTTAGAATTAATATAAATTGGTATTTATGATATATTTAAGGTTTTGAGAATAGTTCATAAGTCGTATTTTTGTGCAAGTTTTAAAGAAAGCGTCGATTTTTAGCTGAAAATCTTTCAGAAAGAATCATGCCAACATTAGTCGATAATCATTTATTATATGAAAAAAATGGGTAACCATAATTCGATTTCAAGGACAATAGTCTTCAGTTTAGCTTTGATGCTAACGTTCTCCTTCTCTTCATTTTCACAAGAAACTCCGGCAACAACTGATGCTGCAGCTCCTGCCGCAACAGATGCAGCCCCGGCAGCTGCCTCAGGAGGTGATCCGGTAGCTGGTAAAGCTTTGTTCAATTCGAATTGTGCGGCATGTCATGGTCTTGATAAAAAAATGACCGGTCCTGCATTGAGAGGTGTTTCTGCAAAGTATGACAAGGAATGGCTTTACAAATGGATTAATAACAGTTCGGCTCTTATCAAATCCGGAGATGCTAAGGCTATCAAAATTTTTGAAGAGTATAACAAGTCAGTAATGACTGCTTTTCCTCAATTGTCAACAACAGATATAGACAACATCATTGCTTATACCGATGAGAAAAAAGCGGAACCTGCTGCTGCAGTAGCTGCTGTGCCTGGAGCCGGTGGTGATGCTAATCAAGGAGGGATTTCCAACGATGTAATTCTTGGAGCCTTGGCTTTGGTGATGTTCATGTTGGTGGTGATGCTGTTCTTTGTGAACAATGTACTTACTAAAGTGGCTAAGTCTAACGGGATTGAATTGCCGTCTAAAGAAGGTGTTTCATTGTGGAAAGCTTTTGCTAAAAATCAATTTTTAGTGTTGGTGGCCTCAATCTTTTTGTTGTTGTCTAGTGGTTACTTTGTGTACGGATGGATGATGCAGGTAGGTGTTGATCAGGATTATGCGCCTATTCAACCAATTCACTTCTCTCATAGAATTCACGCCGGTAGTAATGGTATCGATTGTAAATACTGTCACTCTGCTGCCAGAGTTAGTAAGAATGCAGGTATTCCTTCGTTGAATGTGTGTATGAACTGTCACAAGAATATTGCTGAAGTAGCTGATACTACTGCAACACCTGAGTATACCAAAGCATTTTATGATGGCGAGATTCAAAAGTTGTATGATGCTGTAGGTTGGGATAAAGCTACTCAAAAATACACGGGTAAAACTAGTCCGGTTAAATGGGTTAGAATACATAATTTGCCTGATTTTGCTTATTTCAATCACTCTCAACACGTAACTGTGGCTGGTATCGAATGTCAGAAATGTCACGGTACGGTTCAAGAGTACGAAATTCAGAAGCAATTTGCGCCTCTAACTATGGGATGGTGTATCCAATGTCACCGTGAGACCGATGTTAAGATGGAGGGTAATGCCTATTACACTAAAATTCACGAAGAGCTTTCTAAAAAGTATGGTGTAGACAAGTTGACTGCAGCACAAATGGGAGGTTTAGAATGTGGTAAGTGCCACTATTAATCAAATTATTAAGAAGCTAATATTTATATACGATGTCATCGAACAAAAAATACTGGAAAAGTGTTGAGGAACTAAACGAAAATAGTTCTATTGTTGAGACGCTTAGAAATAATGAGTTCTCAGAACCAATCCCAACGGATGAGTTTTTGTCTGATAAAGAATCCTTATCCTCTTCTTCAACAACTCGTCGTGATTTCTTGAAATACGTTGGATTTAGTACAGCAGCTGCCACTTTGGCTGCTTGTGAAGGTCCTGTGCACAAATCAATTCCTTACGTTTTACAGCCGGAGCAAATAATTCCGGGAGTAGCAGATTATTTTGCGACTTCAATGTTTGATGGATTTGATTTTGCCAATTTATTGGTAAAGTCACGTGAAGGTCGTCCGATTAAAATTGAAAACAATACTATAGCTGGTGCTAAGTTCACTGCCAATGCCAGAGTTCATGCTTCGGTTTTGTCTTTGTATGACAACACACGTCTTAAAGTAACCAAAGTAGATCAGAAAGATGCTACTTGGGCAGCGGCTGATATGAAAATCAAAGCCAGTTTGGCTGATGCGAAAGCAAAAGGCGGTCAAGTGGTGTTGTTGACTAATACTTTAGCGAGTCCTTCTACTGAAAAGTTGATTGCTGAGTTCATCGCACAAAATCCAAATGCTAAGCATGTGGTGTATGATGCGGTTTCTGAGTCAGCTGCTTTGGATGCTTTTGAAGCAGTTTACGGTGAAAGAGCTTTAGTTGATTATGATTTTTCAAAAGCAAATACTATAGTTTCCGTTGGAGCTGATTTCTTAGGAGATTGGCAAGGTGGCGGATACGATACCGGTTATGCTCAAGGCAGAATTCCTCAAAAGGGGAAAATGTCTAAGCATTACCAATTTGAAGCTAACATGACTTTGTCGGGTGCTGCTGCGGATAAAAGAGTCCCAATGAAAGTGGCTGACCAAAAATTGGCCTTAGTGAAAATTTATAATATAGTTACTGGAGCTTCAACGAGTGTTGGTAAAGTTGCTAACGATGATTTAGTGACTAAAGCGGCACAACAATTAAAAGCTGCAGGTGCAAAAGGTCTTTTAGTTTCCGGTATTCAAGATAAAAATGCACAATTGTTAGTGTTGGCCATTAACCAGGCTTTGGCAAGTGAGGCGTTTTCTACTGCCGGAACTCGTCAAATCAGAAAAGGATCTGATGCCAAAGTGACCCAATTGTTGGCGGACATTAATGCAGGGAATGTACATACTTTAATCATGAGTGGTGTTAACCCTGTTTATACTTTAGCCAATGGTAAAGCCTTTGCTGAAGGATTGAAAAAAGTAAAATTATCAGTAGCGTTCTCTTTGAAAGAAGATGAAACAGCTTCTGTTACCAATATTGCTGTTCCTGCACCTCATTACTTAGAGTCATGGAACGATTTAATGTTAACCAAAGGAACCTATTCTATTGTTCAACCAACCATTCGTCCGTTGTTCAGTTCTAAACAATTCCAAGAAGGATTGTTGTCATGGACAGGGAATAGTGCTTCTTATTATGATTATATCAAAGCCAATTCAGCAGCTTACTTAAACGGATTGACTTGGAACAAAGCTGTTCATGACGGTGTAGCTCCAGGTGTTGCTGCTCCGGCTTCTGCAGGTTCAGCTGATTATGCTGCTGCTGCTGCTGCTTTAGCACAATCTAAGACATTAGCCAATTTCGAATTGGTATTGTATACGAAAACCGGTATGGGAGACGGTCAACAAGCCAATAACCCATGGTTACAAGAATTCCCGGATCCGATTACCAGAGTGTCTTGGGATAATTACTTAACGGTTTCGAAAGTTGATGCTGAAAAGTTAGGCTTGAAAAATGAAATTGTGGCCAATGGTGGTTTAGACGGAAGTTATGCTACAGTAAAAGTAGGTTCAACTTCTATCACGGCTCCGGTTATTGTTCAACCTGGTCAAGCGGTAGGTACTATCGGTTTGGCTTTGGGTTACGGTAAAACAGCCGGATTAAAAGAAGAAATGCAAGTAGGTGTTAATGCTTACGCTTTATATAACAACTTTGACAATGTTCAGTCGGCTACACTAACTAAAGCTGACGGTAACCATGAGTTTGCTTGTGTTCAATCACAAAAAACATTAATGGGTAGAGGTGATATTATCAAAGAAACAACCTTAACGGTTTTCACTGCTAAGTTTGATGATCCTGAAGTATGGAACCCAACACCAATGGTTTCTTTAGATCATAAAGAAGTACCTGCTACCTCTGTAGATTTATGGGAATCTTTTGATCGTTCCGTAGGACATCATTTTAACTTGTCAATCGATTTAAATGCTTGTACCGGTTGTGGTGCTTGTGTGATTGCTTGTCATGCAGAAAACAACGTGCCTGTAGTTGGAAAATCGGAAGTTAGAAGAAGTCGTGATATGCACTGGTTGCGTATTGACAGATACTATTCTTCTGAGGAGACTTTTGAGGGTGATAACAAGAAAAAAGACGAGTTCGACGGTTTATTCGGAGATAAAGGTTCATTGGGTGGTTTTGGTCAAATGGAAAACCCAAGTGACAACCCTCAAGTGGTATTCCAACCGGTAATGTGTCAACATTGTAATCACGCGCCATGTGAAACTGTATGTCCTGTGGCTGCTACTTCTCACGGTCGTCAAGGTCAAAACCAAATGGCATACAACCGTTGTGTGGGTACTCGTTACTGTGCTAACAACTGTCCGTACAAAGTACGTCGTTTCAACTGGTTCTTATACAGCAACAACAGCGAGTTTGATTTCCACATGAATGATGACTTAGGTCGTATGGTGGTGAATCCTGATGTAAACGTTCGTTCACGAGGGGTTATGGAGAAATGTTCAATGTGTATCCAAAAAACACAATTAACTATCTTAACGGCAAAACGAGAAGGTAGAGAAGTTGGTGTAGATGAATTCCAAACGGCATGTTCTGCTGCTTGTACTACAGGCGCAATGGTTTTCGGAGATGTGAACAACAAAGAAAGCAAAATTGCTAAGTTAGCCGAAGACAAAAGAATGTACCATTTGTTAGAAAGTGTTGGAACCAAACCAAATGTTTTCTATCACGTTAAAGTTAGAAATACCTAGTATCAATAAGTAATTAATTAAGAAACAATATAAAGGATTATGTCGTCTCATTACGAAGCACCCATTAGAAAACCTTTAGTTATAGGTGATAAAACTTATCACGATGTAACTGTAGATGTAGCCGCTCCGGTGGAAGGAAGAGCCAATAAACAGTGGTGGACTGTATTTTCTATCGCATTAGCCGCTTTCCTTTGGGGGATAGGTTGTATTATCTACACCATCTCAACAGGAATCGGTACATGGGGATTGAATAAAACCATTGGTTGGGCTTGGGATATCACCAACTTCGTTTGGTGGGTAGGTATCGGTCACGCCGGTACATTGATCTCTGCTGTATTATTATTATTCCGTCAAAAATGGAGAATGGCCATTAACCGTTCGGCTGAGGCGATGACCATCTTCTCGGTAATCCAAGCCGGTTTATTCCCAATCATCCACATGGGTCGTCCTTGGTTAGCTTATTGGGTAGTGCCAATTCCAAACCAATTCGGTTCATTATGGGTTAACTTTAACTCACCACTTCTTTGGGACGTATTTGCGATTTCAACTTATTTATCTGTTTCATTAGTATTCTGGTGGACAGGGTTATTACCGGATTTCGCCATGTTGAGAGACAGAGCAGTAACACCTTTTGCCAAAAAAATATACACTATCGTATCATTCGGATGGAGCGGTAGAGCTAAAGATTGGCAACGTTTTGAAGAAGTATCCTTAGTATTGGCCGGTTTGGCTACTCCGTTAGTACTTTCTGTACATACTATCGTATCCTTTGACTTTGCTACTTCGGTAATTCCGGGTTGGCATACCACCATCTTCCCTCCGTATTTCGTTGCCGGTGCAGTATTCTCAGGTTTTGCCATGGTAAACACCTTGTTAATTATCATGAGAAAAGTTTCAAACCTTGAAGCTTACATCACCATCCAACATATCGAGTTGATGAACATTGTAATCATGATTACAGGTTCCATTGTAGGGGTTGCTTACATCACCGAGTTATTCGTGGCTTGGTATTCAGGAGTAGAGTATGAGCAATACGCTTTCTTAAACAGAGCAACAGGACCTTACGCTTGGGCTTATTGGGCGATGATGACTTGTAACGTTTTCTCTCCACAGTTCATGTGGTTCAAAAAATTAAGAACCAGTATCATGTTCTCATTCGTAATCTCTATTGTGGTTAACATCGGAATGTGGTTTGAGCGTTTCGTAATCATCGTAACCTCATTGCACAGAGATTACCTTCCGTCATCTTGGACTATGTTCCAACCGACGTTTGTTGACATTGGTATCTTCATCGGAACTATTGGTTTCTTCTTTGTGTTATTCTTATTGTATGCGAGAACTTTCCCTGTGATTGCACAAGCAGAGGTTAAAACAATTTTGAAATCTTCCGGAGAAAATTACAAAAGACAAAGAGAATTAGAAGGTCATAATCATTCAGATAAACATTAATAATTGCTATGAGTAGTAATAAAGTTATACACGCAATATACAATGATGATGATGCATTAATGCACGCGGTTCACCAAACCCGTTCAGCTCACCATCATATTGAGGAAGTTTATACTCCTTTTCCGGTACACGGATTAGACAAAGCTATGGGATTGGCTCCAACAAGATTAGCCATCTGTGCTTTTATCTACGGATGTATTGGTTTATCAGTAGCCACTACCATGATGAATTATATTATGATATCTGATTGGCCGCAAGATATTGGAGGAAAACCAAGTTTTAGTTACATCCAAAACATGCCGGCTTTTGTACCGGTTATGTTTGAGATGACGGTTTTCTTTGCAGCGCACTTGATGGTTATCACTTTTTATATGAGAAGTAAATTGTGGCCATTCAAACAAGCGGAAAATCCTGATGTAAGAACAACCGATGACCACTTTTTAATGGAAGTAGCCGTTCACGGTGACGAATCTGAAATGGTTAAATTCTTCGAAGGAACCGGAGCAGTTGAAGTGAAAGTAATTGAAAAGCATTAATATTAGATATGAAAAGTTTATTTAGAACCGCACTTGTATTAGGCATCATGGTTTCAGTATCTTCTTGCAAAGACGATTTGAAACCTAACTATCAGTACATGCCTAATATGTACGAATCAGTAGCCTACGAAACCTATTCAGAATCTGATGCTTTCAATTCTCCTACCGGTGAGAAAGGTAAGGAAGGCCAAATCCCAGCAGACGGTGCTATTAAAAGAGGTTTTGTGCCCTACGAAGTACCGAATACTCCGGAAGCCTTAGCTATGTTAAAAGCTACCAATCCGAAATCACCATTGGATTCTACGCAAGTTGATATGAAAAAAGCAGAAGAACTTTACGGTATTTATTGCGCTATTTGTCACGGAACAGAGGGTAACGGTAAAGGGAAACTAGTACAACAAGAGAAATTCTTGGGTGTTCCGAGTTATGCTGACAGAGTAATTAATGAGGCTAGTATTTTCCATGTGGTTACTTACGGTTTGAACTCAATGGGTTCTCATGCCAATCAAATGAGTCAAGAAGAACGTTGGTTGGTTTCCGCTTATGTAATGCAACTTAAAAGCAAATTATAATTGTAGAACAAACAGATTGTTATAGATATGTATACATTTTCAAGTAAATTAAAAACCTTTTCTTTTGTCCTAATGATCATTGGTGTTCTTGGGATTGGTTATGGTTTTTTAACTGCACCAAAAACTATCCAAGATGTTGAGACTATTTTGGCATCTGATAGTCACGGACATTCTAATGCTCACGATGCAGCAGCTACTCATGATGCTCATGGAGCTGAAGCAGGTCACGATGCAAAAGCTACCGCTGAGCACACCGAGCACTTAGAGCACGTTCTACACCAATTACAAAACAAACCGTGGGCAGCCTTGTATGTAGCATGTCTGTTCTTTATGTTAATTGCCTTAGGAGCTTTGGCTTTCTATGCCATTCAACAAGTAGCACAAGCAGGTTGGTCTCCGGTTTTATTCCGAGTGATGCAAGGCATAACCGCTTATTTGTTACCGGGTTCAATTATTTTCTTTGTATTGTTGCTTTTATCAGGTTTCCACTTTAATCATTTGTTTATTTGGATGGATGAAGAAGTTAGAGCAACAGACGAATTAATTCAAGGTAAAGCCGGTTATTTGAACTTCCCATTCTGGATTATCAGAGCGGCTGTATTCATCTTTGGATGGAACTTGTACAGACATTTATCAAGAAAGAATTGTTTGGCTCAAGACGAAGCTACTGATAATACTTTCTACAAAAAGAATTTCAAAATGTCTGCTGCATTTTTAGTATTCTTCATTGTGTCTGAATCTATCATGTCATGGGATTGGATTATGTCGGTTGATCCGCATTGGTTCAGTACATTGTTCGGTTGGTATGTTTTTGCCAGTTTCTTTGTGAGCGGTATCACTGTAATCTCAATGGTTACTATATACCTAAAATCAAAAGGATATTTAGAAAATGTAAATTCAAGTCACATCCACGATTTATCTAAATTCATGTTTGGTATCAGTGTGTTTTGGACTTACCTATGGTTCTCTCAATTCATGTTGATTTGGTACTCTAACATTCCGGAAGAGGTAACTTATTTCAAAACTCGTATCGAAGATTTCGGTTTGCCTTTCTGGGGTGCGGTTGTAATGAATTTCATTTTCCCGTTCCTAGTATTAATCAACACCGATTTCAAACGTATCTCATGGATTATCGTTATGGCTGGTATTGTAATCCTATTAGGTCACTATGTTGATTTCTTCAACATGATTATGCCTGCAACGGTAGGGGATCAATGGTTTATTGGAGTGCCTGAGATTTCTTCAATCTTATTCTTCCTTGGCTTGTTTATTTTTGTAGTATTCACTGCCTTGACTAAAGCACCATTGACACCGAAACGCAATCCTTTTATTGAAGAAAGTAAACATTTTCATTATTAATATTTAAAGTAAATTACAAATGACAACTTTTTTGATACTTATAGTTGTAGTCTTATTGGCAGTTGCCCTATGGCAGTTAACTAAAATATTCGACTTAACTCAAGTTGGTGGTGGAAATGTTAATGACACTCAAATTGCAGATGATAATGATAACAAAGTAAACGGTTATTTGATGTTTGCCTTTTTAGGTTTCATCTATCTCACTACAATTTTGTGTTTGCTAAACTATAGCGATTTACCGCTAATCGGTGATTCTGCTTCTGAGCATGGTCCGCAAGTTGATAACTTGATGATGATTTCGTTAGTGCTTATCTTCATTGTGCAAACTGTTACTCAAGCTTTATTACACTACTTTGCATTTAAATACAGAGGAAGACAAGGACAAAAAGCTTTATACTTCGCTGATAATAACAAATTAGAGTTTATCTGGAGTATTATTCCTGCAATTGTTCTAGCCGGTTTGATTTTGTACGGATTATATGCTTGGACAAACATTATGTTCATTGATGAGAAAGACGAGCAAGATGCTATCGTAATCGAATTATATGCGCAACAATTTAAATGGGAAGCTCGTTATGCCGGTGCAGATAATGTATTGGGTAAAGCAAACGTTAGATATATTGAAGGTGTAAACAACTTAGGGGTTGATTTGTCTGACCCAAATGCACAAGATGATTTTACATCTGCAGAATTACACATCCCTAAAGGAAAAAGAGTAGTTTTCAAAATGCGTTCTCAAGACGTATTACACTCGGCTTACATGCCGCACTTCAGAGCACAAATGAACTGTGTTCCTGGTATGGTTACTACGTTCTCTTTCATTCCTACCATGACAACGGCTGAGATGAGAGAAAAACCTGCTATGATTACAAAGGTGGCTAACATCAATGCTATTAGAGCCAAGAAAAGTGAGAAGCTAGTGGCTGAAGGTCAAACAGCTTTAGATCCTTACACTTTCGATTATTTATTATTATGTAATAAGATCTGTGGTTCTTCTCACTACAATATGCAAATGAAAATTGTTGTAGATACACCGGAAGAATACGCCGCATGGTTAAAAGAAAATTCTGCTAAAACAATTGTTCAAGCAGTAAAAACAGCAGCTGCTGAAGCCAAAGCTTCTGAAACACCTGCTGCTCCTTCAAAAGATTCATCTTCAACTGCCGGTAAAGACACTACAGTAGTTGCCCAAGCAGAACCAAAACAGTAATTAAATTTAAAAGTTTATAATATATGTCAGCTCACAACCACGATCACGGTCACGACGCACACGAACACCACCATAAAGACACCTTTATTACTAAATATATTTTTAGTATTGATCACAAGATGATATCAAAACAATATTTGATTACAGGTATCATTATGGGGATCATTGGTGTAGGGATGTCAATGCTTTTCAGAATGCAATTGGCTTGGCCTGAAGAATCTTTTAAAATTTTCAGCTTCTTCTTAGGTGAGCGTATGGCTCCGGGAGGTGTTATGAATAATGAAACCTATTTAGCATTGGTAACCATACACGGAACCATTATGGTATTCTTTGTATTGACTGCCGGTCTAAGCGGAACTTTCAGTAACTTATTAATTCCATTGCAAATTGGAGCTAGAGACATGGCTTCAGGATTCCTGAATATGGTTTCCTACTGGTTGTTCTTCCTTTCAAGTGTAGTAATGGTTATTTCCTTGTTTGTTGAATCAGGACCGGCATCAGCAGGTTGGACAATTTATCCTCCGTTGAGTGCTTTGCCTCAAGCTATGTCTGGTTCAGGAGCAGGGATGACATTGTGGTTAGTTTCAATGGCTATCTTTATTGCGTCTTCATTGCTTGGTTCTTTGAACTACATTGTAACTGTAATCAACCTTAGAACTAAAGGGATGTCGATGACAAGAATGCCACTTACCATTTGGGCTTTCTTTATCACTGCTATCATTGGAGTTATTTCTTTCCCTGTATTGTTATCAGCAGCTTTGATGTTAATCATGGACAGAAGCTTCGGTACTTCATTCTTCCTATCTGATATTTATATCGCCGGTGAAGTATTGCATTACCAAGGAGGTTCTCCGGTATTGTTCGAACACTTATTCTGGTTCTTAGGACACCCTGAGGTTTATATCGTATTGTTACCGGCTTTGGGAATTACTTCCGAAATTATTGCTACTAACTCTCGTAAACCAATCTTCGGTTACAGAGCGATGATCATGTCTATCATTGCCATTGCTTTCTTGTCAACTATCGTTTGGGGTCACCATATGTTTATCTCCGGTATGAATCCATTCTTAGGATCTGTATTTACTTTCACCACTTTGTTGATTGCCATACCTTCTGCGGTAAAAGCGTTCAACTACATCACTACTTTGTGGAAAGGTAACTTACAATTAAATCCTGCGATGTTGTTTTCTATCGGTTTGGTGTCCACTTTCATTACAGGTGGTTTAACCGGAATTATTTTAGGAGACAGTACTTTGGACATCAACGTACACGATACTTACTTTGTTGTGGCTCACTTCCACTTAGTAATGGGTATCTCTGCACTTTACGGAATGTTTGCAGGTATCTACCATTGGTTCCCAAGAATGTTTGGTAGAATGCTAAATAAAAACTTAGGTTATGTACACTTCTGGGTTACTGCAGTTTGTGCTTACGGGGTTTTCTTCCCAATGCACTTTATCGGTATGGCCGGATTACCAAGAAGATATTACTCTAACACAAGCTTCCCGTTATTTGACGACTTACAAAACGTAAACGTTATCATTACAACCTTTGCTCTAGTAGGAGGTGCATTCCAATTGGTATTCTTGTGGAACTTCTTCCATAGTATTTTCTACGGTAAGAAATCGGTGCAAAACCCATGGAGATCTAACACTCTTGAGTGGACTGCTCCTGTTGAACACATCCACGGTAACTGGCCGGGTGAAATTCCTGAAGTACACAGATGGCCTTATGACTACAGTAAACCGGGTCACGATGATGATTTTGTTCCTCAAAACGTACCAATGAAACCGGGTGAAGAAGTATTACATCACTAATTCATTGACAAAATATAAAAAAGCCTTTCCTAACCGAAAGGCTTTTTTATTGGCAACCAACTTTGTTATATATTTGTGAGATGAATGAAAATTTAGATCCAACCAACCAACGCTTCAACCCCGAAGAGCTCGACCTCGAGAAAAAATTGAGACCACTCAATTTTGATGATTTTACCGGTCAAGATCAGGTTTTGGAGAATTTGAAAATCTTTGTAGAAGCCGCTAATTTGCGTCAAGAGGCTCTCGACCATACTTTGTTTCACGGACCTCCTGGTTTAGGGAAAACCACTTTGGCTAATATTTTGGCTAACGAGTTAGGTGTTGGCATCAAGATTACTTCGGGACCCGTTTTGGACAAGCCTGGTGATTTAGCCGGTTTGTTGACTAATTTGGACGAAAGAGATGTTTTGTTCATAGACGAAATTCATCGTTTGAGTCCGGTAGTGGAAGAATACTTGTATTCCGCAATGGAGGATTTCAAAATCGATATCATGATTGAATCCGGACCCAATGCCAGAAGTGTCCAAATCAATCTTAATCCTTTTACTCTGGTTGGTGCCACAACCCGTTCGGGTCTTTTAACCGCCCCGATGCGCGCTCGTTTCGGTATCCAAAGTCGTTTACAATATTACAATACAGAATTGTTAACTACCATAGTTCAGCGTAGTTCAAGTATACTTAAAATGCCTATAACTATGGAAGCCGCTATCGAAATTGCAGGGCGTAGCCGAGGAACACCTCGTATTGCGAATGCTTTACTCAGACGAGTACGTGATTTTGCCCAAATTAAAGGCAATGGTAAAATCGATGTTGAAATTGCCCGTTTTTCACTAAAAGCACTTAATGTAGACGCCCACGGTTTAGACGAAATGGACAATAAAATACTCACCACTATCATCGAAAAATTCAAAGGTGGTCCGGTCGGATTATCTACCTTAGCCACAGCCGTTTCCGAAAGCGGTGAAACAATTGAAGAAGTATACGAACCTTTTTTAATCCAAGAAGGTTTTATCGTCAGAACACCGCGTGGTCGAGAAGTCACAGAGAAAGCCTATAAGCACCTGGGTAAGATCAACCCAAATATTCAAGGTGGATTATTTTAGGGCATTTCCCTTCGGGCAGTCGGCTTTCGCCTCGTGTCCCTACGGGTCGGGTTTTCCGCACTCGCTTTTTTTGCTGCACAAAAAAGAGCTCAAACAATCGCTCCAACCCCTAATGCACCATGAACTCAAGTAAAGAGAAATATACCCAATTCATCAAAGCCGAAGCCAAGCGCCTCGGTTTTATGGCTTGCGGTATTTCCAAAGCTGAGTTTTTAGAAGAGGAAGCTCCGCGATTAGAACGTTGGCTAAAACAAAACTATCACGGACAAATGGGTTATATGGAAGAGTATTTTGACAAGCGCTTGGATCCAACCTTATTAGTTCCCGATTCTAAAAGTGTCATCTCTTTATTGGTCAACTATTATCCTTCCGAGTTTCAAAATGCGGATACCTATAAAATTTCAAAATATGCTTACGGTAAAGATTACCATAACGTCATCAAGAAAAAAGTTGTTAAGATTTTAAAATCTATCAAAAGAGAAATTGGCGATTTCTCGGGTAGGGCTTTTGTCGATATGGCACCCATCATGGACAAAGCTTGGGCCGCTAAAAGTGGATTGGGATGGATTGGGAAAAACAGCAATTTGATCACCCAAAAAGTAGGTTCATTCTATTTCATAGCCCAGTTGGTCATCGATTTAGAACTGGAGTATGACAATCCCACAACAGATCACTGCGGTACTTGTACGGCATGTATCGACGCTTGTCCAACACAAGCTATAGTGTCACCCTATATAGTAGACGGTAGCAAGTGTATTTCCTATTATACCATCGAACTTAAAGAAAATATTCCCTCTGAAGTGAAAGGTAAATTCGACGATTGGATGTTCGGTTGCGATGTTTGCCAAGATGTTTGCCCGTGGAATAAATTTTCAAAACCACACCAAGAACCGGCTTTTAAAGCTTATCCTGAACTGTTGTCTTATTCCAAAAAAGACTGGGAAGAAATCACCGAGGAAACTTTTGCTAAAGTTTTCCCCAATTCACCACTCAAACGAGCCCAATGGGAAGGAATCAAGAAAAATATTAACTTTTTAAAGTAAAATTGGTAGTAAAAGAAACGGCTAAAAGTTTCCATATTTCGCTCAGTCTTCTACCTTTGTAAGTCATAATAAAACTACTCTCAAATGAACAAATATAGTAAGCGCAGAGAAGCCCTTTTATACCACGCAAAACCTGCACCCGGTAAAATTCAAGTGGTGCCGACCAAAAAATACGCTACCCAAAGAGACTTGTCATTAGCCTATTCTCCGGGTGTGGCAGAGCCTTGTTTAGAGATTGCTAAAGACGTTAATAACGTTTATAAATACACTGCTAAAGGAAATTTAGTAGCGGTTATCAGTAACGGAACGGCTGTTTTAGGATTAGGAGATATCGGTCCGGAAGCTTCCAAACCGGTAATGGAAGGGAAAGCTTTATTGTTTAAAATCTTCGCAGGAATTGATGTATTCGATATTGAAATAGATACGAAAGATGTCGATAAGTTCATAGAAACAGTAAAAAATATTGCGCCGACTTTCGGTGGAATCAACCTGGAAGATATTAAAGCACCGGAATCTTTTGAAATCGAAAGGCGTTTGGTGGAAGAGTTGAATATTCCGGTAATGCATGATGACCAACACGGAACTGCTATCATCTCCTCGGCGGCTCTATTGAATGCTTTAGAATTGGCGAAAAAGAATATAGCCGATGTAAAAGTTGTCGTATCCGGAGCCGGTTCTGCTGCTTTGGCTTGTGCCAATTTATATATTTTGTTAGGCATCAAACCTGAAAATATTGTGATGTTTGATAGTCGTGGAATACTTTCTCCGGAGAGAACTACGCTGTCTGAATTGCAAAAAAAATACGCAAATGGTAAAGAAGGAACAACCTTGGAAGAGGCTTTAGTAGGTGCCGATATTTTCTTAGGACTTTCTGCGGGTAATATTTTAACCCCTGAAATGTTGTTGGGCATGGCTAAAAATCCAATCGTATTTGCCATGGCGAATCCTTTACCGGAAATTGATTATAATTTGGCAATCGCTACCCGAAAAGATATTATTATGGCAACCGGACGTTCAGATCATCCTAATCAGGTGAACAATGTTTTAGGATTCCCCTATATTTTCCGTGGTGCGCTAGATGTCAGAGCTACCAAAATCAACGAAGAAATGAAAATGGCTGCGGTGCGTGCCTTGGCGGAATTGGCCAAAGAACCGGTGCCGGAACAAGTAAACATTGCTTACGGAGAAACCCGATTGAACTTCGGGAGAGACTATATTATTCCAAAACCATTTGATCCGAGATTAATCACTAAAGTAGCCCCGGCAGTAGCCAAAGCCGCTATGGACTCGGGTGTAGCCTTACATCCGATAACCGATTGGGAAAAATACGAAGAGGAATTGTTAGAACGATTAGGTTCTGATAATAAAATGGTTCGCTTATTAACCAATCGTGCTAAAACAGAGCCGAAACGTGTGGTTTTTGCCGAAGCTGATCATCTGGATGTGTTGAAAGCGGCCCAAATTGCTTACGAAGAAGGTATCGCACATCCGATTTTGTTAGGGAACAAAGAGTTGATTTTAGAGTTAAAAGAAGAGCTTGGATTTGATGCTGATGTGCCGATTTTTGACCCGAAAACCAAAGAAGAAGACGAGCGTCGAATGAAATATGCCGATATTTATTGGAAGTCGAGACAGCGCCGTGGTATTTCTTTGTTGGACGCCCAAAAATGGATGCGTGAGCGCAATTATTTTGCGGCTATGATGGTCAATGAAGGCGATGCAGATGCTATGGTTTCAGGGTATTCCAGAAGTTATCCGACTACTGTAAAACCTTTGATGCAATTGATTGGAAAAGCGCCCGGAATTTCCCTCATTGCTACCACCAATATGATGATGACCAACCGCGGACCGATGTTTTTATCCGATACGGCCATCAATCCGAATCCAACTGCCGATGAGTTGGCCAAGATTGCCTTGATGACCGCTAAAACAGTGAGAATGTTTGGAATGGAGCCGGTTATTGCAATGGTTTCGTTTTCAAATTTTGGTTCTTCTTCTCATGAAAGCGCTACCAAAGTGAGACAAGCCGTAGCTTACTTACACGAATATTATCCGGATTTAATTGTTGATGGTGAAATCCAAACCGATTTTGCCTTAAATCCAGAAATGCTTAAAAATAAATTCCCTTTCTCAAAATTAGCCGGTAAAAAAGTGAACACCTTGGTTTTCCCTAATTTGGAAGCAGCCAATATCAACTACAAGTTGTTAAAAGAACTTTACAAAGTTGATTCTATCGGTCCAATCATGTTGGGTATGAGTAAAGCAGTACATATTTTCCAATTAGGAGCGAGTGTGGAAGAGATGGTGAATATGGTTGCGGTAGCTGTAGTTGATGCCCAAGAAAAGGACAAAAGAAAGAAAGTGTCTGAAAAATAGTTTTGTAATATTGTTCAGATATTGTAAAGTGATGATGTCAGTTGAAGAATTTTGCTATATTTGGATTAGATTAAGGTTAAAATGATTGCACATATTCAAGGAAAATTAGTTGAAAAAACACCGACTGATGTGGTGATAGACTGCAATGGAGTAGGCTATCATATCAATATTTCATTGCATACGTTTTCATTGCTTCCGCAATCGGATTATATCAAATTGTATACTTATCTTCAAATTAAGGAAGATGCCCATTCTTTATACGGATTTGTAGAAAAATCGGAGAGAGAACTCTTTAAATTGCTTTTGTCTGTATCAGGAATTGGTGCTGGAATTGCGCGTACCATGTTGTCTTCCTTGGATCCTAAACAAATAATTCAGGCTATAGCCGGAGGTGATGTGGGAACCATCCAATCTATCAAAGGGATTGGCAATAAAACCGCTCAAAGAGTGATATTGGATTTAAGAGATAAGGTGCTAAAAATATACGACTTAGATGAAATTTCTGTGGCACAACACAATATTAACCGAGAAGAATCGTTATCTGCTTTGGAGGTGTTGGGTTATGTTAGAAAAAATGCCGAAAAAGTGGTCGATAAAATCCTAAAAGATAATCCTGAGGCATCAGTGGAAACCATCATCAAACAAGCATTAAAAAATTTATAATTCTTGAAAACAACATACGCATTTAATCACTTTTTTACTTTGAGAAATTTTCTTTTCGGAATCCTATTGTTGACAGGATTTTCCGCTTTTTCTCAAGTTAATCCAGCCCCACAAGACAGCACAGGTTACAATACCGGTAGGGTGCAGATTAAAAATCCAAAAAGTATAGTAAATGCTTATACTTACGACCCAATAACCAACAGATACATTTACACCAGTACTTTTGAAGGGTTTAACATCAATTATCCGATTATTCTAACGCCTAAAGAATACGAAGAATTGGTGATGCGCGAAGCCATGCGCGATTACTTCAAGAAAAAATCTGATGCTATAGACGGGAAAAAAGACGGAAGCGAAGCCGCTAAAAAAGACTTACTCCCGAGATACTACGTGAATTCAGGTTTCTTTGAAACCATTTTCGGTTCCAATACCATCGATGTAAAACCTACGGGTTCTGTCGAAATGGATTTAGGGGTTCGATATACCAAACAAGACAATCCGGCTTTTTCTCCTCGAAACAGAGCACAAACCACATTCGATTTCGACCAAAGAATCAGCATGAGTTTAATGGGGAAAGTAGGAACGCGTTTGAATGTGAATGCTAATTACGACACCGAATCTACTTTTGCTTTTCAAAACTTAATCAAGTTAGAATATACGCCAACAGAGGACGACATTATTCAAAAAATTGAAGTAGGTAACGTGAGCATGCCTTTGACTAATTCTCTCATTCGAGGAGCGCAAAGTTTGTTCGGGGTGAAAGCCCAATTGCAATTTGGTAAGACCAGTGTGACAGGGGTGTTTTCGGAACAAAAATCGCAAACCAGATCGGTAACTGCTCAAGGCGGCGGAACCATTCAGGATTTCGAAATTTTTGGATTGGATTACGACTCTGACCGACACTTTTTCTTATCGCAATACTTCAGAAACAAATACGACGACGCACTTAAGAATTATCCGTTCATTAATAGTCGTGTACAAATTACCCGTATTGAGGTTTGGGTAACCAATCGCCAAAATCGTGTAAGCCAAACCAATAACAACTTAAGAAATATCATTGCCTTGCAGGATTTGGGAGAGGCCCGATTGTCCGGATTAACAGACAGTCAAATTGTAGCTTTGAATCCGACAGATATTAATAACAACTTCTTCACTACGCCGCCTGACCCTACGGTGGATTCTCCTTCAGACAATAGCAACAATAAGTATGATCCGGATTTAATTAACACCGGAGGCGGGTTGTTGAACGGTAACATCAGAGATATAGTGACTTCAAGCGCCGGCTTTAATAACATAGTGCCGGTTGATGAAGGTACCGATTATTCTAAACTAGAAAACGCCCGAAAATTAGCGCCAAACGAGTATACTTACCATCCTCAATTGGGTTATATTTCCCTGCAACAGCGTTTGGCTAACGATGAAGTTTTAGCCGTGGCTTATCAATATACTGTAGGAGATCAGGTGTATCAAGTAGGGGAGTTTGGAACTGACGGAGTTGATGCTACTGTATTCGACGGAACCGATGCCGCTAACCCTACGGTTTCTTCTCAAAGTTTGATTTTGAAAATGCTGAAAAGTAATTTGACCAATGTTCAAAAACCTATTTGGAATTTGATGATGAAAAACATCTACCAAATTCCGGGCGCTTTTCAATTGCAACAAGAAGATTTCAGATTAAATATTTTATACACTGATCCGTCACCAATTAATTACATCAGTCCGGTAAACGGGGTGCCTTTCCCGGCTACAACCGATCCGGAGATGGTGGTTTCGGAAACGCCGCTGATTAAAGTGTTTAATGTTGACCGATTGAACTTTAACAACGATCCGCAGGCCGGAGGAGATGGTTTCTTCGATTTTATGCCGGGAATGACCGTAGACCAACAAAATGGTAGAATTATATTCACCACAGTAGAACCTTTCGGGAAATTGATTTTCGATAAATTAAAATTGGGCGCCGAAGATTACTACGATGTCAATTCTTATAACGGTAACCAACAAAAATATGTTTTCCGAAGCATGTACGCCAGCACACAAGCCGGAGCTTTACAAGATGCGGATAAAAATAAATTCCAATTAAAGGGGCGATTCAAATCGGCCGGTGGTGACGGTATTCCTATTGGTGCTTACAATGTACCGCGAGGTTCAGTTGTGGTAACTGCCGGAGGTAGAGTATTGCAAGAAGGTGTGGATTACAGTGTGAATTACCAAGCAGGAAGAGTGCAGATTTTAGATCCTTCACTGCAAGCGTCTAATACGCCAATTCAAGTTTCGGTAGAAAACAATGCCACCTTCGGACAACAAACCCGAAGATTTATGGGATTCAATGTAGAGCACAAGTTTTCCGATAAATTCATGGTGGGCGGTACTTTTATCAAAATGACGGAAAGACCGTTCACTCAAAAATCCAATTATGGTCAGGAATCGGTTAACAACACTATTTTCGGATTTAATGCCAATTATTCAACCGAAGTTCCGTTTTTAACCCGATTGGCCAATAAGTTACCCAATATTGATACCGATGTGCCTTCTAACGTATCCTTCAGAGGAGAAGTAGCTTTCTTGAAACCGGATACCCCAAATGCCGACCAGTTCCGTGGCGAGCCAACAGTTTATGTCGATGATTTCGAAGGTTCTCAAACCACTATCGACATGCGTTCTCCATTGTCTTGGAGTTTGTCCAGTGTCCCTAAGTGGCAAGCCGGCGTAGATTACAGCGATTTTGGTTCTGCCCTAGTCGGTTTGGATTATGGTTACAAAAGAGCCAAATTAAACTGGTATACGATTGACCCGACTATTTATGTGCAAACCCCTAATGAAATTGGACAAGACGGAATTTCATTGAACAGTACCAGAAGGGTTTTTAACCGCGAGTTGTTCCCTGACTTAGAGTTACAAGTAGGGCAGCAAACCGTTATCAATACCTTGGATTTAACATATTATCCGAGAGAACGTGGTCCGTATAATTATAATCCTGAAGCATTGAACCCTTCCGGATTTAGCGCGCCGCAAGAAAATTTTGGTGGAATTACCAGAGCCATCAACTCAACCAATTTCGAACAAAGTAACGTAGAGTACATCCAATTTTGGGTAATGGATCCATATTACGATCCGGCTAATCCAACCGTTTTACCAAGTCCATCCAATGTGGGAAGCTTGTATTTCAATTTAGGAGAAATCTCAGAAGATATACTGAAAGACGAACGTAAACAATACGAAAACGGATTGCCGGCCAGTAACAGTACATCATTGGTTAGTCCTACCGTTTGGGGTAGAGTACCTTCTTCCCAATCGTTGATTTATGCTTTTGATGTTGATGGCGGCAACCGTTCTTCACAAGACGTTGGTTTAGATGGTGTTGATGATGATGGAGAAAGAAGTTTACCGAACATTGGTGCTTTTGCCACTTTGGATGACCCGGCGGCGGATAACTACCAATACTTTTTAAGTGCGCCCGGCTCTACTGTTTTTGAACGCTATAAAAATTACAACGGATTACAGGGCAATTCTCCTGTAGCCGTGTCTGATACCAATCGTGGTTCAACGACTTTGCCGGATGTAGAAGACATCAATCGTGACAACACCATGAACACGGTAAATGCATACTACGAATACAAAATCAACATTCAGCCAAACATGCAGGTTGGGCAAAACTTCATTACCGATGTAAGAGAAACAAACATCGATTTACCTAATGGAGTGACAACCTCTGCTCGCTGGTACCAATTTAAAATTCCGGTAACTCAGCCAACTACAACAGTTGGTAGTATTTCCGATTTCCGTTCTATTCGTTTTATGAGAATGTTCATGACCGGATTTACCGATCCAATTACGCTTCGTTTCGGAGCCTTAGATTTGGTTCGTGGTGAATGGAGACGTTACGACCAATCTTTCCAACCTACCGACAGTGATCCGAATGACGACAATACCAATTTTGACGTATTGGCAGTGAACCTCCAGGAAAATGCGTCTCGCTTACCTATTCCTTACGTATTGCCTCCGGGTGTTATTCGCGAGGAAGTAGGGAACGGAAACCAAGTGATTAGCCAAAATGAGCAATCTTTATCTTTGAGAGCATCAGGTAACGGTTTGGAAGTTGGCGACTCAAGAGCGGTATTCAAAAACGTGAATGTTGACATGCGTCAATTCAACAAATTGAAAATGTTTTTACATGCCGAGGCTTTACCGGCGCCAACCGATCCAACCCCACTGTTAGACGACCAAATGACTGCATTCATTCGTTTTGGAAACGATTTCACCAATAACTTCTATCAAGTTGAAATTCCGTTAAAAGTTACACCTGAAGGGTCAACACGTCCGGAAGAAATTTGGCCGGAAGAAAATGAATTAAGCGTTGCCATGTCTTTGTTAACCCGAATGAAAGTCTTGGCGATGAGCATCGATCCGTCCACTTTACCAATAGAAGGGATTTATTATCCGGATGACGACGGTTCATTACCTGATGGAGACGGAGATGTGAAATTGCGTTTGGGAATTAAAGGGAATCCTAACTTCGGTTTGGTCAGAACCTTAATGGTAGGAATCAAAAACAACCACACTGATAGAATTCGCGGCGAAGTTTGGTTCAATGAGTTGCGCATAGCCGATATGAACAACAAAGGCGGTATGGCCGCTGTGGTAAACATGGATGCTAACATGGCCGATTTTGCTACGGTTTCCGCTACCGGTAGAATGAGTACCATTGGTTTTGGGGCTTTAGAGCAAGGGCCAAACGAGAGAAGCCGAGAAGATGTACAACAATATAATTTGGTAACCAATTTTAGTTTAGGTAAACTTTTGCCTAAAAAATGGGGCATTAATTTGCCGTTCAATTATGCCGTTGGAGAAGAAACTATTACGCCAGAATACGATCCTTACAATCAAGATATTCGCTTACAACAATTATTAGCCAATACTTCAGACGCTGCGGAAAGAGACAATATCGAAAACCGAGCGATAGATTATACCAAGCGTACCAGTATCAATTTCATCGGAGTAAAAAAAGAACGCGCCCCGGAACAAAAGCAACGCATTTACGATCCGGAAAACTTAACGCTTTCTTATTCGTACAATGAAGTGCTAAAACACAATTATGAAATTGAAAACTTCATCGACCAACAAGTGACTGCTACAGTAGATTATACTTATGCATTTAAACCTAAATCAGTAGAGCCTTTCAAGAAAAGTCAGTTTTTAAAGAAAAGTAGCTATTGGAAGTTGTTAAGTGATTTTAATTTCAATTTCTTACCGGCAAATATTTCTTTCAGCAGTAATATTATTCGTCAGTACAACCGCCAACAGTTCCGCCAAGTAGATGTAGACGGAATTCCGTTAGATGCTTTGTACCGCAGAAATTACATGTTCAATTACCAGTACGGTTTCAACTACAATATCACCAAATCGCTTAAAGTAAATTATACTGCAGCATCAAACAATATTGTGCGTTCTTACTTAAACGAAGATAACGTGCCGGACAACAGTTATACCGTTTGGACCGACTTTTGGAATATCGGTACGCCTAACTTACACAACCAACAAATTGTGGTCAACTACGAGTTGCCGATAAATAAAATTCCATTGCTGTCTTTTGTAAAATCTACTTACTCTTATACCGGAAATTACAGTTGGCAACGTGCCTCATTGGCCTTAGCAGAAGTGGACGGGTACAACTTAGGAAACACCATTCAAAACGCCGGTTCTCACCGATTGAACACTGCGTTTAATATGGAATCTTTCTACAAATATATTGGTTTAGGAAAGAAACCGGCGGCTCCGGCAGCAAGACCTGCAGCACTACCAAAGCCGGGAGAAAAAATAACCAATACCAAAGCCCAAACAGCAGCTAGTTCAAATGTTTTCTTAGACGGCTTGAAAGGTGTTTTGACCAGCGTGAAGAATGTACAAATTAACTACACTCAAAATGAAGGAACTTTGTTGCCGGGGTTCTTGCCTAGCCTTGGATTCTTTGGTTCTTCAAAACCAACTTTAGGCTTTGTTTTCGGGATGCAGGATGATGTTCGTTACGAAGCAGCTAAAAGAGGTTGGTTGACCACTTACCCTGATTTTAACCAAAGTTACACCCAAGCCATTACCAAAACTTTGGAAATGACGGCTAATGTGGATTTATTCCCTGATTTTAAAATTGATTTAACTGCTAACAGAGCTTACACCGAAAACTATTCAGAACAATATGATGTGGATGAAACTACCGGAATGTACAATCCGCGTTCTCCTTATAGTTTTGGAAATTTCTCTATATCTACGGTAATGTTGGCCACCTCATTTGGTAAAAGTGATGAGAACGGTTCCGCCGCTTTTGATGATTTCAGAAACAATAGAGCGATTATTGCCGACCGTTTGGCCACTCAATTCTACGGAACTACGGATTTCCCAAGATACGGCGATAATAATAATCCAATTCCGACTGATGTCAACGATCCGAGGTATAATTTCTATACGGCAAACCAAGGTTTCCCGATTGGTTTTGGTAGAAATAACCAAGCAGTTTTGATACCGGCTTTCCTAGCGGCTTATACCGGTGCTTCTGCCGATGCAGTTTCATTGGGGACTTTCCGCAGTTTCCCTATTCCTAACTGGAATATGAAGTATAATGGATTGATGCGTTACAAATTCTTCAAAGACCGATTCAAGCGTTTCTCTATCCAGCACGCTTATCGCGCTTCTTATACCATCAACTCGTTCCGTTCTAACTTTGATTACGATCAAAACCCGGGGTCACAAGACAATGGTGGATTTGGGAACTTCTTTAACAAAACTATTGTAGCGAATATCAACTTGGTGGAACAATTCAATCCGTTGGTGAGAGTAGATTTCGAGATGAAAAATTCCTTCAAGATTTTGGCCGAAATGAAGAAAGACCGAAGCTTATCGATGAGTTTCGACAACAACTTGTTAACCGAAGTGCAAGGTCATGAATACATCATCGGGTTGGGTTACCGATTCAAAGATGTGATTTTTTCTTCTCAGTTGGCCGATAATCCAACCGGTATTATCAAGAGCGACATCAATGTAAAAATCGATTTCTCTTATAGAAATAACAAAACCATAGTGCGTTATCTAGATTACGATAATAACCAATTGGGTGGTGGTCAAAACATTTGGTCGGCCAAAGTAACAGCAGATTACTCTTTCAGTAAAAACTTAACGGCTATTTTCTTCTACGATCATTCGTTCTCTAAGCCGGTAATTTCCACATCGTTCCCAATGACAAATATCAGAACCGGATTTACGATGCGTTATAATTTCGGAAATTAAGAAAGTTTTAAACCAAAGATTTTAATAATCTGTCGAGAAATCATACTTTTGAAGAAATTTTAAAACAACAACTAAACAAGCTGAATGATGAACATACCAAGCAACTTAAAGTATACAAAAGACCACGAATGGGTTTCAATTGACGGCGATGTAGCCACTGTAGGCATCACAGATTTCGCCCAAAAAGAATTAGGAGATATCGTTTACGTGGAAGTGGAAACATTAGACCAAACTTTAAATAAAGACGAAGTTTTCGGAACAGTTGAAGCTGTAAAAACAGTTTCTGATTTGTTTTTGCCATTATCTGGTGAAATTTTAGAATTCAACGAGGATTTAGAGGTAAACCCGGAGAATGTTAACTCAGATCCTTATGGTAAAGGTTGGATGATTAAAGTGAAAATTGCCAATACTGCTGAGATAGAGGAATTACTGGATAGCGATGGGTACAAACAACTCATTGGTGCTTAAAAATACAACACTAAGTCTGGCCATCGGCTGGACTTTTTTAGTTTTAGTCCTTTGCTTGGTCAAGTTCAACGATTTGCCGGCCATCAAAGTTTCCGGTGCTGATAAGTATGTGCATTTTATATTTCATTTTACTTTCACACTGCTCTGGGGTTTTTACAGTCGATTGCGACTGGGGAAAGTGGCTTGGAAAAGTTTAGCTTGGATTGTCTTAATCTCTTTGGGCTACGGAATTCTAATTGAATTTTTACAAGAAACCTTGACCCAAACTCGTAAAGCGGATGTAAAGGATGTGTTGGCCAATTTTGCGGGAGCATTTACTGCTTTCTTGGGCTTGGTTGTTTTCAAACCAAGACCAAGCAGTTGAAACGGATTCCTATTTGGATAACGATACAGCCGTTTTCTTTTTTAAGAAGGAGACGGTTTTTTTTATACTTTTATGCCATGCATAAGTCCACCGAAAATATATTTTGATATATGAATATAAAACAATACCTCGATTCCACTTATCTCAAAACAGCAGCCCAAGCCGGTTTGACTGAAAAAGAAAATAATAGTGTTGTTGAAGGCTTTATTCAAGAAGCTATCAGCGAAGGTTTTAAATTGATAATGATTCGCCCTAATCAAGTGAAAACAGCCGCTCAAATGATTGCTAAAGCTGATTCCAAATTGCTTGTCGGAACAGTGATTTCTTTTCCTGAAGGCACAAATTCGCTGGAAGAAAAATTAGCAGAAGCCCAAAAAGCCATCGAAGACGGAGTTGACGAATTGGATTATGTGTGCAATTACGAAGCCTTCAAAAGAGGTGAAATAGACTTGGTTAAAGAAGAGGTTTTACAAGGTACAAAATTAGCTTTCGACCATCATAAAGTTGCAAAATGGATTATTGAAGTGGCGGCTTTAACGGATGATCAAATCATTCAAATTTCCGCATTAATCAAAAATGTAATCATGGCCAATTTCAAAGAAGATTGCTATCATAACGTTTTTGTCAAATCATCCACCGGATTCTACGTGACTGAAAATAACAAACCCAACGGAGCTACCAAGCATACTGTGATTATGATGCTCGAAAATGCTTCGCCTTTACCGGTAAAAGCGGCCGGAGGAGTCCGAACTTATGAAGAAGCGGAAGAAATGATTCAATTAGGGGTTAAACGAATCGGTACCTCTTCAGCCAAAGCCATCGCAAACGGTGAAACAGCATCGGGCGGTTACTAATTACTTTATTCCTTATTCATGAAAAAGATATTTTCCTTTATATTCTTGTTTTCTCTTATGGCTTCGGCCCAAGTTTTCAAAAAATCTACGGAAAGATTTCCGGTTTTTCCTGCTTGTGAAGGACAGGAGTTAAAAGCCTTAGAAACTTGTTTTTACAATCAGGTCCAGGATTTTGTGTATAATAATTTCAAAGTGCCTAATGCGCTACAAGAGAATAATTACAAAGGAAGTTTAATTGTTTTGTTTGAGGTAAACAACCAAGGTAATTTTAAAGTCATTTATGTTGATGCAGTTGAAGAATCATTAGCAACTGAAAGCAAAAGGGTTTTTGGTCAGATGCCTAAAATCAGTCCGCCTACCTATAATGGCGAGCCAACTTATGCCAAATACACTATTAAGATTGGTATTCCATTGCAAAGTGCAGCTGAAATTCAGGCGCAAAAAGAAGCTGAATTGGCTGCAGAAAAAGCAGCTCAAGAATACAGACCGAATACGGCTTACTTGACGGAATTGGACAATATGAAGTACAACACTTTTTCTAATCCGCAATTTAAAAGCCATTTAAACATTCCGTTTTCACACAGTTATTATGCCCAGTTTGACGACGAAATGAATCAGGTTGGCGCCAATAACCATACGGGTTCTAAACCTTATAGTTATGCGGATGTGTCCAAATATTACGATTTGACTTCTGAGAACCAAAAGCTGATGAAGAACAAGCAAGGCTGGTGGGGTAAAAAGCTTTGGAACGAAAATATGGTGCAAATTCAAGGCGAAGACTATTGGTTTACATTAAATCCGATTTTGGATTTACAGTTCGGGAAAAGCGACCCGAGTGTAAGTAGCTATACCTACGTAAATACACGCGGAATACAATTTAATGGCGGTTTGGGAAGCCAACTTAATTTTACTACAACCATTTACGAAAGCCAAGGACGATTTGCCGATTATTTTAATCGATATGCTGAATCCATGGCACCCGACGGTGGAAATCCGGCCATTATTCCGGGTATTGGGATTGCCAAAAGATTCAAAACAGATGCTTATGATTTTCCTTTAGCGGAAGCCAATTTGGCCTATACACCGAGTAAATTCATTAATATGAATTTGGGTTACGGGCGCAATTTCATAGGTGACGGTTATCGTTCTTTATTGTGGAGCGATGGCGCGAGTCCGTATCCTTATTTTAAATTGAATACCACTTTTTGGAAAATTAAATACACCAATTTATATACTTGGCTGAAAGATGTTCGTCCGGATGCTACACTCGACCGAACATATGCTACCAAGTTTGCTGCGAGTCATTATTTGAGTTTGAATGTTACCAATAAATGGAACATCGGTTTGTTTGAATCGGTGGTTTGGGCCAATAACAACAATCGTGGTTTTGATATGAGTTTTGTAAATCCGCTCATTTTTTATCGTTCGGTTGAATTTGCTTCGTCTTCCAGAAGTGGGAATGCGATGTTGGGATTGACTTCCAAATACAAATGGAACAATCAAATTCAGTTTTACGGACAGTTCTTGTTGGACGAGTTTTCGTTAGATGATGTTCGTTCGGGCGATAAGAGTTGGAAGAACAAGTTCGGTTACCAATTGGGTGCGAAATACTTCCATGCGTTTAACATTAAAAATTTGTTGTTGCAGGCAGAATTCAATGCTGTTCGTCCGTATGTGTACGCGCATAGCGAGGCGATTACCAATTACGGTCACAACAATCAAAGTTTAGGACACCAATGGGGTGGTAATTTAAGAGAATTCATCGCCATAGCCCGTTATCATAACGGTCGTTATTTTGCAGATGCTAAAATTACAGTTGGTACTCGTGGTTTGGATTTTAATAATAGTAGCGACACCTTCAATTACGGAAGTGATATTTACCGCGATTATGATGAAGAAAGACCGTTTAATACCGGAGTAGTTGTTGGTCAAGGAAATAAAACCAATGTGTTTATCGCCGATTTACAAGCGGGTTATTTAATTAATCCGGCCACCAACATGAAATTGTACGGTAGTTTGATTTACAGAAATTTTTCACCGGCTACCGAGACTACTTTAGCGGTCAAAGAAAGTACTACTTGGTTTTCTCTAGGATTGCGATGTGATATCTTCAATTGGTATTTTGATTATTAAACCACTTTCTGTTTGTTTTTAATCGATAAAACTCGGTTTTGGAAGTCTGTTGAAAGGAATGGGGTTTTGAACTTATTCTTTTGCTGTTTTTTGTTGCCATCCAATCGGCTATAGCAGCTTTTGTTTAACATTATTTTGTTTTTTTATTTCGATTTTGATTAAGGTTTCTTTTCTGAAGCTCTTCTGAATATTGTATTTTGTTGTTTTTCAGTATTTTGTGTTTTTTATTGGTTTTCAAACGATTGTTAAATATGTACTAAATTAAAGTTGACAATTAATTTTTGTTTAACTTTGAGTTGTAAATATTAAACAAAATTAAGCCCCAAGTTTTAAGTCACTGTTTTGTTTAAAGTTATGTAGTAGAATTTTCAATCATTATAAACTTTAAAAATTAATTACTATGAAAAACTATCGCTTAAATTTGGGAACTTCCATCAAGGTTTTTGTATTAACAGCTTTCATGACATTTGGATTTACCTCTTGTTCCTCTGACGATAATGCCGTTGACAACAACACCAATGCAAAATTAACGATCAAAGAAACTTTTGATGCCTTGAATCGCGCTCCGGCTCCGGGAGCTTCTTCTATCGCCGGAATTGCGGTCAATGCTGGTTTTAATGAATTGGTTTCGGCATTGGTATATGTTGATTCAGAATTGGATGCAGGTTTAGTAAATCTGTTTGCTAACGGAACAGATCAGTATACAGTATTTGCGCCAACTGATGAGGCTTTTCAAAATTTATATGCTGCTCTGAATGTTTCAGATGTGACTGAATTGCCGGCGCCGTTGGTTAGAGATGTTTTATTGTACCATGTAGTTGAAGGTAGAAGAGCAGCTAATAGTGTTGTGCCGAAACGTGGCACCAGAACTATTACCACTCTTTTAGGAAGTCAATTTTCAGTAACGCCAACAGCGTCTATTAACGCTATTGGTAATACGGCTAATATTACTTCGGCCAATATTTCAGCCTCTAACGGGATTATTCACGTTATTGATGCGGTAATTCTGCCAATCAATTAAGATTTTCCTTGCTTATTTTTGTTATTTAACCAGAGAGATCAAATTTTAATTTGGTCTCTCTTTTTAGTGTAATATCCTTTGTTTCTGATGGGGAACTTCATATTCTCTGTAATTTAACAATGACCGGTTTTTGAGAGAGTTTTCAAAAACTCGGAAATCGATAAATGTATCGTTGTTTTTTTATTATTTTAAAACAATCATTTTTTATGAATTGTTTTTTGCCAAATCGTTTTCTATAAAGTACCTTTGCGCTAGCTTAAAAATAAGGATGAACGCGACAGCAAATACATTTTCTTTCAAACAAATTGCTACCGATTTTAAAGAAATCACCAAAGCAGGTTTGGCTGTGAGCGTTGTTTTTTCATCCATAGCCGGTTATTTGCTTGGTATTGAGGATTTTCAGGGTTTGCAATGGCCCACTTTACTTATGCTGGCAGTTGGCGGTTATTGCATGGTTGGCGCTTCAAATGCGTTCAATCAAGTTATTGAAAAAGATTTAGACGCTTTGATGGATCGCACCAAAAATCGACCGGTGGCGTCGGGAAGAATGGCGCCGAATCGCGCTTTATTTGCAGCTAGCTTACTGACTATAGTAGGATTGATTTTGTTATACATGATTAATCCTAAGTCGGCCATGTTTGGAGCGATTTCCATCTTTTTATATACCAGTATTTACACACCCTTAAAAACAGTTACACCGCTTTCTGTTTTTGTAGGTGCTTTTCCAGGCGCCATTCCTTTTATGTTGGGTTGGGTTGCCGCTACGGATCATTTTGGGATTGAGGCCGGAACGCTTTTTTTGATACAATTTTTTTGGCAGTTTCCTCATTTTTGGGCCATAGGTTGGTTTTTGTATGAGGATTACGAAAAGGCAGGCTTCTTCATGTTGCCAACGGGTAAAAAAGACACATCAACCGCTTTACAAACCATCTTGTATTCAGTTTGGTTGTTGGTAGCCTCTTTATTACCTTGTTTAGGATATACCGGAAAGTTGTTTATTTCTCCCGTAGCCGCCGGTATTGTATTTTTGTTGGGACTTTGGATGATTTTTTATGCGGTTAAGTTGTATCAATTGAGAACAGCCAAAGCTGCAAGAACACTAATGTTAGTTAGTGTTTCCTATATTACCTTGTTACAAATAGTTTATATTACTGATAAATTTTTAAGATAGTTATGGCAACAATGATGTCGATAGACGAACACCAAGCCAGAAAGGCTCGTTCCCAAAAATTACTGTTGTGGTTTGCGATGGCCAGTATGACCATGATGTTTGCCGGGATTACGAGTGCTTTTGTGGTCAGTAAGTCAAGAGAAGATTGGATGAAAGATTTTCAATTTCCCTCAGCTTTTTATTTTAGTACTTTGGCTATTATACTTTGTAGCGTAGCTTTCCACTCAGCGATAAAAGCCATTAAAAATAACAACAGAAGTCTAGTGACCGGCTTGCTTTTGAGTGTTTTAGGTTTGGGAATTGCTTTTGTTGTTTTACAGTTCATTGGTTTTGGACAGCTCATTGAGCAAGGATATTACTTTACCGGACCGGAGAGTAATATTGCTACTACTTTCCTTTATGTAATTGCAGTTGTCCACTTGGCGCATCTTGCAGGAGGATTTATTTCGCTTTTAATCATAATTTATAATCATTTTAAACAAAAATACAATTCAACTCAATTCCTTGGCATTGAGCTAGGTGCGATGTATTGGCACTTTCTTGATTTCTTGTGGATTTGTTTGTTTTTATTTTTATATTTCTTTAAATAAGAAAAAAAATCTAAATTTGGGAACTTTTTAACTAATAACTTTTATGGGAGCTACAGTTACTACTGCAAATACAAACGAAAATACTTGGGGTGGCGGAAACGAACCAATGGGTGCCAGTTATGGTAAATTGATGATGTGGTTTTTCATCGTATCAGATGCCTTGACCTTCTCTGGTTTCCTTGCTGCTTATGGATTTTCAAGATTTAAATTTATTGACAACTGGCCAATTGCCGACGAGGTATTTACTCACTTTCCGTTCTTGCACGGTGTAGATGCTCCGATGTACTATGTGGCCTTGATGACTTTTATCTTGATTTTCTCCTCTGTAACGATGGTTTTGGCCGTTGATGCCGGACACCAAATGAAACAGAAAAAAGTGGCTTTTTATATGTTGCTTACTATTGTAGGAGGTTTAATATTCGTGGGCTCACAAGCTTGGGAGTGGAAAAACTTCATCAAAGGTGAGTATGGTGCTATTGAAACTAAAGGTGGAAGTATTATCCAATTCGTTGATAAAAACGGTAAGAGAGTTAAATTGGAAGACTTCGCGGTAGTTTTACCTGAAGCCAGAGAGCAACATAAAAGAAGTAATGGTATTTGGTTCGAAGGCGAATCAGCTTTACCAACTTACTCTGTTGCAGAAATCCAAGCAGGTTTCAAAGCACATCCTGAATTATTGGTAAGAACTGAAAAGATTTACAGAGATACTCCTGAAGATAAAGCCAACAAAGATTTACAACCGGGATTAAATAAAAATAAACACAGAGAGGTTTTAACCAGAGAAGCTTCGGAAGCTATGGTTGCCAATGCTCATTTAGTGGTTGAAGGTGCTAACTTAGAGCGAAATGAGTACGGAAACAAATTGTTTGCTGATTTCTTCTTCTTCATTACCGGATTCCACGGATTCCACGTGTTCTCAGGAGTTGTTATCAATATCATCATTTATTTTAATGTTCTTTTGGGAACTTATGAAAGAAGAAAAAGCTACGAAATGGTTGAGAAAGTTGGACTTTATTGGCACTTCGTTGATTTGGTTTGGGTATTCGTATTTACTTTCTTCTACTTAGTTTAATCATACAAAACATAGTATATTATGTCACACGCACACGAACATGTATCTAATACATCCAGAATCTGGAAAGTTTTTATCTTATTGTCTATAGTAACTATCATCGAGGTTGCCTTAGGGATTGTAAGACCTGAATTTTTATTCAATACTAACTTCTTAAGCATGAATTTGCTTAACTGGATATTCATCATATTAACATTATACAAAGCATACTATATTGTTTGGGCTTTCATGCACATGGAAGGTGAAAAAAGTAGTTTGCGATGGGCTGTAGTAGCCACGGTCGTATTCCTGGTTATTTATCTTGTATTCATCTTATTAGTAGAAGGGGATTACGTTTATGAGGTTTTTAGAAATTCTACCATAAAATGGAATTTTTAACACTATATTAATTCAAAAAAAAGGGTACGCATTGCGTACCTTTTTTTATTTTTGTACAGCTAATATTTTAGTCCTACTATGAAAAAGAATCTGGTCCTTTTCGTTCTCTTTATCCTGCCAATCGTAGCCTATCTTTTCTTTGCTTCCGGAGTCAACAGTTTTATTACATTACCAACCATTACTCCAACTGTTCCTGATGTGAATTCGAAATGGAATTCCATGAATGGAGACAAGGTAACCTTGAATAATAAAATTACTATCTTAGGTTTTCCCGGAGAAGATATTTTAGATAACAGCGGCAACTTTTTTACACTAAACCAAAAAATTTACAATAAGTACAGAGAGTTCAAAGATTTTCAGATGGTGTTTGTAGCTCCCGAAGGAACGGAACAACAAGCCGAAAGACTTTTGAAAGAGTTAGGTAAAATATCCAATATGTCGGGTTATCATTTTGTCTTTGCTGCACCCGATGCAATCCAAGCTTATCACAATGAACTAAAATTGCTAGGGAAGTTGGATGATAAAACAGGCACGCCTTATGTTTACATCATCGATAAAAAGAGAAATCTTCGTGGCAGAAAAGGGCATAGTGAAAAAGGGAAGCCGGAATACAAAGAAGGATACAACACTACATCAGCATCCGATTTGCATAATGACATGATGGATGATGTAAAAATTATCTTGGCCGAGTATCGTTTGGCTTTGAAACGCAATAACGCCAATCGAAAAATCTAATATGAAAAATAAATCTTATATCGGTCTTTCTTTTATAGTGTTGATTTTCGGCATTATTTTTATTCCGAAGATTGTCAACAGAATCAAAAACAATACTGTGGTTCAAGGTGAGCGAATTGATGCAGTTTCCAATCACAAAAACTCGGAAAGCGATTTGTTGACTATAGGTAAAGCACCGCAGTTTGAGTTAACAGATCACAACGGTAACAAAATCACCAATGAGACTTACAAAGGGAAAGTCTATGTGGTAGAGTTTTTCTTCTCGACTTGTCCTTCCATTTGTCCGATCATGAATCGCAATATGGCGGAAATACAAAATAAATTTTTCGGGAATCCAAATTTTGGCATCGCTTCTATAACCATCAATCCCGAATACGATACGGTGGAAGTATTGAAAGAACACGCGGAGCATATCGGAGTAAAATCGTCCAACTGGCATTTAATGACCGGTGATAAAGAGTATATCTACAGCATTTCTAACAAAGGTTTCAACATTTACGCCGGACAAAACGGTAAAGCCGCCGGTGGTTTTGAACATTCCGGTTTGTTTGCTTTAATTGATAAAAAAGGGAACATCCGTTGTCGTAAAGACAAGTTCGGTAATCCAATTATGTATTATGACGGATTGGAAAAAGTCGGAGTGAAAGCCATTATTGAAGACATTAAAAAACTGTTAAATGAGTAATTCTAAATCAACAACCCTGGAAAATAAGTTTAAAGGTTCTATAATTGCGGTTTCAGTTATTATACCAATAGCGGTAGCCGTATTGTTCTCAGTTAAGCTCAAAGATTTCGGCTTCGACATAGAACCATTGTCCTTTTTGCCGCCCATTTATGCCGGCATTAACGCTTTAACGGCTTTATTGTTGGTAATGGCTGTGATAGCCATAAAAAAAGGAAATCGTAAAGCTCACGAGCGTTTGATGACCACAGCGATAGCTTGTTCGGTGATGTTTTTAGTGATGTATGTTGCTTATCACATGACGGCAGATTCAGCCAAATTCGGCGACGTTAATTTCGACGGAAACTTAGACGACGCTGAAAAAGCAGCAGTAGGTTCTGTTCGGTATTTCTATTATTTTATTTTGCTCACACACATTATGCTCTCCGTTATCATCATTCCGATGGTGTTGTTTACTTATGTCAGAGCTTTAGCAGAACAATTCGATAAGCACAAAAAAATAGCCAAAATCACGTTCCCTATTTGGCTGTATGTCGCGGTTACCGGAGTAGTAGTTTATTTGATGATATCACCTTATTATGCCAACTAATTTTCTAATGCCGAGGGCAAAGTTTTCTAAGTTCTTCTTAGGGATTTGTATTTTCCTGTTAGGCGTTTCTGCCAATGCGCAATGTGCCATGTGCAGAGCTGCATTAGAAAGTTCGGGCAACACCGTTAAAGCTGAAGCCGTGAATGATGGGATTGTTTTTTTAATGGCAATTCCGTACATCATTGTAGCCGGAATTGGTTTTGTGGTGTATAAAATGTACTACAAGAAGAAATAACAAACTTACACTGAAGGTTAAGATTATTCCATTCCGTCAATTTTAACGCTCATTTTGCCTGCTGTGGCAATAAACGCAATAATGGCTTTATCTGTGATTTCTACTTTTTCAAATTCAAAGTCACCCATAGTGCCGTTGACAAAAACTCCCTTCATAGGAGAATAGTTGTTCAGGTAAGGCAACATACTCTTTTTGCCTTCTTCCAAATTGTCTTTGATGGAATAGCGACAGTTTTCCTGGATTTTTTTCAAAATGACACCTTGTAACAACCAATTCGCAGTTCGGGTAAGTAGTCCTTTAGAGTCCAAAACATAGTTCATTTGGTCGAAGTAAATTTCTTTGGTAATCGGATTGTAATTCGGGATTCCCGACAAATAAATGCTGCCGTTAATGCTGCCCGACATCTGGAGAGCCACAATAATCTTTCCGTCTTTTTGCCACAAAGCCACATTTTCAACCATTATTTTTCGGTTGCCGGAAGCAAATTCTTTTCCCTTGAAATTTGAAGTGATAATGCGAGAAGCACTTTCGTAAGTGGAAATGGCAACCACATTCGCCATAAATGAATTCGGGATTTTAGTCACTGCTTTAAATTGCACCGCAGTGCGATCAAAAGTGTTTTTCGGTTGCAAACCTACCATCGTTTGCATATTGCACTTCAATCCCATGTCCATTTTAATTTGGGTTTTTTCCAACACCGCATCGGTCACATACATTTCAATCGGAATCAATTTGAACCAGGTTTGGTATTGTTCACTGGTGATAAACGGCGTGCTCATTTTTTCGAGTACATCTAAAACGTAAGGTTTAAAATCGCAGGTACTTTCAATAGCTTCATCTATTTTTTTAGCCATTTTCGATTTGAATATCGATAGCGTAGGATTGATAATGTAAGTAATCGGCACATTTTTACCGGCGACTAAGATAGTCGGACTTTCAGACCATTCAAAAGATTCGATTTTGGAAACGGTAGTCAATTTCCAATTGGACAATTTTACGGAACTGGTCATGGTAATGGTGCCGTTTAAATTTATTTCACGCGTATCGTTCAAGCCCATGAAATCAGTGCCATATTTAAAGCGAGACCATATTTTAAGAGGCATAATCGTTTCAATTTTTCCGTTCTTTTCTGTTATGCGAATCGGAGCCGTTTTCCAAATCTTCATTTCTGTTTTGTCGTCTTGCAGATTAGAATCGTCATAAATTTGACCACTCAAAGTTTTGTTGAGCTGGCTTTCAATTTCTTTCAACGAAATTTCTAAAGGCATATTGATAAACGAAGTCTTGGTTTTATAAACCATAGGTGCATCATTAGAAGGTAAAGGTTTTAAAGCTTCAATTTTTTGAGAAGTCGAACAACCGGCTAAAAGTGTCAGCAAACAAAGCACTAAAGCAGCGTATTTTAGAGAGAACATATGCGGAAGATATTTTTCATCAAAAATAAAAGGAAATATTGTAATACTGCTGTAACAATAATAAAAAAACAGAGTCTAAAACAATGTGTCTTTCTGTTACAACAAAAAGGCAAAAACAATATCTTTGTTAAGTCACGAAAATTAGGTTGTAAAGCCTGTTTGCTTATGAAAATAGTTTTTAAAAAATACTTTTTCTTGGGATTGTTAATGCTTTTAGGCGTAAAAGCTACAGCGCAAACCAAAAAATGGACCATTCAGGAATGTGTTGAGTACGCCCTAAAGAACAACATTTCGATTCAACAATCAGAACTCGATTTAAAAGCTACAGCTATCGACAAAAGAGCGGCTTTAGGTGCTTTTTTACCGAATTTAAATGGTGGCGCTTCGCATTCTTGGAATATTGGTTTGAACCAAAATATTACTACCGGTCTTTTAGAAAATCAGACCATACAGTTTACTTCGGCTAGTTTGAATTCCAGTGTAGACATTTACAATGGTTTGCAAAACCAAAACCGTTTGCGTCGAGCCAAGTTGATGCAAATAGCGGCCCAATACCAATTGACCAAAATGCAGGACGACATTTCATTGTTTGTAGCCAATGCGTATCTGGACATTCTCTTCAATCGCGAAAATTTAAAAGTACAGCAAAATCAATTGGCCAACGATGAAAAGCAGTTGTTGCGTTCTCAGGAGCTTGTAGATGCCGGAGTAGTGCCACGTGGCGATTTACTTGACATGAAAGCAACAGTAGCTTCCGACAAACAGCGAGTGATAGCCGCCGAAAATGCTTTGTTACTTTCTCGTTTGAGTTTAGCGCAGTTGCTACGTATAGAAGATTTCCAAAATTTTGATGTTGCAGATGTAGATATCGAAGCTACTGCCAGTCCGGTTATGATGGAAACTCCTGAGGCTATTGTAGCCAAAGCCAATGAAGTTAGGGTAGAAATCAAAATTGCACAAGCCAATCTCGATTTGGCCGAAAGAGACATCAAAATTGCCCGAGGCGCTTTGCAACCAAGTGTTACCGGTTTTTACAGCTTTAGTACCAGAGCTGGATATTCCGATAGAATTTCTGGGTTTGCTCTGGACGGGGCTAATCCAACTACTATAATCGGACAGGTGGAAGGTACCGGGCAAAACGTAATACAGCCTAATTTCATACCGTTGTTCCGAAAAGCAGCACCGGTGTTTGACCAGTTTAGTGAAAACAAAGGACATAATTTCGGATTGCAATTGAGTGTGCCAATTTTTAACGGTTTCTCAGCCAAGAATTCAGTAGCACGTTCCAAAGTTGCTTATGAAAAATCAAAAAATGCTTTCGACCAAGCCAAGTTGGATTTAGAAACCAATGTATACAAAGCCATTACGGATACCAAAGGAGCTTTGAATACCTACGAAGCTTCGATTACAACAATGGAAGCCAGAAGAGAAGCATTCAATTATGCCAAAGAAAGATATGCGGTAGGTTTAATCAATACCTTCGATTTTAACCAGGCACAAACTTTATACTTAAACGCACAATCTGATGTAATCCGTGCTAAATACGATTATATCTTTAAAACGAAAGTAGTAGAATTATATTTTGGAATCCCAATCATTCAAAAACAATAAATCATGTCAAAAAGTAAAATATACTGGATCTCAGGAATTGCAATTGTTTTAATTGCGGTATTGTTAGTATTAGCCAAGAAAGGTGTCATCGGAAAAAAAGACGAAGGCATTGAAATTGAAACGGCCAAAGCCGATGAAATTACCATAGTAGAAACAGTGTCTGCTACCGGAAAAATTCAGCCTGAGATTGAAGTTAAAATTTCCTCAGAAGTATCAGGAGAAATCATCGATTTGCCGGTAAAAGAAGGACAAGTGGTGAAAAAAGGCCAATTATTGGTACGAATCAATCCCGATTTATACACTTCAGGATACAACCGAACCATTTCTAATTTGTCCGGGACAAAAGCCGGTTTGAGTCAGGCCGATGCTTCTTTTAAAGAAGCCAAAGCCAGTTACGACCGAAGCAAGACCTTATATGAAAAAGGTATCATTTCTCGTTCGGATTGGGACAAAGCCGTAGCAGCCTTTGAAGTGGCAAAAGCCAATAAAGAGTCGGCGTATTTTAATGTGCAAAGTGCCAGCGCTACTGTAAAAGAAGCCAAAGACAACTTAGGCAGAACTACCATTTATGCTCCGGCCGACGGCACCATTTCTTCTTTAGGAGTTGAATTGGGAGAGCGAGTTTTGGGAACCCAACAAATGACCGGAACCGAATTGTTGCGAGTGGCTAACTTAGACAACATGGAAGTGGAAGTTGATGTGAACGAAAATGATATTGTAAAAGTGAGCATAGGTGACAGCACCAATATTCAGGTGGATGCGTATTTGAAAAAAGAATTCAAAGGAATAGTGACCAGTATTTCTAACTCGGCGAGTTCAACTATTACGGCCGATCAAGTAACCAATTTCAAGGTAAAAGTCAGAATCCTAAAAGAATCGTATCAGGATTTATTAGCAGGAAAACCAGCTGATTTTTCTCCATTCCGTCCGGGAATGACCGCAACAGTTGATATTATTACCACCCGAAAGGAAAAAGTAGTAGGTGTACCAATCAGTGCTGTAGTGGTGAAAAATGATACCACAGCCAACTCAAAAACCGAAATTAAAGTGGAAGGCGATGACAAAAAAGTGATGGCCAAAAGCGATAAAAAATTCGAGTGTGTTTTTATAAAACAAGGCGATAAAGCAAAACTTGTAGTTATTAAAACAGGCATCCAAGACGATACTAATATCGAAGTGGTTTCGGGATTGAAAAAAGGCGATGTAGTGATTGTTGGTCCCTATACCACGGTAACCAAAGATTTGAAACCGGGCGATAAAGTAACTACCAAAAAATCAGGTGAAAAACCCAAAAAATAATCGATTAGGCCTTGAACTACATTCTTAACATCGAAACGGCTACCAAGAACTGTTCGGTTTCTTTGGCACTGAACGGCAAAACCATTTTGTGCAAGGAAATTGCCGAAGAAGGTTATTCTCACGCTGAAAAACTACATGTTTTTATAGAAGAAATTATCATAGAAAGTCATCTTGATATTAAAGACTTGAAAGCCGTCGCCGTAAGCAAAGGACCGGGTTCTTATACCGGTTTGCGTATCGGTGTTTCTACCGCCAAAGGCTTGTGTTATGCATTGGGTATTCCATTGATTTCGCTAGATACTTTGGCTGTTTTAGCAGCAGCTGTGAAACAAAACGACGGTCTCATTGTTCCGATGATAGATGCCCGCAGAATGGAAGTTTACAGCGCTGTATTCGATCAAAATCACCAAAAAATCAAAGCCGTACAAGCCGAAATTTTATCCGAAGACAGTTATTCTGACGTTACCGAAACTATTTATATCGTAGGCGATTGTCAGGCAAAATGTAAAACGGTACTCACCAAACCTAACTTTGTGTTTTTGGAGGATCAAGTATTTCCATCTGCAAAAGAAATGTGCGCTTTGAGTTTTGCTAAGTTTGAACAAAAGGAATTTGAAGACGTAGCATATTTCGAGCCATTCTACTTGAAAGATTTTATGCTGAATCCGAAATAATTAGCCTTTCGAAGCTTCTCGAACAAACGGTTGGATTACAATGCCGGCCGAGTCAAAAGCTTCTTTACATTGCTCCAAAATATCGGAACTCATTTCGCTAAAATCAATATTTTTTGCCCAAGGTTTTATGGACAAATGTATAGCCGAATCGGTTAAATCTCTAACTACAACGCTAGGCTCAGGATTTTTTAGCACTAAGGGGTGATTTTGCATCACTCTCATCACGATGTCTTTTGCCATTTTGATATTGGTGTCGTACGACAACGAAAACGTCAAATCGGCTCTGCGATTGCCTTGCATTGAATAGTTGATGATGACATTGTTAGACAAAATACCGTTTGGAATAAAAATCGTTTGGTTGTTGCCGGTAATCAGTTTGGTGACAAAAATCTGAATTTCCAATACAGTACCAATTACGCCTTGTGCTTCGATGGTATCGCCTACGCGAAACGGTTTGAACAATATGATCAACATGCCACCAGCGAAGTTGGACAGCGATCCTTGTAACGACAAACCAATGGCCAAACCGGCTGCTCCCAAAATGGCAACAAAAGATGATGTTTCGATGCCTAATTTCGAAATCACGCTGATGAACAACAACACGCGCAATGCCCACAGCAAACTATCGGCTAAAAACTTCGACAGTGTTGGGTCGAGTTCTCTTTTCAACATGATTTTCTTTACCAAGCGGTTGATGACGCGAATGGCGTACAATCCCAAAAAGAGAATAACCAAGGCCGAAATCAGCTTGGGTGAATAATCGATTAATAATTTGAGGAACCGATCAACATAATCGGTAAACGAATGGATGTATTGTAATTCTTGTTTTTGCATAAATTGATAAAAAAATCCCGAGAGGAATCGGGATAATTAGCGTTTGCAAAAGTACAATTTTTTCAAAATTAATCAGCGTCTTCTTCGATACGATTGGGTGTTTCTTTAGCAGGTTCTTCTGTTTCCTCTGAAGCATCTCCTGTGAAAGAGCTGATTTTTTCTTTTACGGTTTCAGTAGCATTCGAAGTGAGTTCGCTTACTTTTTCTTTGGCCCTTTCCACCACATTTTCAATAGTTTCAGAAGCTTGCGGTATGTATTCGCTGATTTTCTCTTTCGCGGTTTCCACCAATTCTTCTACTTTGTCCGCCATCGGTTCTGCCATGTCTTTTACTTTTTCAATAGCGTCATCGGCAATATTTTGTGTTGCTTCAGCAGTGTTATTTTTAGCGCCGCTGAATAATCGTTTTAAAAAATCTCCAAATCCCATAATTTTGTTATTTAATGGTTACTACTAACAATATTACAAAATTTTGATCAGATTAGCGTTTTATTTTTTTAGTAATTTCTTGAAAATCAGTGGTTGGCAAATTGCAAGTTTTGTTTTGACACCAATAAAATAAGGTTTGGTCTTCTATGAATCGATTGGCTAAAAAGGGCAATTCCGAAGCTTTGTCGGTTCCGGCCACAACTAAATTCGGAGTGTACCAACTGTTAAGTTGTTTTAGATAATCCAACGCTTTTTCGCTACAAACAGCCAATTCGTTTTGCGATTCGGAAAAGTGCAGCAGCAAGTTGAGCCAATTGGAAAAAGCCGAGGGATAATCGATGGTTGGCAGAATGTGTTGCAGCATTTGTTGGGCTACTTTTTCGTAGTATGAGTGGTTGAAATAAATACTCAAACGGAACAAATTGGTTGCCATAACCGAATTGGCCGCCGGAATTACATTGTCTTCCACTTCAAAATGCGGTGTGACTAAAGCTTCGTCCTGTTGTGAAGTAAAGGAGAAGAATTCCGCTTCCTTATCGTAAAAATGGTCAAAAGTATAATCCGTCAGTTGTTTGGCGTAAGTCAGCCATTGCTCGTTTACCGTAATTTCGTAAAGCGAAATAAAGGCTGCAATGACATGCGCATAATCTTCTAAATAGGCGTTGATGGTAGCTTTATTATTTTTGTAAGTTCGGAACAAATGACCTTCCGGGCTCCAAATTTTCTGAATGATAAACTGAGCGTTTTTAATTGCGATGTCTGAGTAGCGACTATTGCCGGTGGCTTTGTAAGCTTCTACAAAACCTTTCAGCATGATGGCATTCCATGAGGTAAGGCATTTGTCGTCCAAACGCGGTTTGCTTCGGTTTTCTCTGATTTGATACAGTTGGCTTTCCCATTTTTTTTTCTTTTCCGCCAAGAATTCGACAGTTATATTGTGTTTTTCGGCAATGGATGTCAACGGTTGATTTTGAATTAACACATAATTCCCGTGTTCCCAATGGCCGAATTCGTTGATGTTGAATACTTCGGAAAACAAGTCGAAATCTTCGCCCAGAATTTGCTGTAATGCTGCAGTTGTCCAAACATAAAACGCGCCTTCTTCCAATTGCTTTTCGGTGTTGAGACTGTCGGCATCCAAAGCGGCATAGAAACTACCTTCTTCAGTGAGCCATTCTTTTTCCACAAAATTCAGTGTTTTTTCAATGACTTCTTTGTACAATGGATTTTGGTTTAGTTTGTAGGCATTGGCATAAAGCGAAACCAACTGGCCGTTGTCGTACAACATCTTTTCGAAATGCGGCACGTGCCATTTTAAATCGACTGAATACCTTGAAAAACCACCGTCAACCGTATCAAACAAACCGCCGTAAGCCATTTTGGTCAAGGTTAAATCGACAAAATTCAATAGTTCTTGATTTTGGGTTTGATGACCGTAGTTGAGTAGGAATTCGTAATTGGTAGGCATCATGAATTTTGGTGCTCTGGCCATACCACCGAAGTCCCAATCAAAACTTTTTTGCCATTTTCCCATCATTTTTTCTAAGATCGTAAAATCGAATTCGGCATTATTTTCAGATTTCGGAACTATGCTGATGGTTTGTAAACCTTCGTGTAATTGTTGCGCATAGTCGTAGATGGTTTCCGGATTTTGGGTGTAAATTTCCTGGAGTTTTTCGAGTGCGTTAATCCAATCATTTTTTCTGAAATAGGTGCCGCCCCAAACCGGTCTGCCGTCGGGTAAGGCCACTACATTCATAGGCCAGCCACCGCGTCCGGTCATTACTTGAACGGCTTTCATGTACACGGCATCAATGTCGGGACGTTCTTCGCGGTCGATTTTAATGTTGATAAAATGCGCGTTCATGACTGCTGCTACTTCTTCGTCTTCAAAACTTTCGTGTTCCATTACGTGGCACCAATGACAGGCCGAATAGCCAATGCTGATTAGCATGAGTTTGTTTTCGGTTTGAGCTTGCGCTAAGGTTTTGGGATTCCAAGCTTTCCAATGCACGGGATTGTTGGCGTGTTGTAATAAGTATGGACTGGTTTCAAGGTGTAGTTCGTTCATGGCGATATTGTTTTTTAGCCCCGATTGAAGTGGCATCCTTTTGACTCGTTTAAAAAACGAGTCAAAAGATAGAACGGAAAGCGGGATTAGCTCCTAAAATTAAAAAAAGCGCCATGATTTATGACGCTTAAGGTATTATTATTTTGAAATAGTTAGCCGTTCAAAGCTTCTACTACGATGTCTTTGTCGTTAAGCATGTCTTTCAGCATGTTTTCGATGCCGTTTTTCAGGGTGAAAGTCGAAGAAGGACAGCCGTTACATGAGCCTTGTAGCACTACTTTTACTCTTTTTTGATTTTCGTCGTAAGAGTCGAATAAAATGTTACCGCCATCGGCAGCTACCGCGGGTTTTACATATTCTTCGAGGATGTTTACGATTTGTTGGGAAGTCACGTCGAGTTGGTCGAAGTTTTTGATTTGTTGTTTTTCTTGTTTATCGTCATGGGCGATTAAAGTTTCGTCTAAAACGATGCCGCCATTTTCCAGATATTCTTTAATAAATGTACGGATTTCCAGAGTTATTTCGTCCCAAGAAACACTTTCGTATTTGGTTACGGAAATATAATTCTCGGTGATGAAAACCTCTTTGACAAAGTGGAATTTGAAAAGCGCTTGGGCAAGTGGAGACGGTTTAGCTTCGTCGATGTTTTTAAATTCAACCGTGTTTTTGGTTAGCCCTTTATTGACCACAAATTTCAAAGAAGCCGGGTTTGGCGTGGTTTCGCCGTAAACCGTTATCGGTTGTTTTTTAGTTTTATTTTCTGAAGGCAATACGATTACGCCGCCGTTTTTCACAAATTCTTCAATTTGTTCAGCTACTTCCTCTTGCACATCGGCCCACTCAACAATACTGAAGCGTTCCACTGCTATAAAATTTCCGGAGATGTAAACTGTTTTTACAAACGGTAAGTAGAATAACTTTTGAGCCAAAGGTGAATTCTTGGCTTCATCGATGTTTTTGAACTCAAAATTTTCATTTTGTGTCAAGAAATCAGGAAATTCAAATTTTATTATCGTTGGGTTTTGGGTTTCTTTTATGGTGATTTTCATGAGAATAGTTTATTTTTCTGCAAATTTAACAAAGTTATTTTCTGTGAATACTTATATTTGAACAATTAAACAATTTATTAACATTTGTGAGGCTGTTTTTAAAGTTGCCTCTAAAACCCGTTTTTCATGAAAAGAGGTTTACTTATTTTTTTCTTTTTTTTGGTTTCGATACCTTCTTTTTCGCAACCCATTTCAGTTAATAATACTACGTATACTGTTCCGCAATTGGTTCAAGATGTATTGTTTGGTAGTAGTGGTCCGAATTCTTCTTGCGTTGGTACGGTAACCAATATTACTTGGAGTACGGGAAGCGGTTCAAGTAGCGGTCCAGGTTTTGGTTCTTCTAACGGGATTGCTTATTTTCAAAATACAAATCCTAACTTTCCCTTGAATGCAGGGGTTATTTTAAGCACCGGTAATGCTATGAGTGCACCGGGTCCTAATACTACCACGTTGAGTGATGGTAATAATGCATGGCTTGGCGATAATGATTTGTTTAATTATATCACGGGTTTAGGCATTGATCCGTTTTTGACCGACTACAACAATGCTACAATTTTAGAGTTTGATTTTACGCCTTTGACCAATCAAATGAGTTTTGATTTCTTGTTTGCTTCAGAGGAATATGGAACTTTTCAATGTACTTATTCTGATTCTTTTGCTTTTTTTCTGACCAATGTTACAGCCGGAACACCACCGGTTAATTTAGCTTTGATTCCAAGTACAACTACACCTATTTCGGTTGTTACTATTAGGGATAATACCCACAATACTACTTGTACCTCTGAGAATCCAAGCTATTTCGGAACATTCAACGGCGGTGCCAATGCTGCAGCTGCAGCTACCAATTTTAATGGTGAAACCGTTTTAATGACAGCTACTTCTGCGGTTATTCCCAATAATGTGTATCACATCAAATTAGTTATTGCTGATAGGAATGATACCTCTTTCGATTCAGCTGTATTTTTGGGAGCCGGAAGTTTTGATATTGGTTCTGCTGACATTGTAGGTACCGGACAGTTTGATGGTTTGCCTGATCTTTCCGGCCCAAATGCGGTATGTAGTTCAGAAACAGTGACGATTCAAGCAGGTGCATCTCCAATTTTAGGAGCTACTTATGAGTGGACTTTGGATAGTGGTGTTATTCCGGGAGCCAATTCTAATGTCTACACCATTGCTGATGAAGGGAATTATTGTGTTACTATAACTTATCCAAGCGGTTGTGAGCAAACCGATTGTATGTTAGTGGAATATATTCCTTCCTTGCCTATTGGTACGCCAAACGCACTTGTTCAATGTGAAGCTCCTTTCGATCTTACTCAAAATGCATCGCTCATTTTGAATGGGTTGAGTAATACATTGAGTTATCATCATTCTTTGATAGAAGCTCAAGAGTTAGCAGCGCCGATTTCGAATGTTACCAACTATAACGGAACAGATGGTGAAATCATTTATGTTGCTATGGAGGATGATAACACGGGATGTATTGTAGTTACACAATTCCCATTGCAAATAGACACAGCTTTGTGTGCCAACAATCCGATACCGCAAACGCCGCCAAATTTAGTGAGTTGTGAAAGTAGCTTCGGCAGTGGCTCTGCCAATTTTAATTTTACACCGCAAACGCCAATAGTATTAGGGACTAATTATGCCGCCGCCGATTATACTGTTACTTATCATACTAGTCAATCCGATGCTGATGCAGGGCTTAGTCCAATAATTCCGGCAAATTCTTTCACCGGAGTCAACGGACAAATTATCTATGTAAGATTGGAAGATAATGCTGATCCGACCAGTTTTGGAACCACTTCTTTCCAGTTGGTTGTTAATCCATTACCAACAGCAACTATTACCGGTTCTACAACTATTTGTTCCGGCTCAACTGCGGTGATTACTTTTAACGGTACTCCTAATGCTACGGTAACTTACACCATAGATGGCGGAACTAACCAAACAATAGTTTTAGATGCTACCGGAATCAACTCGGTGACAAGTCCCGCTCTTACTGTTGACTCAACTTATAGTTTAGTAAATGTTGTTAACACAGCGAATAGTTGTTCAAGATTAGTGTCAGGTTCTGCTACTGTAACAGTAAGACAATTGCCTACTGCTACAATTTCAGGAACTACTGCTGTTTGTCAAAATGCAACAAGTCCTACCATAACCTTTACCGGTGCTAATGGTACTGCGCCTTATACGTTT
>NZ_JANJUQ010000046.1 GCF_024710485.1 Flavobacterium sp.
AATTCCAGTGAACGACCCGGATTGGTGCATCGCATCGATAAAAACACATCCGGTTTATTGGTAATTGCCAAGACAGAAGCGGCTATGACACATTTGGCCAAACAGTTTGAAGACAAAACAACCGAGAGAGAATATATCGCGCTGGTTTGGGGTAATGTCAAAGAAGACGAAGGCACCATTGAAGGTAATATTGCGCGTCATATGAAAGACCGCATGCAAATGGCCGTTTATCCTGAAGGCGATGTCGGAAAACACGCGGTAACGCATTATAAAGTTTTAGAACGATTTGGCTATGTAACTTTGGTATCTTGTAAATTAGAAACAGGAAGAACACACCAAATTCGCGTGCACATGAAATACATTGGTCACACGTTATTCAATGATGCGCGCTATGGTGGCGATTTGATTTTGAAAGGAACAACGTTCACGAAATACAAACAGTTTATCGACAACTGTTTCAAAACCTTACCAAGACAAGCGTTGCATGCCAAAACATTGGGGTTTGAACATCCGGTGACTAAGGAATACATGCGATTTGATACCGAATTGCCTGAAGATATGAAAGATTGTATCGAAAAATGGCGCAATTACTCCAAATCTCATGTGGAGGTCAATGACGAAGAAGCATAAAAAAAGTCCTGATTATTCAGGACTTTATTATTTTATAAATCATCTTCAATCGGCTTTTCAGCCATAAAGATGTAGTAGATGCCGACCAGTATAAACGGAATACTCAACCATTGTCCGGTGCTTAACAATCCGAAATTTTCTTCGATACCTCCTTGGCTTTCTTTTACGTATTCCACTATAAAACGAACCGTCCATAACATTACCAGAAAGTAACCGAACAACAAACCTTGTTTTTCTGCCGTTCTGGTTTTCCAATACAAAAAGAACAGTATAAAAAAGACAAAGATGTATAAAAACGCTTCGTACAATTGTGCCGGATGTTTCATGGGTACTTTGGCTAATATCTCGGCATATTGCGGATCTGTGGCGATGGCGTGATAAGCCTCATTTACATTGGGAATTTTGGTAATGTTCAGCACATCTTTGGCCGAATAATAATCACGGATGAATTTTATTCCGAAAGACGAATCTGTTACATTTCCAACGATTTCCGAGTTGAAAAAATTCCCGATTCGCACGAAAATAGCGCCACTGGCTACCGGAATTACCACGCGGTCTAACACCCAAAGCATAGGTCTTTTGATTACTTTTTTGCTGTAAAAATACATCGCAATAATGATGGCAATGGCCGCACCATGACTGGCTAATCCACGGAAACCGGTGAATTCAAATTCGGGATGAAATTTGAAAGGCAATAAAATCTCAGTAGGATTGTTTCGGAAGTATTCCCAATCGTAGAAAAAAACTTGACCCAAACGGGCACCCAAAAGCGTTGCGATTACAGTCCATATAAACAAAGTGTCTAATTTTTCAATCGACTCGTTTTCTCTTTCATAAATCTTTTTCATGATATACCAGCCTAAACCGAATGCAATAACAAACATTAAGCTGTAATAACGAATGGTGAAAAAGCCAATATCAATACCTTCTGAAGGATTCCAAATCATGATTTACTATTTTGGGGTTTTACTGTAAAAGTAATTAAATGTTTCTAACTAAGAAAAAAATACCAACTGTTTAATGAGAGCATTTCTTTTCCGGCACCGGATCGTAACCGCTTTTTCCCCACGGATGACAACTCAAAATTCTTTTAAAACCCAAGTAGCTGCCGTAAAATAATCCGTGAATTTTTAGGGCTTCTATGAAGTAAGTGGAACAAGTGGGATGAAAACGACAAGTAGCCGGAAATAAAGGAGAAATGACGATTTTGTAGAACCAAATCAGTAATAATAATGGTGCTATCAATATCTTTCTCAACATAAACTATTGAATGCTGAAAGTTGTTCCTTCTTTACCGTCTTTCAACTGTATGCCTAAGGCTGACAATTGGTCGCGAATTTGATCCGAAAGCGCAAAGTTCTTATTAGCTCTGGCTTCCAATCGCATGTTAATCAGCATTTCAACCACACCTTCCAATTTATCCGTTTGATTGGAAACTGCTTTTTCATCTTTAATGCCTAACACATCGAAAGTAAAATTTTTAAGGGTTTCGCCTAGAATGGTTATATCAGCAGCGGTTAAGGTTTCTTTGCCGTCGTTCACCAAATTTACATACTTAATGCCTTCAAACAAGTTTGCAATTAAAATTGGTGTATTGAAATCGTCGTTCATCGCCTCATAACAGTTTTGCTTCCAAGTGGCAATATCAATTGATGAAACGGCATTCGGCTTCAAATCTTTAATCAAATCCAAGCCATCTATCAATCGGGTAAATCCTTTTTCAGCCGCTAAAATTCCGTCATTAGAAAAGTCAAGGATGCTGCGATAGTGCGCTTGCATCATGAAGAAACGCGCCACGTTAGGCGAGAAGGCCTTGCTTAAAAAAGGACTGCCTCCATTGTAAATCTCGCTGGGTAAAATATTGTTACCGGTTGACTTCGACATTTTTTTACCGTTCAACGTCAACATATTGGCGTGCATCCAATAGTTTACCGGACTGTGACCGGTACAAGCTTCGTTTTGGGCGATTTCACATTCGTGGTGCGGGAATTTCAAGTCCATTCCGCCGCCGTGAATGTCAAATGTTTCGCCTAAATATTTGGTGCTCATAGCGGTACATTCTAAATGCCAACCCGGAAAACCAACACCCCAAGGCGAAGGCCAACGCATAATGTGCTCCGGTTCGGCTCTTTTCCACAAAGCAAAATCCTGCGGGTTTCTTTTATCCGATTGTCCATCGGTGTCACGGGTATTGGCTAACATCTCCTCAATATTTCTGCCGCTCAATTTTCCGTAATTATGGGTTTCGTTAAATTTCAGCACATCAAAATACACGGAGCCGTTTGACTCGTAAGCAAATCCTTTGTCTATAATTTGTTTTACAATTTCAATCTGTTCAATGATGTGTCCGGTTGCGGTTGGCTCAATGCTGGGCGGTAGAAAGTTGAATTGGTTTAAAACATCATGAAAATCAACAGTATATCGCTGAACAATTTCCATCGGTTCTAACTGTTCTACTCGGGCTTTTTTGGCAATTTTATCTTCGCCGTCATCCACATCATCTACTATGTGACCCACATCGGTAATGTTACGCACGTAACGCACTTTGTAGCCCAAATGAAGCAAATAGCGGAAAATCATATCAAACGACATGAAAGTACGCACATTACCTAAGTGTACATTGCTGTAAACCGTTGGACCGCAAACATACATCCCGACATTGCCTTCGTGTACCGGTTTGAAAAGTTCTTTTTCTCCCGTAAGAGAGTTGTAAATTTTAAGTGAATGATTTTTATAAAGTTGCATTTTTATTAAGAGCTATTTCCGGCTTTACGTTGTAATCTTTTTTTAAAAATCCCTTTGTTTCACAAAAGTAGTTTTTTAAAAAAGGATTTCCTCTGCAATCCGGGCTATTAAAAACTAGTTTCTAATCTGATGTAATCTAAAAATTCACGTTTGGTAATTTCATCCTTGAATTTTCCGCCAAACTCCGAAGTAACGGTACTACTTTCAATATCGCGAATACCTCTGGAATTTACGCATAGATGTTTGGCATCAATTACGCAAGCCACATTTTCAGTATTCAAAACGCGTTGAAGTTCTTGAACAATTTGCATGGTTAAACGTTCCTGCACTTGTGGTCTTTTGGCAAAATAATCCACAATTCTGTTCATTTTAGACAAGCCTACTACTGTACCGTTTGAGATATAAGCAACATGAGCTCTTCCAACAATTGGTAGTAAATGGTGTTCACAAGTAGAATAAACTGTGATGTTTTTTTCTACTAACATTTCCCCGTATTTGTAATTGTTTTGAAAGGTAGATGAGCTTGGTTTTTTATTAGGATTCAACCCCCCGAAAATCTCTTTTACAAACATTTTGGCTACTCGGTTGGGAGTGCCTTTCAAACTGTCATCGGTCAAATCCATTCCCAAAGTAGTCAAAATACTTTCAACATCTTTTTTTATGGCTTCAATTTTTTGCTCATCGGTTAGGTCAAAGGCATCTTTTCTTACCGGATTTTGAGCACTTGTAGCTATGTGGTTTTCACCTAATTCGTCATTGTTTACCACGTTTTTTGTCATTAAATTCGCAATTAATTTGGGTTTGAAAATCGAGTAGCAAAGATAAATAATTAAAATTAAAAGCAGCTGAATACTGTTAATATTTGAAATTATTTGATTTCAACGTTAATAATTTGCTAAAAATACGTATATTTCGTGCCTTAAAAATTGTCACTAGTAATGAAAAAAATCTACTACTATTTACTCGTAATTAATTTGTTCACAATTCAAGCGATTTTTTCGCAAGGCGCCAATTGTTCCTCATCAACGGCTTTTTGCGCTGGTGGTTCAGGTTTAACTTTTCCTAATTCAACCGGAACTACTACAGAAACAGGAATTAATTATGAATGTTTGGGTTCACAACCTAACCCAGCTTGGTTTTACATGCAAATCAGTACGGCTGGTAACATTAGTTTTCAAATTTCACAAGCAACCAATGGAGGGAATCCCATAGATGTGGATTACATTGTTTGGGGGCCATTCGCCACGCCTGTTTGCGGCGCTACGAATTTGAATCCGGATTCAAGTGTTAGTTGTAGTTTTTCAGCTGCTGCTATTGAAAATTTCACTTTAACCAATGCTCAAGTTGGACAAATTTATGTGGTATTATTAACCAATTACAGTGGACAGGCTGGTAACATTACTGTAACCCAAACTAACATAGGGCAACCCGGAGCCGGAGGAACCGATTGTAATATTGTTTGTCCTTTATCGCTTGAAAGTCAGGTTATTTGTGAAGGGAATGCTGCAACTTTAACTGCAACCATCAATGGTGCCACCTCTTATGCCTGGACAGGACCTAACGGACCAATTCCGGGAAATACACAATCAATATCAGTTGTTGATGAAGGAACCTATACAGTGGTAGTTAATAAGCCCGGGTGTGTAGCGAATGCAACAGCCAGTGCTACAGTTTCTTACGATCAAGGACCGGGTATTAACGATCCTGTTGATTTATCACAATGCTCTAATCAGACTGTTTTCGACTTGAATGAAGCGATTGCTAATATTTTTACTGGAACTGGTTTAACTCCGGGTGACTTTACCGTAAGTTTTCACACTACTGAAACAGGAGCGCTTAACGATGATCAGTCAATACCACAAGCAACTGTAGGGGCATACAATGCCACTGCCGGTACATATTATATAGGTGTTGAAAATCCAAATATTAGTAGTTGTAGGTTTGCATTTCCTTTTGATATTAGTTTTATAACTTGTACTGCAAATCCAAATCCTCCGCCAACTTTAACCTTGTGTGAAAGTAGTTTGGGTAGTGGTACAGCTGTTTTTAATTTTGCACCGCAAACACCTTTAGTTTTAGGAACAAATTCAGCTGCAGATTATGTCGTGACCTATCATTTGTCCCAAAATGATGCTGATAATGACACTGCTGCAATTGGTCCAAATAATGTTGTAGGAACCAATGGTCAAACCATTTATGTTCGTATGGAAGAAGTAGCTAACCCGCTAACTTACGGAACAACTACTTTTCAGTTAGTCGTTAATCCATTACCGTCAGCAACTATTTCTGGTAGTACAACCATTTGTTCCGGGACTAATACTGTAATCACTTTCAATGGTACTCCCAATACAACCGTGACTTACACTGTTGATGGTGGTACCAACCAAACAATTGTCTTAGATGCCACAGGCACAAATTCCGTTACTACACCTAACTTAACCGTCAATTCTACTTATTCTTTGGTTAGCGTTGTAAATACAACAACCACATGTGGTAGATTAGTGTCAGGTTCTGCTACTGTAACAGTAAGACAATTGCCTACTGCTACAATTTCAGGAACTACTGCTGTTTGTCAAAATGCAACAAGTCCTACCATAACCTTTACCGGTGCTAATGGTACTGCGCCTTATACGTTT
>NZ_JANJUQ010000002.1 GCF_024710485.1 Flavobacterium sp.
TTTCTAATCTTACTCATGTCTGTTACTTTATTTGCCATAATCCGTTTTTTGTACGAATGTATGGGTCAACAACATGAAAAAAAGTAATGGTCTTTAATGGCTAATTTACCCTAAAATTTAGGTGGTCAATTTGGACTGGAAAGTGGTGGTCAATTTGACCGTTTTTTCCACTATAGAGCAGGAGTATTTTACACAAATTGCTAATCGTTTGCATCAGCCCCTGCATCAAGCGTTATTAGACCCTTTTTTTTACCATTATTTAAGGTTGAATACCATTCCAAGTTTGGATAAATTACCTTGTGAAAAATTGGGTGGTTTGTTGGGGTCTACCAATCATCAAGTTGAGGTTTGGATAGATGGTAAAAAAAGTCAAAAAATACACCTGCAAGAGTTAGACCCAACGCAATATTTATTCCCTCTGTATAAAACAGAAGTTAACCACTTAACGTTAAATGATACTCCCGGAATTTACATTGAACAAAAGGAGGTGGGTTTCATAGGTTCGTATGAATTTCAAACTAATGACTTTTCAATTGATAATTTGATGTTTAACCTTTTACAAACCAACCATCAACTTTTGTTGCAAAGTATCACATACCCAAATTGTAAGGTCGTCTTTAAAGAAAAAGAAACATTGATTAACTACCAGCATAGTTATGTGGTTGATAGCTTAAACAAATAATCCAGAATTAAATTTAATTGATGTAAATAGAATGTATATCATTAGTATTTATAAAATAAACCTCCATTTACCTAGAGGTGAATTTTTCAATAAACTCAATAATTTGTTTCGAAAACAAGTCTATAGAGTTCACGAATAAATGAAAAAACCCGAAAAAAATATCCAAGTTTACTTGAGTATTTTTTTCGGGTTGTTTCATTTTCAAAGCGGAGCTTTGAAGGATGTTGCGCAGCAAAATCCTTCTGAGATCACCATGTACATTACATTTTACTACATAACCCCGTAAAACATTGGTTTTTCGGGGTTTTTTCTTTACTACCTAATTCAAATCACATCATTTTTTTGCAATGCCTAGGGGTACAATTCGGGGTACCTGATTTTTTTTAATTAAAGTACCCCCGAATTGTTTGTAAACCCCAGTAAAATATACATGTTCAGTTAATAAACATCTTGTTTTGCTTTGATACTTAATGTAAATTATTAATGTTAAAAAGGTTGCCAACTATGAATGCGAAAATCGCTAATCTTTTTTGCGTTAAGAGCGCACTACGATTGACTTAATCGAAGTGATGTGATGAGGGAGTGTTGCTTTATTGAGCGGTGCTTTACTTGATTAAGGGTATTATTTTATCGAGGTCGAAATCCATGTATTCGCAGAATTCGTGGATGGTGATGGGTTGGTGTTTTTTCTTGGCGTAGGCGTCTTTGATGGACATTAGGATGTTACGGGCTTGTCTTTCGGATTTTCCGGTGATGAGTTGTACATCTTTAGTGTAAATACAAATTCTTTTCATTGCTGGCTTATACATTATTATTACTCTTAACTTTTATGGCGCAGGATGTTGCTACTATGTACCTAGTATCTTCCTATTATCTTGCTATTATAGTTCTCGTTTTTAGTTAAGGTTGGCTAATGTTTTTACAGGCGATTGATTTTAAAAATTTGTTGGTTTTGTCCTATAAAAATACAAAAAAATATTGGAAAAATAACGGCAATTTTATGCACATTCGGCAATAGTTATTAACAACGGAAATCCTGACCTAGTGGCTTTTAGCTCCTGAGTAATTTTGAGGTATTATTAATATTAAATGCTTTTATCATGGCAAAATTGAATGGGATCTTAAAGATCGAAGGAACGTTAGAAAACCTAACGTTTTACAAGAGTGCGGACGGTCATATGGTGCGTACTAAGGGAGGTGTTTCTAAAAACAGGATTATGAATGACCCTGCTTTTGCAAGGACTCGGGAGAACGGAGTGGAGTTTGGTGCGAGTGCCAGAGCGGGTAAGTTGTTGCGTAGTGCTGTGGGGACGATGGTGTTTAAAGCGAAAGATGCTAAGTTGTCGAGTAGGCTTATGAAGGTAATGTCGGATATTAAGAACGAAGACACGGTTTCGGAAAGAGGGTTGCGCAATGTGGCGGAAGGGATTACAACGGATGCGGGTAAGCAGTATTTGAGAGGGTTTGATTTTAATATTAACGCTGCTTTGAAAAGTGTGTTGTACTCGCCGTTTACGGTGGCTACTGCTACGGGAGAAGTGACTATTGCGCAGTTGATTCCGGCTCAGCAGTTGCGTTATCCGAGTGGTGCTACCCATTTTAGTGTGCAAAGTGCTTTTGTGAACCTTGACTTTGGTACGGGTGAGCATGCCATTAGTTTTAGTGATGTGGTGAATTTACCGATAGACTTGACCGACTCGGAAGTGGTATTGACCCCGAGTGCGGTGCCTGCCGGCACGGGTACTCGGGTGTATTTGTTGCTGGTTGAGTTTTTCCAGGAGGTTAACGGGATACAATATCCGTTGAAGAATGGGGCTTTTAATGTGCTGAATGTATTGGAAGTGGTTTAATAAAGTACCCTAGGTTTTAAAAAAGTTGGTTTGTTTGGCTCCCTGCTATAATGGCGGGGAGTTTTTTTTGTGGCTTATTTTGCCATTTTGTATGACTGACTGACACCACAAAAAGTAATGCCAATTGCTAAAAATGAAAGAAATTATTAACAAAAATAGTTAGGTTTTGGCTCTTCGGAATCCTTTGTTTTATGAGAATTTACGGCGCTTTTAGACAAAATACGATGAGTGAAAAGTGTGAAAAGCGAAAATGTTGTTAATAACTACACGTTTGAATTTGAGTGCTTTGTATATTATTTGTAAGTATAAGATTATTTAATATTATGCTTATGAAATTTTATTTACCAGCCGATTTAGATTTGGAACAACATTATGCCGAAAATCCTCCTTTTGAACGGTTTTCGAAAGACAAGATGGTTGTTATATTGAGTAACATAATTACCATACCAATACACAACAAAAACCTTGTTATAGAACAGGGTTTTGTGCCTTTGTCGGCGACGGTATTAAAAGGCATGTTTACTGATTATAAACGGTATTTGACTTATGGATTGGAAAGTGGTTTGCTGAAGAGTGACAAAAGCTATTTGAAAGGTTTTAAATGTACCGGGTATAAAATTGCTTTACCTTATGGCAAAGATTTGCAAACGGTGAGCTTGAAGAGTTTGCCTTTGAAGAGACACTATAACAAGCGATACAGAGTATTGGAGAACTCCACAAAGCCTTATGCCTTTTTGAATGCTTGGTTTGCTAAAGGGTTGGAAATAGACACTTATAAAGCTTATGCGTTTTTGAATGCCGAGTTTGCCTTGAAAATGGAGTACCCGGCGTTGCGGGATTATGAAATGAGATATGATACTACTTATTACACACCGAGCGGTAATAAAGGCGATTACAGAAAAGTAATGAAAGACCCCGTATTACAGTATCAGCAAGGCGTGTTGAGTTTGCAAAAGCTAAAAGAGGGCGAATACAGTTGTCATGTTGATGCCACTGTGAAGCGTTACCATAGTGTATTGACTAATATGAGGAGCCCATTGCGAAATTATTTGACTTTTAAAGGTGAAAAGATGGTTTCGATAGATATAAAAAACAGCCAACCCTATTTGTTGTGTTTGCTGTTGCAAGATGGTTTTTGGAAGAGCGACAAAATAGTCCGTCCTAATGCTGTTAGGATAAAAAACACGTTTTTAGAAGGTAAAAAAATTGAAAAGCCCAAAATATTGCTATCTTCTTTATCTAATAAATTTAATAATATATTGACAATAGATATATTGAATATAGATAAAGAGAGTACTTATAAAGATATTGATTACTTTATGTTGGTAAAAATACGTAAAACTCTAGTAAAAACAGGCTTTGAAGCGTATGTAAAAGAGGCTGTAAACGGCACCCTTTATGATAGTTTGAAACCTGCTTTTGAGGCTGTAATGGGGTATACCATAAATGACCGAAAGGAGCTAAAAAAAGCAATGTTTCAGGTGTTGTTTACCAGCAACCAATTTATAGGTCAAGACCAAGCCGCTCCGAAAAGGATTTTTAAAAAACAATATCCTGAGGCATATGCTTTGTGTAATGCTATAAAGCAAAAAGATGCCAGCTTATTGCCTAAATTGCTGCAACGGATTGAAAGCCATGTTATGCTTACTGTGATAGCCAAGCGGTTGCATAAAAGCTACCCTAAAGTACCACTATTTACGGTGCATGACAGTATACTAACTACGGAACGTAATGCCCAATTGGTAGCCGCTGTAATGCAAGAAGAACTTAGCCGTTGTATTGGCTATAGCCCAACCCTAGCCATTGAACCCCTTGACCCGTGTGTAAGCGAACAAAAAATTGAGACCTTGAAAATGAAAGCCACCGGTTGACGGAAAACCGTAATTAAGCTTGGCGGTTTTGCTGTAACTTGCCAAAAACTGTAAAACCACCGAAACGTAAGAAATTTATTTTAGGAGTAAGGGATAAAATACCTATTGGTGGGGATTGGATTTGTGGGTATTTTTTGGTATGTTTGGGAAAACTAAATGTCATGGATAAGTACAAAATAGTTATCGACGAATTAATTAAGTTTAGAAACGAAAGAGATTGGGAACAATTTCACGATTCTAAAAACTTAGCTTTAGCCATATCCATTGAAGCCGCTGAATTGAATGAAATTTTTCTTTGGAAAAAAGACCATGAAGTGGAGCACGTAAAAGTGGATAAAATCAAGGAAGAATTGGCAGACATCCTTTCCTTTTCCTTTCTTTTAGCCGAAAAACACGGATTGAATATTTATGACATTGTTTTAGAAAAGATAAAAAGAAATTCTGAAAAATATCCGGTGGAAAAAGCCAAAGGAACTGCCAAAAAATATGACGAATTATGATTAACGACTCCGTTAAGATTGATATTATTCGCTTTGCCTTTAAGCCTGAGTTAGTTAAAGAACCTGAATTAGAGAATCTCCACTATGCCAAAGAATTATGGCCTATAGTATATATAATTACAGATGGTAAAATTAAACAGGCTTACATAGGTGAAACCACGGATACGTTTAGTCGTATGACTGCTCACCTCAAAAACGGAGACAAGAATAAATTGTCCGAGGTACATTTAATTACCAGTAATACCTTCAACAAATCGGCTACGCTGGACATTGAATCCAATCTCATTAAGTATTTTTCGGGAGACGGCAAGTACAAGTTGTTAAATGGTAACGTGGGCTTAGCCAACCATAATTATTATCAAAAGCCTCAGTATTGGGAAATATTCCGAACGATTTGGGATCAGTTAAGGTCTAAAGGTGTCGCTCAGCATTCCTTAGAACATATTGACAATTCCGATTTGTTTAAATATTCTCCCTACAAATCACTCTCTTTGGATCAGCGTCGGAGTTTGATGACCATTATGCAGCACTTACTCAACGACACTACTCATAATATCGTTATGGAAGGTGGTGCCGGTACCGGTAAAAGTATTATGGCAGTCTTTCTAATAAAATTGATTTGTACCGATAATGACGATTTTAACTTTAAAGAGTTTGGAGAGGAAGAGCAACAGTTTTTAGACTTAATTATCAAACTCAAAGTAAAATACCGAAACCCCAAAGTAGCCTTGGTAGTGCCTATGGGTTCCTTCCGCAAGACACTGCAAAAGGTTTTTAAAAACATAACTGGTTTAAACCCAAAAATGGTGATTGGTCCTTCGGATGTATTTAAAGAAGATTATGACATCATTTTAGTCGATGAGTCTCATCGCTTGCGTCGTAGGGTGAATCTCGGTCCTTATTTCAAAATTTTTGATGAAGTATGCGATTATCTTAAAGTGGACAAAGACAAAACCCATGAGTTGGATTGGATGCAACGCACCCGTGCCAAATGCATTTATTTTTATGATGAAAACCAGTCCATCAAACCTTCAGACGTTTTACAAGAAGAATTTACCCGAATGAAACAACTGCCTAATACGGTGGTAGAACAATTAAAATCGCAGTTTAGGGTTAATGGAGGTAATGGTTATGTAGATTACATAAAAAAATTATTGGATTGTTCAATTCCTTCAACCCAACCCAAATATACTTCCAAAGATTATGAGTTTGTCTTATTTCAAAATATTGAACATTTTCTCCATGAGTTGAAATTGCGAGAGCAAGAAAATGGCTTATCTCGAATGATCGCAGGATACTCTTGGGAATGGGCTTCCAAAAATGACAAAACTGCTTTCGATATTGAAATTGAAAATGTAAAACTACGTTGGAATGGTACTAATATCGATTGGATTAATACCGAAAATGCGATTGAAGAAGTGGGTTGTATACACACTACCCAAGGGTATGATTTAAATTATGCCGGGATTATTTTCGGGAATGAGATAACGTATAATCCGGAAACTAATTCTATAGAAATCATCCCTGAAAATTATAAAGACAAAGCAGGAAAGAATACCATTAAAGATGCCGAGGTTTTAAAAAACTTCATACTCAACATCTACAAAACCATCTTATTGCGTGGTATTAAAGGCACCTATGTTTATGCGTGCGACCCTAATTTGAGAACCTATTTGGCTCAACATATTGCTACTTATGAAAGCGCCGTACCAAATTATCACTTTACAGAAAGTGAGGAAATAAAACCTTATGAAAACGCTATACCGCTATACGATTTAGAAGCGGCTGCCGGTGGCTTTAGTGACGAACAACAACCCAAAGTGTTGGAGTGGATAAAACTCCCATCTCACTACTCGCCTAGTGAAGAACTGTTTGCTTGTACCGTTGTGGGCGAATCTATGAATAAAATTATCCCGAACGGTTCCATAGCTTTATTTCGCAAATACCAGTTTGGTTCACGCAATGGCAAAATAGTATTGGTACAATCGGCCGATATTCAAGACCCCGAATCCGGAGCGAGTTATACCGTAAAAGAATACGAGAGTAAAAAAATGATAGGTGAAGACACTTGGCAACACGAATACATTCTCCTAAAACCAAAATCCTTTGATAACTCGTTTGAACCTATTGTACTCCAAAAGGATACAATTACTGATTTTAAGGTGATTGGGGTGTTTGAGGGGGTTATAGATTAGTTACTATGAAATTCAATAGCGATACAGAAAAATATATTCATTTATTAGGAAAGTTAAATAGAGCTTTTAATAAAGGTATGGGGTTTGCTCCCCATAAACCCATATTGTTATTGTCAATATTTGAACTTGTCCAAAAAGGTGAAATAAATAGCAATAAAATTTTTATAACTCCAGAACTAGTGATTGCCTTCAAAGACAATTGGAAAAAATTGGTTATCACTGGGCATAAAGAAAATTTCTCATTACCTTTTTTTCATTTACGTTCAGAACCCTTTTGGCATTTAAAAAGTAATACGCAATTTCAAGAGTTCATCACAAGTTCTAAAAGCATCAAGAGTTTTAAAAGTCTCACTGAAAACATATCTTATGCAGAAATAGATGTTAGTTTATTTAATCTTTTGCAACAACCCAATGAAAATGCCTTTTTTACTAATTATATACTAGAACATTATTTCCCTGACACAAAACTTCAATACAATAATGCAAACCCTTCTTTGCTTGTTACGATTGAAAACCAAATTCTAAATGAATCACCAGAGGAATATGTTTTACAAATAACAGAATTAGAATCTAAATTGGAGGAAACTGATTTTCAAGAGGAAATGTTTGTACGTGGTGGTGTGTTTAAAAAGAAAGTTCCTGAAATTTATGATTATTCTTGTTGTATATCCGGATTTAAAATTGAGTCTATTGCTGAACGCTCAATTCAAATGATTGATGCATGTCATATTGTACCATTTAGTATTTCAAGGGATGACACTATACAAAACGGTATTTCATTATGTCCAAATTTACATCGAGCATTTGATCGTGGATTAATTACCATCAATAAAGATTTTATTGTACGTGTATCTCCTATCTTAAAAGAAAATGATTCTAACTACTCCATAAGACAATTTGATGGAAAATCAATTCAATTACCTAAATATGAAAAATGGTTCCCATCAATTGAGGCTTTGAAGTGGCATAATGGTGAAATTTTTTTATTGTAATTACGATATTTCAAAATGGCAAAACCAAAATTCTATGTAGTATGGCACGGTCGTGAGACCGGAGTTTTTGACTCATGGGAAGCCTGTAAACAACAAACCGGTGGATTTCCCGGTGCAGTATTCAAGTCCTTTCCCTCCAGAAAAGCGGCTGAAGATGCTTTTGCTAAAGAAAGTTCAGACTATATAAGAAATCATCCTACCAATGTAAATAAGCTATCTAAAGAAGCATTAGAATTAATAGGCAATCCCATAGAGGAAAGTATAGCAGTAGATGGTGCTTGGAATACTACTACCGGTATGGTGGAATACCAGGGTGTTTATAATAAAACGTATGAAGTACTATTTCATGTAGGACCGTTGGAAGATGGTACAAACAACATTGTAGAATTTTTAGCCATAGTTCATGCTTTAGCTTTGTGCAAACAATGGCATTGGAAAGTGCCCATATATTCCGATAGTAAAATTGCTATAGGTTGGATTAAAGATAAGAGAGCCCGAACAGACCATCCGACTAGTGAAAAGAATAAAAAGCTTTTTGATATGTTAGCCAGAGCAGAAAGATGGTTGTTAAACAACGAATATGAAAACCCAATATTAAAATGGGAAACCAAAGCCTGGGGCGAAAACCCTGCCGATTTTGGAAGAAAATAAAAAGATATGTCTGAAAGTGATAACATTTTAGAGGGATTAAACGACCGTCAGCAGGAAGCTGTGGTTAGTGATGCCAAGCGCTTGCTGGTTTTGGCCGGTGCCGGTTCGGGTAAAACGAAAACCCTATTGCAAAAAATCATCTACCTGATAAAAGAAAAAAAGGTACCTCCTTCCAGTATTTTGGCCATTACATTTACCAAAAACGCCACCAACGAAATGATAGACCGCTTGATCGTTTCGGCTGACAGTAGTGGTATTTATGAACGAATCATTTTCAGTAAAGAATTAACCCGAACAGAAAAAGATGCAGAGCGCCGAAATTGGCAACGCAAGTATAAGTGGATTGAAGGATTAACGATTCGCACCTTTCACAGCTTTTGTTATAGTGTATTGCGAACCGATGGTGTAAAAGAGTTTGACAATAAGTTTAAAATTATAGGTGATGAAAAATCAACCGATATGGATGACATCTCTAACCGCATTGCCAGTGAAACCGTTTTTGAAGTATTCCACCGCTTGTTTATAGAGAAATGTGAGCGCAATGATTTTCTATTGAAAGCCAAACGCTATATCCTGGACTATTTGGTGGATAAAATCCATATCCCCAAAGAATACGAGTCGCCTAAAGTTACCGATGGTAAATTTTATACCACTTTAAATGGCACTAAGGTAAAATCAAAGTCGGAACAGTATATCGCCGATTGGCTCTATCGCCACAGTATACCATTTGTGTATGAACCCCTATTGAATGTGAGAGATTTTGATTTTCATCCTGACTTTTTTATTCCGGATGCCAATTTGTACTTAGAACATGTTAGTGATTTGAGTTACCCCATGGAGGATAAAGAAAAGCAGTTTGCCAAAGGGAATATCTTATATGCCAAAACATTCGAACGCAATACGCAAGATTCGGCTATTTTTAATCATACACTCGATCAAATTGTGAAGAGCCGATTACCATTGGATTTTCATCAAGACAAAAAATTAAACTACTTAGAGGAGTTTAACGGGTATTATGAAGAGGTAAAAGATTTGGTTCGACAAATCATTCGGATTTGCGATATGATAAAGGTGGAAAATATTGCTTTAGACGAAATAACCGTAAGAGCGGGGAAAGACCAGCATGAGCGCGTTAGGATATTTTACGAGTTAGCCATCCCCATTATTAAAGATTATATCAACTATACTGTAAATAAATCCTATTTGGATTTTAACGATTTGATTCTTAAAACAGCTAACCTGTTTACCAATCATGAAGATGTAAGACAACGTTATCAAGACAGATACCAATATATCCTTGTGGATGAGTTTCAGGATGTAAATAATCTTCAGGTAGAATTAATAAAGCTAATTATAAAACCTTCCACGCAATTGTTTTGTGTTGGTGATGATTGGCAAAGTATTTATGGCTTCAGGGGCTCGAATGTGGAATATATCATCAATTTTGAAAAGTACTTTTCTGATGCACAACTCATCAAACTAAACCAAAATTACAGAAGTGAGCGAAATATTGTTGAGGCCAGTAACGAAGTAATAAAATACAATAAATACAAGATTGAAAAAGATATTTCAGCCACAAAGGATACCCAAGAGAAAATTGTAATTCAGCATGGTAATAATGATGAGGACAATGTTAGATATTGTATTGAAAAAGTAAAAGAGTTATTGGAAGAAGGCTATGCTAAAGACGATATTTTGTTTCTCTACCGCAGGAATAATATGTTTTTCAAATACCGTGAGGAATTTAAACAACATAAGTTTTTTGTGAATGGAAAAACCATTCACGCTTCAAAAGGATTGGAGGCCAAAGTTGTTTTTATTGTTGGGTTAACAAATGGAAAAGGTGGCTTCCCTGATGTATGGTTAGAAGACCGATTATTCCAAATTATTAAAACAGCCGATTACAATTTAATGTTAGAAGAAGAAAGAAGACTATTTTATGTAGCCCTCACAAGAGCCAAAGAAAAACTTTATTTAATTACCGAAAGAGGCAATGAATCGAGTTTTTTGAACGAAATCCCGGCAGAGTACACCTCAAAAAGTAAGCAACTGACAAAGATAAACCACAGACAGAATGAGTGTAAAAGTTGTCATGCTCCCATGAAAGAAGAATGGGTTGCTTGTCCAAAATGTGGGGAGAAGTATTAATTTATACAAATTATTCAAAAACCCACTTAATATGACCAATCAAAACTCTCATCATATTAATAAACATCAAGTATAGTCTTAATGGCAACCTCGTGGCAAGAATAACTGTAGGATTTTTATACAACCCAAAACCGACTTATGACCAACCAACAAATACACCAAGCATTTTTAGGCACTACTTATAAAGTACTAAACCCGGTGATTGACATTAAAATCAATTCAAAAATTACAGCGTTACATTCCCTTACATCGTGGGCATTCATCACCGCATGGAACCCGCTACCGGAGGTATTGCCATTGGAAGCAAATAAAGACAGGAACCATCAGTTGGCGCAAGACATCAAAAACCTCGGGTTACAATACAGTCATGGTATCGGTGTTTCTGAAGATGAACAATGGTCAGAGGAAAGTTTTTTTATAGAAAATATAACTTTAGAAAAAGCGAATGAACTCGCCGTGAAATATGGCCAATTGGCATTTGTTTGGGGTGAAAAAAATGGGATAGCGACATTAGTTTATACAATTTTGCCTTAAAAAACTTGCAGATTAGAAATAATTTGTACAACTTTGCTAAAGCATCCAGAATTCCGATACCTATCGGGATGCCAACCGATCAGCTCACGACACGGTGGCCCAGTATGCGGAACAGTCGTTCAAATGTGTGGAGAAGCCGCAATTCTTTTACCGTATTGAGTCGACATAACAAAAATGTTTAATTTTTAATTGTTATGTTATGAAACATGCCAACTCAAGTGCTGTGTTGCAACTAATTTGCCGGCACCAACATTTGGTTACCCAAAACCATTATGATGAGTACAAACTACTCACCGTACAAAAATGGGAAATTACCCAAAATGTAGTTTTAGTAAGGGAACTCATTTATGATGAAGCAACACCTTTAATCATCGAATGGCAGCACGACGGATTAACTTCGTTGCTGGATGTTACCGGTTGTGTACCTTATGAACTTTGGTATTTTGACCAAGACAAAAAATTTACCGGAAAAGCGTTTAGTTTGGGTAATGCAAGCGGTAATTACATGATTCAAACCCAGGCCCGGTATGTATTACTTTGGAACAGGACTAAGTCGCCAAAAACTACCCAATACTTAGCTGATTTTAACTGCATGGCTATGGATTGGGAAGGTGAGGGGAAATTTAATTTTACCCATCAAAACTTTGGTCTTCATTACGGCCGATTTCCGTATTTAATTATACCGGTTCAATCGGTATGTTTTACTCAGATTCCAATTAGTAGTAACACTACCGAAAAGCACTTTCCGGGCTTAATCATTCGAAATTGTTGGAACGATAAGGAACTTGTTGAGAAGCACTTGCTAGAGGTATCCCAACAATACTATGATAGTTTGAAACGGAAGAATCATAATCAAATTAGAATGGTTTTAGTGTTAAGCCCTACTAAAGCCCATTATTTTGAACCTGATGGCAGTATAGTGGCTAGTACCGAAATTCCATCGGGTGGCATTCTTTTAGACACTAACAAGAATACGATAGCTAAAAATACGCTGCACTATGTACAACCCATTATCAATACCTTTTAAATTACAGCAAGATGAGTTCCACCACCTTTAAAATACGTCACAATCATTTTACACCGGAAACTACAACAGCCTTTTTAAAGGAGCATGAAGAGGCTTGTAAAACCATGGAGGCAGAAGCATTTGCCGCTCTTTTCAAAAAATATGATTTATCCTTTATAGAAGACGCGGAAGCGGTGCTTATGGACATACTGGATATCATGAGTAGTTGGAAAAATACGAAGTTAGGCACTGTGCTGCTTGAGCTGTCTGAATATGATTCGCAATGCATTTTTTGTGATTTTGGCAAGAAAGTAAAAGTATATAAATGGACCTACAATAATCCGTTAGATGAAGGGGTAAAGCGAATCCTTATTTATCAAAATACGATTGGATTTCGCTTTGAATTTAAAGACGATAGATTGGTTGAGTATGGCCTGTGCAATAGTTTTCGTTAATCTTTACACTAGTAATGATGAATAGAATAAGTTCAAAAACATTTACGGCTGTTGCAACCCTTGGCTTGTTGAAAGGCTATACGAGCCAGCCGATTTCATTGTCCAACTTTAAAAAGGAATTGCAAATAGGGCAGAAGGCAGTTTTAGATACAACAGGAGTAGCATTAATTACCAAAGTGACGCCTTGCGAAATTGTTTTTTTAGGGCAAGAAGAACCATCAGTTACTTTGGAATGGATTCAATATCCGAAATTCTCAACGGATGAGGTGTTACTTAAGAAAGCCATTATTCACTTAGTTGAATTGTTGATGGCAGCATTAGAACAAAACAGAACTGTTATTGTTTTTGCCGATGAAACTATTTGTTTGGAAAAATCGGGTGCTATTGACCCGAGGATAAAGCTTAATGCAGAAAGTGCAATTACTTCACTAACAACTTCAAATAAAACCCCGAATACATTTTTGTATCCCGATCATACATTGGAGATGATGAAAACGGGGGTTGTTTATGATTCGAAGGAATTTTTAAGAGATGTTTCAGAGGATAGTTTGGCATTTAAAATACGTAGTAAGAACCAAAAATCATAATCCATTATTTTATAATAAAGTAAACCTAATTTTCTACGATAAACCATTCCGGTTTATCATCTAATAGTAACTTTATCAAACGAAGGTAAATTTTACCTTCTAAAACAAAACGAGGGTAATTTTAGTCAAAATTCACCCTCGTTCGTATTTTCATCACCTAGTGTTCACATAAAAACACTTGTTCACGAAACGTGAACAAACAAAAAAAGTGAACACATATCGCATATCGCGATTTGTGATGTAAAGAATAAGTTGAGGTATAACTTCTCTGGAAAATGACATTTTTTTAGAGAGTCTCTAGTTTAAAATTTTCCAAACCAACGGTAGTTATCGCCGCCAAAAAGAATAATTAGTAGATTGTTAGCAAAAAGTGTACTGATTATCTCTAACTTTAAACCTACTCAAAGCCCAATCAAAGGCATGGATAAAGTATGAAATCCCCCAAAGAGGTTGTGTGTCTACCCAAAGGATATACAGCGTATTACAGGCAAAAGTTACCGGCAAAGTCTTAGACTATGCATAAGATAAGAAATGACCTCAATAAGCTCGAAAATGAGTTTGAGAGCATTGAAGAGTTCAGTGATTACACCAGCTTAAAATACGAGTAAGTGTTGGACTTAATTGTTGACTGATTATCAAAGTCAGCAGTTCAATTATTGTACATCGATAGTTGTTGTTTTTAGATGAACTTCCTAAATTCACTCTATCAAAATGGCACAAAGCGAATCATATTGATAGGGGTAGAATTCGGGGTACTTGAAGAATGTATTACTCTATAGCCTTGATTTTAGGGCGTAATTTCAGAAAGTTCATATCTCCTGAGATCACGAATAAACAAAACACCACTCTCTTATTTCGCCTCTGAAAAAAAAATCACAATTTCTGCATCTTTTTCCAAACTTTCCGGTCTTATTGATATAAACCATAAAATTAATCATCATGAGAACAAAAGATTCAAATAATTGCGGATGCGCTAACGGTGGTACTTGTACCTGTGTAAACTGTCAATGTACAAATTGTGCTTGTCACAGCTGTAATTAAACAACAACCCAACCTGTAATGGTTGGGTTTTATTTTGTATCTTTATTTACCAAAACCAGTATGAAAACAACAAAAGACATACCAACATCATTGACTTCAGCAGAAGTTTGGAATAGTTATTCAACCGAAGTAAAGCGTTATATCAGAAGTAAAGTCAAAGATTCGGAATTGACTAATGATTTACTGCAAGAAGTATTTATTAAGGTTCATCTTAATTTAGAGAAAGTACAAAAAACGGAAAGTTTACGCTCTTGGATTTTTAGTATTGCTTACAATACAGTTATGAATCATTTTGGAAAACCAAACAATATATCTTTGAATAGCAATCTGCCTGAAGAAGCTACTACAGAAGAGCAACGCAGTCCGATTAGTTGTTTATTGCCAATGATTAAAAATTTGCCGGAATTGTATAGAGAACCTTTGATCCAAAGTGAAATTAACGGAAAAAAGCAGGCTGAAGTGGCTGAAATTCTAAAAATGACACTACCTGCAGTAAAATCCAGAATACAACGAGGAAGAAGATTGCTGCAGGAAGGTTTCATGGAATGTTGCCATTACCGGTTAAATGATAAAGGCTTCTTAGTAGGGGAACATCAGGAAAAAGAGGATTGCCGTATTTGCGGAAAGCACTAGTTATTGAATTTCCTTTCCTTTGTAATAATTCACCAATAAATCCACAAACTTACTGTAACTGTCAATGCCTTCTTCTTGTTGGTTTGACTTTAAATATTGGTCGTAAAAAGCATGAAAAGCTTTGTCTATAAAAGTATCGTATTGTTGCCAAAAGGTTTCGCTTTCACGATAATTTTTAATGATACCCGGATTGATTTTGACCTTTAAACGGTCAAATTCCTTTTCGTTTTTCATGCCTATGTTCGACATACAATAGCGTAAGGCATTGGACAAGGCCGAGTATTGAAAATACAAATCTTCGTTTTTAACACCGGCTAAAAAACCAATGAAGTTGCATTCGCTTTCGCTACCAAAACCAATTTGATGCGCCATTTCGTGGCAAACCACATTCGGAAAACCGTACATTGGCAATTTGTCATTCACTTGCGCTTCGTTGGTAAACGGATTCAAGTAGCCGCCAAATCCCATGTAAGTTAAGGGTAAACTCAACAGCGATTTTTTCTGACTTGGAATTTTATATTCAAAATAGGCGTGTTCTTTCGCCAGTTGATCGTAACCGTTTTGTGTGAGTTTAAAAATGCTGTCTTGACTGTAAGGATTCGTTACTTTCTTCAGACTGTCTTTGGTGATGGCTTTGTGAACTGCATTCGTTTTGACAATCAATTTTTCTGTAAACGCTATTAAGTCAATCTCGGAGTATTCTCGCTTGATAGTCATTTTTTCGAACAACGGCACTCGGTAGTAATTGAACGCCCAAAGCAAATGAAACAGAAAATAAGCTACCGATACAAAACTCAATAGCGGCCAAATTTTAACTTTCCACCGTACTTTCCGATTTTTATGCAGCCAATAGATGCCGTAAAGAATCACAAAACTGTAAACAATATCGCCCACAGAAAAGGGAATTTTTCCTAATAAGAAACGCGAACATTTTGAAAGCCAAATATATAAGCCATTGCTGTAGAAGCGTTCCACCGTTTCCGGGAAAAAGGTTAAAATTTTCAGCAAGAGTAACTGAATCAGCAAAAACAAAGGAAGAATATATTTTCGTTTCAAAGTATCTTTTTAAAATGTAAATATAATCACAATTCAATTTCTAAAGTAGTTAAACTTTGTAACTTTGCGACGCTGAGAAACTGAGTAGCTGGGTAACTAAGTTACTGAGCAACGGAACTCATTAAACTCATCATATCAGCCACTTAGTAACTTAGAAACTTAAAAAATGAGCCAAGACATTAGAAACTTAGAGCCTAAAGCCCTTTGGAACAAGTTTGCCGACTTAAATGCGGTACCACGTCCGTCTAAAAAAGAAGAGCGTGTAATAGAATTCATGAAGAATTTCGGAAACAGTTTAGGATTAGAAACTTTTGAAGACGATATCCGAAACGTTATCATTCGTAAACCGGCCACTCCGGGTATGGAAAACCGTAAAACTGTTGTGCTGCAAGGTCACTTGGATATGGTGCATCAAAAAAATAATGATACCGAATTCGACTTTTTAACCCAAGGCATCGATATGTATGTAGATGGCGATTGGGTTCGTGCCAAAGGAACTACTTTAGGAGCCGACAACGGTTTGGGTGTTGCTGCGATTATGGCTGTTTTGGAAAGCAAAGATATTCCGCATCCTGCTATTGACGCCTTGTTTACCATAGATGAAGAAACCGGAATGACCGGTGCTTTGAACTTAAAAGGCGGTATTTTACAAGGAGAAATTCTTCTGAATTTAGATACTGAAGAAGACGATGAAATCGACATTGGTTGTGCAGGCGGAATTGATGTAACGGCCACTAGAGCTTATCATGAGGAAGAAACTCCGGAAGGTTCTGTGGGCTACACCATTACCGTAAAAGGCTTAAACGGCGGACACTCCGGAATGGACATTCACAAAGGATTGGGAAATGCCAACAAAATCATGAACCGTTTGTTGTTTGACGGATTTGAAAACTTTGGGTTGCAAATTGCTGAAATAAACGGTGGCAGTTTGCGCAATGCGATTCCGCGTGAAAGTGTGGCTAAAGTAATTGTAGCCGGTATGTATGATGAGGCTTTTGTGTTTGATATGCAGGAAATCATCAACGATATCAAAACCGAATACAAAACGACGGAACCCAACTTAACCATCGAAATTGTAAAAAGCGATTTACCGGCGAAAGTGATGGATTTGGGTGTGCAAGAAGGTTTGTTGCGTTCGATTTATGCGGCGCATAACGGTGTTTACCGTATGAGTGCCGACATGGCTGATTTGGTGGAAACTTCTAATAATATTGCCAGAGTAGTGGTGAAAGACGGACAAATTTCGATTCAGAATTTGACGCGTTCCTCAGTAGAAAGTTCTAAAATGGATTTGGCCAATGGCTTGCGTTCAGCATACGAATTGTTTGGTTGCGAAGTAGAATTCGGCGGCAGCTATCCGGGTTGGACACCGAATGTAAATTCGGAAATCTTAAAAGTTTTGGTCGACATTTACGAAAAACAAAACGGAACCAAACCCAATGTAGTGGCTTGTCATGCCGGATTGGAATGTGGAATTTTAGGAACTAACTACCCTGGAATGGACATGATTTCTTTCGGGCCGACGATTCACGGTGCGCACAGTCCGGATGAAAGAGCTTCGATTAAATCGTCTCAAAAATTCTGGAAATTCTTCTTGGAAATTTTAGCTAACATTCCTGCCAAAAATTAGATTGTTAGACATCTTAGAATATTAGATTATTAAAAACCCGTTCTATACTGAGCGGGTTTTTTAATTTATCATTTTTCGAAATTCATTGGGCGTCATACCGGTTTGTTTTTTAAACAACCTAATGAAGTAAGCATAATTCTCAAACCCCAAATTACCAGCAACTTGACTGATGGTTTTTGAAGCGTCAATTAAAAGCCTTTTGGCTTCTAAAATTATTCTTTTGGCAATCAGCTCAGTTACGGTTTGGTTCAGTATGTCTTTGCAAATTCGATTGAGGTGTTTGAGTGTAATATTCATTTTTTCGGCATAAAAAGATGGCGCTTTTTCGGCAGTAAAGTATTGCTCCAATAGTTGCTCAAAATGTTGAATTTTATAATTGTACGAATGCGAGGTATGATTGGATTCTGCTAAGTATTTTCCGGAAATCTCAATGTGAATGCAATCCAGTAAATTGAGTAGTTTGTCTTGTTTATTAGAATTTGTACTTTGACTCTCCTGAATCATCAGGTCGAAATACGGTAGTAGCGTTTGCAATTCTTCTCTTTCAAAAACAATAGCCGGTTGGTTTCTTACCGATTGGTAAAAGGGATAATCCTCTATTCTTTTTTGGGCAAAATAGATATTATATACTTCTTGTGAGTAAAAGAAGATGTAGCCTTCAATATCCTCGGAAAGTTCCCAATGGTGTATTTGTCCCGGTTGTAGTACAAATAAGCTGCCCGGTTTTATGACGTAATTGGTAAAGTCAATTGCATGATTCCCGCTGCCATTGGTGAATAAAACCAACAGATAAAAGTTATGTCGATGCGGTTTTTCAATAAAACTGTGCGCTTTTAAATGATTTTTAAAAGTGTTGATGTACAGCTCTTTCTTCCCAAAATCGGCTTTAAAATTGTCAATATTGTAAACCGGATTTTTTTTCAAAATGTCTCAATTGTGCTATTATTAGTGAAGATACTAAACTATTGATGATGGCAAACTATTTATCTTTGTCAAAAATTGCATCATGCTTCAAAGTCTTTACCATATTTTTCGCAACGAATGTCCCAATTGCCACAAAGGCAAAGTGTTTGCCGATAAGAGTTTTTTCTTCAGTTTGGGTTTCCCGAAGATGAACGAATACTGCAGTCATTGTAACACTAAATTTGAAAAAGAACCGGGTTATTTTTTCGGCGCTATGTTTGTGAATTACGGGTTAACCGTTGGACAAGGAATCATTACTTACGCTATTGCGAGTCCGTTTTTTGACAAAACCTTCGATTTGAGAATCATTCCGATTATTGACACTGTAATTGTTTTGCTCAGTTGTTTTAATATCCGATTGTCGCGGATGATTTGGATTTATCTGTTCAAAAACTATTCGCGTTAATCTCGGTTTTTATTCCGTTTCCCATACCAAATCAAGAAACCTGTAATTGGCAAACTCGCAATCAACAAGCTAATCAAAAAGGCAAAAACTTTTCCGGGTAAACCCAATATAGCTCCGGTATGAATGTCGTAATTCATTCGGATGAGTTTGTCGGATGCAGTTGCGTTAGCTAATTTTCCGTAAATGTGATTCACTTCCTTTTCTTGTAACGTGTATTGATCAAAATAACGGTAATCGGTTTTCCAATAAGTGCCTTTGTCCAAGTTTGCGTTGGCAGCTATCGAGCTGGAATCGGTTTCGGGCGGATGGACTTCTATCGATTGGGCATTGGGATAGTCTTTTTGCATCAGGAGCCAGACTTTGTCCAACGGTTTTTCAACTGCAGTAATCGAAATTTCTTTTTTAGCAATAGGATCTTCATAGACCAATGATTTTTCGCCGCCGGTTAAGGTGTAATAGCCGTAAGCAAACCACGGAAATCCCCAAACCAATCCTGTAATGGCGAATATCAAAGCGATAGCCATCACGTAAAATCCGGTAATATTGTGCAAGTCGTAGTTTTTGCGCTTCCATTTTATCCCGTCTTTCCAACGAAACCAAAAGCGTTGTTTGGCGGCTTTTTTGTTTTTAGGATACCAAAGAATCAAGCCTGTAATTAACATTAACAGAAAGATTAAGGTCGTCGAAGCAATAACCGTTTGCCCGATTTCATGCGGCAACCAGAGGTAAAAATGACCGTCCAAAACCCATCGGAAAAAGCCCGAGTACATATCGGCTACTTCCAAAATTTCCCCGGTGTACGGATTTAAGTAAATGATATCATAATAGTCCTTTTGATCGTTTTCGTCGTCATGGCTGAAAAAGATGGCTTCTGCTGACTGACTTTTACCATTGTATTTGATGGCGTGGAGCGATTTCTGCGGCAATTCGGCACGAGCAATTTTTTCTAATTCAGACGGTAGGAGGAAAGCCTTATCTTGCTTTTCTACAAAGCGATATGTCTCGGTGATGTTCTGAATTTCTTCCTGAAAGGCATACAAACAACCGGTTATGGCGACAATAAAAACGATACTGCCTGATGCCAATCCCAGCCAAAGATGGATATTTCGAATAATTTTTTTAAAGCCTACTTTTTTCATTGATTAAGATTAAAAACTCCTCACCGCAATGAGGAGTTTCATTAAACAAACAAAAACCAAATTTTAATCAGGATTAAAATTTATACGTTAATCCGGCGGTTAAACTTCGCAAACGTTGCGGGGTAACGGTTGACCAACCGGTATAATATTTTTCGTTGAACAAATTGTTTACTTTTAAAGTAATGTTGAACTTGTCGTTGTTGTAGGATATAGCCGAGTTCAAGACCGTGTAATCCGGTAAGGCAAAAGTCCCAATATTGGCTCTGTTCAAGGTTTTGTGTTCGCTGGCATGGTTTCCGCCGATGCCTAAACCAAAACCTTTTAATTTTCCTTCGGTAAAGAAGTAATTCGCCCACAAGTTCACTAAGGTTTTCGGACCGGCTTCTTCCGGACGCAAGCCTAAATAGCCGCTATCGGTATTGTCTTTAGTCACTTCGCTGTCGTTGTAACTGTAACCACCAATGATGTTGAAACCTTTAATCGGGTTTACCGTTACGCTCAATTCTACACCCTTACTTTCTACTTCGCCGCCTTGAACCGAAGCGTTCGGATTGGTGGCATCGGCCATTAATCGATTTTTAACATTAATGTCGTAATAGCTAAGGGAAGCGGAAATAATGTCTTTGTATAAGTTGGTTTTCAATCCGAATTCGTATTGGTTGGCTTGTTCCGGATCAAAAGTCGTGGCTACAGTATTGGTTGGACCGTCTGCTCTTTGTCCGGGTTCGATATTTTTAAAACCATTCATGTAATTCCCGAAAACCGACACTTTGTTTTCAATAATTTGGTACACGGCTCCGAATTTTGGTGAAATTGCAATCTGACTTTTCACTTCCTCAGCGGCATAAGCTGAAGTTTTACCTCTGAATTCATCCACACGCAAACTCGCCATCACCGATAGTTTATTGGTAATATTGATGACATCTGATACATAAGCACTCACCACTTGCGATTCGGTATCTGAATTGGGTTCGAAAGTGCCGGCTAATAAATTGTCGATACCGGCTTGGGTTAAATTGGCTGCACCCGAATCGGTTTGGTTTACCAAAGAGATCGTTCCGGCGCCCACCCAGTTATTACTGGCGTTTAGGATGTTTTGGGTGTAATAATCAATACCGATAACCATGCGGTTTCTGAGGTTGCCGATTTTGAAATCGCCGATAAAGTTTTGTTGGATATCGGTTGCCAACGTTTGGCCGTTTCGTTTAGAAATGAATCGCGTAAACTCTTCGCCATTAGCAGAATCCCATAAATAGGAGTAATAGCCATTGGTTTTGCTATTGCTTCTGGATAAAACGGTTTGTGACGTCCAGTTGTCCGACAATTTGTAAAGCATTTGCGCTTGTAAGTTGAAGGTCGGATTGCTGATAGTCAATTCGTTTGAAGTGTATGATTTTTTATAATTCTGTTCGAATAAGTCGATCGAATTGAACGACAAAGGCGAATAACGGCTCAAGAAAATCATAGGCGCATTGGCCGAAGTTCTGTTGGTGAATTCTGTATTAATCAAAAAAGATAATTTGTCATTCACTTTATAACTCAAGGATGGTGCTACGAAAAGCGATTTAGAAAATCCGGCATCTTGGAATGAGTTTTCGTTTTGGTATGCCGAAGTGATTCGCACAGCAACTTCTTTATTTAGTGGAATGTTAACATCAGCAGTGATTCGGTCCATGCCGTAAGTTCCGGCATTGTATCCGATTTCACCACTGAAGTTTTGATGGGGTTTTTTGGTCACTATATTGATTAAACCACCATAAGAAATCAAGCTGCTGCCAAATAAGGTTCCGGATGGCCCTTTGATGACTTCAATATTATCGACATTAATCGGGTCGATGCTTCCGTTATTGATGCCCGGCAATCCGTTCACCATAGTGGGCTGTACCGAAAAACCTCTCATAGTATAAAACTCGGCGCCATCTCCGCCACGACCGGTAGATTCCCATAGACGCGTTACTCCGGTGGCGTTTTTTAAAGCGTCGTTAAAGTTGGTCACTACTTGCTCTTTCAGTAATTCGCTCGTAACTGTATTGTACACTTGCGGATTCTCGATATTGTTGAGCGGCATTTTGGACACTGTAGTGCTTTTTTCTCGTTTGTACTTGTATTTGTTGGTGTTGATTTCAACTTCTTTTAAAGCATTGATGGTATCTTTTTTGGTTTCTTTTTTGGTTTCTTGTCCAAAAGCTGCCATCGACACTAAAAAAGCAGTAGCTAGGGTTGCTATAGTTTTCATTCTTATTTAGATTAATTAAAAATAATAATGCAAATCTATAAAGTTGCCATTGAATTACAAAACTTATTTAGACTAAATATAAATAATATTTTTTACCGAATTGATTTACTAGCATTTAGGCATAAAAAAATCCCGCGGGTTAGGCGAGATTTGATTCGATTTATTAAGAATTATAGGGTTACTTCTTTTGCATCGGATAGCTTTCAGTACTTGGTTTGCCTTGCTGTTTACCGGAAATGGTAGCTACTAATGACTTTTCGTTGATTTTTTTGTAAACGATTTTTTGAGGATAATCATGTTCTGGGTTTTCAAAGCTAAAACTATTCTCAGCCTCTGATGTAAGTTTGAAATCTACCGCTTCATCATTGTTTTGCCCTTTTACGGTTGGACGGTAAATCAAGTCATCACCAACTTGCGTTAGTACAATACTTTCGTTGTGTACTGTATCTTTTTTATTGATGATAAAATAGGTTTGCCCCGAAAAAGTACTGTCATTGGTTTTGGTCCAGGTTTCGGTTAAATAACCTTCCGGAGTAGTATTTTCCCATTGGCCAATGAGCCAACTCATCTTTTCGAGTTTTTCAAATTGTTTGTCGGATTTGTTTTGACAGGAACCGAATACAATAATAGCTATAATAAGGATTGATTTTTTCATAATAGTGCATTTGTATTGCAATAGTACAAAAAAAACGCAACAGTCACTAGCCCTGATGGTAGCGAAAATCCTTTTTGCCATTGGTAATGTTGCAACGCTTATGGTTTAACGTTGTGGCAAAAAGATTGCAGCGTACAGCAGGGCACGAGCGCAGCGACTGGCACAGCAAACAGCTCCAAAAAAAATAAAATTTATTGCTTTATTTTGCCTAAATTTGCACACTTTTAAAAGAAAACTGCAACAATGTTAGAGAGATTACAATATGTAAAACAGCGCTTCGACGAGATTTCGGATTTGATTATTCAGCCCGATGTAATTGCCGATCAAAAGCGTTACGTACAATTAAATCAGGAATACAAAACCTTGAAAGCCCTTATGGATAAACGTGAGGAGCTAATCAACGTGACCGGAAATATCGAAGAAGCCAACGAAATTATTGCCGATGGCTCGGATGCCGAAATGGTGGAAATGGCCAAAATGCAGTTGGATGAAGCCAAAGAGCGTTTGCCGCAATTGGAAGAAGAAATCAAGTTCATGCTAATTCCGAAAGATCCGGAAGATGCCAAGAACGTGATGGTGGAAATTCGTGCCGGAACCGGTGGTGATGAAGCTTCCATTTTTGCCGGCGACTTGTACCGTATGTACACCAAATACTGCGAAAGTAAAGGTTGGAGAACTTCGGTAGTCGACATGAACGAAGGAACATCAGGTGGTTTCAAAGAGGTTATTTTTGAAGTGACCGGAGAAGATGTTTACGGTACTTTAAAATTCGAAGCTGGTGTACACCGCGTGCAACGCGTACCGCAAACGGAAACCCAAGGAAGAGTGCATACCTCGGCAGCCACCGTTATGGTGTTGCCGGAAGCCGAAGAGTTCGACGTGCAAATCGATATGAACGATGTGCGAATCGACTTTTTCTGTTCTTCAGGACCGGGCGGACAATCGGTAAATACGACCAAATCGGCCGTTCGTATGACGCACATTCCTACCGGATTGGTAGCCCAATGTCAGGACGAAAAATCACAACATAAAAACAAAGACAAAGCTTTAACCGTATTGCGTTCGCGTTTGTACGAAATGGAATTGGCCAAAAAGCAAGAGGAAGATGCCAAAAAGCGTAACTCTCAGGTAAGTAGCGGCGACCGTTCGGCTAAAATTCGCACCTACAATTATGCGCAAGGCAGAATTACGGACCACCGAATTGGATTGAGCATTTTCGACCTCGATGGCTTTATGAACGGTAACCTCCAAAAAATGATAGACGAGTTACAGTTGGTAGCCAACACCGAAAAATTAAAAGAAAGCGAAGTTTTCTAAGATACTAGGCCTCATTTATTGAGGCTTTTTTTATGTTAGAAGCGAATGGCTCGGGCTTTATCCGGAATGGCATTTCCCGCTGTCCGCGCTACAAGGTAGCTGCTCCCATCGGGGCTAAAGAGGAAACTATCGGAGGGCTTGGGTGATTTTTTACAACCAACATTGCAAAAACTTTGCGAACTTTACGCACAAACTAACTATAATGACAACAACACAACTCATCCAACAAATTCAAAACAAAAAGTCCTTTCTCTGTATAGGTTTGGACGTCGATTTACACAAAATTCCGAGTCATCTGTTAACGACAGAAGATCCGATTTTCGAATTCAACAAAGCCATCATCGACGCTACGCACGACTTATGCGTTTCCTATAAACCCAATATGGCTTTCTATGAAGCCCACGGATTAAAAGGCTGGACATCGCTCCAAAAAACCATTAACTATATCAACGAAAACTATCCTGAAATCTTCACTATAGCCGATGCCAAACGCGGCGATATCGGGAATACATCTACCATGTACGCCAAAGCCTTTTTAGAAGATTTGAACTTCGACAGCGTTACGGTTGCACCTTACATGGGCAAAGACAGTGTAGAACCATTTTTGGCTTTCGAAAACAAACATACCATATTATTAGCGCTGACTTCCAACGAAGGAGCTTTCGATTTTCAAACGCAAAATGTAGGTCATGACGCTTTATACCAAAAGGTAATCAAAACCTCAAAAACTTGGAAAAACAGTCAGAATTTGATGTATGTAGTGGGTGCCACCAAAGCCGAATATTTTGCTGAAATTCGTAAACTTGTACCCAACAGCTTTTTACTGGTTCCGGGAGTAGGAGCGCAAGGCGGTAGCCTTTCAGAGGTTTGCCAATACGGTATGAACGAAGAGATAGGTTTATTAATCAACTCCTCCAGAGCTATCATTTACGCTTCTAACAGTACTGATTTTGCTGAAAAGGCTAGGGAAGAAGCGCTGAAATTGCAACAGGAAATGGAAGGGATCTTAAAGACTTTGTGAATCTCTGTGACACCACCATGAAGACCTTCATTGACCAACTCGGCACTTCTCATACTTTCGAAACTACACCTAAGCGAATAGTTTCGTTGGTGCCTTCTTTAACGGAGTTGTTGTTCGATTTAGGATTAGAAGAACAAATTGTTGGGATTACCAAATTCTGCGTGCATCCGTTTCATTTTAAATCGACCAAAAAGATTATTGGCGGAACGAAAAATGTGCATGTCGAAAAAATCCGTTTGTTACAACCGGATATTATCATCGCTAACAAAGAAGAGAACACACAAGAAATTGTGGCCGAATTAGCTAAAATTTGTCCCGTTTGGGTCACCAACATCATTACTTTAGAAGACAATAATAAAATGATAGCTGAATTTGGGCAGTTGTTCAACAAAAGAACCGAAGCACAAAAATGGATTGATAAAATTCAGTTTGCGCAGCGTGATTTTGAGTACTTCATTCAAGGCCAACCGTCATACAAAGCGGCTTACTTTATTTGGGCGAATCCTTATATGGTAGCCGGTGGCGATACCTTTATCAATGAGATGTTACGTTTGAATAACTTCGTAAACATCTACGAAAACAATCCTAATCTTACCGGCAGATATCCTGAGGTTGAAATCAAAAAAATCCGTTTACAAGGCGATCCCGATTTGGTCTTGTTGTCTTCGGAACCGTTTCCTTTTAAAGATGAACACGCTTTTGAATTAGGCCGATTTACGCATCACGCCAAAACCTTTTTTGTGGATGGTGAAATGTTCTCTTGGTATGGCAGTCGTTTGGTAAAAGCCTTTGCCTATTTTAAAAAACTACATCAAAAATTAGCATAAAAAAAAGCCGATGCTTTCCCAAGCACCGGCATTTTTTAACTAACCTAACCAAATAATAAAAAAACCAATTTTATTACATTACAAAGATAAGCCTCGATTTCAAGTCCTTGTGTTAAGGTTTTGTTATTCTTATGTTATTGATTTCTAAAAAATTATGGTTTTCTGTCTTGTAACGCAAATACTTTCTTCAATAATGGAGAAGTTCTGGCACTCAATTGCGTTCTGATATCTTTTTCTTCCAACGCAATCATCGTAAATACGCCTTGTAAGGCTTTGTTGGTAGTGTAATCTGTCAAATCGGGATTAATCTTGGTAACCAATGGAATGCTGTTGTATTTTTTGATGATGTTGGCCCAGACTTTATCGGCACCCACTTTGGCTAACGAACTTTGGATCACCGGACTGAATTTGGTATACAGCGGATTAGTTGTAGTGGACTGTAAATAAGTTGTAGCCGCATTTTCATTACCCATTAAAATATTTTTAGCATCGGTAAAACTCATGTTTTTAACAGCGTCTACAAATATCGGCGTTGATTCTTTTACAGCTTCTTCAGCGGCGCGATTCAAGAGTAAAATGCCTTCATCGGCCAAATCGCTCATCCCCATTTTGCGGAGTGTTTTGTCTACTTTTTGTAATTCTTCCGGGAGTAAAATTTTAACCAATTCGTTTTTGTAAAAGCCGTCGGTTGCAGTTAATTTGCTGACTTGCTTTTCAATGCCTTTATTTAGCGCTTCTTTCAGCCCTTTCGAAATGTCAGTGGAAGTAAGCGAGCCTAAACTTTGTGAATTCTTAGTTGGCACCTTTTTTTTGAGATCGTCTAAAATTTTAATTTGGGAAATTCCTAAAAACGGAACGAGTAGTAGTAGCGCGATTTTTGTTTTCATAAACAGTTTCTTTTTTTCAAAAGTAAGCAATCTTCGTGCCGAAAAATGGCAAATAAATGTTAATTCGACGTTTAGGTATTTGTTGCATTTGCCCTTTTTATTTTTCAGATTTTAAATGGGAAATTTTTAATAATTCTGTAAATTGCACCCTCAAAACAGACACTTATTTAACAATGGTTCAAGAACAGCCCTATATTCCTAAAAATAAAGTAAGAATTGTTACTGCAGCTTCCCTTTTCGACGGTCACGATGCAGCCATCAACATTATGCGACGTATTATCCAAGCTACCGGCGTAGAAGTGATTCATTTGGGTCACGACCGCAGTGTGGAAGAAGTGGTAAATACTGCTATTCAGGAAGATGCCAATGCGATTGCAATGACTTCCTATCAAGGTGGTCACAATGAGTACTTTAAATACATGTATGATTTGTTGAAAGAAAAAGGCGCCGGACATATCAAAATTTTTGGTGGTGGCGGAGGCGTAATTTTGCCATCGGAAATTTCAGAATTGCACGAATACGGGATTACCCGAATTTATTCACCGGATGACGGTCGCGCTATGGGATTGCAAGGCATGATTAACGATTTGGTAAAACAAGCTGATTTTCCTGTAGGTAACGAACTCAACGGTGAAATCAATCATTTAGAGGAAAAGAATCCAACGGCGATTGCCCGTGTAATTTCTTCGGCAGAAAATTTTCCTGAAGTAGCTAAAGAAACACTCGATGCCATCCATAAGAAAAATGAAACGTCTCACATTCCTGTTTTGGGAATTACCGGAACCGGTGGTGCCGGAAAATCGTCTTTGGTAGACGAATTGGTACGCCGATTTTTAATCGACTTCCCGGAGAAAACCATCGGATTGATTTCAGTTGATCCTTCTAAAAGAAAAACCGGTGGCGCTTTGTTGGGCGACAGAATTCGTATGAATGCCATCAACAATCCGCGAGTTTATATGCGTTCGTTGGCCACACGCCAGTCGAATTTGGCCTTGTCGAAATACGTAAACGAAGCCATTCAGGTATTGAAAGCCGCGAAATACGATATCATCATTTTAGAAACTTCGGGTATCGGACAAAGTGATACCGAAATTTTAGAGCATTCGGATGTGTCTTTATATGTAATGACACCGGAATTTGGCGCCGCAACGCAATTAGAGAAAATTGATATGTTGGATTTTGCCGATTTGGTGGCGATTAACAAATTTGACAAACGCGGGGCTTTGGATGCGATTCGCGATGTAAAAAAACAATACCAACGCAATCATAATTTGTGGGATATTAATCCGGATGATATGCCGGTAATCGGAACCATTGCTTCCCAGTTTAATGATCCGGGCATGAATACACTCTACAAAAAAATTATGGACAAGATTGTAGAGAAAACGGGAGCCGATTTACAATCGACTTTCGAAATCACTCGCGAAATGAGTGAGAAGATATTTGTCATTCCGCCACACAGAACAAGATATTTATCGGAGATAGCCGAGAACAATCGCAAATACGACGAGACAGTTTTAACGCAAGTGGAAGTGGCTCAAAAGCTATACGGTATCTACAAAACCATTGAAAGTGTGGCCAAAAAACAACCGCAAATTGACAAGTCGGGAATTGAAGTTAACAGTTTGAATTTCAATGATGATAATAAAGAGTTTCTAAACTTATTATTGAAAGAATTCGACCGCGTTAAAATGAACTTAGATCCGTTTAATTGGGAAATTATCCACACTTGGAACGACAAAGTCAATAAATACAAAAATCCGGTTTACAGCTTTAAAGTACGCGACAAAGAAATCAAAATTCAAACGCATACCGAAAGCTTATCGCATTCTCAAATCCCGAAAGTGGCTTTGCCGAAATACCAAGCTTGGGGTGATATTTTAAAATGGAATTTACAGGAAAATGTGCCGGGAGAATTCCCGTTCGCATCAGGGTTGTATCCGTTTAAAAGAGAAGGCGAAGATCCAACGCGTATGTTTGCCGGAGAAGGCGGACCGGAAAGAACCAACCGTCGTTTTCACTATGTGTCGTTAGGCATGCCGGCGAAGCGTTTGTCCACGGCTTTTGACTCGGTTACTTTATACGGAAACGATCCTGATTTGCGTCCTGATATTTACGGTAAAATAGGGAATGCCGGCGTTTCGATTTGTTGTTTGGACGACGCTAAGAAATTGTATTCCGGTTTCGATTTGAGTCACCCAATGACTTCGGTGTCTATGACGATTAACGGTCCGGCGCCAATGCTGTTAGGCTTCTTTATGAACGCGGCTATCGATCAAAACTGTGAAAAATACATCATTGAAAACAACCTTCAGGTAGAAGTTGAAGAAAAAATCAATGAAATCTACAAGAAGAAAGGTTTACCAAGACCAAGATATAACGGCGAATTGCCACAAGGAAATAATGGTTTAGGCTTGATGTTGTTAGGCGTAACCGGTGACCAAGTGTTGCCGAAAGAAGTGTATGACGATATCAAAATCAAAACTTTGACGCAAGTCCGCGGTACTGTTCAAGCCGATATTTTAAAAGAAGACCAAGCGCAAAACACTTGTATTTTTTCTACTGAATTTGCCTTGCGTTTGATGGGCGACGTTCAGGAATATTTTATCCAAAAGAATGTCCGCAATTTTTACTCGGTTTCGATTTCGGGCTACCACATCGCTGAAGCTGGGGCGAACCCAATTACGCAATTGGCGTTTACGTTGGCGAATGGTTTCACTTATGTGGAATACTATTTAAGTCGCGGTATGAACATTAACGATTTCGGTCCGAACTTATCATTCTTCTTCTCCAACGGAATTGATCCTGAATACGCCGTGATTGGTCGCGTAGCTCGTAAAATTTGGGCGAAAGCCATGAAAAACAAATACGGCGCTAACGAAAGAGCGCAGATGTTGAAATACCATATTCAAACTTCGGGTCGTTCGTTACACGCTCAGGAAATTGACTTTAATGACATTCGTACGACCTTACAAGCTTTGTATGCAATTTATGACAACTGTAACTCCTTGCACACCAATGCTTACGACGAAGCGATTACTACACCAACCGAAGAATCAGTACGTAGAGCAATGGCGATTCAGTTGATTATCAATAAGGAATTAGGATTGGCTAAAAACGAAAATCCAATACAAGGTTCGTTTATTATAGAAGAATTAACTGATTTGGTGGAAGAAGCCGTGTTGCAGGAATTCGACCGTATCACAGAGCGTGGCGGCGTTTTAGGCGCTATGGAAACCATGTACCAAAGAAGTAAAATTCAGGAGGAAAGTTTGTACTACGAAACCTTGAAACATACAGGAGAATTCCCAATTATAGGGGTGAATACTTTTCTGAGTTCCAAAGGATCGCCAACGGTAATTCCGGCTGAAGTGATTCGCGCTACAGAGGAAGAAAAGCAATTCCAAATTAGTACATTGCATAACCTTCACCAAGCTCATGCGGGCAAGGAAGCAGAACAATTGCAAAGCTTACAAGAAGCTGCCATCAATAACAAAAACTTGTTCGAAAAACTAATGGAAGCCACAAAGTATTGTTCGTTAGGCCAAATTACAGCTGCTTTGTTTGAAGTGGGCGGTCAGTACCGACGCAATATGTAAGCAGACACTTGTTCTCGCAGTAGGCGAGGACTTAGTGGTCGCTTATCCCGATGACAATCGGGATCTATATGATAAATAAAAAACCTCACTAATAGTGAGGTTTTTTATTTATCATCCGGATTTTGATTAAATTTTCGCACCATCGATTTCAACAAAGCCGCGCGTTCGGCTTTCTTGGTTTTTTCCCTATCTTGCGCTTTGTGAAGCTTGTCGTTGTAGGCTTTGATGTTTTTGGCGTTTTTTCGACTCATGGGTCAAAAATATAAAATTATCTTAAAATAAAAGTTTGGCATCAATATTGAACGGCTCAAAATATCATCAACCATTTAAATTATTATGTTATGAAAAAAATTACCCTTGTTTTAGCTTTTATCGGGATGATAGCGCTACAAAGTTGTACAGTGAATGAAGACAATGGAAACGGTATAGATAACGACACCATAGGTGAAGTTTTTGAATATACTAATGTGAACTTTTTACCGAATAGTTATACGGTGGTACTAAATTATCCTCACACAATTTTCAGTTCAGATATGGTTTTGGTTTACCGACTATCAGGAAGCTTTCAAGGAGAAGATGTTTGGAAGTTATTACCGGAAACCTATTATTTCAACGATGGTACTTTAGATTTCAGATATGATTATAATTTTACTCGTTTTGACGCAGAAGTTTATATGGAAGGATATGATTTAGCCGGACTTTCTTCAGCAGTTCGTTTAAATCAAGTATTGCGTGTAGTCGTTATTCCTGCTGCTTTTGGCAAGAATGGCACCATTGATTACAACGATTATAAGTCGGTTATTAACGCATATAACATAGATGAAAGTAAGATTATCAAGATTCAACAATAAGGTAACTTAATTAAATAAAAAAACCATCCGAATCAGGATGGCTTTTTTTATGTTTATAGGTACTCTTAAGAAATATCAATCGGAGTAACTTTGGCATTATGCCATATTCTCAACATTAGCTTCAGCCAATTTAGCGTAAGTACCGTTGACTAATTTTTCGCGTATAGCTTCAAAAGCTGATAGCGTTTCGTTGATATCTGCTAAAGTGTGCGAAGCTGTTGGAATCATACGCAACAAGATAATGCCTTTCGGGATTACCGGATATACTACAATCGACAAGAAAATACCATAGTTTTCTCTTAAGTCGTTTACCATCACCATGGCTTCCGGAATGGAACCTTCTAAGTAAACCGGAGTTACACAAGTGTTGGTATCGCCTATGTTGAAACCTCTTTCTTTTAACCCGTTTTGCAACGCATTTACGTTTTCCCAAAGTTTGTCTTTCAAGCCCGGATTGTCTCTCAACAATTGCAATCTTTTCAAAGCACCAACAGTTTGTATCATTGGCAAAGCTTTGGCGAACATTTGAGAACGTAAGTTGTATTTCAAATAATCAATAACGTCTTTATCACCTGCTAAGAAAGCGCCGATACTGGCCATAGACTTTGCAAAAGTGGAGAAATAAACATCAATACCGTCTTGACAACCTTGTTCTTCTCCGGCGCCGGCGCCTGTTTTACCCAGTGTTCCGAAACCATGAGCGTCGTCGACTAACAAACGGAAATTGTATTTCTTTTTCATTTCCACAATTTCTTTCAACTTGCCTTGTTGGCCACGCATTCCGAATACGCCTTCGGTGATGAATAAAATACCACCACCGGTTTCCAGAGCCATTTTGGTCGCACGTTGCAAGTTTTTCTCCATGCTTTCCAAATCGTTGTGTTTGTAGGTAAAACGTTTTCCCATGTGTAAGCGCACACCATCGATAATACAAGCGTGAGCATCTACATCGTAAACGATAATATCATTTTTGGTGACCAAAGCGTCGATAGCCGACATGATACCTTGGTACCCAAAATTCAATAAGTAAGCCGCTTCTTTTTGTACAAAAGCAGCCAATTCTCTTTCTAATTGTTCGTGAGCATCAGTGTGTCCGCTCATCATACGCGCGCCCATTGGATAAGCCGCACCGTATTGTGCAGCAGCATCGGCATCGGCTTTACGTACTTCAGGGTGATTGGCTAATCCTAAATAGTCGTTCAAACTCCAGTTCAAAATGTCTTTGCCGTGGAATTTCATTCTCGGACCTAACTCACCTTCCAATTTTGGAAATACGTAGTAACCTTCTGCTTGTGAAGCCCATTTTCCTAACGGACCTTTATTGTTTTGTATTCTTTCGAATAAATCTTTTACCATCGTAAATGTATTTAAAAACGAGGCAAAAGTAGGCATAAATTTAGTTTACTCCTAATCATAACAGGAGTAAATTTTGAACCGTTTATTGTTGAAAAGCCAAAGACTTTCTAGCTTACCAATAACTTGACGATTTCGAATAAAGTGTCTTTGTCGACAGGTTTCGATAAATATTTGTTCATGCCTATTTCGATGACGCGTGTTTTGGTACTTTCCATTACATCGGCGGTTAGGGCTATGATTGGAATTTCTTTTTTGTGCTCACCGGCTTCTCCTTTTCGAATAGCAATAGTGGCTTCGTAACCATCCATGATAGGCATTTGCAAATCCATTAAAATGATGTCGTAATCATTTTCGGTGAGTTTTTTCAAGCCTTCTTCGCCGTTGTTGGCAAATTCTACGGTAGTATTGAGCCATTTCTTGGTAATCATTTTGATCACCATTTGGTTCATGGCATTGTCTTCTACCACTAAAATAGTTTTTCCTTGAAGGTCGTATTCCAATTCCTTCCCCGGAAGCGAAGCTTTTTTAGGCACTTCGACGGTTTCGTAAGTAAGTTCTATTTCGCACACCGTTCCTAAGTCGACCGTACTGTCAATTTTAATTCGTCCGTTGTGTAAGTTTACCAAGTGCTTTACAATGTATAGACCAAGACCTAAACCACCAAATTTTCTTTTGTTGTTAATCCCTTCTTGTGAAAAAGAATCGTAAATGCTGTGGATTTTTTCTTTGGAAATGCCAACACCGGTATCGCTTATCGTAAATAGGAAACTCACTCGATTGTCTTTCTCTTTTTTGGCTTCCAATTTGAATTTGACAAAACCGTCATGGGTAAATTTTAAGGCGTTACTCAATACATTATGCAAAATTTGATTCAATCGCGCCACATCGCCATTCACCATTTCCGGTAAATCATCTCCTTTTTGGAAAGAAAAATCCAGTCCTTTATCAGTCGCTTCTCTGGCAAAGCTATTGGCAATATGCTCGGTCGTTTTTACCAAATCAAAGTGAGCCAATTCCAGTTTGATTTCGTTTTTCTCAATCTTCGAGAAGTCTAAAATGTCGTTGATGGAACTCAACAAACTATGTGTTGAATATTTGATGATTTGACTGCTGTTCTGAATTTGCTCGTCTTTACTGTCTTTAGCCATAGATTTTGCGGTATTCAAGATGGCATTTAAAGGTGTTCGCAACTCGTGACTGATGTTGGATAAGAAAAACGACTTGAGTTCGTTCATTTCTTCAGAACGTTGTAAAGCTAAGGTTTGTAATTGCTCGCGTTCGTTTTTGAGATTTCGAATTAAGTTAGCCATTGAAAGCGAAAGGAAGATGACTTCCATACCGGTACCTAATTTCGAACCGTTTTCTGTCCAAAAATTAAGTGGCAATAAACTAAAGTTTTTCAGAATAAAAACAACGAAACCGGAGACCAAAAAGAAAATACCCGTTGCAAAAAAGCGATCTAGCTTTTTGGTCTTTCTGTAAATGGCAATTTGCGAGGCGATGATTAAACTGAGTACAATCAAACCCAATCCATTGGCAATAGGATAGGAGTGTTCAAAGGAATTCGGAAAGATGAAAAGCGATAAAAACAAAGTTGCATTCAAAAAATACAGCGCATAAAACGCATACGTAATGGTTTTGTTGTATTCTTTAATCTTCAAGAAAACTTGAGCATACCTACCTAAAAAGAAGTTGGCTATGCAAGCAAATAGGATTACGGCATGTAGTGAAAGCCAACCTGATTGCGGTGTAATCAATTGGTAAAAATAGCCATCTATGGAAAATTGCAACAAACCGATAAAAACTACATACATGCTGTAATAAAAAAAGGTTTTATCTCGCATGGCAAAGAAGAAGAACAAGTACAAAATTGCGGCTATGATTAGAATACCATAGAAAAAGCCAAAAACAAACTGCTCAAAAGAAGTGGTTTGAATTAGGGTTTCTAGAGAATAGAGAATCATGGGCATCGACAACATTTCGCCATCGCTTTTAACATGCAAATAGAACTGTTGGCTTGTTTTGGGTTCTAGGACAATTTTGAAAATGGTTTTGCGATGGTCGAAACTTCTTTCGTGGTAAGGAATGGCGTCACCGCTGCGAAATTTTTTAACCGTTTTCGATGAGTCAATCACGTAAAGCTCGGCTACGTCGGTTATTGGACGAGCCGTTTCGAAGAAGTAAACCTTTTTTTCCTCAGTCGTATTTTTGAGTTGGAATCTAACCCAAATGTGATGTGTAGTAAAACCAAAATCAGTATTCTCGTTGGGCATTGGAGTAAACTGTAATGATTTTGAGTTTAGCACTTCCTCAATATGGAGTGCTTGGTTCCCTAAATCAACATATTGGGCTAATTGATGAATGGATTGTTTACCGGAATCGGTTGCTTTTTGTAACAAATACTGGCTGTAGGCTGAGTTTGTGTTTAAGCACAAAAAAGCCAATAGCCATAAGTATTTGAAACAATGAAAGATTGGGCTTTTTCTCGTCATTGTTAGGTTTTGTTTTTGTTTGCGAAACTATGTACGCAAATGGTTGTTTTTTGGTTTTTGAATCACAAGTTTATTTTTAATAAAATCATACTTTAATGCTTTTTCTATTTTTAAAATTGATGGCGCTATAAATTAAATACCTTTGTCACTTACAAAAAGAAATCATCATGCAACTCGTTTTCGCCTCTAACAATGTTAACAAAATCAAGGAAATTCAATTGCTATTGCCCGAAACCATTCAGGTTTTGAGTTTAGCAGATATTGGTTGTTTTGATGATATACCGGAAACGGCAAATACCATTGAAGGGAATGCCATTTTAAAAGCGAATTATGTGACAGAGAAATTTGGTTATCCTTGTTTTGCCGATGATACCGGTTTGGAAGTGGCGGCTTTGAATGGCGAACCGGGTGTTTATTCAGCACGATATGCAGGTGAACAGAAAGACTCGAATGACAACATGGACAAGTTATTAGCTAATTTAAAAGACCAGACCAATCGCAAAGCCCATTTTAAAACAGTGATTTGTTTGAATCTCAATGGAGAGCAACACTTGTTTACCGGCATCATTACCGGACAAATTACTACCGAGAAAAAAGGTACTAATGGTTTTGGTTATGATCCGATTTTTACAGCCGATGGTTATACCCAAACTTTTGCCGAATTGTCTATGGTTGAAAAGTCAGCTATCAGTCACCGTGGTTTGGCTGTTAAGCAATTGGTGGATTTTTTAAGTCGCTGAGTTGATAAGTTATTGAGTGGCTGAGAAAAGAAATGGTTCCACTCCTAAACCTCAAAAATCTGCGCAAAATAATAGCCCAACTCAACCAATTTGCGACTCAGAAACTCAGTTGCTTTGTTAAGCAAAAGTTAACTTATTAATTTTCAGTCATTAACAAATTAGCGTATATGGTTTTTAAAGACTACCTTTGCACCAAATTTTAAAACTTTATATGAATAAATTTGAACAATTAGGTCTGAATGAATCGTTACTGCTGGCGATCAAAGATCTAGGATTTGAGAATCCGTCAGAAGTCCAGGAAAAAGCGATTCCGGCACTATTGGAACAAAACACAGACTTGGTTGCCTTAGCGCAAACAGGAACAGGGAAAACCGCCGCTTTTGGTTTTCCGCTTATTCAAAAAATTGATGCCGAAGACAGAAGTACGCAAGCGTTAATTTTATCACCAACGCGTGAGCTATGCTTACAAATCACCAACGAGATTAAACAATACTCAAAATATGTAAAGGGTTTACATACAGTGGCAGTTTATGGTGGTGCAAGCATTACGGAACAAGCCAGAGAAGTAAAGCGTGGTGCACAAATTATTGTGGCCACACCCGGTAGAATGCAAGACATGATTAATCGTGGGCTTGTGAACATTAAAAACATCAATTACTGTATTCTTGACGAGGCAGATGAGATGTTGAATATGGGATTTTATGACGATATCGTTTCGATATTATCAGACACTCCAGATGAGAAAAACACTTGGTTGTTTTCGGCTACCATGCCGGCAGAAGTGGCGCGTATTGCCAAGAAATTTATGGCCAATCCGGTAGAAATTACCGTAGGACATAAAAACTCAGGTTCTAAAACCGTGTCGCACGAATTTTATGTTGTAAATGCTCGTGATCGTTACGAAGCTTTGAAACGCTTGGCCGATGCAAATCCGGATATTTTTTCGGTAGTATTTTGTCGTACCAAACGCGATACGCAAGCAGTAGCGGAAAAATTAATTGAAGACGGTTACAACGCAGCGGCTTTGCACGGCGATTTGTCGCAAGCACAACGTGACGGCGTAATGAAATCGTTCCGTGGCAGACAAATTCAAATGTTGGTGGCGACAGACGTTGCGGCTCGTGGTATTGACGTAGACAATGTAACGCACGTGGTAAACTACCAATTACCGGATGAAATTGAAACCTACAATCACCGTTCAGGCCGTACCGGTCGTGCCGGAAAATTGGGAACGTCTATTGTAATCATCACTAAAAGTGAGATTCGCAAGATTCATTCGATTGAAAAAATCATCCAACAAAAATTTGAAGAGAAGACCATTCCAAGCGGTATAGAAATTTGTGAAATCCAATTGTTGCACTTGGCTAACAAAATTAAAGACACTGAAGTAGACCACGAAATAGACAACTATTTACCGGCTATTAACGAGGTTTTAGATGGTTTGACCAAAGAAGAATTGATTAAGAAAATGGTTTCGGTTGAGTTCAATCGATTCATTAATTACTACAAAAAGAAACGCGATTTATCGGGTGAGAAATCAGACAGAGGTTCTTCGGAGCCAAGAGAAATCAGAGCCGGCGATCCGGTGCGTTATTTCGTAAATATCGGAGCTCGTGACGATTTCGATTGGATGCAGTTGAAAGACTTTTTGAAAGAAACTTTAGATTTAGGTCGTGATGACGTATTTAAAGTAGATGTCAAAGAAGGTTTCTCTTTCTTTAATACCGATGGCGAACATACCGATAAAGTAATGTCGATTCTAAACGGATACGAATTAAACGGTCGTCGCATCAATGTTGAAATTTCTAAAAACGAAGGCGGAAGTCGCGACAGACGTGACCATAACGGCAGAAGTTCCGGAGGTTTCAGAGGCGACAGAAATTCGGGCGGTGAACGCAGAAGTGGTGGCGGTTTCGGACCAAAACGCGATGGTGGTTTCCGCAGTGAAAGAAGTTCAGACCGAACAAGAAGAGAAGGAGGCCGCAGAGAGCCGGGTTCTTTTCAAAGAGAAGGCAGTGCGCCAAGACGTTCTGAAAGCTCTGACAGACCCGCAGGACGTTCTTTTGAAGCGGCTAAAAATCGTAGACCGAGAAGAAGCTAGTATTATACGAATTTCTTATTAAAATAGTCAACTCCGTTTTGCTTTGGTAAAACGGAGTTTTTTTATCCATTGGCTTTTGAAAAAAATGCGGTTAGAATCGTTTTTTTAGAGGAGTTCTTTTCATTTTGTTAATTTTCTTCTAATTCTCGACAGCAACAGTCCGTTTTCTTAAAAGAGTTTCATACTTTTAAACCATCAAAAACAACTATGAAATATTTTTTACTTTCTGTCCTTTTTTTAGTAGCCATTACCACTACGGCTCAGGTGAATCCTGTTGGTCAAAAAGTTTCCGGTACCATTATAAACGATAATAGTTTGTTGCCGATTCCCAATGCGAACATCATTAATGTCAATAAAGTTAAAGGAGTAACAACCAATGCCAGCGGTTATTTTGAAATGGAAGTCAGCGTTAGTGACACCCTGCATATTTCTATTTTAGGCTACCGTTCGTTGCGCGTTCGTGTAACCAACGACTGGATTAAAAATGGAACTGCTAAAATTTTAATGACCGAAAAAGCCATTGCTTTGGAAGAAGTAATTGTGCGCAGATACGATTTAACCGGCTATTTGGAAATCGATTCTAAACTTATCCCTGAAAAAGAAAATTACCGTTACAGTATTTCCGGCTTGCCTCAAGCTTACGAAGCCGGCGACAGATCTCCGAATGCTTTTACGCGAGTTTTGGGTTCTATCTTCAATCCGGCCGACATGTTGTATAACTTTTTTGGCAACAAACCCAAAGAGCTCAAAAAGTTAAAATCGATGAAGAAAGACGATACCGTTCGTAATTTGTTGGAATCGAAATTCGATCGCGAGACCATTGCGGTACTTTTAGGTGTGGATAAGAAAGACATCGCTGAGATCTTACAGCGTTGTAATTATTCGGAATCTTTTATCCAAACAGCCAACGATTTGCAAATCATGGATGCCATTAGTTCTTGTTACGAAGAATATAAAGTATTGTCGAAGAAACACGAAAAATACATCAAGGAATAATTAGTGTTCCGCATAATAGCGTTCTTCAATACGCTTGATGTCTTTAATCGAATTTTTAGCCCAAAGCAAACGTTTTTCCAGAATTTCTTCCGGACTTAATTCCCAGTTCAAATCCGATTGGCGAAGGCGAGTGGTGATGTCTTGAATGATAATGGCCGCTGAAACCGAAATATTCAAACTCTCTGTAAAACCTACCATCGGAATTTTTAAGCAACCGTTGGCTTGTTCTATAACTTCAGGTGATAAGCCTTGTTTTTCTGTTCCGAAAAAAATAGCACTTTTTTTAGTGATATCGAATTCGTGTAAATAACAAGAATCGTTGTGCGGCGTGGTGGCGATGATTTGATAGCCTTTGTCTCGTAGGGAATCGATACAATTTTGCATCGAATTGTATCGGTTGATATCGACCCATTTTTGAGCACCCATAGCAATCTCAGTGTCGATTCGTTTGCCGAATTTTTGCTCGACTACATTGAGTTCCTGAATCCCGAAAACTTCGCAGCTTCGCATTACCGCACTAGTGTTGTGTAGCTGATAAACATCTTCCATAGCGATGGTGAAATGATTGGTTCGGTTTTTTAATACTTCTAAAAAGCGTTGTTTTCTGCTATCGGTTAAAAAGCCTTCAAGGTATTTCAAATAATCAAGGTCAATCATAAAATTTGTTTTGCCAAAAATAGCAAAAATGCGTAGCTTTAAAATCAAATAACCCTTCAAAATAATTTTAAAACAAGATGGTGAAAAAAAAGAAAGTAGTGGTTTTAACCGGTGCCGGTATTTCTGCCGAAAGCGGTATCAAAACCTTTCGCGATGCCGATGGTTTATGGGAAGGGCATGATGTGATGGAAGTCGCTTCGTATGACGGTTGGATCAACAATAAAGTATTAGTACTCGATTTTTACAACCAACGCCGTCGGCAATTACATGAGGTAAAACCCAATTTGGGTCATTTTACTTTGGCTGAAATGGAAGCTGATTTTGACGTTCATATTATTACCCAAAACGTAGATAATTTGCACGAACAAGCCGGCAGTAAAAAAGTTTTGCATTTGCACGGAGAATTGTTAAAGGCGCGAAGTGATCATCCGCATACTTTTGAAATCATGGATTGGAATAATGATTTAACAATTGGCGATGTCGATTCGAAAGGCATACAATTGCGTCCGCACATTGTTTGGTTTGGTGAAGCTGTTCCGGCCTTAGACGAAGCTGTCAAAATAGTAACGCAAGCAGATATCTTGTTAGTTGTCGGCACTTCGTTGCAGGTATATCCCGCAGCCGGATTGTTACATTATGCTCAAAGTAACATTCCTGTTTTTTACATTGATCCGAAACCGGCCACGATTTATGATTTGCAAAATCCGTTAGAAGTGATGCCAATGAATGCTACCGAAGGTGTTCCTTTGATAAGAGAAAAATTACTCGGTTTTAGATAAAAAACTCATCACTCATCACTCATAACTTATAACTAATACCTATTTTTGCACCTTGAAACAACAACATACAACTACATGTCATTAACTACTTTAAACGCCATTTCTCCTGTAGACGGCAGATACCGCAAAACCACAAAACCGTTAGCTTCTTTTTTCTCGGAAGAAGCCTTGATTAAATATCGTGTTTTGGTTGAAATTGAATACTTCATTGCTTTGTGCGAAAGTGATTTACCACAATTAAAAAGTGTAAACAAAAGCAGTTTTGAAGCACTGAGAGCCATCTACCAAAACTTTACGACTGAAGATGCTTTAGTTATCAAAGAGACCGAAAAAACGACCAATCACGATGTGAAAGCCGTGGAATATTTTATCAAGGATAAGTTTGAAACACTTGGTTTGAGTGCTTATAAAGAATTTATTCATTTTGGTTTGACGTCTCAGGATATTAACAATACCGCCATTCCGTTATCGACTAAAGAAGCTTTTGAAAAAGTGTATATGCCGAGCTTGATTGCTTTGATTGCCAAATTGAAAGAATTGAGCATGGAGTGGAAAGATGTTCCTATGTTAGCCAGAACGCACGGTCAGCCGGCTTCTCCAACTCGTTTAGGGAAAGAAATCTTGGTTTTTGTAGAACGATTGGAAGAGCAATTACGTTTGTTATTCAATATCCCATTTGCTGCTAAATTTGGTGGTGCGACCGGAAATTTCAATGCGCACCACGTGGCTTATCCTAATGTAGATTGGAAGCAATTTGGTACTTCATTCGTGGAGGAGGTTTTGGGATTACAACATTCTTTCCCAACAACACAAATTGAACATTACGACCATTTTGCTGCTTTTTTTGATGCTTTGAAACGAATCAATACCATCATAATCGACTTAGATCGCGATATTTGGACGTACGTTTCGATGGATTATTTCAAGCAAAAAATCAAAGCCGGTGAAATTGGTTCTTCAGCAATGCCGCATAAAGTAAACCCGATTGACTTTGAAAATTCAGAGGGAAATTTAGGGATTGCCAATGCCATCTTCGAACATTTATCAGCTAAATTGCCGATTTCCAGATTGCAACGCGATTTAACCGATAGTACCGTTTTAAGAAATGTAGGCGTTCCTTTCGGACACACTATTATCGCTTTTGAAGCTACTTTGAAAGGCTTGAATAAACTGTTGTTGAACGAAGCCAAGTTTGCGGAAGATTTAGAGAAAAATTGGGCTGTTGTAGCCGAAGCCATTCAAACCATTTTACGCCGCGAAGGCTATCCGAATCCTTATGAAGCTTTGAAAGGTTTAACCCGAACTAACGAAGCCATGACAAAGGAATCCATTCATGATTTCATCGGAACTTTGAATGTTTCTGAAGGTATTAAAGCCGAATTGTTAGCGATAACACCTAGTAATTATTTGGGGATTTAGATTTTAGTATTTTGATAAAAAAAAAAGAAGGCATAAGATTCAACTTATGCCTTTTTACTTTTCCCTTATCCCCAGATTTATCTCGAATAATTCGGTGCTTCCTTGGTAATGGTCACATTGTGCGGATGACTTTCGCCAATACCGCTGGCAGTGATGCGAACAAAGCGTCCGTTTTCTTGTAAGGTTGGAATATCTTTGGCACCACAATAACCCATGCCGGCTCTAAGTCCGCCTATGAATTGCTGCATACTTTCGTTTAATTCACCTTTGTACGGAACACGTCCTACAATGCCTTCCGGTACTAATTTTTTAATATCATCTTCCACATCTTGGAAATAACGGTCTTTCGAACCTTCTTGCATGGCTTCTACCGAACCCATACCGCGGTAAGATTTGAATTTTCTGCCTTCAAAAATAATGGTTTCACCTGGAGATTCTTTAGTTCCGGCGAGTAATGAACCCAACATCACGCTATCGGCACCAGCTGCAATGGCTTTGGGAATATCGCCTGTGTAACGAATACCGCCATCAGCAATTACCGGAATTCCGGTTCCTCTTAAAGCGGCAGCGACTTCCAATACAGCGGAGAATTGCGGAAACCCGACACCGGCGACTACACGTGTGGTACATATTGAACCCGGTCCAATACCAACTTTCACCGCATCGGCTCCATTTTCAACCAAGTATAATGCGGCTTCAGGAGTGGCTATGTTGCCTACTACTACGTCTAATTCGGGGAATTTGGCTTTGACTTCTTTTAAAACACTCACCACGCCTTTGGTGTGTCCATGAGCGGTGTCGATAATTACAGCATCAACTCCGGCATTGACTAGGGCTGTGGCTCTTTCAATGGCATCGGCAGTAACCCCTAAAGCGGCGGCCACTCTTAAGCGACCGAATTTGTCTTTATTGGCTATTGGTTTTTGAGTGAGTTTCGTGATGTCGCGGAAAGTGATTAAACCAACCAATTTGTAGTTGGTGTCTACTACCGGTAATTTTTCAATTTTATTTTGTTGCAAAATGCCTTCCGCCTCTTGTAAAGTGGTGCCAACGGCCGCAGTAACTAAGTTTTGTGACGTCATCACTTCGGTAATCGAACGCGAGTTGACTTTTTCAAAACGCAAGTCACGGTTGGTGGCAATGCCTTTCAATATTCCGTTTTCATCTACCACGGGAATACCACCGATACCAAATTCTTTCATGGCCATTTTAGCATCGCCTACAGTTGCGGTTAGGGGTAAGGTTACCGGGTCGAGTATCATTCCGGCTTCGGCACGTTTTACTTTACGCACTTTAGCGGCTTGTTGCTCGATGGTCATGTTTTTGTGTAACACGCCAATGCCGCCTTCTTGCGCCATCGCAATCGCCATGGCACTTTCGGTTACAGTGTCCATAGCTGCAGAAACAATAGGAACATTCAAAGTAATATTCTTCGAAAATTTCGATTGTATGTTAACTTCGCGCGGTAAAATTTCTGAGTAATTCGGAATAAGCAATACATCGTCGTAGGTTAAACCTTCCCCAACGATTTTGGAGTTGTGTGCTTTCATGTTGCAATTTGTAGTTGTAGTTAAATTGCGAGCAAATATAGTAAAAAATCTCTACACTTTAACGGCTTACTCTTTCAAAAATGAAATGATGAATTCAGTCATTTGGCCTTCCTCACTTTCAATGTTGAGTTCCCCTTTATTATTGATTAAAAACTGTTTTACTAATAGTAGTCCCAGTCCTGTTCCTTCCTCCATAGAAGTGCCTTTTTCAGAAGATAGTCTGCTGTTGAAATTCAGTATTTCAGTTATTTTATCCCTATTAAGACCGTTACCAAAATCTTTAATGTGAACTTTTTGGTATTTTTCATCATAGGAATAGAAAATATCAATTTGACTGTTGAGAGGTGCAAATTTTACGGCATTGGCAATGATATTCTGAATGATAATTCTGGTTTGTCCTATATCAGCATTGATGAAAACAGTTTTGTCGTTATTATGGTTAAAGGTGACTTTCTTTTTAACTACTTCGGCATAAAAAGAGCTTATGGATTCTTCGATAATTTGGTTCAAAACTATCTTTTCGAAATGAACATTAGTTCCGTCAATTTGAGAGTTAGCCCATTTTAAAAGATTGTTCAAAACTAATGATGTTCCTTCTACCTGTTTTTGAAGTTGCTCAAAAACAAATTCTTGTTCTTCTTTGCTTAGAACATTTTGCTTGTTGAGTTCAATAACTTGTACTAAAGAATTGATGGGCGTTTTTAAGTCGTGTGAAAGTATTGAGAAAAGTTTGTTTTTAGTTTGATTTAATTCTTCCAATACTATATTTTGAGAGGTAATCAATGTTTGTTGGCTTTGGATTTCTCTATTTTTGATATCAATTTCCTTGTAGAATTTCCCCTTTTGCTTGTTGTATTTATAATAGTAATAAGTGAAGATGGAGAGTGATACTAGCAATAAAATTATAAAGCCAACAAAAATTCGTGTGCTCTTAAGTTTTTGTTGAGCGGCTTCTGCTTTGGCCTCTAATTTTTCATTTTCAGCTTCCTTGGCCTCTAGTTGTAAAATATTGACTTCCCTGATCTTGGATTCGGCAAATAAAGAATCGTTGTATATTTTGTTAATCATCAAGTATTGGTGCGCCGATTTAAAATCCTTAAGCTGGTAGTATATTTTAGATAAAATTTCAGAAGAGCGCGCAATGTCCCATTTGGCCCCAACAATTTTGGCTGCTTTAAAACCTTTCAAACCATATTGTTCCGCTTTTGAATAATATCCGGTCTTTAGGTAAGTTTCCGAAAGTCCGGACAAAGCATAGGCTTCTTCCCATAAGTTAGGTTTTTGAGAATCGTTTAAGACTTTTTGATAATAGTATATCGTGGAATCGATGTTGTTTTTGACAAAATGTATAGTAGCCAACTTGTTTGCTGCCAATTGAGCATCATTAGTGTATTTGAAACGTTCACTCAATTTTAGCGATTTCGAAAAACTTCGGTAAGCTTCTTCGTATTGTTTCAGATTGGTTTGGGAAACGCCAATGTTTAAGAGGTTTTTAATAGTGTATTGTTCGTTTTTTAGCGCTCTGCAAATGGCAATTGATTTCTCGAAGTTCTTTAACGCTTCTTTGTCTCTGCCATACACTTGCTGAATTAAGCCTTGGCCCATTAATCCTTTTGCTAGTCCGAGTTTGTTGTTTTCAACTTGGCAGATAACAGCTGCTTTGATATAGTTTTTCAACGCAATATCATAGTCCCCGTTAATGTAATAATTAGCAGCAAACTGTAGCATTACTTCGGCTATACTGTTGCGGTCTTTATTTTTTCGGGCTATTTTGTCAGCCTTGTACAGGTAAAATTTGGCCTTTTGGAAATCAGAGTATGAATATTTTTTCGACTCTTGAAGATAATAGGATACAGAGTCCATTGGAGATATTGCGGCAAATACTTGATTTGTATGGGTCAACAAACATATTAATACCGTTATCGAAAGCTTTATGATTCGAGACAAAGTGATTTTTTTAAGGATTCGGGAAAATAAAAATACGAAAAAGATTGACATTACAGCAATCTATTAGTGAAATTTTCCGAATAGTTTTGAAGCTTCATTGTAGGCACTTTCAAAACTCATAGGGCTGGTGTTCGTGTTTTCCTTCTGAATAGTAAAGTAGGAGAGTAATTTTTCGGTTGGCATGTTTCCTGTTAAGTCGTCTTTGGCCATCGGACAACCGCCAAATCCTTGAATAGCACCATCAAATCGGCGACAACCTGCTTTGTAAGCGGCATCTATTTTTTCATGCCATTTGTCGGGTGTAGTATGCAAGTGTGCACCAAATTCAATTTCAGGGTATTTCGGAATCAAATTTGAAAACAAATAATCAATAACTTCCGGAGTAGAACTACCGATGGTATCGGATAAAGATAAGATTTTTACGCCCATTTTAGCCAGTGTTTCAGTCCATTCGCCTACAATTTCAACATTCCAAGGATCGCCGTAAGGATTCCCGAATCCCATAGAAAGATAAGCTACAACTTCTTTATCAGCGGCATTGGCAATGTCCAGGATTTCTTGTAGGGTAACCAAACTTTCCGCTATCGTTTTGTGTGTGTTGCGCATTTGGAAGTTCTCCGAAATTGAAAAAGGAAACCCTAAATACTGTATTTCTTTGTGAACCGAAGCCAACTGTGCTCCTTGAGTATTGGCAATTATAGCCAAGAGTTTGCTTTGGGTTTGTGATAAATCCAATCGTGCTAAAACCTCGGCTGTATCTTGCATTTGCGGAATGGCTTTGGGCGATACAAAACTCCCGAAATCTATAGTGTCAAAACCCACACGCAGTAACGCCTGAATGTAGTTGACTTTCAATTCGGTGGGAATGAAAGTCTTAATGCCTTGCATGGCATCGCGTGGACATTCTATGATTTTGATGGGTTTCATATTCGTTTCCAAAGATACTAAAACCGCTCTCTTTTCAAAATAAAAAAGGCTAAGATTACTTTATAAACGGAAGGCGATAGAATCAGCTTTTACGGTTTGATTTTTTCCAGCAGTTTCAGATTGATTTCCTTAATCAAAGCCGGACCTTCATATATAAATCCGGTGTACAATTGCACCAAACTCGCACCGGCTTCCAGTTTTTCCAACGCATCTTCTGCCGAATGAATGCCTCCAACCCCAATAATAGGGAAGGCCTTGTTGCTTTTTTCAGATAAAAAACGAATCACTTCCGTCGAGCGTGCGGTTAAAGGTTTACCTGATAATCCGCCTGTTTCTGTCTTGTTTTCCGATTGTAAACCTTCCCGGGAAATGGTAGTATTGGTAGCGATAACGCCTGCAATTTTGGAATTGTTTACAATATCGATGATGTCTAACAATTGCTCGTTGGTTAAATCGGGTGCGATTTTCAATAAAATCGGTTTTGGATTTTGATGCAATAAATTGTGCGACTGCAAGGTGTTGAGCAATTCGGTTAACGGTTCTTTTTCCTGCAAGGCTCTTAAATTGGGAGTGTTCGGCGAACTTACATTCACCACAAAATAATCCACGTAGGCAAACAGAGCGTCAAAACAAAGTAAATAGTCGGCAGTAGCATTTTCATTTGGTGTCACTTTGTTTTTACCGATATTCCCGCCAATCAAAACACCTTTGTTTTGTTGTAAACGAAGTACTGCAGCTTCCACACCGCCATTATTAAATCCCATTCGATTAATGATAGCACTGTCTTCTTTTAAGCGAAACAATCGTTTTTTCGGATTACCGTCTTGTGGTTTGGGTGTCAAAGTTCCGATTTCAATAAATCCGAAACCAAAGTTTGATAACTCATTGTAAAGCTTAGCATCTTTGTCGAAACCTGCGGCCAAACCTACCGGATTTTTGAATTTTAAACCAAAGACTTCTCGCTCTAAGCGTTGGTCTTCAACTCTGTAAATTGACTTAAACAGCTTGGGTACAAAGGGAATTTTGCAAAGAAATCTAATAAGAGAAAAAGTGAAATAATGCACTTCTTCCGGATCAAACCTAAAAAGGATTGGGCGAATAAGTAGTTTGTACATGGGTTGTGTTGTTGCTTGTCTGCCGACAGGTAGTTGCTACAAAGGTAATAGATTTGGAGATTTGAAGATATGCTAAATTGAAAATGTTTTAGTAAAGGCAATTTTCCATCCTCAAATCTTCAAATTTTCAAATTTTCAAATTACTTTAGCCAAACAATACCAATCCCATGATTTCAGAAGCACAATTCCAAAACGAACTCAATTTAATCATTCAAAACGGCATCCGCGAAGACATCGGTCCGGGCGATTACAGTTCACTCGCTTGCATACCGGATACGGCTCAAGGTCGCGCTAAATTATTAGTGAAAGACACCGGAATCATCGCCGGAGTTGCCTTTGCCCAAATGATTTTTGAAAATGTTGACCCAACGTTAGAAGTCGAAGTTTTCATTCAAGACGGAATGCCGGTCAAACATGGAGATGTTGTATTTAACGTTTCAGGCAGTTCGCAATCCATTTTAAAAGCCGAACGTTTGGTACTGAATTCCATGCAACGCATGTCGGCGATAGCTACAAAAACCAACAATTACGTACAACTTTTGGAAGGTACTAAAACCATGATTTTAGACACGCGTAAAACCACGCCGGGCTTCCGAGCCTGTGAAAAATGGGCAGTGAAAATCGGTGGTGGCGAAAACCATCGCTTTGCGTTGTACGATATGGTAATGCTGAAAGACAACCATAACGATTTTGCCGGTGGCATAACACAAGCTATAAACAAAACCAAAGCTTTTTTGAAGCACAATAACCTAGATTTAAAAATTATCGTCGAAGCCAGAAACTTAAACGAAATTGAAGAAATTCTTCAAAGTGAAGGCGTGCATCGCATCTTAATTGATAATTTCAATTTTGAAGACACTAAAAAAGCGGTAGCCATTATTGGTAATCGTTGTCAAACGGAATCTTCGGGCAATATCAACGAAAAAACCATTCGCCAATATGCCGAATGCGGTGTGGACTATATCTCTTCAGGTGCTTTAACGCATTCGGTGTACAACATGGATTTAAGTCTGAAAGCCTTCTAACATGAGCATCGAGATAGAGGACAAACTCAAAAAAATTCCCATTGTCAGGACTCTGGTGTTGCTGTTGCAAAAAATTAAGTTGCCTTGGCTACACGGTTTGTCGTTCTATGATTTAATAGAACATTATTTTATTGGGATAATCGAAGGAGCCATTTCCTACCGTGCGGCAGCCATTGCGTGGAGTTTCTTCATGTCGTTGTTTCCCTTTGCCCTTTTTATCCTTAATTTGATTCCGTATATTCCTATCGAAGGATTTCAGGACGATTTTCTTGGATTTGTACAACAAAGTGTTCCGCCAACCACTTACGATGCTATCTATAAAATCATTAACGATATTTTGCATAACAGTAACTCGGGCTTGATTTCTACCGGATTCTTTATGGCGATTATTTTAATGACCAATGGTGTTAACTCAATTTTGGGTGGTTTCGAGAGTTCGCACCACATCGATTTTTCCCACAAGCGAAAGTTCCTGCGCCAGTATTTGGTCTCGTTGGCGCTTTCCATACTATTGGCATTTTTGTTAATTGTAACCGTAGCCGCCATTGTAATTTTTGAGGTAATTATCCAAAAAACCAAAATCCAAGACGTGCTTTCCGACAATATTCCGCTCATCGAAATGGGACGTTATGCCTTTGTGATTTTAATGATTCTGTTTTCCACTTCACTATTATTTAAGTTCGGTATCAAACGCGATTCACGGCGTTCATTCATTTCCATCGGTTCCGTTTTTACCACTGTTTTGATTATTCTTTCGTCTTACACTTTTGGGATTTGGGTAATCAAATTCTCCAAGTATAACGAATTGTACGGTTCCATCGGAACGCTGTTGGTGATTATGTTTTACATTTGGATCAACTGTATGATATTGCTGTTAGGCTTCGATTTAAATGCCTCGATTAATAAAATTAAACGCCAAAAAGAAAAAGAATTAGAAACCAATCCATAGGCTTTTTTTTAAACGCAATTCCTGCCATACGCTCTACTTCGTGCCGCTGCTGTCAGGGTTAAAACTCAAACTATTCGCCTTTTTTTAAACGTTGTATATGTCTTTTTTTGTTGAAGTTATCATTCCGCTTTCCTTACCCAAAACCTTTACGTACAAGGTTTCGGAAGCCGAATTTCAATACATTCAAAAAGGCATGCGCATAGCCGTGCCGTTTGGTAAAAACAAAATCTATACGGCTTTGGCGGTCGACTTACATCAAAACGCTCCGACACTTTATGAAGCGAGAGAAATTCACCAAATTTTAGACGAGCAACCAATCGTCAACGAATTCCAAGTCAACCATTGGTTTTGGATTGCGTCTTATTATATGTGCAACATCGGCGATGTGTACCGCGGTGCTTTGCCATCGGCTTTGTTGCTGGAAAGTGAAACCATCATTTCCCAACAAAAAGATACGGTAATCAACGAAAGTGAACTTTCCGACGACGAGTTTTTAATCTACGAAGCCTTGCAACACCAAAGTTCGTTGAAAGTGCAAAACATCATGGATATACTCAATAAGAAGTCGGTTTTGCCCGTCATTCAAAAGCTTATACATAAAAATATCATCACCTTAGAAGAAGAAATTCAGGAAGTTTACAAGCCCAAACTCACGCGTTACATTCGGTTGCATCCGCATTACCAATCCGAAGAAAATTTGATTGCCTTGTTGGATACTTTCAACAAAAACGCCGGTAAACAAAAAGAATTGGTGCTGCAGTATTTTCAACTGCAAGCCCAAGAGCGCAAACCTATTTCGGTGAAACAACTCACCGAAACCGCTAACACGTCTGCCGCAGTCATTAAGGCTTTGGTTGATAAAGGTATTTTTGAAACCTATTACATACAGGAAGACCGCGTCAATTTTACCCAAAACCAAAAGGAAAACCAACTCGCCTTGAGCGAAGCCCAACAAAAAGCTCACGATGAAATTGTAAATACGTTTACCGGTAAAGAGGTTTGTTTGTTGCACGGCGTGACTTCCAGCGGGAAAACCGAAATTTACACCAAACTCATCGAACAATACATAGGGCAAGGCAAACAAGTGTTGTATTTATTGCCGGAAATTGCTTTAACCACACAATTGGTTTCGCGATTGACCAAACATTTCGGGAATAAAGTCGCCGTTTTCCATTCCAAATACAGCAACAACGAAAGGGTAGAAGTATGGCAAAACGTACTGCAACAATCGGAGAAAGCGCAAATTATTATTGGTGCGCGCTCGGCTTTGTTTTTGCCTTTTGCCAATCTCGGTTTTATTATAGTAGACGAAGAACATGAGCTGACTTTCAAGCAACAAGATCCGGCGCCGCGTTATCATGCCCGTGATGCCGCTATTGTTTTGGCCAATGCGCATCAATCCAAGGTATTATTGGGTTCAGCAACACCAAGTATAGAGACGTATTATAATGCCACTTCGGGTAAATTCGGTTTGGTTGTGTTGAAAGAGCGCTTCGGCAAAGTACAAATGCCCGAAATTGAATTGGTGGATTTGAAGGATAGTTATTTCCGCAAAAGAATGAAAGGACATTTCAGTCTGACACTCATTGAACAAATCACCGAAGCTTTTGCCAATAACGAACAAGTCATTTTATTTCAAAACCGTCGCGGCTTTTCACCGGTATTGGAATGTTTAACTTGTGGCCATGTGCCGCAATGTCCGCAATGCGATGTGAGTTTGACGTACCACAAATACAAAAACCAGTTGCGTTGTCATTACTGTGGTTATAATATGGCTAAGCCTACGAATTGCCATGCCTGTTCAAGTGTCGATTTGGAGACCAAAGGTTTTGGTACCGAACAAATCGAGTTGGAATTGGCGGAATTGTTTCCCAACAAAAACATCAAGCGGATGGACCAAGATACTACGCGCGGCAAATACAGTTTCGAAAAAATTATCGACGGATTTAAAAACAGGGAAATTGATGTTTTGGTTGGTACCCAAATGTTGGCTAAAGGATTGGATTTCGACAATGTTTCTTTGGTTGGCATCATGAACGCCGATAATATGTTGTACCATCCCGATTTTCGGGCTTTTGAAAGAAGTTATCAAATGATGACGCAAGTCGCCGGTCGCTCGGGCAGAAGTGAAAAACGCGGTAAAGTTATTATTCAAACCTACAATCCGTTGCACAATATCATACAGCAAGTAACACACAACGACTACGAAGGCATGTACAAAGAGCAGTTGTACGAGCGAAAGATTTATTATTATCCGCCGTTTTACCGTTTGATTCGGCTGACTTTAAAACACCGAGATTTTGAAAAACTAAAAGAAGGTTCCATGTGGTTGTATCAGGTGTTAAAACAAAACTTATCCATTCCGGTTTTAGGTCCTGAAGAACCTGTAGTGAGTCGTATACGCAATGAATACATCCGAACCATTATGGTTAAAATTCCGGGTAACGCGTCTTTACAAGGTACAAAAAAAACTATCCAGAAAGTACTGAATAGTTTTGAAGTGGTGGCGCAATACAGAACCATTAAGGTTACTGTAAACGTCGATTTTTATTGAGTAATTTTAAGCAATAGCTAAAGCTTTAATTAAATCTTCTTTTTTATTACGACTCAAAGGAATCTTGGTCATACCGATTTCGGCAAATTTACTATTGAAACGCTCTACCTTATCAATATTAATAATGTAAGATTTGTGAACGCGAATAAATTTATCTTTCGGTAAATCTTGTTCAAATGACTTCATAGTTGAAAGCACTAAGTTGCTGTCATCCTCTGTAACTACTTTTACATAGTCGCCATAAGCTTCAATCCACTTGATCTTATTTGTATAAACCTTCAATTTTTTGAGGTTACTTTTAATAAAGATGTGTTCGCCTTCTTCTTCTTGATTTTCTCTTTTAAGCATATGGAATTCCATAGCTCGTCTGACAGAAGCGTTAAAACGGTCTAAAGCGATAGGTTTTTGTAGGTAATCGGTAGCGTCATAATCAAACGCTTTCATAGCATATTCCGCCTTAGACGTGATAAAAATAATTTGGGGTTTTACTTTTAATCCGTCTAAAAAATCAAATCCACTGATGACCGGCATTTCTATATCCAGAAAAATCAAGTCAACGGTGTGTACCGACATGCAATTTTTTGCTTCAATTGCATTAGAAAAATCACCTACTAAATGTAAATTAGGGTGATTATTTACTAGCTTTGCAATGATCATTCTTTGGATCGAACTATCATCAACAACAACACAATTTAATTTCATACTCTTATTTATTATAGATTTGGTTTGGTAAAAATAGATAGTTTTTTTTTATCTACCTAACATTTCGTCGATTTTTTTTGCTTTTAAACGATATTTTTTACTTTTAGACGATTTGTGGTATTTTGTGATTGGTTATTGAAAAGTATTTTATATCTTCGCGCCCAATTTAAAATTTAACAAATTTATTATGAATCATTACGAAACTGTTTTCATCTTAAATCCCGTTTTATCTGAAGTTCAGGTAAAGGAAACAGTAAGCAAATTTGAAGATTTTCTTACGTCTAGAGGAGCAAAGATGGTATCTAAAGAGGATTGGGGCTTAAAAAAATTAGCTTACGAAATCCAAAACAAAAAAAGTGGTTTTTACCATTTGTTTGAATTCCAAGTTGCTCCGGAAGTCTTAATTGCTTTCGAAACTGAATTCAGACGCGACGAAAGAGTGATGCGTTTCTTAACTGTAAGTTTAGATAAACACGCAGTAGCTTGGGCTGAAAGAAGAAGAGAAAAATTAAAAGTAAAAGCGTAAGTAGTATGTCAACAATCGAACAATCTGCAAAAGGAAAAAAAGACGGAGATATCAGATATTTAACGCCTTTAAACATTGAAACCAACAAAACTAAAAAGTATTGTCGTTTCAAAAAATCAGGAATCAAATACGTAGACTATAAAGACCCTGATTTCTTATTGAAATTCGTTAACGAGCAAGGTAAAATTTTACCAAGACGTTTAACTGGAACTTCATTAAAATACCAAAGAAAAGTGTCTGTAGCCGTAAAAAGAGCACGTCACTTAGCTTTAATGCCATACGTGGCCGACTTATTAAAATAATAATTAAACAATAGTTGTTGGTTTTCTGTCAAGAAACCTAACTTCTCTAATAAAGGACAACAACATGGAATTGATCTTAAAACAAGACGTTCAAAACTTAGGTTTTAAAGACGATGTAGTAACTGTAAAAAACGGTTACGGTCGTAATTACCTAATCCCGCAAGGTTTTGCTGTATTAGCAACACCGTCTGCTAAAAAAGTTTTAGCTGAAAACTTAAAACAAAGAGCTTTCAAAGAAGCTAAAATTGTAGACGACGCTAAAAAATTAGCGGAAGCTTTAAAAGCATTAGAAATCAAAATTTCTGCTAAAGCCGGTGGTGAAAAACTTTTTGGATCTATCACTAATATCGATATTGCTGCTGCTTTAGAAGCTGCCGGTCAACCAATCGATAGAAAATTCATCACTTCAGGTTTGGTAAAACGTACCGGTAAATACGCTGCTACTGTGAGATTACACAGAGAAGTGGTTATCGAATTGCCATACGAAATTGTAGCTGAGAAATAATATTTCAACATACAGTAAAGAAAGTCCCGATGTAAGTCGGGATTTTTTTTTACTTCGTCAGTTCGCTTCGCTCGTGTGAAGCTATTTCCCGCTATACGTTGCAATCTTTTTATTTTTAAAGAAAAATAAAAAGGATTTCCACTGCAAACAGGAAGTGTTCATCGAACTCAGATAAAAAATAAGAATATTGTGAGATAATCGGGGCTAGGCTTTAGTGTTAAAAACAAAACCTCAGACTCCTAGAACCTTTAAAGAAAATGAAATACAAAAGACTCACCAAAGAACAATTCGAAGCCTTATACCAAGAGTTCAGTAACTTCTTGGCTACGCAATCTATAGACAAAGCCGAATGGGATTCGATTAAAACCAACAAACCCGAAGTAGCCGAACAAGAATTAGACGTGTTTTCCGATTTGATTTGGGAAGGTGTACTTACTAATGCACAGTATTTAGAGCATTTTTCCAAAAGCCATATTTTCCTTTTTCATTGCCAGGAAACACTAATCCAATCGATAGTCCTAAAATCCTTAGATACTGAAGTTGACTTTATGCAAAAAGAAGGATTACAATGGCTAAGCGACAATTTGTTTACCGATACAGTAGAAATCCACCTTGGTAAAAAAACTTACGAGCAAGAGCGCAACATGGCTATATTCGATTTAATCACCCAAGGCGCTATCCTGAGTGACGGACAATTGTATTTGCAAATCAACGGCATAATTCAGTCGTAAAGTAGATATTATTATAATTCGTGGCGAATATTTTTATGTGTTTAAAATCAAAATTGGTAACCCGAGCAATACGAAAAGGAGAATCAATCCGTGGTTTTTAAAGTTTATTTCTGTTGGAATTCAAATCCAAAAGATGTGTTATTTTCCAAAAATATTGGCTATTTTAGTGCACACATTTTGCCATTAGTATAGCCAATTTTTATGGATGTTCACAAGATAATTCAAGACTTACGCGACGAACTTAACCAACACAATTACAACTATTATGTGTTGGACAATCCTACCATATCCGATTTCGAATTCGACCAAAAGCTTAAGCAGCTGCAGGAATTAGAAAGCCAACACCCGGAATTATTTGATGAAAATTCTCCAACGCAACGTGTTGGCGGAACGATTACCAAAAATTTCCAAACGGTAGTACATGATTATCGTATGTATTCGTTGGACAATTCCTATTCCAAAGAAGATCTAATTGATTGGGAAAACCGCATCCAAAAAGTTTTAGGTAATGTACCGTTGCAATACACTTGCGAATTAAAATACGACGGTGCTTCCATTTCCATCACTTATGAAAACGGCAAACTCAAACGCGCTGTAACTCGTGGTGACGGATTTCAAGGCGATGATGTGACCAACAATATCAAAACCATCAAGTCAATTCCGCTTCAGCTCAAAGGATATTTTCCACAACGATTTGACATTCGTGGTGAAATTATCCTGCCGTTCGAAGGTTTTGAAAAGATGAATCAAGAGCTTATCGAAATAGGTGAAACACCATATTCCAATCCGAGAAACACCGCTTCGGGTAGTTTGAAATTGCAAGACAGTAGTGAAGTAGCCAAGCGACCTTTGGAATGTTTATTATACTTTATAGTTGGCAATAATTTAAACATCAAAACCCAATTCGAAGGATTAGAAGCCGCCAGAAAATGGGGCTTTAAAGTCCCGAAAGAGGCCAAATTAGCCAATAGTTTAACCGAAGTTTTCGACTACATTAATTATTGGGACGAACACCGTCACAACTTACCGTATGAAACGGATGGTGTAGTTATCAAGGTGAACAGTTTTCAGCACCAAGATGAATTGGGCTATACAGCCAAGTCACCGCGTTGGGCTATCGCTTACAAATTCAAAGCCGAACAAGTGTCCACCAAACTTAACTCGATTTCCTATCAAGTTGGCCGAACAGGCTCGATTACCCCGGTAGCCAATTTAGAGCCGGTGCAGTTGGCCGGAACTATAGTAAAAAGAGCTTCCTTACACAATGCCGATCAAATTGAAAAGTTAGATATTAGAATCGGCGATACCGTTTTTGTAGAAAAAGGCGGTGAAATTATTCCTAAAATCATCGGAGTAGATTTTTCTAAAAGAAATGCAGCTTCGGAACCTACAGTTTATATTAATCATTGTCCGGAATGCCAAGCCGAATTGGTGCGCAACGAAGGTGAAGCCAATCACTATTGCCCTAATTTTTATGGTTGTCCACCACAAATTATTGGACGTATTCAGCATTTCATTACCCGAAAAGCCATGGATATTGAAGGTTTGGGAGGTGAAACGGTGGCTTTGCTATATAACAATGGTTTGGTGAAAGATTATGCTGACTTATATGAGTTAACAGTCGACCAAATTTTACCATTAGAGCGAATGGCCCAAAAATCGGCTGAAAACTTGGTTAACGGCGTCCAAAAATCCAAGGAAGTGCCTTTTGAAAGAGTGTTGTATGCTGTTGGAATTCGCTATGTAGGCGAAACGGTGGCGAAGAAATTGGCTAAACATTATAAATCGATTGACGCCATCCGAAAAGCTTCTTTAATGGATTTGATTTTAGTGGATGAAATAGGAGAGAAGATTGCCCAAAGTGTTATCGAATTTTTTGACAATCCGGAAAACGTTCGAATCATTGAGCGTTTAAAACAATATGGTGTTCAAATGGAATTGGTAGAAGTACACAATCCGAATGCCACCGATAAGTTAATCGGCAAAACTTTTGTAGTTTCGGGAGTTTTTGAAAAGTTCTCCCGTGATGATTTGAAAAAAGCAATTGAAGATAATGGTGGTAAAGTGGGCAGTTCTATTTCAACCAAAACAGATTATGTACTGGCCGGTGAAAATATGGGTCCGGCAAAATTGGAAAAAGCCAACCAATTAAAGATTCCAATCATTTCGGAAGAAGATTTTTTAACTATGATAAGTACCTAAAAATTCTTACTAAATTTAAGGTTTTGTTAAAAAAATTAACAATAAATAATTGAAATGTGAAATATTAGTTTAATTTTATTATCCTAACCAACAATTACTTAAATAAAATTATGGGTAATAATGATTATTTGAGGCGATGGAATAAAAATAAAATTGCCAATTTATTATTAACTGCTTTCTTCATTGTTTCATTTATTGAAGTAACTGCGGAGTACAACGAAGATATGTATCTCATCTGGTTAACAAAACCGCTTATTTTACCTTTGTTGATGGCGTATTATATTAGACGTTCAGCTAAAGCTAATGTGTTTTTTTCAGTAGCATTGCTTTTTTGTTGGTTGGCTAATTTGTTTTTTATTGAGAGTACATGGAACTATATCCTCTTAGGAGTGGTTAGTTTTTTGGTATATCGAATATTAGTGATTGGTATTGTTTTAAAGAAAGTTAAAATGCCGAGTTTTTTCCCACTAATCATTGGTAGTATTCCTTTTTTGTTTATTTATGCTTCGGTAGCCATTTTTACTTTTAGTACATTAGGCGACAGCCTATATCTTTTTTTGGTTCAAGGTGCTTTTACCATTTTTTTAGGTGGTTTGAGTTTGGGGAATTATATGATGACTTCGAATAAACCCAACCGAATTTTATTTGTGAGTACCATATTGTTTGCTTTTAATCAGTTTGTTTTTTTACTTAGGTTTTATTACGAAGAGGCTAATTTATTTCAGGCCATATCCATGATTTTATTTGTATGGGCTCAATATTTATTGACAAAATACATGCTCAATACAGAGAAGCAAAAAAGTCGTTATCTTATTGTAAATAAGCTTAATGAAGTAGGCTGATGCTTATAAAATTTTGGTTATGCTCCAACAGAAAAACATATTGAACTATTTAACTATTGCTTTCTTTGGAGTTGGAGTGTTTGAGATTATTTCAGAATATTTGCAAAATACTTTGTTGATTTTTAGTTTAAAACCACTTATTACTATAATTCTTATTGTAATTTATTGTTTAGAGTCTAAACAGAAGAACAGAATTTTTGTACTCCTTTTACTTTTATCCTTAACAACCAATATTTTATTTATACCTAACACGCCAGATTATTTGTATTATGCTTTAATCGTTTTTACTATCCACAGAATCTTGGTTGTATTTATGGTTTTCAGATTGCAAAAAATTAAAGATTATATTCCCTTTTTAATAGCAACACTGCCTTTTTTGCTGATTTTTTTCTACCTATTTATGGAAACAGCAGAAATTCCGGAGAGAAGCTTTTTACTCTTATTATTGCAAAATATACTTATTTCTATACTGTCCGGTTTGGCTTTATCCAGTTATGTGATGAATGACAACAAACAAAATTCGGTTCTGCTGATTTCTGTTTTGCTTTTTGTTATGTTGCAATTTATTGTTTTTATAGAAAAATACCTTTTGGTTAACGAATACACTTCAATCCTTCGTCCTTTGGCAATGACGTTTAATGTGTTGGCTTTCTTTTCGCTATACAAATATGTAATTCTTGCTGAAAAATCAAATGATAATTGATTTTCCTTTTGAAATCAAAGATGTGTCGTCATCAAAATAAAAGTCAATTCTTCCCAGATTGATACCATAACAACCAACCTGATTAACCAAGACATCTTGACCAACGACATTTTTTAAAACCGTTGGTTTGTCCAGAAAAGTATGGGTATGACCACCAATAATCAAATCGATGTCTTTGGTTAACATGGCCAATTTCGTATCACAAATTTTATCCGGTTCATCCTTATATTTATAGCCTAGGTGCGACAAACAAATAACCAAATCACATTTCTTTTCCTGTTTCAGTATCCGGGACATATCCTGAGCTACCGTTAATGGATCGAGATAAACTGTTTCCTTGTAATTTTTTTTGTCTACCAAGCCGTCTAATCCAACGCCCAAACCGAAAATGCCCACTTTAATCCCGTCTTTATCTAGGATTTTATAAGGCTTCACATGTCCGTTCATGATAGTGTTTTTGAAATCGTAATTGGCTGAAACAAATTCAAATGAAGCATGCGGTAATTGTGCATACAAGCCATCAATGCCATTGTCAAAATCGTGATTTCCGATGGTGGCCAAATCGTATTGCATCATACTCATCAACTTAAATTCTAATTCACCACCGTAGTAATTAAAATATGGCGTTCCCTGAAAAATATCTCCGGCATCCAACAACAAAACGTTAGGATTTTCTTTTCGAATACTTTCAATCAAAGCGGCCCTTCTGGCCACCCCGCCCATATTTGGGTTTTTGGGATGATTGGCCGGAAAAGGATCTATATAACTGTGCACATCGTTGGTATGTAAAACCGTCAAATGTTTCGTATTTACTGATTTGAAACTGCTTAGTGATAAACCACCTAAACCCAACAATGCAGATGTAGCAGCCGTTTTTTGTATAAAGTCTCTTCTTTTCATCTTACAATTCTTTATTGATTCTTTGGTCTTTTTCGGCTTTGATTACTTTATTGGCTTTAAAATAATCAATAATGATGTTGCGAAGCTTATAGTCTAAATCGTAACGTTCGGTAGCTTTTTTAAAGAAAAGCATATTGTCACCACCGTTCACTAAATAATCGGATGTAACTACGTAATAGGTTTTGGTGTTTTCTAAAGGTTGTCCATTCACTAAAATCGCTTTAGGTTGATTGTCTTTGCCGATGGTAAAAGTTAATCCCTTTAACGGATGTGGTTTTTTCTCTGCGATGATGTATTGTGTCATCTCCAAAATTTGTTCACCCTTTAAGCCTACCACTATAGCAGAGTTTTCGAATGGCATAATCTCGTAAGCATTGCGAGCCGTTACATCGCCTTTGGAAATGATGGTTCTGATACCGCCGTGATTGAGTAAACAAACGTCAATCTCCTTGTTTGCTCTCTTTTTGAAAATTACATTAGATTTTTCGAGTGTGATGTCTGACAGAAAATTGCCCATAGGAGTTTGCCATTCTCCTGATTTATCAATGGTTTCCGGAGCATTGGCCAAAACTAAACTTAAATCTTTATCGATATTTTCTCTGTAAGGTTTGATAAAGCTTTCAATTTGTTGGGCTTGTTGTTGGGCATTATCACTCGCAGTTTCAGTCTGTTGGGTAATCCCAATTTCCTTACCTTCAATTCGAGTGACGAAGAATTTTTTTTCGGCACAAGAAGTTATAACCGTAAATGTTAATAATAAAACAAAAAGTTTCATTACAATTCTATAGTTTTTTAGATTTACCATCGCTTTTGGCTCTTATTTTTAGTAAATTTGCAATTCAAGTAAAAGTAGTATGTTTTTAAATTACTTAAAGGATTTTTCAACAAAAAAAATAGTTAAAAAAAGGTTGTCAAATGTAAAGCATTTGACTTCAGAGGGTAAAATAAAAACTGTTGGAATTATCTTTGACGAATCGTATTTTAAAGAGCGTGAAGCTTTAGTTCAGGAGTTAATCCGAAACGGTATCGCTGAAAATATGATTAAAGTGTTGGTTTTTAAAGATAAGATTAAGAAAAACGAGCAATTTGATTATCCAACGTTCAGTCATAAAGATTTAAGTTGGCACGGGACTGTTGATAAAAAAGAAGTAAAAGATTTTATTGCAGAA
>NZ_JANJUQ010000034.1 GCF_024710485.1 Flavobacterium sp.
AATGACACTATCCCAGTTACGCGGATTATCAGATGATGCATTTATCAATTTAAGCAAATCCACAGGCGATTTTCTTGATAATAATTATAGCCATTTAGAAATAATTCCATTCCCAAATCAAAGTGTCTGGAATGAAGTTTCAACTACAATGGGAGTACAGCCCAATAGAATATTTATGGGAAAAAAATCAATCAGGAATGAAATGTATAAACTCCATACATGGGTGAGAAATAATGAAACTCTTCTGATGAATTTAAGATTGCAGGCGTGGTACGGAATAGGCTATAAAACATGGTATAAACAACGCCCTTCAGAAACTGTTAATACAAGTCTTACGAAATTTGTAGATACGCTTAATATCAAAACAAGAAAAATATTTGATGTTGATGAAACAGGATATAAGACTGAACAACCAAATTTTGAAAATTACGAATCTTTCTGTGATGTTACACTTTTAGCTGATAAAAATGATTTAAACATGAACAATTCTTGTTTTATTGGTGTTCAAAATCGTCGTACTGATCCAAACATCTACTTTTGTGAGGACCCGAATGATAAACATATATTATTTTTATCTTCTTATGAATATGATTCTTTGAGTCAGCATGGTGGTAAAAATCCAACACGTTCTAATAGCCCAATTTATCAGGCATCTGTTTGGCAAAATTATTTCCATAAATCTTTTGGCTGTCGTGAAATCACTATTCCTTTTAACTACTGCGACCCTGACAATCCGAATGATTATGTATTGTTGCGTGTTCAGGAGTTAAAAGCGGATGAAAACTACGACGAAAGTTGGCCCTGGTGGCGTCAGGAAAGATTTAAAAATTATATTGATACTGTAATAGGTCAGAATAGCTCATTAGCGGTCAAGTTCCTGCCAGGTGAGGGTAAAATGTTTAAAGTAGATATACTTAGACCGGAGAAAATTGATGGCTCACTTGCAAATTCAAATCAATCAAAACTAATTTCATTTCCTGAATTATAATCATTTACTCCTTCCTTCATCATTTAAAAGTTAAATGAAAAAGAAAGAAGTAAAATTTGTAACTATTTTTTTATTTTAAATTATAGAAATTATGCAGAATTTAAAAATTAATTTTGTGATAAAATGATATTAAAATTTAATAAAAGCAATTACACACCAGGTATTGATGCCGGTATATCGCATTGCAAATCAATGAATTTAAGATTATAAATATTATGATGAGTATAGAACAGTTCTATGCTCAGTTTTTATAAATTATTTAAAGGAGTTTCAATAATGAAACGCAAAATGTTTTTAATTGTGGTGGCTTTGGTGCTGCTGGTTACAAGTGCTTTTAATATGAAGGCACAAGTCGGATTTAATGAGCTTGACCCGAATATTCTTTGGGTGGCTGATTCTTCTATTGGGCGTATTGATGGATTTGCTGTCCATCCGAACGGAAATGTATTTGCTTACAAAAACGGGTTTGATTACGGCTCAGGACAACCCAATATAGAACTTAAGGTTTTTGAAATTGACGGAACAAATGGTAAACTTTTGAGAATATTACCTATCTCACTTGGTCCTGTAGAATTATCATCAATTGATATTTCAAGTGATGGATCCAAATTGGCTGTGTCGTGGAATCAGATAGTTATTATTGACCTTCAAAATTATAGCACTATAAATTTTAAACGAGCTAGTCTTGTTAAATTTGTACCAAATTCAAGTAAAATCACCTATAGCGGACTTGGTAGTCAACCTGGTACTACAGGTAGCGATTCATCAATAGTTATACTTGATTTGGAAACTCAACAACGGGCTTACATCAAAACTGAAGAAATGATTACAAAAATTGCCTTCTCCCCCGACGGGCGTTTCTTAGCTACAGGTGGCAGCGGACAGGACGTATTTGGTAAATCTTATGTTTCGCTTAAACTTTGGGATGCTAATACACTGAAATTGATTAAGGAATTGGAAAAGATTGAAAATTCAACTATTGCTCCATCAAAAATTAAATTCTCAAATGATAATAAATTAGTTGGTTTTTGGAGATCTTGGGATAATCTTTTAATATTTAATATTGGTACAATGATAAAACTAAAAGACTACAGAAAAAATAATACCAATCTCGAAATTAGCGATTTCGCATTTATATCTTCTGACTATGTGGGTGTACAATCAAAGAAAATATCTATTATAAGGTTAGTTGATGATTATGTGATTAGTCTTATGGATTCGAGTGCAAGAGGTTCTATGGAAATAAATAACGAAAATAATGTACTTTTTTCCAGTACGGGATCACCAGCATTAAGAGGTCCATTAACGGCATTTGATTTGAAAAAAGTATTCACAGGGGTAGATAATAAATCTATGAATTCAGGAATTAAAATCCAGTACCAAAAAGGTAGAATTCAGGTTCAGAACTTGCAAATAATTTCACCAGAAATTAAAATAAAGATACTTGACATAAACGGGAAAGTAATCAAAGACCTGAATTTAACAAATGTTAGTTCAGAATTTTCAATTCCGGTTAATCTAAATAGTGGGACGTATTTAATTCATTTAAAAGATGGTAGCAGAGAATATTCATACAAT
>NZ_JANJUQ010000026.1 GCF_024710485.1 Flavobacterium sp.
ATTGCACAAGGCAAAATTTGGAAAGGAGAGCTCAAGAATCGTGCTAAAGACGGATCCGTGTATTGGGTAGATACCACTATTGTTCCATTTCTAAATAGCGATGGCAAGCCATACCAGTATGTATCCATTCGCTATGATATAACCGAACGAAAAATTGCAGAAGAGCAATTATTAAAAAAAATAAAAGAGATTTCCGATTATAAATATGCCTTAGACGAATCATCAATTGTAGCCATTACAGATCAAAAAGGAATCATCACGCATGTTAATGATAATTTTTGTAAAATTTCAAAATACAGTCGTGAGGAATTATTGGGTAAAGACCATAAAATAATTAATGCTTCCTATCATCCTCCTGAATTCATCAAAGGATTATGGCAAACAATTGCGAAAGGACGTGTTTGGAAAGGAGAATTAAAAAACAAAGCAAAAGACGGCACAGCCTATTGGGTTGATACCACTATAGTTCCTTTTTTAGATGAAAAAGGCAAGCCTTATCAATATGTAGCCATTCGATCTGATATCTCAGAGAGAAAAAAAGGAGAAGAAAAAATTGCTGAAATGCTTATAAATACAGAATATCAAAACAAACAATTGGTTGACTTCTGTAACATAGTATCACACAATTTAAGAGCGCCATTAGTAAATATAGCCATGCTGCTCGATTATGTTGAATCTACTAATGAAGTGGATGAAAAAAATGAAGCACTACATAAAATCAAGCCCGTTATTAATCATCTCAACGGTCTATTGGATGAACTTGTTGAATCATTGCAGGTAAGACAAGATACTGAAATAGAGTCGGTTGAAATAAATATTGATGAGATTTGCAAGAAAATATTAATCGGATTTGAAGGTCAAATCAAAATGTATAAAGCCAAAATCAAATGCGATTTTAGTGAAGTTAACACTATTACTTATCCGCAAATCTATTTGGAGAGCATCTTGACTAATTTAATTAGTAATGCACTTAAATATAAGTCACCGGAAAGAAATGTTGTTGTTGATATTAAGACCACAAAAAGTGCAGATGGAATTATCCTTTCCATAACAGATAACGGATTGGGGATTGATATGAACAAACACAAACACAATATTTTTAAAATACGTAAAGTATTTCACAAGCATCCCGAAGCAAAAGGTTTTGGTTTGTTTATGACAAAAACGCAAGTTGAGGCCATGGGTGGTCGAATTTGGGTTGACAGCACTCCTGATAAAGGAAGTACATTTTATATACTTTTTAAATCCCAAATATCATGAGAAAAATCGAACTACTTGCCCTGGTTGACGATGACGACACCTTTGTGTACATAACCAAAAAAATCATCGAGAAAACAAATTACGTCAAAGAAATAAGGGTCTTTGGCAACGGATTGGAAGCGTTGAATTATCTGAAAGAAAATCTAAATTCAGAATACCAATTACCTGAGGTGATTTTTTTGGATTTATCGATGCCTATTATGGATGGTTGGCAATTTTTAGATGAGTTCAGTCATTTAAAGAATAAAAGAAAGGATAAAATAATAATATATATTTGTTCCTCTTCTATTTCTCCTCATGATATCATAAAAGCAAAAAAGATGAGTTCGGTAAGTGACTTTATCATAAAACCGGTCACAAAAGATAAATTCTCGGAGATTGTTTTATCGCTTTAATATAGAGATAATTATAAACAAAAACAATACGTTTTACCAATACAAATACCGCTTGACAATACACAAGCGGTATTTTTTTAAAAACTAATTAGTAATTTAGTGACTTTGTAAAATAGTAAAAAATATGAAAATTTTAGGAATTGGTTCAAGAATCAACCACGCACAGTATGGTAAAGGTGTGGTTACTAACGTATCTTCTAAGGACTATTGGGTAACTTTTATTGATGGTGGATTAGAAACTATAGCTATTGATAGCGAATTTGAAGTAATTGAAGCTGCCGAAAATGAAGTTGACACGGTTAGCTTTTATGATGTAGAACAAAGCTTATTATCCATACTAAAAAAATGGAACGGATTAGGCGAACCGGTCGCCATTGCTGATAAATGGAAAGGCGGCAATCTGAAATTAGAGCCCGGACAACCCGGTTTGGCTGCTAAAGATGTTCCTATAGACACCTTCTTTCACAAAATTGTAATGTTGCGAGACCGCTTGCGCGTAATGGAACAAAAAATCAACGCCAGTAAATTGGAAGAAATTGAAAAAGTAGAATTGCAACAATACATCACCCGAATTTATGGCAGTTTAACCACTTTTAACGTATTATTCAAGTCACAAAGTGATTATTTTGTAGGCGAAAAATCTAAGTAAACTTTAATCAAAGTTTAGTGTAAAAACTAATCGTATTGTTTACTTTTATACATTAAATCTAGATAATTATGAAAAAAACAGTATTGGGAATCTTTGCCATCGGATTGATTGTTTTTGGCTGTAAAAGTTCTACTGCGCCGGATAAAAGCAAAACATTAAACTTAAGTTTCGAATCTAAAAGTGGAAGCAACGTTACCGGTTCGGCCGTATTTACCGAAAAAAATGGAGAAGTAACTTTCACCGCCAAACTTTCCGGTTTAAAGCCGGGAGTTCATGCCATTCACATTCATGAAAAATCAGATTGCTCAGCACCTGATGCCACTTCTACCGGAGGCCATTGGAATCCTACGTTTAAAAAACACGGAAAATGGGGCGAAACTGAATACCATAAAGGTGATATCGGTAATTTTACAGCCGATGCGGAAGGTAATGGAACCATTACTATGACAACCAACGAATGGTGTATTGGTTGTGGAGATGAAACCAAAGACATTTTAGGTAAAGGCTTAATTGTACACGACAAACCGGATGATTTTGTTACTCAACCTACCGGAAATGCCGGAGCAAGAGTGGCTTGTACTGCTTTAATCAAATAATTTTATTTGGAAGAACAAGAATATCTATATTTCAAAAATGCACATGAATGGCGGAATTGGTTGCACAATAATCATCAATCCGCCACAAAGGTGTATTTGATTTTTTACAGCGTTAGTTCAGGTATTGAAAGTATGCGCTGGGAAGAAGCTGTACAAGTTGCCATTTGTTACGGATGGATTGATTCCACAGTAAAAAAATTAGATGAAAATCGCCGTAGGCAAATGTTTACACCCAGAAAAGAAAAAAGTGTTTGGAGTAAACTCAACAAGAAGTACATCGAAAAGCTCATAGCTGAAAATTTAATGCATGAAAGCGGGTTGCGCAAAATTGAAATCGCCAAGCAAAACGGCTCATGGGAATCTTTAGATCAGGTTGAAAATCACATACTACCGGAAGATTTATCGCTTGCTTTCGAGCAAAATCCCATGGCATTAAACAATTACAATAGCTTCAGTCCTTCATATCGAAAAAGCTATTTGTATTGGCTTAATCAAGCCAAAAAAACGGAAACCAGAGCCAAAAGAATAGCCGAAATCCTTTCACTTTGTGAGCAAAATATCAAATCGAGAAGTTCATTTTAAATTTGGTTACACAAACATAACCCAGAACTCTCAAAAATAATTTAGCTTTGTCCTGAAAATTGACCATGACAGATGATTAACCCTTCAGTACCCGGTTGGATAGACAAGTTTTTTACGGAACAACATGAATCCCAACACTCGTTTCCGCAAAACGAAGAGGATTTTTATATCAGAACCCGAAATACAGGATTCATTTTTGGTCACATCGTAAGTTTTGATAACACCCTATCTTTTGAAAACGAAGACAGACTTCCTCAGGAGATCACCAAAATAGGAATGCTGAACACGTTATTTCAAATGTACCGATTGGTAAAACAAGATAACGACAAAATCAATTTTGTCAACCAAGCTGTCGCTTTTTACAACACCATGATTCCGAAAGGATTTAATCCGTTGAAAAAGGTTATGGAATCTAGTTCAGTTTCCAGCAAACTGGAAAAAATTATCCACGACAGAGTGCAAACCAATGAGGATATTTTCAGCAAAAATTTTTCTCACGTCATAACAAATGCGCTATTGTTTATTGATGTGCTGGCTTTCAAACAATACCTTGAAAAAGGAAATGTTCCAGAAAAATACTCAACCATCATTGAAGATATAGTGATTAGTACTGTTTCTCTTTCGCTTAAATCAAAAACCGGCTTTTCACCACACGATGACCTATTGGCTAAGTTATTTGAGTCTTCCGTGCGCTATAATAAATTTGGCAATAACAAGATTACAACTATTGATGATTTAGATTTAAGTTACCTGTCTAATACTCTTGAAAAATACTATGTTATAGATTTAGCCGGAATCAGTTTGTGGAGCGATGAAAAAGTAGAAAACGAAGAGCGCTACTTCCTATTCAAATTAGGTGAAATACTTCAAATTGAAGACAAGCACGTTTTAGAAAGTATCCATTTTATCAACACCTTTATACTGAAATACAAAAGCGAAATACCGTATTTCAACTTTTCCAATCCGGTCAAACATTTTTACGATCAAACCACAGAAAGCGTTGCGGTTTTGATTAGCCGAAACAAATCGAGATTGCTCAAAGAAATTTCAGAGAGCAAAGAATTGATGCAACTTTTAGCGAAATCCACCCGCAAAGATTTGGACAAAGAAGAAAAGAAAAAAATCAAAAAACAGCTGTTGGATATTTGCAAAACCATTCCGTCACTAACTATTTTCTTGTTACCCGGCGGCGGTTTGCTGTTGCCTATTTTAATCAAGTTTATCCCAACAATGTTGCCGTCATCTTTCAATGAAAATATCGACAACTAGTAACTGTCAATCCAAGAAAAAGAGTCTGATTTAATCTTGTCTTTATGGTCTTTAATATACTGCAAAAAAGCAGCGGCTACCGGACTCATAGCTTTTCCTTTCAACCAAATCAATCGCCAGTTAGTAATTAGCGGCAATCCCTGAGCCGGCAAAATCACTACATCGCCTTTTTCTAATTCGTTTTTTAATCCGATTAACGGCATTACAGAATAGCCTAAACCCGTGATTACGGCCTGTTTTATAGCTTCGTTGGAGGTCAGCTGCAACCTCATTCTCGGACTGATACCGTATTTTTTCAAATAATGCTCCATTGACGTTTTTGTGGCCGAACCGTCTTCTCTGAATATCAACGGTACTTGGGTAAGAAACGAAGTGTCAGCAGGATCTACCTCATTTTTCGAATTCCTGTGCCCTACCAAAAAAAGCTTGTTTTCCATCAAGACTTCAGATTCCAATGCTATATCGTCGGGTAAAATGGAAACCAAAGCAAAATCAACTTCATTATTCTTCAAACTTTTAATCACTTTTGTCTTATTATTAACATCCATCTCTAATTCGATTCCATTGTTGGTCTTCATAAAATCGGCCAAAAAATACGGAATCACATACTTGCCGGTAGAAACGACTGACAATTTCAATTTCCCCGAAAGAATTCCTTTATAAGCCATAGTTTTATAATTCACGGCATTAACTTCATCTATAATTTTTTGGGCGGCAACGGCAATCTCTTTCCCGAAATCAGTTACGTAAAGTTGTCGGCCGATAACTTCTGTGAGCGGAATATCAAACTGATCCTGAAAGTTTCTCAATTGAATTGAAACGGCCGGTTGCGTCAAAAACAACTCCTCCGCTGCTTTCGTAATACTCTTAGTTTGTGTAATCTTTAAAAAGATTTGGAGCTGATGCAAAGTAAAATTCATAAAAATAGTTTATGTTTTTCATTACAAATATAAATAAAAATATATGAAATATAATTTTCAATTTTGCCCTGTCAAACTTTAAAACAAAAAATCACATGACTAGAATTACTGTAGCCAAAGGAGATGGAATAGGACCTGAAATTATGGATGCCACACTTGACATCATTAAAGCCGCAGGGGCACAACTTGAGATTGACGAAATTGAAGTAGGTGAAAAAGTATATCTATCAGGAAACACCTCCGGAATTGCAGCAGAATCTTGGGACATCATTCGCAGAAACAAAGTATTCTTAAAAGCTCCAATTACTACTCCGCAAGGTGGCGGTTACAAAAGTTTAAATGTGACTACCCGAAAATTCTTAGGATTGTATTCCAATGTGAGACCTTGTATAAGTTTGCATCCGTTTGTGGAGACCAAACATCCGGAGATGGATATCGTAATCATACGAGAAAATGAAGAAGATTTGTACGCCGGAATCGAACACCAACAAACCGACGAAGTGGTGCAATGTTTGAAACTCATCAGTCGTCCAGGTTGTGAGAAAATCATCCGCTACGCTTTTGAATATGCCAAAGTTTACGGCAGAAAAAAAGTAACCTGCTTTACCAAAGACAACATCATGAAACAAACCGATGGCTTATTCCACCAAATATTTGATGAAATTGCCGCCGAGTATCCTGAAATTGAAAATGAACACTGGATTATTGATATCGGTGCCGCTAAAATGGCCGATACGCCGGAGGTTTTTGATGTAATTGTAACGTTGAACTTATATGGCGATGTGTTATCAGACGTAGCAGCTCAAATTGCCGGTTCGGTTGGGTTAGCGGGTTCTGCCAATATAGGTGAAGAATGTGCCATGTTCGAAGCTATTCACGGTTCGGCACCCAGAAGAGCAGGACAAAATGTAGCCAATCCTTCCGGTTTATTGGAAGGCGCTGTAATGATGCTCAATCACATCGGGCAAACTGAAGTAGCCGAAAAAGTGCAAAACGCTTGGTTGAAAACTATAGAAGATGGTATTCACACCTACGATATTTACAAAGAAGGCGTAAGCAAGCAAAAAGTAGGCACTAAAGAATTCGCTCAAGCCGTAATTGCCAACTTAGGGCAAAAACCGAAATTACTCAAAGAAGTTTCTTATGCCAAAGATGTAGTGCTAAATCTCCCTAAGTATGTTAAGAAACCATCGATGAATAAAGAACTGGTTGGTGTTGACTTATTCGTGCATTGGAACGGAACTAACCCTAATGAATTGGCTTCCAAACTACAAACCATTAATACCGAAAATAAACATTTAACTATGATTACCAATCGCGGTATAAAAGTTTGGCCGGATGGATTTAAAGAAACGTATTGCACTGACCACTGGCGTTGTCGATTTAAACCAACCAATGGTAAATTATTGTATCAAAATCAAATCATCAATTTATTAGCCAAAGCACTCGACGCTAAAATTGATGTTATCAAAACTGAAAACCTCTACGAGTTTGATGGCAAAGCCGGATATTCTCTAGGACAAGGACAATAAACCAATTCGGACATGAAGAATTTATTTAGTGTAAAATCAACCGAAAAACTCAAGCTTACTGTCTGCTTATTACTATTATCAAGTGGACTTTATATGAGCTTTAGCAATGATTCATTAATCAGCAATGCAATTTTAGGCATTGGAATTCTAGTTACCAATTACAATTTCAGCAAACTGTTAAATCAATAAAAAATGGCAATCACACAAGAATACAAACTAATCGACGGAACATTTTCAACAGAAAATGCTGATCAAATTTTAACTGCGCTACTGAATTACAAAATAGATTATCACAGTAGAGAAGATTTCAGCAACCATATCCGTTTCAACAGGGATATCGAGCATTCCAAAAAACGTATTCAAGAGCTTACTCAAACGAAAAAAGCGGTTAAGGAATTAATCGCCAACACTCAATCGGACAAATTTAATTTGGTTATAAATAGTACGATTACTGTAAGACTTGAAGAAGCCTAATGTTTGAAGGAAGAAATCTTCTCATTGCTACCAAGCATCGGAAAGAAACAGTGATTGCTCCCTTGTTTAGTGACGCATTCGGGGTTCACTGTTTCACTTCTGATGTAATTGACACCGATAGTTTGGGTACATTTTCGGGAGAAATTGCCAGGAAAAAGAATATCATTGAAACACTACGCGACAAATGTGAACTCGCTGTAAAAGCAATCGGTGCCGATTTGGTGGTAGCCAGCGAAGGCTCTTTCGGAGCACATCCTTCTGTTTTTTTTGCACATGCCGATGACGAATGGATCATGCTGAAAGACTATGCCAATGACCTCGAAATTATAGCTCGAGAAATCAGTACTGACACCAACTTTCAAGGAGAAGCCATTCCCAATAAAGCCGCTTTGAAAGTTTTTGCAGAAAAAGCAAAATTTCCTTCCCACGGCATTATTTTAAAACCCGCAGAAGACAATTACAGTAAAGTGATTAAAGGTTGTCAAAATTGGGACGAATTATCTCTGCATTTCGAAAGATTGAAAAACAATTTTGGTACCGCTTATGCCGAAACCGACATGAGAGCTATGCACAACCCTACTCGAATGAAAGTAATTGCAGCAGTAACCCAAAAGCTGATTGCTAAAATTAAAAGTACTTGTCCTTCTTGCGCCTATCCCGGATTTGATGTTACTGAGGTTAAAGCGGGCTTACCTTGTGAAAACTGCTCCTTTCCTACCCGATCTACGTTAAGTCATATTTACCAGTGCAAAAACTGTGCGCATACAGAAGAAAAACTATATCCACGCCATTTGCAATATGAAGATCCTATGTATTGCGATAACTGTAACCCATAACACATGAATAGAATTTCAACCGACTTACAACAAGCAAAAAGCATCCTTGAAAATGATAACCTGGTAGCCATACCAACGGAAACAGTCTATGGTTTGGCCGGGAATGCTTTCAGTGAAAAGGCCATCAAAAAAATATTTGAAACTAAGAATCGTCCGTTATTCAACCCTTTGATTGTGCATATCCATTCCAAAGAATTACTGAACGACATTGCAACAGAAATTCCCGAGAAAGCCTACCAATTGACCAATGCCTTTTGGCCGGGTTCATTGACTTTAGTGTTGAAAAAGAAAAACAATATTCCTGATTTGGTTACGGCAGGCAAAAGCACTGTAGCCGTTCGAGTTCCCAATCATTCGCTAACCTTATCCTTGTTGCGCTTACTCGATTTCCCTTTAGTAGCTCCCAGCGCTAATCCTTTTGGCTCGATAAGTCCGACTTCAGCGGAACATGTGGCCAATTATTTCAAAGATAATTTACCATTAATTCTGGACGGTGGCACATGTGAAAACGGAATCGAATCAACTATCATCGGATTTGAAGGGGAAGAACCAATAGTTTACCGATTAGGCGCTGTTTCAGTTGAAGAAGTAGAAGCTGTAGTGGGTAAAGTTAACATCAAGAATTCTAAAGAAGCAACACCCGAAGCACCAGGAATGCTCCTACGTCATTACGCACCGAAAACCAAAACCATTTTAACAAATGATATTGATGGCTTCATAAATAACAATCACTCAAAAAATATCGGAACGCTGACCTTTTACAAAAAGTTTACATCATGCAACGTAAAACATCAAGAAATACTGTCGGAGCAAAGAAATTATAAAGAGGCTGCAACCAACTTATATCAGGCGATGCACAGACTCGACCAAATGAATTTAGACTTAATTGTAGCCGAACGATTTCCGGATGAAAATCTGGGCAAATCTATCAACGACAGATTGACTCGTGCTACTAAATAAACTATCATGAATTTAGATTTACTTTTCGACAATTTAACCAATCCGGCTTTATTGTTCTTTATTTTAGGAATTATTGCAACTCGATTGAAAAGCGATTTGGAAATTCCGCCTAACACCTCAAAATTTATTTCCCTTTACCTACTCTTCTCTATCGGATTTAAAGGCGGTCAAGAGTTAGCTCACAGTCATTTTGACATGGAAATTATATGGTCTGCTTTGTTTGGTGTATTACTGGCCATTTTAATCCCTATTTATAGTTTTTTTATACTGAAACAAAAATTCAGTGTAGAAAACTCAGGTGCCATTGCGGCGGCTTACGGCTCTGTGAGTGCGGTTACCTTTGTTACTGCTGTCTCCTTTTTGGAAATTCAGAAGTACCATTACAGCGGACATATGGTGGCCATAATGGCTTTGATGGAAGCACCGGCGATTATTGTTGGGGTGATTTTAATGCGAATGTATGATAAGAAGTCGACTGTCAAAGCCAAATTGAGCCCGATAATTCGCCATTCTCTTACCAACGGAAGCGTACTGTTAATTCTGGGAAGTTTGGTAATTGGTTACTTGGCTAGCGACCAACAAGCCATGGGAATTAAACCTTTTACCACAGACATTTTTAAAGGATTTTTAGCCATCTTTTTGTTGGACATGGGAATAGTTAGCGGTAAAAAACTAGATGTGTTTTTCAAAAGCGGATGGTCACCATTGCTGTTTGCTTTGGTTATTCCTTTGCTGAACGGAGTGATGGCTTCAGTGGCAAGCCAGTGGGTGACTCATGAAATCGGAAACCGATTCATCTTAGCTATCTTAGCAGCCAGCGCCTCATATATTGCAGTACCGGCAGCGATGAAAATAGTCGCGCCCAAAGCCAATCCGGGATTATTTTTACCCATGGCTTTGGCCGTAACTTTTCCGTTCAACATTACTTTCGGAATGCCGATTTATTTGAGCATTATTCTCAACACCTGAGAGACTATGAGAAATTAGATTGGGAATGTTAAGCGATAAACTTCATCCAATTCATCATTCGAACTCATGTTAACTCCCAAATCGGTTACATAACCGGAGTTCAAACCGTAAGTCCAACCGTGAAGTGTTAAATCCTGTCCGTTTCTCCAAGCCCCCTGAACGATAGAAGTTTTGGCCAAATCAAAAACTTGTTCCTGAACATTGATTTCTACAAACTTGTTGAAGCGATCTTCTTCATCTGTAAAAGAATTCAGATAATCCTCGTGTAAACGGTAAACGTCTTTTATGTGACGAATCCAGTTGTCAATCAAACCGATAGATTGGTTACCCATAGCGGCTTTAACACCTCCACAGCCGTAATGACCACACACAATAACATGTTTTACTTTCAAAACATTTACAGCGTAATCCAATACGCTTAACATGTTCATATCGCTGTGTACAACCATGTTGGCTATGTTTCTGTGTACAAAAACTTCTCCCGGTTTGGCGCCAATGATTTCGTTAGCCGGTACACGACTGTCAGAACAACCAATCCATAATAATGGCGGTTGTTGTCCCTTGGCTAAATCTTTAAAATAGTCTTTGTCAATAGCTAATTGAGATTCAACCCAATTCTTATTGTTGTCTAAAATTTTTTTGTAAAAATCGCTGCTCATTTTATTTATTAGTTAGTGTTTAGGTTAAAATTTATTTAATTACCGGTTCCATTTTCCGCTTCATTACATTATAGCGGTGTTCAATGGTAACCGTATTCTTGTTTCCCTTTGAATTCTCCAATTTGTAGCCTTTTTTGAACCCAACTAAGGTAACATTAATATTCATTTCCTTGGCTTTAATTTTTTTGAACTCTTTTATTAAGTCTAAAACATCATGGGCAATGTAAACTGTATCGGTAGCATTAATAACAACAGTAGCGTTTTCGGGAATTTCATTTAGGGTTGACTTGATCGCTGATTTATTCAAAAAGGACACTTCTTGTGCAAGCTCAATGTGAATAATATCACCTTCTTGGTATTCTTCCTTACGAAAACGATAAGCCCTTTTAGAATTTCCTATCAAAACAAAAAGAATATTGACAATCATTCCCAAGGCAACACCTTTCAACAAATCGGTGAGGACTACTGCCACAAAAGTGAGAATGAAAGGAATAAATTGGTACACTTTATCTTTCTTCCAAAAATGTTTTAATACTGTAGGATTAGCCAATTTGTAACCTACCAATAACAATACTGCTGCTAAGGTAGCCAACGGAATTTTATTCAGTAATGCCGGAATAGCTATTACACTAATCAACAACAAAAAGCCATGAATAATAGCGGACATTTTTGATTTGGCACCGGCGGTATTGTTAGCAGAGGTTCTTACGACTACCGAAGTCATAGGCAAACCACCTAACAACGAACTCACCAAATTCCCAAAACCTTGCGCTTTTAACTCAACATTGGTGTCGGTATACCTCTTTTGAGTATCCATTCGATCTGCGGCTTCAATACATAATAAAGTCTCAATTGAAGCTACAACTGCAATGGTAGCACCGACAATCCAGACTTTGGAATTGGTAAAAGCAGAAAAATCAGGCATAATAAATATACTTTGAAATTCTTCAATACTGGTCGGAACCGGTAATTTAACCAAATGATCTCCTCCTATTGCTAAACTATTTCCGGTTTGGATAAAAAACTCATTGATTACAATCCCAACAATTACAGCTACCAGAGCCGGCGGAACCAACTTAATCTTATTAAAAAAATCAATTTTATTCCAACCAATCAAAATGGTTAAAGATATGGCTGTGATAATAACAGAACCTAACTGAACATGGTCAAGAAATGAAAAAAACTCCATAAAGTTATTTTGACCATCCGACTGTACAAAAGATTCACCACCAAAGTCTTTGTCATAACCAAAAGCATGCGGTATTTGTTTTATGAAAATAATTACCCCAATACCGGCCAACATTCCCTCGATAACATTATTTGGGAAAAAATTTGAAATGGAGCCGGCCTTTAAAAACCCCAGAAGCAATTGGATGATACCGGCGATGAAAACAGCCGTTAAAAAGACATTAAAGGCGCCTAAATCGGTTATAGCCGTTAATACTATGGCTGTCAAACCTGCTGCGGGTCCGGAAACGCTGAGATGAGAAGTGCTCAAATATCCTACAACAATTCCTCCTACAACTCCCGAAATAATACCTGAAAAAAGTGGCGCACCAGACGCCAAGGCAATACCCAAACACAATGGTAATGCCACTAAGAAAACCACTAAACCTGATGCAAAATCAGATTTAAGGTTTGCCAAAAGATTGATTTTTTTTGTCATTCCTATAAATTAATTTAATACACAATACATCCTACAGAAGCAAGACTGAAAAAAGTAAGTATTAAATTAACTCGGGTGGTGGAGAGAAGATTTCTTCCGCTACGTTATCGTGATGCGATAAGTTTTCATAAATAATTTTTGAATCCGTTTGAAGTTCGGCTTCAGTAAAAGGATAATCAAAACAATTTTTTAAAGTTTTGGCTTCTTTGATATCCTTGTGTATTTCTTCTTCGGAAAAATTATAAAACACAGAAACGTCTGTTCCTTTCTTAATCAACGTCACCACAGTAGGAGTTGCCAGAAAAGAAACAAACAATAATAGCATGAACCCCGAGAGAAATTTCATGGAGTAAAATTAGTAAAGTTATTCGATTAGGGGACTTTTATTGAAAAAATTAACAATTAAAACTATTAAATTTCCTCTTCCAGCCAAGCTTTCAACATCCAAAGCGTTTTTTCTTGCTCTTGGATAAAATCACTCATCATAGAGTTAGTTCCTTCATCATTAATCTCTTCGGATTGTTTTAAGATAACCCTTTCAATCTTGAGCAACTGAGTCAACGAATTTACTATCAAAGCAATAGACTCTTCATCATTATGAATATTCTTCCCGATCGTTATTTTGTTATGAAGAATATAATCCTCAAAAGTATGCAAGGGTGTACCTCCTAAAGTAAGCACTCGTTCCGCTATCAAATCAATTTTAATTTGACTGTTATTGTACAATTCTTCAAACTTTAGATGCAAATCAAAAAAACGTTTGCCTCTGATGTTCCAATGCAAGCCTCTTAAATTTTGATAGAATATTTGAAAGTTAGCCAATAAAATATTGAGCTCGGCGGCTATAATTTCGCTCTCTTTTTTGGGTAAACCCAGACTATTAATTTTCATAAGATTGAATTTTAAATACACAATAAAGTTAGAAAATATAAACCATTGATACCATAAAATAAATTGATAGTTTTTATCTTTACATCAAATTTCACTATCAATGACTATTACGCAATTAAAATATGTTTTGGCTGTTGCTGAACACAAAAATTTTACCCTCGCAGCTGAAAAATGCTTTGTAACACAACCAACACTGAGCATGCAAATTCAGAAAATTGAGGAAGAATTGGGTGTTCAAATTTTTGATCGCACCAAAAAACCGATTCAACTGACAGAAATTGGGCTTAAAATTGTCAATCAATCTAAAAATATTGTCAATGAAGCTGACAGAATTCAGGATATCGTTGACCAACAAAAAGGATTTATCGGTGGAGAATTTCGATTGGCCATTATCCCTACAGTTATGCCGACCTTACTGCCAATGTTTCTTACTAATTTCATTAAGAAGTATCCAAAAGTTAAACTCATCATTGAAGAACTTAACACAGCAGAAATTATTGCTAAACTAAAGAATGGTCATTTGGATGCTGCAATTGCCGTTACACCTTTGGAAGATGAAAAAATAAAAGAAGTGGTTTTGTATTTCGAGCCTTTTGTGGCTTATATTCCGGAAAATCACCAATCGTTTCATAAAAAAGAAATTGAAATTAGCGATTTGAATGTGAATGAAATTTTGCTTTTACAAGACGGACATTGTTTTAGAGACGGTATCCTGAATTTGTGTAAAAATTTAAATCAGGAAGAAAGAAGTACTTTTCAAATAGAAAGCGGAAGCTTTGAAACGCTCATCAAATTAGCCGATGAAGGTTTGGGAACTACTCTATTACCTTACCTTCATACGCTGGACTTACCGGAAAAAGACAAGGTCAAACTGAAACATTTTATCGAACCAAAACCGGCTCGTGAAGTAAGTTTGATTTATCCCAAAAACGAATTAAAAATACACATTATTGATGCATTGCGAAGTACTATTTCTGGCGTGATTAAGGGAGCCATTACTTTTCAAAATGTTCAAATTATCAGTCCGTTACAAAAAAAATAAGGAGCTTTGCACAAAAAGCTCCTTATTTCTAAACAAACTCAAAAAAACTACTAATTAACAACCTTTAAACATTGTTCTAATTCCGGATGCTCTTTAGTGAAATACTGAAGCCATTTTTTTAGCTGTTCAATTTCATAAGGCAATAAATTTTTTATTGCTTTTTTTAATTCTTTGGCAAAAAGAACGGGATCAAAACTCACTCTTTCGAGTACGGATTTAGTGTAATCGTAAATCATTCTAGGCATAACAGTTAAGATTTGGGGTTATCTTATTGTAAGAACGTTGAGTAAAAGTAAAATAATTTTTCTATTCGAACTACAAAAAAAATAAAAAAATAACGTTTAAATGCTATAAACATCGACAAAATGCACTTTTAAATTATTTTATTATGTATTTACTTACTATTTTATTCTGACTCATTAAAAAAGGAACCGTTTAAGTTCCTTTAGTTTTATGGGTTATTGTATACGTAATAAGCAGTGTTGCAACTCCGGCTTTTCTTTAGTGAAATTTAATAGCCAGCGGGTTAATTCCTCCAGTTCATAGGGCAGCAGGACTTTGCAAGCTTTTTCGAGTTCTTTGCAAAACAATCCTGAATCAAAACTTACTTTCTTCAACACTGATTTGGTGTGGTCTAACATGCTTTTAGACATAAAGTAACTAAGTTTAAGGTTAAATATTAGATAAGAACGTTGTTGATGTTTTTCAAAAGTAGAAAATTTTAAGCCCTAATTATTTAAAATAAAAGTTAAAAATAGTGAGATTAATGTTAAATTTCAGGCCTCTTTAAAAGCCCGCAACATTTCTCTTTTACCGGGAGCTCCGGGCAACTTTTCGACCTCAAAACCCGCTGCCAACATGGCCCTTTTAATGGAAGTACGGCAAGCATACGTAACTAAAACCCCTTTAGGTTTAAGCGCTTGATACATTTTAGCAAAAATACTTTCACCCCATAATTCCGGTTGCACTCGAAAGCCGAAAGCATCAAAATAAATCAAATCAAAAGATTCACGGTCTTCAATTTCCTGGAAAAACTGTTTTCGTTTGGTGAGCGAAAAATAGTTATTTATGGCATGGCTGACTTCCCATTCGGTTTGATGCAATTTTTCATAAATTTGAATTGAGTCGGGTGAAATCTCTTCAGCATAATTCATTTTCAATGCTTCGGATAAAGCCACGGGATAAGCTTCTACTCCAACGTAATGCACTTTCTGCAGAGTCTTTTTAGCCTCCAAACAGGTAATAAAAGCATTTAATCCTGTACCGAAACCGATTTCTAAAATAGTAATGGGTTTTCCCTGAAACAGTGAAAACCCATTTTTTATAAATACGTGATAAGCTTCTTGAATTGCACCGTACTTAGAATGATAACTCTCCTCCCAATCCGGCAAGTAAATAGTAGTTGAACCGTCTTTGGTTTGGATAATTTCGCGTTTCAATTTACTCTTTAATGTATAATTTTTTGATGCGTGGAATAGGTCCGCCACATTTTTGCTGGTGACACTTTATACAAGCGTCTATACCATTGTTAAAATGCTCTTTGGCATTCTCAGGATCTTTGTAAATCAATTCCTGAGCCTTGATGAACTTAGCCGCTTGCTCTTTGAAAAAAGCATCATTATCACTTTCATCGGTCATCACTGCTTTGTGAATTTTCATAAAATGCTGCGGAAATTGTCCAATAGTATCACCTTTAATAATACGTTCCTTTAATCTCTGATTGTCCACATACATTTGCTCCATTAAGGCAGCCATCTCCGACATTTGGTACATTTCCAACTTTTTCTCGGTTTTAGGCTCGCACTTTTCTTCAACTACTTTTTCTTCTTTATTCTGACAAGAAAGTACCGACAAGACCAAAAAAATCAAGACTAAAATAACAACTATAACTTTCTTCATCGGAAATTATTTTCTGATGTAAACACCGGTAGCAAGGAAAGAGTAAGTCACTTCGGGCTTGGTAATTTTAGTAATTTCAGCAGCCGATTTTCCACCGTCTTTGGCATAGTGCTTAAGTTCATCTACAGAAACCACATCAACAAAAGCCTTTCCGTAAACAATAGCCTGGCTGTCATCAGCATTCAAAGGAACAAAAAATCCATAATCATGAAATTTCACAAAAGAAGTTTCATCACCGGCTAAATCCATTTTCATCCAACATCCTTTCTTCTTGCAAACCGATTTGATTTTTGATTCAAATTGAACAGTAATTGTATCGCCTTTCTTCAGGTTTTTGTATTTTTTAAGCATTTGCTCTTTGGTCAATACTTTACCCACTTTAAATTTTTCTCCAAAAGTAGCATAATCCTTAGCGTTAAAAGTTTTAGCAGCCGGTTTGGTTTTGGTCTGAGCCATAACATTGGAACCAACAAAAAACATAAGGGCAACAATAATCAGGTTTAATTTTTTCATGTCTTAAATATATTAGTGCTACAAAAATAAACAGATTAACAATTTCACATAATTTTAGGGCTAATAATTTCAATATTTAATTAAAAATTAAGTTGTATGGCCTCAAAAACGAGAATTTTTAAAAAAGTATTCAATAATTGTAGCGGTTGCATATGTCTTCTATTTTTTTATTAGCTTTACAAAAATGTAACAACACAACAATTATTCAAACCGAAAACCAACAAGAAACTAACTATCAAATACTTGTCTGCTTTTCGATTTAAAAACTTACTCTAAATGATGTTAAAAGAACCTAACGAAATCGATATTATAAGAGCTGAGGCTACTAAAATTAATGAGGTCGATTTTGAAAATTTAGCCTTCGGAAATACTTTTACAGATCATATGTTACTTTGTGATTTCAGAGAAGGAAAATGGCAAAAGCCGATAATCAAACCTTATGAACCATTCTTAATTGATCCTTCAGCCAAAGTATTTCACTATGGTCAGGCCATTTTTGAAGGTATGAAAGCCTACAAAGATGAAAACGATGATGTTTGGTTGTTTCGTCCAGAGCAAAATTTAGACCGATTCAACAAATCGGCTGTCAGAATGGCGATGCCGGAAGTGCCGGAAACAATATTCTTGGGAGGATTACACACGCTTTTAGATTTAGAAAGAAACTGGGTCAAAAAAGGATTAGGCAACAGTTTGTACATACGCCCTTTTATGATTGCTATTGGTTCGGGAGTAATCGCACAACCTTCAACCCAATACCGATTCATGATTATCCTCTCTCCCGCTCGCTCCTATTATTCGGGCGAAGTAAAAGTTGTTATCGCTGAACACTTCAGTAGAGCTGCAAACGGTGGTATTGGTGCCGCCAAAGCCGCCGGGAACTATTCTGCTCAGTTTTACCCGCAAAAATTGGCTCAAGAACAAGGATTCCAACAAATTATATGGACCGATGATGCCACTCACACCAAATTAGAGGAAGCTGGAACAATGAATGTTTTCTTCCGAATTAATGATACCTTGTATACTGCGCCAACCAGCGAAAGAATTTTAGACGGAGTGACCCGCAAAAGTTTAATTGAATTAGCGCAACGGGAAGGGATAAACGTTGATGTACGTCCTGTTTTAGTCGAACAATTAGTAGCTGCAGCAAAAGACGGCAGTTTAAAAGAAATTTTCGGAGCCGGAACAGCGGCTGTAGTCAATCCGATTGTAGGCTTTCAATACCAAGAGCATTATTACGAGTTACCAAAATTGGAACATTCCTTTGCTTTGGATTTAAAAGAAAAGCTGACAAAAATCCAACACAAATTGGCAGAAGATACTTTTGGCTGGACCGTTAAAATTTAATTAAGACAACTCCCTGCTTTAAAAATCAAACTCTCATCTTAATGAGAGTTTTTTTTTAATCTTTCTATTCCCTGTAAGATAATATCTTAATTAGTATCAAACAAGCTTAAAAATAAGCTAAAATAAGGCTTAAAGCCATTTTTATTCTAATAAATATTCTAAATTTGAAATTACAAATACCACAATTAATGATTCGTTTTTACCCAAATGAGGTCTTTCGAGAAGTCGAAATAGATTATCCTTTGCAAATGCGCTATGCCGTATCTAACAGAGGAAGATTAATAAGTTTTACAAAGGATTTTAAAGACGGGACTGTCCTAAAAGGCGGTGTGGCTGATGGCTACAGAACTTTGCGTTATAAAATTCGCAAAGACGGAAAAGTAAGTGATAAAACGCTTTACATTTATAAATTGGTGGCCGAATTGTTCATTCCGAAAACATCCGAAGATCAACTCCACGTAATCCATTTAGACCACAGCAGAGACAATGACGTGGTTTCCAATTTGAGATGGGTAAATTATCAGGACAAACTGGCGCACAATAAGAAAAGTCCGGCCGTTATTAAATCCAAACTAAAACTGATTGAGCACAACATAAAATCTGACGGACGAAAACTAACGTCTACGGATGTCATTCGCCTGAAGAAAATTTTAAACAAACCCAACCGCAAAACCCGTATCAAAATTCTGGCCAAGCAATTCGGCATCAGCGAAATGCAGATTCACAGAATTAAAACCGGAGAAAATTGGGGACATATTAAGGTCTGATGTTATCTTAATATGTCTTCAAAATTGGGTTTGAAGTAATTCGGTCCTTTCATGACTTTGCCGTCTTCTCGGTAGATGGGTTTTCCGTCTTCACCGAGTTTACTCATATTGCTTCTTTGGATCTCATCAAACACTTCTTCTATTTTGTGTTGCAACCCGTGCTCTAAGATCGTTCCGCATAAAATATAGAGCATATCGCCTAAAGCATCGGCAATTTCGATTAAATCGTTATTTTGAACCGCTTCGAGATATTCCTCATTTTCTTCTTTCATTAAATTAAAGCGAAGCGTATTTTTTTGCACTCCCAAACAAGCTTTCATTTCGGCACTAACGCCTAGCCCAAAAGCGGTGTGAAATTCTTTTACTGCGTTGAGTTGTTTTTGCATAACCTTAAAATTTATTGTGGATGCAAAATACAACAATCACTAACATTTGAGTAAATTTGTTGAAAATTTGAAAAAAATGTTCACAACAGGTCAATTGATTTTCGCTGCTTTTTTTGTGGTTGCTTTTGTTATTGCTATGTATATTGCTTACGGACGCGACAAATCGCTGCACCAAAAAGTATACAAAGGCAGTTACAAAGTCTTAATAGGTTTCTTTCTTTTTATTGCCGTTTTGTTTCTGATCAAAGTGTACCTCAAGCGCTAACTATTTTCCTTTAAAAAGATTAACACTTACTGTCGCTAAATCCGAGTTAGGAAAGCGAGTGAATACGTTATTTTGCGAGTACAAACCGGCTTCAGCGGCTATTTTGTGCAGTACCTCAATTTCAACAATATATTGATCGGAAAAGCCATGAGTAGCATCATAAGCGGTGGCCGCCGTTTTTCCTAAGTTGGCCGCTGTCAGTTCCGGGGAAATTGTATGTAATTCGATTAAAAGCAAACCGAATTTCTGAACATAGGGCGACCATTTCAGTAAATGTTCCAACAAATTATCTTCGACTTCATTGTTAGAGATGCGCTTACCACGATGGGCAAATGCACCCGTAGAAGTACTAATGCGATGCTGAGTTCGCTGTTTCGGGGTTTCCCAAATGCGATTGTGATCCAGAAAAGTACGCACGTTGAGCAATTCTTTCAAATCGATGTTGTAATCTTCTTTCAGAGTTTCGGCTAGTAGTTGTGGCCGACCAATATCACCCCAAATCACTTTCGCCCAAATATCGGCTTTGATTAAATTGGCGCGGGTGACTTTAATCGCGGCTTCGTTATAATCTACTCCTATTAAAAACAGCGGATAATCATCGAGCTGTTTACCTCTAGCAGTTTGTCGTTCTATAACATCAAAAATATGTTCCAAAAAAGCACCGTTTCCGCAACCCATATCTAAAATGCCTTTGGGCTGCTCGGCTATCGGCCGGTTGAACAATTCGATGATGATTTTATCCACAATTTTAAAATATTCGGCGTGAGCACCGCCACTGCCCCAAACGTTCATTTCGCGGTCGACATGCAATTCGGTTTCGTGTTCTCCGATATTTCTCAGTAACGAAGCATTTCCGAAAAGCAGTTCATCCATTTGACGGAGTGTCGGAATATAAGAAACGGTTACACCGTAAGCTGCGGCTCTTTTGGCATAAAACAAACCGGCTTCTGTAAATTGATAGTGGTCGTTCTTTTTCGTAAACCAACCCAAATGCGTCATAAAATCTAATATGACCGAAAAACATTCCGGTTCTTTGTGAAATTCCTCAGGGCGGAAAGACGTTTCCATAAAATACTTATGAAACATACCGGTCATCCCGAGCATTACGATGGTTGGACCGATTAAGTTACCTTCAATGTGATACAGCACTTGCTCTTCTATAGCCCGAATGTCTTCGTCATCCGATAAAATAATACCGTAAAGCGACTCGTATTTGACAAACAACTCACGTAACATTTCAAAAGGTTCCACTTCAAATTTACGCGGATGAAAATTGGCCGTAAACTGCATCAACCTATAAACATCTTCATAATACGGAACCAAAGCGAAGGCCACGGCACTTTTTTCATTAGCACTGAAATAAATCGTGTTATTGGCGTTATCAAGTTGTTGGTTTAGCCAACCTTGAGAGGCCAAAACTCTCAACGCCACGTTCAAATAACCGTCGTTAGCCTTGAATTTTTGGACCAAATCATCTAACGCTACTTTCTTGTACTGTGAAATATAATCCAAAACACCTTTTTGATAAAGTGAATAAGCCACCGGAGCGGTTGTAATACCATCTAAATGTCGGAATAAAATCCCTCTGAGTTCACTTTTGGTTTTCATAAGCTTATGGATTTGCTTTCTAACAAATATAGTCAAAGTTGTCATAGCAATTGTTACACGAATTATATTAACTTTGTTTAACCAAATTATCATCTCATGAGAATCCTGAAGTATTTATTCCTACTAATCCTTTTAGCATTAGTTGGTGTAACCGTTTACATTGCTACTCAAAGAGGCGATTTCAAAGTCAAACAAACCGCTGTAATCCATTCACCCAGAAATATTGTATACGACTATGTAAACGATTATAAAAATTGGGAAACCTTTGGTTCATGGATGACTAAAGAAAACGGAATTACCTTCACGTATCCGGCCAAAACTATGGGCGCGGGTGCTCAATTTTCTTGGGATAACGGTTCAGATTCGGGCAATTTGAAAACTTACTACAGTAAGGAAAACGACAGCATTCGCCAAATGGGCAACTTTAACGGCACAAAAGCTACGCTGTATTGGAAATTAAAAGATACGGTTGGTGGTACTATAGTAACCATAGAAGCCCGCGGAAAAATGGATTTGATGACTAAAATCAGCACTTTTTTCAGTGGCGGATTTAACGGAATGGTGAACGATGCTTTTGAAAAAAGCTTAAGAAATCTGGATAAAACGTTGGCTTACGAAATGAAGACCTACAGTATTAAAGTCAACGGTATCGTGCAACGCAACTCCGGATTTTGTCTAAAACAAACCGTTACTTGTCGCATTAAAAGTTTACCTAAAAACATCAAAATCGTGATGCCGAAGATGTTGCATTTTTTCAAAAAGAACAATTTAAGCATGTCGGGCAAGCCTTTTATTCTTTACGAGCGCTACGACAGAGCCAACGATATTGTGATTTTTTCGGTATGCGCACCCACAAGCGAACAAATTTTCATCACTTCAGGCAGTGAAATCACATCGGGAGAAATTGTTCCGTTTACTTGTTTGAAAACTACACTTACTGGCGATTATTCGCATTTAAAAGAAGCTTGGACCAAGGCTGAAAATTATATCCGAGACAATGGTTATACACCTAATTTTGCCGGAAAATATTCGGAAGTCTACATCAAAACCATTGATGATGTCAAACAACCTTCAAAATGGATTACCGAAATTCATATTCCGGTTATCCCTAAATCAGCGCCAACGCCAACCGCTATTTTGGTTCCGGTTACTTCTACTGCGCCAACTACTCCATCGGCAGAGCCTACAGTTGCACCATAATTTTTTTGTCTTGGAATTAAACCTTTTCACTTAACTTTATTCCAACTACCAAAAATAAAACTTTGCAAGACGAAAAGGATTTTATTCGGGAATTATTGGATCCGAAAACGCAAAATACTGCGTTTCAAAACCTCACACGCGAGTATCAAAGACCTTTATACAATCACATTCGCAATATCGTTTTAAACCACGACGATACTGATGATGTGTTGCAAAACACTTTCATCAAAGTTTTCCAAAATCTGAAGAATTTCAAAGGCGAAAGCAAATTGTTTTCTTGGATGTATCGCATTGCCACCAATGAAGCCATCACTTTTATCAATCAAAAAGCTAAAAAGAACGGAATTACAAATGAAGCATTGCAAAGTAAAATAGTAGACAATCTTAAAGCTGACACTTATTTTGATGGCGATGAAATTCAACTTAAACTGCAAAAAGCGATTGCTATTTTGCCTGAAAAGCAACAATTAGTCTTTAGAATGAAATATTTTGAAGAAATCAAATACGAAGATTTATCGGAAATTCTGGGTACTTCTGTCGGAGCGCTCAAAGCTTCTTACCACCATGCGGTAAAAAAAATAGAAGAATTTATGAATTCCCATTAAACCCTAAACGCTTAAATTTGTCAAACAATTATGAAATCATTTAAAATAAACGATAACGAAGCTAAAATTCCCTCAGGTTTTTCAATTCCCGAAGGTTATTTTGAGGCATTTGAAAGCAAGGTTATAGCACAACTTCCTGCCAATGAGCCTAAAAAAGTTATTGCATTTTACCAACGAAGAACAACATGGTATTTTGCAGCAGCAGCTGTGGTTATTTTGATGCTCTCGATTCCGATTTATCAAAATTTCTTCAAAACCTCAAATGCTGTGGACGCTTTGGTTTTGGAAGACTATATTACCACACACACTAAGCTTTCAGAAGAAGATTTGGCCTCTATCTTAGAAAAAGAAGACTTAGACAGAATCAGACTCGAATTAAACTTAGGTAAAGAAGCTATTGAGGACATACTATTGGATAGCAACAATTTAGAACAATACATTATAGACTAACAATATGAAAATCAACAAAATACTTTTAGCTATTGTAATCCTAGTCACTGCTAATTCCTATGGACAAGGCGGTCGATTACTCAGAGAAAAAAAGGAACAAATCAAAGCTATGAAAGTGGCACACATTACCAATGAATTATCGTTAACACCGGATGAAGCAGCAAAGTTTTGGCCTTTATACAATGCATTCGAGGATAAGCAACACGAAATAAGAGCGCAAAAACTCAAAGGCTATTTAGACCGAATTGACGATGAGTCTTTCGACAATCTACCCGAAAAGGAAGCAGCAACTTTATTAGCTCAAATGGAAAGTACCGAAGACGAATTATACCAAACTCGGAAAAAGTTTATCGCGAGTTTGAAAGGTGTAATTTCTCCGCTTAAAATTTTAAAATTGAAAAAAGCGGAAGAAGACTTCAACCGAAAACTACTGCAACAATACCGAAACAAAAGAGTAGGAAGATAAAATAAGAGAGTCAAATGACTCTCTTATTTTTTGAACTCAATTTTAATAATTTTATTTTTTCCTGCTGCATAAGCCGTGTCGGAATCCAAAAACCTGATGGTATATAAGGTTTGATCGCTCAACAATTGTTGCCACGTTTGTCCTGCATCGGCAGAATAAAACACTCCTTGAGTACCAACAGTTACCAACGCTTTTCCGGCTGAATTCGGAACAAATTGCACACAAGAAGCATAACCGAACGCTTGATTATCAGCTACTAAATTCCAGGTTTTTCCGCCATCGGTTGTCATAGCCTTATTTTGAAAATTTTGTATAGGTTTTTCATAATTTCCACCGGCTATAAAGCCAATTTGTTCATCGTAAAAATCGGCTGTAAAAATGCCGGTCATGGCTTCGCCTTGGACAATAGGTGTATCAAAAACTTTCCATGATTTCCCTTTATTTTCCGAATGAAAAACCCTGGATTTCTTTCCTCCGGAAACCACCCAAACATGATTCCCTTTTAAAACTACATTCGTATTACTGGCTGCAAAAGCCGCTTCACCAGCGGTAATTTCGGGCGATACATCACAGGATATTTTTTGCCAAGTTGCACCACCATCACGCGTAATAATCATTGAAAGACATTTATCTGTGGGATCTCCAATGGCTATTCCTTCTTCAGCATTCCAAAACTGCATGCTGTCGTAAAACACTTTTTCGTGCTTTTCCTCATAAACCAAAACTTTCTGTTTCAAATCGGATGAAAAACGATATAGTTTGGCCGGATTACCAATGGACAAAGCAAAGACATGCTTTCCGTTAGTTGCCACGCTTCTGTATTCATACAAAGTTGAATCGGTTACTACCATTGCATTGTTCCTTTCCGCATCTAACGATATAAATCCTACCCTACTTTTGTTACCCGCAAAATAAAGTGTATCGTTTAAAAACGATAGGGCTCTGATACTGATAGTTTCAGAAAAAACAGTATCCACTGCAACCGACTTAAAAACTTGAGCCTTGACTGTTAAAGGAAACAACAATAAAAAAACGGCAACGGGTAAAATCGATTTTGTCATGGCAATTGGTGGTTTTAAAGCGAATATACAAATTTTAACACAGTTAAGATTGCGTTAAAAAAGCAGAAAAAAATCCTGTGGCACAATAATTGGAAAGTTCAAAAAAACTATTCCACTTTAAAACATAGGATTATGAAAACTAAAATGATAACATGGTCAGTTTTGTCGCTTTTGAGCCTCACTGCGGTGGTTGCTCAAGACAGAACAACGGTTTCAGCCTACAACTCTGAAATCAGTGATAATTTAGATTTGAGAGCAGTGGCTTCAATTTTCGGAGATTCGAGAGACTTGGCTGATTTTGAAAGACGATTAAACGATCCGAAAATCCAAATTTCAAATCTCGATTTGAACGATGATAATCAAGTCGATTATTTACGCGTCATTGAAACTGTAGAAGGCAATGCACACTTAATTGTTATCCAATCCGTTTTGGGGAGGGATACTTATCAGGACGTAGCTACGGTAGAAGTAGAACGCGACCGAAACAACAGAGTGCAAGTACAAGTAGTTGGCGACGTTTATATGTACGGTCCTAATTACATTTACGAGCCGGTTTATGCTTACACTCCGGTAATTTATTCCACCTTTTGGGTTGGTAATTACCGTCCCTACTACTCCTCTTGGTATTGGGGCTATTATCCGAGCTATTACTACGCTTGGTCACCTTGGCCTATTTTCCGATACAGAAATCACATCGGTATCAGCATCAACTTTCACCACCATTACAATTACGTGAATTACAGAAGATGTGGCGTTGTATACAATAACTATTACAGAGGCGGAAGAAGAGGAAACGGCTACGAATTACGATACCCGAATCGTTCATTCCAACACCGCAATAGTAGTTATGCGAATCGTTATGAATTGGATCAAAACAGAACCATCAGAACAGTAGGGAACCGCAATTCCACAGCTAACAATCCGAGAGGAAATTATGTGGATGCCAGTCCGAGATCGAATGGCGCGGTGAGAAATGAATCATACGGAACAGTAAGAACACAAGAAACATCTCCAAGAGCAACTGTAAGAACCTTTGAAAGCCCTAGAGTTAGTGGCAATGTAAATGCCTCTCCAAGAAATAATCCGAGAAGTTATGATTCACCAAGAACCTTTAACGAAATCAAAACCACTTCCGGAACCATCAACGGAGAATACCAATCGCCAAGAGCTGCCAACAGTGCGCAATCTGCTCCAAGAAGTAACCCGAGAAGCTATGCAACGCCTTCTCGTGAATTCGCAAGTCAGAATAATCAGTCACCACGCTCAGTAGCGCCCAGAGGCAATTCGGCACCCAGAGAAATGTCGGCCCCCAGAAATTACTCAGGTGGTCAAAGAGACCTATCAAGCCAAAGAAGTGGCTCCTCCAGAGGCAACAATAGCAGCAGAGAAAACCGAAGAGGTTGAGTTTTATAATTATAGTTTAGTTGTTAGCAAAGGCATCGTTTAGGCGATGTCTTTTGTTTTTAAAAAAATAATTGACTGTTAAAGAATCAGATATTTCAAAAAGGTATAAATTTGCTGTCTTTAACATTTTATTATGAGTTCGCATAGCCATCAAAATCTGCATTCAAAATTATCAGCAGGCGGTTTACTTTTAACGTTAGGGATTATCTACGGAGACATTGGTACTTCGCCTTTGTATGTAATGAAGTCCATTATCGATGAGCATCAAATCACTGCCGATTTAGTCCTTGGTGGCTTATCTTGTATTTTGTGGACGCTTACGCTACAAACGACACTCAAATATGTGATCATTACTTTAAATGCCGACAATCACGGAGAAGGCGGAATATTTTCGTTGTATTCTTTGGTCAAACGAACCAAAATTCAATGGTTGATTGTTCCTGCTATCATAGGAGGAAGTTTACTCTTAGCGGAAGGTATCATCACACCGCCGATTTCCGTTTCCTCTGCCGTAGAAGGATTGCTCATTTTTAAACCGGATATCCCAACCATTCCCATTGTTATTGCTATCTTATTTGTTTTGTTCACTATACAGCAATTCGGAGCTAAAATCGTAACCAAGTTTTTCTCTCCTGTGATGTTGGTTTGGTTCTCTATGTTGGGTATTTTAGGAATCATTCAAATCTCGCAAAACGTTGAAGTGTTAAAGGCTGTAAATCCTTACTATGCCTACAAACTTTTAACTTCGGATGCATCCGGACACGGTTTCTTCATTCTTGGTGCAGTATTTTTGTGTACTACCGGAGCGGAATCTTTATATTCAGACATGGGACATTGCGGAAGAAAAAATATCCGCGTGAGTTGGATTTTTGTGAAATCTACCTTGGTACTGAACTATTTCGGACAAGGAGCTTATTTATTACAACACAACGGCAGCACTTTAGCCCAATTAAACGACCACAACCCTAACCCTTTCTATTTGATTATGGCCGAGTGGTTCCAACCTATCGGAATTGTGGTAGCGACTTTGGCTGCTATTATCGCCTCTCAAGCTTTGATCAGTGGTTCGTTTACCTTAATCAACGAAGCCATGCGCTTAAACTTTTGGCCTAAGGTTAAAATCAATTATCCAACCGATGTAAAAGGACAATTGTATATACCTTCTATTAACTGGCTGTTATTCATAGGTTGTGTTGGAATCATTTTATACTTTAAAGAGTCCAAATACATGGAACATGCTTACGGCTTGTCCATTATTCTGGGTATGATGATGACCACCACTTTGCTCAATTTTTACCTGATAATGAAACGCATAAAGTGGTATTTTATCGCGCCAATTATTACTATTTATGCTATTATTGAATTTAGCTTTTTGGTAGCCAATGTTACCAAATTTATGGAAGGCGGTTATGTAACACTAGCTATTGCTTTCTTCTTAATAGGTATCATGTCGACTTGGTTTTTAGCGAAAAAAATCAGCAAAAGCTATACTAAAATTGTCAAAATTAACGACTATAAAAAAGTGTTGGCCGAACTTAGTGTGGATTTATCCATTCCGAAATACGCCACGCATTTGGTCTACATGACCAATTCGAATCGCAGTGACGAAATCGAAGAAAAAGTAATGTATTCTATCTTGCAAAAACGGCCGAAACGAGCCGATTTATATTGGTTTATTCATGTGAATATTTTGAGCGAACCCTACAAAAAGGAATACAGAGTAACCGAAATCATCAAAGACGATATTTACCGTATCGACTTCTATCTTGGTTTCCGTGAACCAACCAAAATCAACTTGATGTTCAAACAAGTTATCAAAGATATGGTGGAACGCGGCGAGGTTGATATTACTTCGAGATATGAATCTTTGAGCAAAAATCATATCATCGGTGATTTCAAATTTGTCTTGTCTGAAAAATTCTTGTCTAACGACAGCGACTTGACTTTCTTCGAGAAAATCGTAATGAACACTTATTTCTTAATGAAAAAGTTGAGTTTGTCGGAAGAAAAAGGTTTCGGTTTAGACAGTAGTTCGGTAAAAATTGAACAATTCCCATTGGTCATTCACGCCCCGGAACGAATTGAAATGCGTCGAATTGAAAGAGACTGTAATCCGATTTAATCGTTTACCCAACAACTTTTCCTATAAGATTCAATACAAAACGCGGTTTCCTTTTTTAACGTGTTAATTTTAAAAGAACATAATAAAAAAGGAATATCTTTGCACGCTTATTTTTTACCCAATGCGATTACATAGAAATTTAGTTTACACCACCATTGATTCCTTAAACGCTATCTTTAACGAAGGCGAATACGCTGATAAAGTCGTAGCACGCGCTTTGAAAAAAGACAAACGTTGGGGAAGCTCCGACCGAAAATTTGTAGCAGAAACCATCTACGAAATCGTTCGTTGGAAAAGACTTTACATGGAAATCGCCGATGTAAAAGAACCGCTCAATCGTGATGAATTATGGCGCATTTTTGCCGTATGGGCTGTGCTACGCGGCTACCCTATTCCCGATTGGCGACAATTGGAAGGTACTCCGGAACGAAAAATCAAAGGTCGTTTTGACGAATTGTCTAAAATCAGAAAAATGCGCGAGTCTATTCCGGATTGGATGGACGAATTGGGTGTAAAAGAATTGGGTGAAGAAGTTTGGACCAAAGAAATAGCGGCACAAAACAAACAAGCGCAAGTGATTCTTAGGGTAAATACACTAAAAACTACCAAAGAAAAACTGCGCGCCATTTTAATGGATTTAAACATCGAAACCGAGTTTTTAAAAGACCAGCCCGATGCTTTAGTCCTTAAAGAAAGAGCTAACGTATTTTTAACCGATGCTTTCAAAGAAGGTCTGTTTGAAGTACAAGACGCTTCTTCTCAGCTAGTAGCCCCTTTCCTCGATGTAAAACCCGGAATGCGCGTAGTGGACACTTGTGCCGGAGCCGGTGGCAAAACCTTACACATGGCTTCCTTAATGGAAAACAAAGGACAACTCATTGCTATGGATTTGTACGAAAGCAAACTCAAACAATTAAAATTAAGAGCCAAAAGAAACGGCGCCTTTAATATAGAATACCGCATTATCGACTCGACTAAAGTCATCAAAAAACTCCATGAGAAAGCCGACAGAGTATTAATCGACGCACCTTGTAGCGGATTGGGGGTTTTAAAAAGAAATCCTGATTCCAAATGGAAACTACAACCGGAATTTATCGAAAACATCAAAAAAGTACAGGCAGAAGTATTGGAAAACTACTCTAAAATAGTAAAACCCGGTGGGAAATTGGTTTACGCTACTTGTTCGGTCTTACCTTCTGAAAACCAAGAACAAGTGAAGCGTTTCTTAAGCACTGAAACCGGAAAATCATTTACTTTTGTAAAGGACGTTAAAATTCTGGCCCAAGACACCGGATTTGATGGGTTTTACATGGCCTTACTCGAACGCAAAAAAGAAAATTAAAAATCCACATGAAAAAAATCTTTACTTTATTGTTTTTAAACCTGACTTTCTTAGGTTTAGCTCAGCAAACACTGTCGGTTAACTCAATTCCGCCTGGGTATTACAGCACGGCAACCGGAACGGGATACACTTTAAAAACGCAACTTTTCAACATCATTAACGACCATAACGACAGAGGTTATGCAGGTTTGTACACTACTTACTTGACCTCTGACATTGATAATTATTATGAAAACAACGGTACCATGCTCGATATGTATACCGAAAAACCTACCGGAAGTGAATGTGAATACGTTTATGGCGGTGGTTTACAAGATGATGGAACCTTAGGCAACAATGAGTGTGAACGTTACAATCGTGAGCATTTGATTCCGCAATCAGTATTTGGACAAAACAATTTCCCAATGTATTCTGATGCGCATTTTGTGGTGCCTTCTGATAAATTCGTTAATGCGCAACGAGGTGATTTGCCATTCAGTAAAGTAAATACGCCTAATGCAACCTATTCTAACGGAAGTAAAAGAGGCTCTAACTTAAACTCGGGCTATTCCGCCGGTTATACAGGAACCGTATTTGAACCTATTGATGAGTTTAAAGGCGATATCGCTCGAATGTTATTGTATTTCGCTACTCGCTATGAAGACCAAGTAGCCAGCTGGAGTTATGCTATGTTCAACGGAACAAGCACGCAAGTATTCACCAATCAAGCTTTAAATGTATTATTGACTTGGAATGCTCAAGACCCTGTAAGTCAAAGAGAAATTGACAGAAACAACGCTATTTACGCTCGTCAAAACAACAGAAATCCATTCATCGACAACAATAATTATGTAACCCAAATTTGGGGTTTACCTTTGTCAAATCCAACTTTTTCAGATTTGAAAAGCGTAGCAGTGTATCCTAATCCAACTACCGATGTAATCAACATTCAATCGGAAGTGACTTTGGATGAAATTGAAATCATCACCATCAACGGTCAAGTGCTGCAACAAATCAAACAACCGGTTTTAAACGATAATACCTACACCATCAGCAATTTGCCAAAAGGATTCTACTTTATTAAATTGGCTAATGCCACCCAATCGGTAACTAAAAAAGTATTAGTGAATTAAGATTCAAAAAACTTTATATTTTATAAAAACGCTGTTGATTTTCAACGGCGTTTTTTAGTTTTAAACGAAACCGACTAACGAACAAATCAACAAATAAGCCTGATTTCCTTTGAATTGTAACGCTTCTTTACTATCTTTCGCCCTATTAATGTGTAACCCTTAAACATTTACAAAAATGTTAGAAGAAAAGAATGATAACCTGCAAGACGCAGATGGAAATGTAGTTAACGACTCATTGGAAACAACCGCTGCTGAAAATCAAGAAATTACAACGAAAGACGGAAGTCAGGAGTTGGAAGTTGGGAGTAATGACTTAGAAACCAAAACTATTGAAGAATCGGCTGAAGAAGTTACTGCAGTTGAAGAAGCTCCGGCTGAGGAAGCCACAGCAGAAGAAACTCCAGAAGCAACGGAAGAAACAACCGCTGAAAACGTAGTGGAATTAACCGATGAGCCAATAGCCGATGACAGTCCGGCCTCTGAAAACGATACCGTAATCAGCGCCATCCAGGAAGTGAATGCCGAAGAAAGCGAAGACGAATCCTTAAAAGACCGTCACGATATTCCAATGTTGGATTACGACACTTTATCGATGGAACAACTGGTAGCTGAATTAGGCGACTTGGTTGTGGTAGACAAAGTAATGTCGGTGAAAGACCACGTGGAAGAATTGAAAAAGGCGTTTCTCTCTAAATACTATCATTTTATCGATGAGAAAAGAGACGAATTCCACGCTGAAAATCCGGATACTACAGAAGAATTCCATTATCATTTTCCGTTGAAAGTGAAGTTTGACCAACTTTACTCGCAATACCGCGACAAAAAGAATGCGCATTTTAAAAGCTTACAAAACAGCCTACAAGCCAACTTGGAAAATCGTTTGGCTATAGTAGAAGAATTGAAAAATTTGGTACACAGCCAAGACAGCATTCCGGTTACTTTAAAGAAATTCAATGACATCCGCGACCGCTGGAAAGTGGCCGGTCCGATACCGAAAGACAAATACAACCACGTTTGGAACAACTACCACTTCCACTTGGAGAATTTCTACGACATACTTCACTTAGACCGTGAAGCGCGCGACTTAGATTTCAAACACAACTTAGACCAAAAGCTGAAAATCATCGCTCGTGTAGAAGAGTTAATTCACTTAGAGGACATCAACAAAGCCTTCCGTGAATTGCAAGATTTACACCGCATTTGGAAAGAAGAAATCGGTCCCGTTTCCCGTGACAAACGTGAAGAAATTTGGAACCGTTTCAGCGAACTAACCAAACAAATGCACGACAAACGCGAGAGTTTATATGAGCAATTGCGTGCTGTAGAAGCGGCTAATTTGGAGAAGAAAAAAGAAATCATCGCCCAGATTGAAGTGTTGGCTCAAGAAAAAGTAAATTCACACGCCGCTTGGTTAACCCAAATTGAGAAAGTAGAAGCATTACGCAATCAGTTTTTTGCCGCCGGTAAAGTACCTGCTGAAGTTAGCGAAGACACTTGGACTGCTTTCAAAAACGCGGTAAGAAGCTTTAACGTGTTGAAAAACTCGTTCTACAAAGAAATCAAGAAGGACCAAAACGATAACTTGTCGAAAAAACAAGCCTTAGTAGCCAAAGCACAAGAGCTAAAAGACAGCACTGATTTTGCCGCGACTACGCCGTTAATGAAGCAAATTCAGGAAGAGTGGAAAACCATTGGTCACGTACCGAGAAAATTCTCCGATAAATTGTGGGCCGAATTCCGTGCCGCTTGTAACGAGTACTTTGAAAAACTGAAAGAACAAAAATCAGAAGTTAACGTTGAAGAAGTAGAAGCGTTCGAAAAGAAAAAAGCCTACTTGGAAACCGTGAGAGCGTTTGAAATGACGGGTGATCACAAAACCGACTTAGACGGTATCAAGGCGCATATTGAAATGTGGAAAAGCTTTGGTAAAGTGCCTTTTGCTCGTCGTCACATCGAAGGGAAATTCAACAAGATTTTGGATGCCTTATTCGAAAAACTAAGCGCCAGCAAAAAAGAAAACGAAATGGCTCGTTATGCCAATCGTTTAGACAACTTGGCCCACAATGATACGCGCAAATTAGACAACGAAAAAGTCTTCTTAATGCGTAAAATTGACGAAGTACAAGGCGAAATCTTCCAATTGGAAAACAACATCCAATTCTTTGCCAACGCCAAAGCGGACAACCCAATGGTGAAAGAAGTGAAGAAAAGCATCGAATTGAAAAAAGAAGAGTTGGCCATGCTGAAAGAAAAGCTAAAACAACTCCGAAACATCAAAACAGAATAACCAAAAAGCCTCGAAATCTCGAGGCTTTTTTTATGGTTGTAATTTAGAAGCTAAGAGATATATTACTGCCATTCGAACGGCCACACCGTTTTCAACTTGGTCCAGTATTACGGATTGTTGCGAATCGGCCACATCGGACGTGATTTCTACCCCGCGGTTAATCGGTCCGGGATGCATGATAACGATTTCTTTGTTGAGCGAATCCAACAAGGCTTTGTCCACCCCGTATTGCTGGGCGTATTCTCGCGTCGATGGGAAATAATTCACGTCCATGCGTTCGTTTTGCACGCGCAACATATTCGCCACATCGCACCATTCTAAAGCCTTGCGCAAATTAGGTTCTACAATCACGCCTAAGCTTTCAATGTATTTCGGAATTAAGGTTTTCGGGCCGCAGACTTTCACTTCGGCACCTTGCATTTGCAAAGCATAAATATTGGATAAAGCCACTCTCGAGTGCAAAATATCACCTACAATCACCACCTTCTTCCCGCCTACTTCGCCCAAGCGTTCCCGGATGGAATAACTGTCGAGTAAGCCTTGCGTTGGGTGTTCGTGCGCGCCATCGCCGGCATTGATGATACTGGCTTTTACGTTCTGCGACAAGAAATAAGCCGCACCCGGATGGGCATGACGCATCACCACCATATCCACTTTCATCGACAAGATGTTGTTCACGGTATCGATTAGCGTTTCGCCTTTTTTAACCGAAGATTGCGCCGCCGAAAAACTAATCACATCGGCCGACAAGCGCTTCTGCGCCAACTCGAAGGAAAGTTTGGTACGCGTACTGTTTTCGAAAAAGATATTGGCAATGGTAATATCGCGCAAAGAAGGCACTTTTTTAATCGGGCGGTTAATCACTTCTTTAAAATGATCAGCCGTTTCAAAAATCAAATCGATGTCTTGCTTTTGCAGGTATTTTATGCCCAGTAAATGGTTGACGGTTAGTTCAGACATTTTGATATATAGTGTTGTGTTGTATGTTTATATTAAATGTTTCGGGTTTCGGGTTTCGGGTTTCAGGTTTCGGGTTAGAGAACTCGTAACTTTAAACTCATAACCTTCAAACCAAGTAAACCGCATCTTCTCCATCCTTTTCACTCCAGCAGACTTTTACTTTTTCATCTTGGATGGCGTCTACTTGGCGACCGCGGTAATCAGGTTGTATGGGCAAATGACGGCTGAATCGGCGGTCAATGAGTACCAACAATTCTACTTCTGAAGGTCTTCCGAAAGATTGCACCGCAGTTAAAGCCGCATTAATACTTCTACCGGTAAACAAAACATCGTCGATAAAAACGACTTTTTTGTCTTCGACTAAAAAATCAATTTGGGTTTTGTTGGCTTCCAAAGTCTTTTCTCCACGGCGAAAATCATCTCGGAAAAAGGTTATGTCAAGAAAGCCCAATTGGATGTTGGCTATATTGTAATCATTGGCTAAAATATGCTGAATGCGTTTGGCCAAATAAGCACCGCGTGGCTGTATGCCTATCAAAACGGTATTGGAAAAATCGAGGTGGTTTTCGATTAACTGACAAGCCAAACGATGGAGTATGATATTGACTTCTTTGGAAGTGAGCAATACTTTTTGACTCATGGTAGTGTTGTTTGGAGTGTAAAAGTAGCGTTTTTTATTTAGCGAGTCAAATTTGTTTGGGTTTCGGGTTGCGGGTTTCGGGTTGCGGGTTTAAATAAGTTACACAGAGCTACACAGAGATTGTGGAGATGCACAGAGAAAAGAGGTTCAGATATTCAGAAGACCGACAACTTTGTGCGCTTTGTGCCCCTCGTGGTTAATCATAAATTCATTTATATTTGTCACACAACAACCTCAGAACACCATGAAACACATCCAACTCACCGAAACCATCCTTTATGTCGAAAACCAAGACGTGAGTACCGCTTTCTACGAAAAACTGTTTCGTCAAAAAGCCGATCTGAACGTACCCGGCATGACCGAGTTTAAAGTGTCTGACAGTTGCAAAATTGGATTAATGCCCAATAACGGCATCGCTAAAATATTAAAAGACAAAACCCCGCATCCGCAAACCGGTACCGGAATCCCGAGATGTGAATTGTATTTTTATGTAGAAAATATTACCCTCGAATTTGAAAACGCTACCACCGCCGGCGCCCAACTCATAAGCCCCATAACCAACCAAGATTGGGGAGACAAAGTTTGCTATTTCGCCGACCCAGACGGACATATTATTGCGTTTGCGGAAAAGATGGAATAAGTAGTGATTAGTAGTTAAACCCAGCTACCGCGCGAATCCTTTCGCGTGGTTCTTGCTTAAAAGTAGTCCTTAACCTACTTATACAAAACTTTTATTAGCTTTGGTAAAAAGAATAGTATGAGCAGGAATTACAAGTTTCACAATCCAGAGGGATTGCATTTTGTTAGTTTTGCCGTTGTTGGCTGGTTAGATGTATTTACCAGAAATGAATACAAAGATTTACTTTTAGAAAGCTTAGCATTTTGTCAAAAAAGTAAAGGCATGGAAATACATGCATGGTGTATAATGACCAATCATGTACATTTAATTTTTAGAAGTACTGATAAGCAAAAGCCTGAATTATTATTAGGCGATTTTAAAAGATTTACAAGCAGAAGTATAGTAAAAGCCATCCAAGAAAATCCAAAAGAAAGCAGAAAGGAATTTTTGCTGGACTATTTTAAAAAAGAAGCCGCAAAGAGTTCAAATACTACTAATTTTCAATTGTGGCGACATGACAACAAACCAATAGAATTGTGGAGTAATGCGGTCATTCAGCAAAAAATAGATTATATTCATAACAACCCGGTTGAAGAAGGTATTGTATTTAGACCGGAAGATTATAAATACAGTAGTGCACCGGATTATGCCGGAGAAAAAGGGTTGTTGGATGGGGTTTATGTTTTTAGGTATTTTAAGTTGTAGCAGTATTAACCACGCGAAAGGATTCGCGCGGTAGCAGTGGACGGTACAGGATAAGACTATGGCGGTACAATTGAACAAACTCTCGGCTTATGTGCCACATTTGAAGTTTGTGGTGGATAGCAATGCTCCTTTGTTAACGATAAAGCCGGGGTTGAAAGGCCGAAGGGTATGGAAGGAAAGGTGATTGAATGAGAATTAGGAATTAGGACCCGAGGTATAGATGAACTGTATGAAGCCCCGCTACAGCACGAATCCCTTCGCGTGCTTCACAAAAATCAACTCAATTTTACCCACAAAAAAACCGCCCACCGGCGGTTTTTTCTATGAATACATCTTCTTCCTCATTTCCTGTATTTTATCATCCTCCAAATACTCATCAAACGTCATGTATCTATCTATCACGCCGTTTGGTGTAATTTCCAATACGCGGTTCGCTACCGTTTGGGCAAACTCGTGATCGTGTGTGGTGAATAGTACCGAGCCTTTGAAGTTTTTCAAGGAGTTGTTAAAGGCCGTGATCGATTCCAAATCCAAGTGGTTGGTTGGTTCGTCTAACATCAACACATTGGCACGAATCATCATCATGCGCGATAGCATACAACGTACTTTTTCTCCTCCGGACAATACGGTACATTTTTTCAAGGCTTCTTCGCCCGAGAAAATCATTTTCCCTAAAAAGCCACGTACATACACTTCGTCGCGCTCTTCTTCGGTTTTTACAAACTGGCGTAACCAATCTACCAAGTTCAAGCTACCATCGGTAAAATATTCGCTGTTGTCATTAGGCAAGTACGATTGCGTGGTCGTGATTCCCCATTCAAACGTACCACTATCGGGTTGTTGTTTGCCGTTTAATATTTCGTAAAAGGCTGTGGTAGCACGGGAATCTTTAGAAAACACCACTACTTTATCGCCTTTGGCCATGTTCAAATCGACGTTTTTAAACAATACTTCGCCGTCTATAGACGCTGCTAAGTTTTGTACGTGCAGGATTTGGTCGCCGGCTTCTCTTTCTACCTCAAAAATAATAGCAGGATATCTACGGCTGGACGGTTTGATTTCGTCGAGGTTTAATTTTTCAATCATTTTTTTACGGGAAGTCGCTTGCTTCGACTTGGCCACGTTAGCACTAAAACGACGGATGAATTCTTCCAACTCGGCTTTCTTCTCCTCTGCCTTTTTGTTTTGCTGTGCTTTTTGACGCGCCGCTAACTGGCTCGACTCATACCAAAAGGTATAGTTTCCGGAATAGTGGTTGATTTTCCCAAAGTCGATGTCCGAAATATGCGTACACACCGAGTCTAAAAAGTGACGGTCGTGCGATACTACAATGACCGTGTTTTCATAATTGGCCAAGAAGTTCTCCAACCACGAAATGGTTTCGAAATCCAAGTCGTTCGTAGGCTCATCCATCACCAACACATCAGGGTTACCAAATAAAGCTTGTGCCAATAACACACGCACTTTCATCTTCCCTTCCATTTCGCTCATGAGCGTGTAATGCATATCAGCGCCAATCCCTAAGTTAGACAACATGGCACCGGCATCGGATTCGGCATTCCAACCGTTCATTTCTTCAAACTGTACTTGGAGCTCGCCTATACGGTCGGCATTTTTATCATCGTAATCGGCATACAAAGCGTCCATTTCCGCCTTTACCGCATACAATACTTTGTTCCCCATCATTACGGTTTCCAACACGGTGTGCTCGTCGAACATATTGTGATTTTGGTTCAACACCGACATGCGTTTGCCAGGCTCCAGGAACACTCTTCCCGAAGTAGGCTCAATTTCGCCGGCTAAAATTTTAAGAAACGTAGATTTTCCGGCACCGTTGGCACCAATCACACCGTAGCAGTTGCCTTGGGTGAAGGTTGTATTTACTTCGTCGAATAAAATTCTTTTACCAAATTGTACCGATAAGTTAGAAACTGTTAACATGAACTGTAGTATTATAAAATTTTGGTGCAAAAGTAGTGAAAAATAGTGTAGAAATTTAGAATGAATATGCTTTAAAAAAGTTGGTTTTTTTAGCAGAATACCACATATTTACATCCTTTACATTTAACTATTGATTAACAGTAAAATCCAAATCATCTGAATATTTTTGTTCATTACATTCATTCCAATGCATACCTACAGTCAATTCAAAGTTTTTACTTTTCTTGTCCCGATTCTTGCCCTACTGAGCTCGTGCAAAAACGAATTCAAGAGTAATGATTATGTGGCTTACTTTGGCGGAGAGATTGTAAACCCCAACAGTTCCTACGTTCTTTTTTGTAAAGACAATGAAGTAATCGATTCGATTAAGTTAGACAAAAACAACCGCTTTTTTGTACAGTTTGATTCTCTAGCACCGGGTTTGTATACCTTTAAGCACGAACCGGAATACCAATATGTTTATTTTGATAAAAACGACAGTTTGATGGTGCGTGTAAACACCCGTGACTTCGACAATTCGTTGATTTTTTGCGGACGCGGCGATCAAAAGAACAACTTTTTAATAGAGCAATACCTTAAAACCGAAAAAGACAAGAATGCCATTTTTGGGGCTTTTGATAAAGATATTGACGAGTTTACCAAAACGGTAGATTCCTCTTATCAATTGGCTACGACGTTTTACAACACCAAAAAACAAGAATTGAATTGGAGTGACGAATTTGACGTTTATGCCAAAGCTGCGCTTGACTTTCCTTATTATTCCAGAAGAGAGTTGTATCCAACTATTCACAAAATGAGAACCGGCAACGATGTTTTTGAAAAGATTCCGCAGAATTATTACGACTTCCGAAAAAAGGTAGATTGCAACAATGCCGCACTCTCTGATTTTTCTCCTTTTGTGATGTATTTGTCGCACATGCTTAACAATATGGGCGCCATTAATTACCACAATCATTACACAGAAGTAGATTTGGCTTTAAAGACCAACATCAACAAAATGAACATAGCCGATACGTTAATTAAAAACGAAAAGGTTAAAAATACTATCCTCAACAACATTGCCTTTACTTATTTATTGGAAGATCAGAATATGGTAAACAATCAAACCTTCTTGGCTACTTATCATAAAATTTCCACCGATAAAAGTCAGAAGAACGAGATTACCAAAATTGGTAACGCTATACAATTGTTAAAGAAATCGAAGGTACTGCCGAATGTAGTGCTATTAGATACCAACGGAAAAGAAGTCCACTCATCTTCGTTCACCAATAAGAAAACGGTTATTTTCTTCTGGACAGCTAATGCGGTTTCCCACTTTGAAGCCGTACACAAAAAAGTACTCGATTTTCAGAAAAAACATCCGGACTACCAATTTGTCGGTATAAACTTGAACGATACACAAGCAGAATGGAAAGGTATTATGTCCAAATATAAGTTTAAAGGCATAACCGAATTGCGTTGCGCCGATTTCGAAGACTTAAAGTCGAAATGGGTAATCACTAAAATCCACCGAACTATTATTTTAGACGACAAAGGATTGATTAAGAATGCGTTCACGAATATTTTTGAATTGAACTTTGAAGATGAATTGAGATAGATTGGTTAGACTGGTTAGACTTCTTAGATTACTTAGAGAGTTAGACACTCACATTCTAAGCCACTCAGCCACTCAGTTACTAAGTTACTCAGCAACTCCAATAAAAAAACGTCTCGAATAATCGAGACGTTTTTTTTATGATAATAGTTGCTGAAAACTACTCATTACTGATTTCCTTTGGCGTAATCGGCTAAGAACTGCGCCAAACCGATATCGGTTAACGGGTGTTTTAATAAGCCTAAGATGGATGACAATGGTCCGGTCATAACATCGGCACCAATTTTAGCACAGTTTACTACGTGCATGGTGTGACGTACAGAAGCGGCTAAGATTTGTGTTTCAAAACCGTAGTTATCATAAATCTCTCTGATTTCCTGGATTAAGTTCAAACCATCGGTTGAAATATCATCTAATCTTCCTAAAAATGGAGAAACGTACGTCGCACCCGCCTTAGCAGCCAATAAGGCTTGTCCGGCTGAGAATACCAACGTTACATTGGTTCTGATGCCTTTGTCAGAGAAATATTTACAAGCTTTGATACCGTCTTTGGTCATTGGCAATTTTACTACGATTTGCTCGTGTAATTCGGCCAACTCCTCGCCTTCTCTTACCATACCGTCAAAATCGGTGGCAATTACTTCGGCACTTACATCGCCATCTACAATATTACAAATGTCAACATAATGTTTTAAAATGTTGTTTTTTCCGGTGATGCCTTCTTTAGCCATCAACGACGGATTGGTAGTAACGCCATCCAAAACACCCAAACCTTGGGCTTCTTTAATCTCGTTTAAGTTGGCTGTGTCGATAAAAAATTTCATAGTGTATTATTTAAAAGAGTTGTGTTTTTAATGATAGTGGTGCAAAATTACGATTATTTTTAAGTTACTGAGTAGCTGAGTGACTAAGTTTATGAGTTTTTTTTCTCAGCTTCTCAATCACTAAGGCACTCAGCGACTCAAAGTTTATAGTGCTTCATCAGCATGCGCTCGTAAACCCTATCCGGTAAGACTCGTTTTAAAACGATGGAGAATTTTTGCATGAAGGCGCCAACTTTGTAGTGGAGTTTCGGTTGTTGGGTGTTGATGATTTGGTAAATCGCCATGGCCATTTCGTTGGGATTGCTGCCGCTGTCTACGTGTTCGTTCATTTGTTGTAACGTATTGCCATAAGTTACCTCATAAGCCGAACCCTGAATCACCGGAGCATGATAGCGTCCGGAAGCAATGTTGGTGGCAAAATCACCCGGTGCCACATTGACAACGTTGATGCCGAAAGGTTTTACTTCCATACTGATGGCTTCGGTTACAATTTCCAAAGCACCTTTAGAGGCCGAATACACGCCGCGGTAAGGCAAACCCATATACCCTGCGATAGAAGTGATGTTGATGATTAAACCTGAATTTTGTTCGCGCATTTGCGGTAAAACGGCTTTGATGACTTCTATCGGGCCAAAAAAATTGGTTTCGAAATTGTTTTTGATTTCGGCCGTAGGGATTTCTTCTATCGGACCGGTAATGCCTACACCGGCATTGTTAATCACCACATCGAGGCGTTTGGACAAAGCAATGACTTTGGCAACCGCTTCTTTGATACTTTCAGTATTGCGGACGTCTAAGGCAATCAAAGGAAATAACGAATTGGTTATTTTCTCCGGATTTCTACTGGTACCGTACACGGTAAATCCTTTGTGAAATAAAAACTCGCCTATGGCCTTTCCTATGCCTGAAGAACCACCGGTGATTAAAACTACTTTGCTCATTAAATATTAGATTTCAGGTATTAGATATGATATATATAGTTGGATGCTATAAAGATAAATGCTTTTAAATTATTTTGATTCCCAAACCGGGATTTTCGTTTAACTGAATTGTTCCGTTTACAACATGGCTTCCTTTAGCGATGTCGTTGGCGATTAAATTGGCGCCGTCTAAATCGGCATAGTCGCATAAAGGCGCTAAAACCGCTCCGGCAGAAATGCCTATAGTCGACTCGGTCATGCAACCTATCATGATTTTAAATCCTAGCTTTCGGGCTTGTACAATCATATCTAAAGCAGGCGTTAAGCCACCGCATTTGACCAATTTGAGGTTGATGCTTTGATAGTGCGGTACTAATAAGTGCAAGTCGGCACTCGTTTGACAGTCTTCATCCGCCATCCAATTGGCCAATGCATCGGAACGCAAATTCGAATACTGCTCCGCTCCTTTCTTCATGGGTTGTTCCAGATAAGTAAAATGCGCTACATCTGGATAATTTTCCAACCAAAGACAATCTTGGACTGTGAAACTTCCGTTAGAATCTAAAGCTATATTATGATTCGATTCGAAGAGCTTACGGATGTCGTTTTCACTGAAATGATTGCATTTTACTTTGAAATAACGCCAATCTGATTGAGCCATTTTTTGCAATTGCTTCTCAACGGAATCCACGCTGATAGTAATGGAAGATTCCGGGAGTTGGTTAAAATGGATTTTATTCAGTGTCAAAAAGGATTGTTTTTCGAGTTTACCAAACAAATCCCAATAAGCACAATCTAAGGCCGAACGCAAAAAACTCGGCAATTCCAGTTGGAGTAAGAAAGCGTAAAACTCGGTCGGATGAACAATACTTTGCTTTTCAATCGTCGATTGAAGGCGATTTAAAATGGCTTGAAAGTCGTTTAAGTTGATACCGTAATAGTCTATGGCAGTACATTCGCCAAACCCTTTTTCGCCGTGACTTTGTAGCGATACAATCAAAGCTTCTCTAAATGTATAATTGCCATACGCAATGGCAAAGGTTTCTTTGAGTTGGAGTTGGACTATTTGCCAGTGTAGTATCATGGTTGTAAAAATAAAAAATCCCGCTTTGCTGTAACAACCAAACGGGATTCTTTTTTGAAAAAAACGGCAAGCGACCTACATCGCACCGCTACAACCACATACCTTTGCTATGTTCCCATCCTGGAGGATTTTGTAGGAGCTGGTCGTGTAGGACTTGCCGGTGCAAATATACAATCTTTTTAATTTTTTGCAATATTTTAAGACCATAATAAATATATTTGTGAGGGAAAATTACATGAAAAAAAATGAAATTGCATAATCTATTCATAACCACATTTTTAGCCCTCAGCCTAGTAAGTTGCGGCGATAGCCAACAAGATAAAGAAAATTATTTCAGCTTTGATGAGAGTCAGTTGAAGTCGATGTACCAAGCCACGGACAAAGTTGATTTCTCCCTATTGAACAACGAAAACAAGTCGATTGACAGTGTTGTCTATTTTGCCAACGGCGAGAGAATTGCCGGTATTAAGGGAAATAGCAAATTTACTTACGACTTGAACGGAAAAAAATTAGGCTACCACAACATCAAAGCCTTGGTGTATTTTGAAAAAGATACTGTTTCTACCAAAACCCGTATCGAGGTGGCTTCGGGTATAGTGCCGAAATTATTGAAATACACGGTAGTGAATACCTATCCGCATGATGTGAATGCCTTTACCGAAGGATACGAATTTTACAACGACACCCTAATCGAAAGCACCGGTTCACCGAGCGGAACTCCTTATTTATCGTATGTGGCCAAAGTTGATTACAAAACCGGTAAAACCATCAAGCAAGTTGGTTTGGACAAAAAGTATTTTGGTGAAGGTACTACGGTTATCAACGGTAAAATTTATCAGTTGACCTGGCAACATCAAGAAGGTTTTATTTACGATGCCAAAACGATGAAAAAAATTAAATCGTTTACGTATGACAAACCGGTTGAAGGTTGGGGAATGACTAACGACGATAAAGTGATTTACCACTCGGACGGTACTGAAAAGATTTGGACTTTAGATCCTGAAACGTTGAAGTTGACCAATTTTATTAATGTTTATACCAACGACAGTAAAATTAAAAGTGTAAACGAATTGGAGTGGATAAACGGCAAAATTTACGGTAATATTTGGCAGAAAGATGCTATTGCCGTTATTAATCCTGACAGCGGTGCTATAGAAGCTGTATTAGACTTATCGGCTTTGCGAGCACAAGTCACCAATCAAGAAGCCGAAGTACTGAATGGTATTGCTTATAGAAAATCGACCAATACCATTTTTGTAACCGGAAAGAATTGGAATAAAACTTTTGAAATTAAGGTTACGCAATAGTTTGATTTGACCCCTAATTCGCAACTAAACTTTTAGATAGTTTGCGAATTAGCGGTTCTTATTTACTTCTTTACTACGTATTCCATTTTAGTGGCATCATACACCCACTTGATATCCTGTTTTTTACCTTTTTGCGTGAGCGTTCCATCGGGATTTAAAACCAATTCAAAGCCGTCTTTGCGCATTTTTTCGCGGGTTTCACTGGCTGTTTTGTTTTTGTCTAAAAAGACTTTTTCAATAATATGGCTGTTGGTTTGGGTATTGGAAAAAACCTGTTTTTTTGACGTTATCTCATAAATCACACTAAAATTGGTGGTAATGTCTTCTGTTTTTAAATCAGATTTTTGTTGGGTCACTTCCGTCCAAGTGAGCAAGTACAATTTGGCTCCAGAGGCGGTTAGAGCGATCAATTTACAATTGGTAGGCTTGAAATTGGCATCCGCCGGTTTGACGATAACAGCGTCTTTTTCTTTACCGTTTTCGTTGATCGTGAGTTGGAAATTCCCTTTTTTAATTTCGACTACCAGGTTATCCGCTTTGGCTAATCCGGCTGTAGCGGTTGATTTGGCAGTTGTTTTAGCTCGGCTCCGTTCGGTTTCGCCTCGGGTCTTTTTCTGACTGTAAGCGTTAAGACTCAACAAAGCCATAAAAGTAAAAATCACAATTTTTTTCATAAGTGTTGTTTTGGTTAGGAATTCGGTAACCAATATACAAAATATTCATTTTGGGTTGTGTTAAATAAAAAAGCCGACTTGAAAACGATAACAAGTCGGCTTTTCTAATCAAGAAACTAAAACTAATCTTTGGTTGATTTTACTGCCAAGTTATAAATCACTAAACCGAATCCGATTTTGTTGATAGCATCAGCAATGTTATAAGCAACATCAACATTCCCTTTTCCTAAAAGGCTTGTATACCATCCTTCAGTTCCTAACATGTATCCTAACGGATAAATGGCCCAACCTACTAATACGAACCAGCATAAGATTTTGTGAGCGGACAATACTTCACCTCCGGCAGCCTTAGCCAATTTAGAAGCTTCGCCCAACCAAATTTCATAGACAATAGCAAAGTAAGCTACTCCTGAAACCAATCCCCATAACCATGCGTTGGTAGGATCAACAGCTTCTCCGAAGTAACCGGTTACTAACATTACCAAAGAGTACACAATCATTTTCCATAACAACGACTGTTTGGCTCCTGCGATTTTCAGAATCAAATAAAACTCCAAACACATTAAAGGCACTGTTAAAACCCAGTCTACATAACGGAAGAAAGTGGGTGACTCTCCGAAGCTGGCCCAGTAATCTCTCATGTAAAAGTAATGAACTGCGGCAATGAACGTAATTAAACCGGAAACCAATACTGAAACTCGCCACTTCTTGTCGAATTGACTGAGTGACAAAAAGAAAAATGCTGATGCAGCCATCATGGCCATACATCCGATAAAAAAGGTAAAACCAACGTAGTCGGTTGGCAACATCTTAGAGATGAGTGGAATAGAAAATAATAAATTTGTCATAATAAATAAGGTTTTAGAATTTTGTTCAATCAAATTTAAAAAAGATTAAACAATAAAAATAATTCTGTTTAACTTTATTTTTTTATCTTTAAACAAAATAAATCACTCAAAAAATGACAAATTCTAACAATATAGGCATCGTATTGAGTTTTTTTGCTTTGTGGATTGCCACGTATTTTTCTGTTGAATATCAACAAATTACGGGTTTTGTAATTATATTCTTATTCGGAATACTACATGGCGCTAATGATTTACGATTAATTTCAAAAATTAAGAACGAAAAATCTGTTAATAATTACAGAAAAATACTGGTTTACTATCTCACTTTTGTGACAACCGGAGTATTATTATTCTATTTATTACCCGAATGGGCATTAGTGATCTTCATATTAGTCAGTGCTTATCATTTTGGAGAGCAACATTGGAACCAACTATCCACCGAAAAAAATTCACCAATCATATCATTGTTTCAATTGGTATATGGACTGTTCATTTTTGCGCTACTATTTTATTTTCATCAAAAAGAGGTTACTGTGATTATAGGAGAAATTATTCACAGTCCGATAAAAGCATTTAATTTTACTTATTTACTGCAGTTTAACGGACTGCTATTAATTGCATTCAGTTTAGTTATGCTGTGGAAAAATACTATTTTCAAAAACCAACTACCGGTTAACCTCGTCTACCTGATACTATTTACCATTATATTCAGAAACTCAAATCTGATTTGGGCTTTTGCGATATACTTTATTATTTGGCATAGTTTACCTTCTATTAAAGATCAAATTTGCTTTTTATACGGACAATATAGTTTTCAAAACTTTGTACAGTATTTTAAAGCGGCATTTTTGTATTGGTTTGTTTCGGTAACAGGCATTGCACTACTCTACTTTTTGTTTAGAAAAGAAGCCGTTTTTACCGCCTTGTTTTTTTCCTTTCTGGCAGCCATTACTTTTCCTCATGTTTTGGTCATTATGAAGATGCAAAACCGAATCAAAGAAAATTGATTGCATAAAAAAACCGAGCCATTACTGACTCGGTTTACTTCGTATTTCTATTTATAAAAGGCCAACGCGCCTCCGGTTACTTCACTTCCTCGAATTCTACATCCTGAGTGTTATCGCCTTGCGTTTCGGCTTGTGGTTGTGCTTCTTGCGCTTGACCTTCACCTTGGGCTTTGTACATTTCTTCGGAAGCATTTTTCCACGCTTCGTTGATTTTGTCTAAAGCCGGTTGAATGGTTGCAACATCCTTAGTTTCATATGCTTTTTTCAACTCGTCTAAAGCGGTTTGAATAGCCGTTTTGTTCCCTTCGGATAATTTATCTCCGAATTCACCCAACTGTTTCTCCGTTTGGAAAATCATGCTGTCGGCTTCGTTTAACTTATCGGCTTTTTCTTTGGCCAAACGGTCGTTTTCAGCGTTCATTTCAGCATCTTTCTTCATTCTTTCGATTTCTTCCGGAGTTAAACCTGAAGACGCCTCGATACGAATGTCGTGTGATTTTCCGGTACCTTTATCGGTAGCCGATACTTTGATGATACCATTAGCATCGATATCGAAAGTCACTTCAATTTGAGGCACACCTCTCGGGGCCGGCGGAATTCCGTCTAAGTGGAAACGTCCGATGGTTTTGTTGTCAGCCGCCATAGTTCTTTCTCCTTGCAACACATGGATTTCTACACTTGGTTGGTTATCTGCTGCTGTAGAGAACACTTGCGATTTCTTAGTTGGAATGGTAGTGTTGGACTCGATTAATTTAGTCATCACATTACCCATAGTTTCAATTCCTAATGATAACGGTGTAACGTCAAGCAACAATACATCTTTAACATCTCCGGTTAAAACACCCCCTTGGATAGCAGCGCCAATGGCCACTACTTCATCCGGGTTTACTCCTTTAGAAGGTTTTTTTCCGAAGAATTTCTCTACCTGCTCTTGGATTACCGGCATTCTGGTAGATCCTCCTACTAAGATTACTTCGTCGATATCAGAAGTTGATAAACCGGCATCTTTTAATGCTTTGGCTACCGGTTCCATAGAACGTTTTACCAAGCTTTCTGCCAATTGTTCGAATTTAGCACGAGTTAGAGTTTTTACCAAGTGTTTAGGACCTGTAGCAGTAGCCGTAACATAAGGCAAGTTGATTTCGGTTTGTGTTGAAGAAGACAACTCGATTTTAGCTTTTTCAGCGGCTTCTTTTAAACGTTGCAATGCCATTGGATCTTTGCGTAAATCAACACCTTCTTCGCTGTTGAATTCATTCGCCATCCAGTCGATGATTACTTGGTCGAAATCGTCTCCACCCAAGTGTGTATCACCGTTAGTTGACAATACTTCGAATACACCATCGCCTAACTCTAAGACAGAGATATCGAAAGTACCTCCACCTAAGTCGTATACCGCAATTTTTTGGTCTTTTCCTGCTTTATCTAATCCGTAAGCCAATGCTGCTGCCGTAGGCTCGTTGATGATACGCATTACTTTTAAACCAGCGATTTCACCGGCTTCTTTGGTAGCCTGACGTTGGGCGTCATTGAAGTAAGCCGGAACCGTAATTACAGCTTCCGTTACTGCTTGACCCAAATAATCTTCGGCTGTTTTTTTCATTTTTTGAAGTGTCATCGCTGACAATTCTTGTGGAGTGTACAAACGACCGTCGATGTCTACACGTGGCGTGTCGTTGTCGCCTTTTACCACTTTGTAAGCTACTGTTGAAGCTTCTTTAGCACTTTCAGTATACTTGTTACCCATGAAACGTTTGATAGACGCTATGGTTTTGGTTGGATTGGTCACTGCTTGTCTTTTAGCAGGATCACCTACTTTAATCTCACCGCCTTCTACGAAAGCGATTACAGATGGTGTTGTTCTTTTTCCTTCCGCGTTAGCAATTACTACCGGTTCTCCACCTTCCATAACGGCCACACAAGAGTTGGTTGTACCTAAGTCGATACCAATAATTTTTCCCATTTTATTTTCTCCTTTTTTTGTTTATTTTTTGATTATTCCTCTACGAGTGAATAGTACTTTGTGTTGTACGGTTTCCGAAAAGACAACTATTATGCCATGTGAGAATTGGACATAAATTGTCAGTTTTTCAAGAATTTTGCTGACAAGATGACATTTTAAGTACGAAGTTAGAAGTTAGAAGTACGAAGTTATGACGGTCGAGCATTACCTTTGAACCAAAAAAAAATCCCAACTGTTAAGTTGGGATTTTCTATTTAATCGTTCATCGAAATCAAGAACTCATCGTTATTTCGGGTTTTCTTAATCTTATCATTAATGGTATCCATAGCTTCTACCGGATTCATATCGGCCAGGAACTTGCGCAATATCCACATGCGTTGTAGCGTTTTCTCGTCTAACAATAAATCGTCGCGACGTGTGCTGGAAGAAGTCAAATCGATAGCCGGGAAAATTCGGCGGTTGGCAATTTTTCTGTCCAATTGTAACTCCATGTTACCGGTACCTTTAAATTCTTCAAAGATTACTTCGTCCATTTTAGAACCGGTTTCGGTTAAGGCGGTGGCGATAATACTCAACGAACCTCCGTTTTCTACGTTACGAGCCGCACCAAAGAAACGTTTTGGTTTTTGTAAGGCGTTGGCATCCACTCCACCCGACAATACTTTACCAGAGGCAGGCTGTACTGTGTTGTAAGCACGTGCCAAACGCGTAATTGAATCCAGTAAAATTACTACATCGTGACCACATTCTACCAAACGCTTGGATTTTTCCAACACAATATTGGCGATTTTTACGTGTTCCGATGGTTCTCTGTCGAAGGTAGATGCAATCACTTCACCTCGAACACTGCGTTGCATGTCGGTTACCTCTTCCGGACGCTCATCAATAAGCAATACAATTAAATATACTTCGGGATGATTGGCGGCAATAGCGTTGGCAATATCTTTCAACAACATGGTTTTACCGGTTTTCGGCTGTGCTACAATCATACCGCGTTGGCCTTTTCCGATTGGGGAAAACAAATCCATTACGCGGGTAGAAACACTGGCTTGTTTATCGGCGATGTTGAATTTTTCTTTTGGGAAAATCGGTGTTAAATGTTCGAACGACACACGGTCTCTCACCACTTGTGGGTCGTGACCGTTAATCTTTAACACTTTAACCAACGGGAAAAACTTCTCTCCTTCTTTAGGTGGACGCACTACTCCTTTTACGGTATCTCCGGTTTTCAAACCGAATAATCGGATTTGGGAAGTTGACAAATAAATATCATCCGGCGACGCCAAATAGTTGTAATCGGAAGAACGCAAAAAGCCGTAACCGTCTGGCATCATTTCCAAAACGCCTTCGCTTTCAATGATACCGTCAAATTCATAATCGGCATCACGAAAGTTATTTTGTTTTTTTCCTTTGAAGTTAGGGTTATTTGGATTGCCGTTACCGTTGTTTTGCGGTTTATTCGAAGAACTGTCGGCTGTATTTTGAGAAGAATTTTGATTTTTGTGTCGGTGTTGACGGTGTTCTTCGGGAGAAGGCTTGGCTTGATTTTCGGTAGCTTGGTCTTCTGTTACAGGAGCCGTTGCGGCTTGTTCTGAAAGAATTACTTCTGATTCGTCAGAACTGTTATTTTGTCTTGGGTTGTTTTTCTTTTCAAAAGGCTTTTTAAACTTGTTTTTTTTGCCTTCGAAGGCCGGTTTTTCTTCGGCTACTGCTGTTGGTGCTGTCTCTTGGGAGAACAAATCGGTTGAAGTGGTATCTGGCTCTTTGGATGTTGCTGTGATGCGCGCTCGTTTAGATTTGGTCTCTTTGGTTTTTGGCGCTCCGGGTTCCGAGGGATTTTCTTGGGCAGCAGTTTTGTTTTGGTGCTCTAAAATCTGCGCAATCAATACGTCTTTTTTGGCACCGGCAACTTTAATGGTTTTAGCCAACTTGGCTATTTCTTGAAGCTCCGTAAGCTTCATTTCTTTTAAGGCGGAAATATCAAACATCGATAGTGTTGTGAATAAAATTATATTTTCAGGAAAATACTAAAAAATGTGGGTAGAAAAATGGTATAGAAACATCCGAAGATGAAGTACTTGCGGATTTGCATTGCAATAATACAAATAATATTTTAGCATGCAATAGTATTTTTTTAAAAAGAAACTTTATTTTTGTGCACCTATTTCAAGATTATGTTTAGAGTACAAACTTATTATTTAATCGCCAGCTTACTTATTACAGGAGTATTGCCTTTCTTGTTTCCGTTGTGGACGGTAGCAGAACAACCGTTTTATTTTGCGGCGGATATTGTATATGTGAGTTTGTTTGGCTTAAGCACTACGCTTTCGTTACTAAGCATTTTATCACACAATAAAAGACAACATCAATTTGTAATGGGCAGATTGAATATCATATTGAATTTAATTTTATTAGGATTATTTGTGTATCGAACACTAAGTGCATCTGGAGGAACTACTGCTGTTCCTGAGAAAGGTGTTGGGATGTTCTTACCTATTTTTTCTATCGTATTCTTGGTTTTGGCCAACAAAGCCATCAAAAAGGATGAAGATCTTGTAAAATCTGTGGATCGATTGCGATAAACCTATAAACTTAGTTTTTTAGTGCTGCGAAAAACCCGTCTCGTTAAACAGACGGGTTTTTTATTTTCACCACATAGATATTGATTTTAAAATGGCACACGGTTAACATGATTAAACTGATTTAATAATCCGTGGAAATCAGTTTAATCCGTTCAATTTGTGGCCAAACCAGTAGCAGAGGCGTTTACAGAACACTACTTCTTCCCTAACTCAATAATCTCTAAATTTTGGATTTTATCGCCATCAATTTCAAAGCGCAACATGGTTCTGACTTGGTGAAAGCCGTAAATACCGCAAGCACCGGGATTCATGTGGAGTAAATTCAGACTCTTATCAAATTGTACTTTGAGTATGTGCGAATGTCCGCAAATAAAAAGCTTGGGAGGATTGCGCTGTATTTCCGCTCGAATGGCCTGATTGTACTTACCGGGATAACCTCCGATATGAGTAATCCAAACATCGACACTTTCACACCTAAAACGATTGTGCAACGGAAAATCCATTCGGGCTTTGTCGTCGTCTATATTCCCATAAACAGCACGCAAAGGCTTGATGGTTTTAATGGCATCGGTTACTTTCAAATCGCCTATATCACCGGCATGCCAAACTTCATCGGCTAAACGAACGTATTTTAAGATGGATTCGTCTATATGACTGTGGGTATCGGAAAGGATGAGGATTTTTTTCAAAGTAAAAGGGACTAAGGTTCTAAGACACTAAGGTACTGAGGTTGCAAATATAAGTAACGAAATTATGAAAACTTTAAACATCAAATTTAAAATCCTTTGTACCTTTACACCTCAAAATTTAGGCCAGTCAAACTTGAGATATTTTATTGAATTAGCATACAGAGGAACCAACTACCACGGATGGCAATACCAACCCGATGCCATATCCGTACAAGAAACCCTGAACAAAGCCTTATCAGTTTTGCTGAAGAAAGACATTGATGTTGTTGGTGCCGGCCGTACCGATACCGGTGTACATGCTAAAAAAATGTACGCCCACTTTGATTATGAAACGGAAATCGACGGACCGAAATTGGTGCACAAACTCAATTCCTACCTTCCGAAAGACATTGTAGTTTACAAACTCATTCCGGTAGCTGATGACGCTCATGCCCGATTTGACGCGACCAAAAGAACTTACGAATACCACATTCACACCTTTAAAGATGCGTTTGAAACCGATGGTAGTTGGTTACACCAATTACCGATTGATATTACTAAAATGAACGAAGCCTGCCGGATTTTGTTCCAACACAACGATTTCGAATGCTTTTCCAAAACCCATTCCGATGTCAGAACGTTTAATTGTGTTATTTTTGAGGCGCATTGGCAACAAAACGGCACAAAAATAGTCTTTACCATCTCAGCCGATCGCTTTTTGCGCAATATGGTGCGAGCTATCGTAGGCACTATGATTAATGTAGGTTTAGGCAAAATAAATCTGGACGATTTTGAAAAAATAATTGAAAGCAAAGACCGCGGAAAGGCAGGATTTTCAGTACCGGCACACGGCCTCTACTTAACCCAAATAGAATACGACTATATACCATAAAATGCAAGCAAAAGCTTTCGATACTAATTTATTCAAACGCATATTAAAGTACACCAAGCCTTATAAAAAAAGGTATTACGGTGTGGTGCTGTTTGCTATTTTACTTTCGGTTTTTGCGGCACTTCGCCCTTATTTACTAAAGCAAACCGTAGATGAATACATAGCACCCAAAGACGAACACGGGTTGTTATTCTACATCACTATCATGGGTGTTGTTTTGCTTTTGGAGACATTGTCGCAGTTTTACTTTGTGTATTGGGCGAATTGGCTCGGACAAGACATCATTAAAGACATCCGAACCAAACTGTTCAAGCATATGCTGAGTTTCAGGATGAAGTATTTTGATCACGCTCCGGTGGGACAACTAGTAACGCGTTCCGTATCCGATATTGAACAAATTGCCCGCATTTTCAGCCAGGGATTATTCATGATTATCAGTGATTTGCTGAAAATGTTGGTGGTTTTGGTATTTATGTTCTATATGAATTGGCGACTGACCTGGATTGTGATTTTAGCGATGCCGGTTTTGGTCTATATTACTCGTATCTTCCAACGAAAAATGCAAATCGCTTTTGAGGAAGTTCGCAATCAGGTAGCTAATATGAATACCTTTGTGCAAGAGCGTGTTACCGGGATGAAAATTGTGCAACTCTTTAACCGAGAAGCCATCGAATTCGAAAAGTTCAAAGACATCAATCAGAAGCACAACAAAGCTTGGATTAAAACCATTTTATACAACTCCATCTTCTTCCCTATTGCCGATATTATCTCGTCGTTAACCTTAGGAGCAGTCATTTTATACGGTGGTTTTCATATTTTGGACGGTGATAAATTCACCACTTTCGGGGATTTGTTTTCGTATACGATGTTTATTGGTATGTTGTTCAACCCTTTGCGTCAAATTGCTGATAAATTCAACGAGATGCAAATGGGAATGATCGCAGCCAATCGTGTGTTCGACATTTTAGATTCTGATAAAGATGTTCAAAAAGACGGAACAGTTATCGCTTCACATCTGAAAGGTAATATTCGTTTTGAAAGCGTAGTTTTCAGTTATAACGATAAAGAAAACGTGTTGAAAGGCATCAATCTTACAGTCAACGAAGGTGAAACCATTGCCATTGTTGGTGCTACCGGAGCCGGAAAATCAACCATCATCAACTTATTGAATCGTTTTTACGAAATCAATTCCGGTGCTATTTATATTGACGAAGAAAACATCAACGAATTTCAATTGGAAAGTTTGCGCCAACAAATTGCCATCGTATTACAAGATGTCTTTTTGTTTGCTGACACCATTCACAATAATATCACGCTCAACAATCCGAATATCAGTCGAGAAGAAGTGATTGAAGCTGCCAAGAAAATCGGCGTGCATAAGTTTATCAAAACCTTACCCGGCGGTTACGATTACGATGTGAAAGAACGTGGAGTGATGTTGTCTTCGGGTCAGCGACAATTGATTGCTTTCCTCAGAGCTTATGTGAACAACCCGAGTATTTTGATTCTGGATGAAGCTACTTCGTCTATCGATACTTACAGCGAGGAATTGATTCAAAAGGCAACGGAACGAATCACTAAAGGGAGAACCTCTATCATTATTGCGCACCGTTTGGCCACCATTGTTAATGCCGATAAAATTATTGTAATGGACAAAGGTCAAATTGTAGAAGAAGGCACACACCAAGAATTAATTAATCGCACTCAAGGCTATTACAAAAATTTATACGATTCACAGTTTGCCGTGGAAGGCTAAGTTTTCAAAATAAATCCTTAAATTCGCAATCTCAAAATAATTCAAAAATGCCGTCATGTTTGACTGCATTTAATCAATTTAAAATAATCTTTTTAAAAATGAAATACGATATTATTGTTTTAGGAAGTGGTCCCGGCGGTTATGTTACGGCCATTCGTGCTTCGCAATTGGGTTTTAAAGTAGCCGTAATTGAAAAAGAAAACCTAGGTGGTATTTGTTTGAATTGGGGTTGTATTCCAACCAAAGCGTTGTTGAAATCGGCTCAGGTTTTTGACTACCTAAAACATGCTTCCGATTACGGTTTAACCGTAAAGGAATTTGATAAAGATTTCAATGCCGTAATTGCTCGTTCCCGCAGTGTAGCTGATGGTATGAGTAAAGGTGTTCAATTCTTAATGAAGAAAAACAAAATTGACGTTATTGATGGTTTCGGTAAAGTAAAACCAGGCAAAAAAGTAGCAGTTACTGCTGCCGATGGTAAAGTAACCGAATACAGTGCCGATCATATTATTATTGCTACCGGTGCTCGTTCCAGAGAATTACCCAACTTACCGCAAGACGGCGTAAAAGTAATTGGTTACCGTCAGGCGATGACTTTACCAAGTCAGCCGAAAAAAATGATTGTAGTTGGTTCCGGTGCCATTGGTGTAGAATTCGCGCATTTTTACAATTCGATGGGAACAGAAGTTACTATCGTTGAGTTTATGCCGAATGTAGTTCCGGTAGAAGACGAAGACATCTCAAAACAATTTGAGCGTTCGTTGAAAAAATCCGGTATCAATGTAATGACCAATTCTTCTGTTGAAAAAATCGATACCACCGGAAATGGTGTAAAAGCTTTTGTAAAAACGGCTAAAGGCGAAGAAGTTTTGGAAGCTGACGTCTTATTATCGGCGGTAGGTATTAAAACCAACATCGAAAACATCGGATTAGAAGAAACCGGTATCAAAACAGATAAGGATAAAATCTTGGTGAACGAATACTATCAAACCAATGTATCCGGTTATTATGCTATTGGTGATGTAACTCCGGGGCAAGCTTTAGCGCACGTAGCTTCTGCAGAAGGTATTTTGTGTGTGGAAAAAATCGCCGGTTTACACGTTGAACCTTTAGATTACGGTAACATTCCGGGTTGTACTTATGCTACACCTGAAATTGCTTCAGTAGGTTTGACTGAAAAAGCAGCTAAGGAAAAAGGTTATGAATTAAAGATCGGTAAATTCCCGTTCACAGCTTCAGGAAAAGCCAAAGCTGCCGGAACTCCAGATGGTTTTGTAAAAGTTATTTTTGATGCCAAATATGGCGAATGGTTAGGTTGTCATATGATTGGCGCCGGTGTAACCGATATGATAGCTGAAGCTGTAGTAGCACGTAAATTAGAAACTACAGGTCATGAAATCTTGAAAGCAGTTCATCCGCATCCAACGATGAGTGAAGCGGTGATGGAAGCGGTTGCCGACGCTTATGGAGAAGTGATTCACTTGTAATTCCGAAACTATAAAGCATAAAAAAACCATCCTATTCGGATGGTTTTTTTATTGGTAAACATAATTACTGTTTTGCTTTCAAAGCTTTGTATTTGTCTGTCATTTCAAGAGCATTATAAACACTCATTAATGTTTTCTTAGCAGCTTCATTATCCGGTTGCAACTCATAGGCTTTCTCCAAATAAGGCAATAAAGCAGAGAAGTTTTTCTCACGATCGGCTTTTAAAGCTGCGTAGCGCTTGTTGTCTTTTTCAGAAGTACCTAACTTATTCATCTCTGTAACAAACTTCTCGTCGGCTCTCAACATCAACTCTGCAAGATTAAAATTGGCATTGTAATAATTCGGATTAATCTGCAAAGCTCTTTTATAGTACTTCTCAGCTTCTTCAATTTTATTTGCATTAGCGGCAATAACTCCTAAATTATAGACTAAATCCACATTGTTGGGATTATTGTCTAAAGCCTGATTAACCAACTTCGTATAAGTGTCGAAATCTTTAACTTTTAGGTATAAATCAGCTTCTGTTAAAATCAAATTAGTGTCATCCGGATTAGCCAAACGAGCCTCAGCTACTGCGGCTTTGGCTTCTTCAACTTTACCCTTTTCAACCAAAATCAGTGCAATATTTTTGTAAATTTCACCTCTTTTAGAAGTAGTTTTCTCATCTCTTGGTTTTTCGTGTGAGCCTGATTTGATAAATAAATCACGCTCAGCCTTACTGTTGAATGTTTCTTCTTGTTTTGAAGTCTTATTCATTGCCCAAAAAAGGGTTGTCTCACCGGTGTAATTGATTTTCTTTAATTCATAATAGTAAGCCAAAGCACTATCATAATCTCCTCCATTTACCGCAAAACTGGCGGCATAGAACAATTTGTCAGCATCATTTTTATCCATTTGATAAACAGAATATAAAACGCTGGCAGCTTCTTTATACTTTTTCTCATTTCCTAAAACAACCGCATAATTGACTAAAGACGGTTTTGACAATGATAATGCATCATCAATAGATTTAGTCAATATAGCTTTGCCTGATTTTTTCTCAAAATCTTTAACATCATTCACGTTTTTAGCAATACCGGCTATATTTTCCGGAGTAAAATATTTGGCTGCTAATTGATTGTTATTGGCATTTTCAGGCTTTGTCATGCCTAACTTCATTTCCAGATAAGGTGTAATCGCCTTATAGTAGTCAAAATAAACTTTATCCGATTCAGTGGCCGCTCCCATTAGTGGTTCTGCTTTTACCAATGTTGCTTTGTATTCAACAATATCTTTATCGCTTAAAGTCTGTTTTTCGTAAATCTTTTTCAATCCTTTCAACTCGTCTTTTTGAGCCAAAGTTGAAAAAGAAACCATCATGGCCGAAGCCAATACAATGTGTTTAATTTTCATGTGGTATTAATTTAAATTATTCTTCAGAAGCAGAAGTTTCTGTTGAAGTATCACCTTCATTAACACCATTGATGTCAGCATCGGTATCTTCATCAGATTCTTCTTCTTTCATTACTTTAGTTACGGCTGCGATAGAGTCGTTACCTTTGATGTTGATCAAACGAACACCCTGCGTAGCTCTTCCCATTACCCTTAAATCAGAGACTTCCATACGGATGGTTAAACCTGATTTGTTGATAATCATCAAGTCGTCCATATCCGTTACGGCGTTAATTGAAATCAACGCTCCGGTTTTTTCGGTGATATTCAGGGTTTTCACTCCTTTTCCACCGCGGTTGGTGATTCGGTATACATCTTCTCCATCATCATCAACCAATTTGGTACGCTTACCGTATCCATTTTCAGTTACTACTAACAATTGGGTCTCATTGATGTCTTCTTTGTTTACAGAAACCATACCAATCACTTCATCCTTGTCATCGGCTAAGGTAATGCCGCGTACACCGGAAGCTGTTCCGGGCCCGGCCCCCAGCTCGATGCACCCGTCCACCACCCGATGGCATGTAGTCGCCATCTGCGCCTGGCTTGCAAACACGGTCAGCTCACAGGCGCCGGCCAGATTCGGCAGCGAGGCAGCCAGTTGGAGCCC
>NZ_JANJUQ010000020.1 GCF_024710485.1 Flavobacterium sp.
CTTTGATATTGAAGTTTCCGTTTTCTTGCGTGATAGCACCGGTAATGATTTTGCTGTTTTCCAATACTGAAATATTCACATATGGAATGGGCTGTTGGGTGTTTTTGTCAATTACTTTTCCGTTGATTACTCCGGAATTATTGTTGGTTTGTGCCAGTATAACTAAGCAGTTACTTACCAACAACAGCAATACTAATTTAAGTCTCATTGTCGTTTTTTTTTTTTGATGATTGTTGAGGTCATTGTTCTCTTTTAGGCTTCAACAGTTGTTAATTTAATTTGAGTAAGTAGTCTCTTCGGAAGACTATTTGTTACAGTTGAAATAAAAAAACTCTCAAAATGTTTTTTGAGAGTTTTTCAGTAGGTTAAGGGCAATATCCTTATCGCTTCATAGCGAAGTGCGATCTGAATTCTTGATTTGCTTGGTTTTCATCAGTGTAATTTACACTAAACCAATAGTCGTCTGAAGGCATCATGTTGCCGTTGTAAGTTCCGTCCCAACCGTTTCCGTTAGGTTTGATTTGGGTTAAAACTTTACCGTATCGGTCGTAAATAGTTATCAGAGCGTTAGGTTGATTTCTCAAATCTTTGATGTTCCAGTAGTCGTTGTAGCCATCACCGTTTGGTGTAAAGAATTTAGGATAATTAATAACTACTGCCGGTAAAGTGGCTATACCACAACCGTTTTTATCTCTTACGGTAATTAAGTGCATTCCTGAAGTTACATCTTCAAATGTAGGACTGTCTTGGAAGTTTCCGTTGTCTAATTGGTACTCGTAATCACCCAATCCTGAAGCTGTAACAGTGATGGATTGCATGTCTTGAAATTCATCATCAACAGTATAAGTTATTACTGCCGGTTCCGAAGGTGTTACAATAACAGTTACCGGTTCAGAAGCACAACCTGTAGTTCTGTTGGTGGCAATTAGAGTGTAAGTGCCCGGTAAAATAGCAGTATAGTTTGCACTTGTTCCTACGGTTTCACCTGCTTCGTTGGTCCATACAAAAGAGTGTGTAGTTAATGATAATCCACTGTTTATAGTGTATGCATTTAAAAGTGTTTGTGTTTCTTGGTCAAAACAAATGATGCCATCGGCCGGTGTTGGTTCCGGTAAACGATTCACAATGATTGTAATTGGTTTGATATCAAAACAGCTATCCGTTAAAGTATTGGTAACGCGTACAAATAAATTGGTTAAAGAAGATGAAGTTATCGCATTAACTTGATCGGCAGCATCAGCGGCAGAAGCATAGTAAGCAATAGTGAATTCACTTCCGGTTTGTGCTCCCAATATAGTTGATGATAAGGTTGTCAAATCAAAATTGGTTATACCATCGTTAGTACCATCTTCATCACAAATCGTTCTCATGGCTATCGGAGTTGGGTTAGCCACAGGCGTATCTGTTATCGTAACGGTAAACGAACTTTCATCAGCACATCTTGGTAAATACGGTGATACAGCATATACGTAGATGGTTTGTGTTGCAAAGATAGTAGAGCCAGCGGTCAATTGGGTTCCGGTAGCATTGGGTCCGGTGTAATAGTTTCCAATAGTCAAAGCCGGTAAGGTATAGCTGTAACAGATATTTATGTTTGGGATATCATCCACATTGAAAATAGTTATGTTAAAACTGGTTTCACTAGAACAATCCGGCGTTGTATTTGTATGAGCATAAATATACATAGTTTGACTAGTGGTTACTTCATCTCCTGCTTGTAGCATAGTTCCGGTTCCGTTTGGTCCAGTAAAGTAGTTTCCAACAATTAACGGGCGTAATGTATATGAATTACAAGCTGCAACATCTAATACAGCCGGGATAACCGGAGTTTGATTGATGGTTACAGTAAATGAATTTTCATCAGAACAAGAGAATGATGTACGAATTAAAGATTCTTTATAGATATAAATGGTTTGAGAGGTTGTAATTACAGTTCCGGCGTTAATTACAGTTCCGCTACCGTAAGGCCCTCCCGGTTGGGTGTAATAATTATTGTCAGCAGATAATGTTGGTAAAGTATAAGCATCACAAGCCGTTATGTTAGCTGTGCTGTCTGCTGTTGTAGAGAAAATGTTAACTTGGAAACTGTTTTCATTGGTACAAGCCGGTGTAGTGTTAGAAATAGCAAAGATGTAGATTCTTTGTGAAGAAGTAATTACACTTCCTGCCGGTAATAAAGTACCTGTTCCGCTTGGGCCGGTGTAATAGTTGCCATTTTGTAACTGAGTTAACACGTATTGGTCACAAATATCGATATCAGATCTTGAGTCAATAAATGGTAGCGGGTTGATAGTGATAGTAAAGCTTGATTGATTAAAACAAGTAGCGTTTAATCTTTTGAAAACATACAAAGTTTGAGAAGCAGTAATCACATCTCCGGCACTAAGCATAGTGCCTGTGCCTGCTGAACCGGTGTAGTAATCTCCGTTGGTTAATTCCGGTAAAGTATAAGTTTCACATACCGTTACATCTTCTAATTCATCAACCTCAGGTTGTGTGATACTAATATTAAAAGACAAGTTGTCTGTACAGTTGGTGCTATCACTACTCACTTGAGCAAAGATATAAATTGTAGTACTGTTATTGATTACGGTTCCAGCCGGTATCATTTGTCCGCCACCCACAGGAGCAGTAAAATAATTTCCAACGGGTAAAGCAGGTAAAGTATAGCCGTTACACTGACTGATATCCGCCGGTTGGTTAATGCCAATAAATATATTAAAGCTATCTTGATCTGTACATATAGAAGAACTACCACTAGTTGCATAAACGTATACTGTTTGATTAGAAGTAATTACAGTTCCTGCAGGGATTTCTGTACCATTTCCTCCAGGTTGTGTGTAATACTTTCCAACCGTTAGTTCCGGTAAGGTATAAGAAGTACACTCGAATATGTCATTTCTTGTCCCTACTTCCACAGCAGGAATGATAGTAACTGTAAAATCAGTGTCTACCTCACAAAATGGAGTTATATCAGTCTTGAAATAAAAATAGATTACTTGGGTTGCTGTTATTACAGTTCCAGCCGGAATTTCGTTTCCTAAGCCTCCGGGTTGCGTGAAATAACTTCCATATTGTCTTGGAGCAAGAGTATAGCTTCCGCAACTTGTTACATCTATTGGAGAAATAGAATTAGGATCAACGATAGTAATGGTAAAAGAACTATTATTACCGCAAGTGCCGGGGCCATTTGGTTGATTAAAAATATAAAGGGTAGTTGTAGCATCAATAATGTCTCCTGCATTTAGCATTGTTCCCTGACCATTTAGTTGTGTGAAATAGTTTCCATTGGTTAGCGGTTGTAAGGTATAAGAATCACATACCACAACAGGATCCAATACATCAACTGTTGGCAATGGTAAAATTGTAACTGTAAAGCTTGTAACAGAAAAACAGTTTGAATCAGTTATATTTTGTACTCTAACATATATGGTTGTACTTGTGAGTAAAATGTTGCTCAAGTTCCCGTTCAATTGATTTGTTGCGTTGTTGGCATTGTTTAACGATGTGTAAAAAGACACAGAATTTGTTGAAGATGATTGCCCATTTAATATTAACGGAATTTGTTGAGTTAGATTAATTGAAGCACTTTCAGAATTCGATCTTCTGGCACAAGCATTAATATTTGGGGCCTGATATGCCACAGGAGCCGGAGATGTTAGTAGTTGAAATGAGCGAACAGTATAGCAATTGGTATTTGGTATTTGAATTCTCACAAATACAGTTTGTCCCGGGGTACCAGTGTAATTAAGCGGCAATGTGTTAGTGTTGTTTTCGGCATCTTGTTGAGAAGGATGGTAGGTAACAACGGTATTAGCATTTAATCCGGTTTTTACAACAGCAGTATTAAGATCAAGGTTATAGTTATAATTGGCATTACCTGTATCACATCTGTAAAGATTTGTTGGGTTTTGTGCATTTATTTGAGGGAAATACTCAATCACCACGCTATCGGTAGTTGGTAAACACGGACTTAAGATATTGGTATATGTTACTGTGTAGGTTCCTGGTTGGTTTATCAACAAACTTGGACCTGTCTCATTGGCCAAAATGGTATTGCCTTTTTTCCATTCAAACGTAAAATTAGAAGCATTCAAACCGGTATTGATAGTATGACTTGAGCCATAACATAAAGCTGTATTATTCGCTATTGTTAAATCTTGACCTAAAACATCTTGACCGATATTCAAACTGTTAGCAGAAATAAAAATAGCCGAATCTGATTGTGAATCCAAACGGTCAGCAATAACCAATTTGATATGGTATTGAACACCAGGCACTAAAGTAGATGCCGCTGTCATTACGGTTGTTTGTCCGTTAAAATTTGTCGCCGAAGAGGCTGCTTGAGAACCACCGTTGTACGATCCGAAGAATTGTGCATTGGCAGATGGACATGAAGAGTTGTATAAATAATCTCTAATAGTGACTACAGAGATGGGTAAGTTGGTATTGGGTACAACAGCCAAATTTGTGGTCACCCCGGTTGAGGTATTAGTCAACAAAAAGGCAAATGCATCTGAGAATTGACATTGGAAATTTCCATATTCTTCTGAAGCAAATATAAAGTCAAAGCTGAAATAGGGAGAATTCGGAACGAAGTCGAACTCTAAAACGGTTGCATTTTTAGAAACCAAACTTACTCCTGCGGCAGCCAAGGTAGTCTCTAAATCGGTATCGCCCGGCCATGAGGCATTTCCGTCACTCAATAATGAATTGTTTGGTCCGGGTGCATTTGTTACATTTCCTGTGCTTAGTATAACACCACTTTGCATGGGGAAGCTTGGATTGTTACTTTGAAAAAAGCCAATTCCGTTTGTAGAACCAAAATTGGATCCGGTACTCCACAGAATGTTTGAGGCACCAACACAGGAAGTGTTAATCAAAACATCATTAACTAACTGCGGAACAGTATAGCTAGAGGTGCTAACGTTGATTGGTTGTGATAAACCAACTGCTGTAAGCAACAGTAAGGTTAAGTGTATTAGTTTTTTCATGACTTGGGATTTTGACACTACAAATATGAATTATAAAATCGTTTAAATGCAAAAAAAATCGATGAAATGCATAAAATAATAAAATATTACAATATAATACTTACAAAAATAATATTGAGACAACTTTTTTAATATTTAAAGTAACCCCTGAAAAAAATTATTTTCTAATGTTTATCTTTGCCAACCTAAAATAAATTAACATGAAGCTTTCACAAATTTTAACCGGTCACATTCAAACTGCTGTTCAACAACTTTTTGGCATTGCCATCGAAAGGGTAGAATTTCAGTTGACGAGGAAGGAATTTGAAGGCGATATTACCATGGTAATTTTCCCTCTGTTAAAACAAATCAAAGGAAACCCAATAGAAATCGGAACTAAAATTGGAGATTATTTAGTGGCTAATGCCTCTGAAGTACTGAGATTCAATGTGGTTTCGGGCTTTCTGAATATAGTAGTAGCCGATTCTTATTATTTGGGCTTTTTCAATGCTGTAAGAAGTAATGCTACTTTCGGATTTGTAACGCCTTCTGCCAATGAAAAAGCGGTAATGGTGGAATATTCTTCACCAAATACCAATAAGCCATTGCATCTCGGACACGTAAGAAATAATTTGTTAGGCTACTCGGTAGCTGAAATCATTAAAGCATCGGGGAAAAAAGTATACAAAACCCAAATTATCAACGACAGAGGCATTCACATTTGTAAATCGATGTTGGCTTGGCAAAAATTCGGAGAAAATCAAACACCTGAATCAACCGGTCTTAAAGGCGATAAATTAGTAGGGAATTTTTATGTGAAATTCGATCAAGAATATAAATCTCAAATCCAAGAATTAACGGCTAAAGGACTTACCGAAGAGGAAGCCAAAAAGCAAGCGCCGATTATCTTAGAAGCTCAAGAAATGCTACGCCAGTGGGAAGCCGGAAATACTGAGGTAGTAGCCCTATGGAAAAAAATGAACCAATGGGTTTACGACGGTTTTGCCGAAACCTACACTAATTTGGGAGTTGATTTCGATAGCTATTATTACGAAAGCAATACCTATTTGTTGGGTAAAGAAGTCGTTCAGTTTGGCTTGGAAAAAGGCATCTTCGAAAAAGACCCTGATGGTTCGGTTTGGATTGATTTAACCGAAGACGGTTTAGACCGAAAAATTGTTTTACGCTCCGACGGTACCGCCGTTTATATGACGCAAGACATTGGCACGGCTATCCAACGTGTTAAGGATTTTCCGGATGTAGGCGGCATGGTTTACACCGTGGGTAACGAACAGGATTACCACTTTAAAGTATTGTTTTTGATTTTGAAAAAACTCGGATTTGAATGGGCGGAAAGCTTGTATCACCTGTCTTATGGTATGGTGGAATTACCGTCGGGAAAAATGAAATCACGAGAAGGTACTGTAGTGGATGCGGATGATTTAATGACCGAAATGACCGAAACGGCTGGAAAAATTGCTACCGAATTAGGGAAATTGGAAGGTTACAACGAAGAAGAAAAAGCACGACTTTTTAAAACCATAGGTTTGGGTGCCTTAAAATATTACATCCTGAAGGTTGATCCGAAAAAACAAATTCTCTTCAATCCGGAAGAATCGGTTGATTTTGCAGGAAATACAGGTCCGTTTATTCAATATACGTATGCCCGAATCCAATCGATTTTGAGAAAAGGCGATTTCAGTTTGGAGCAGGATATCACGGAAATCGAATTACACGAAAAAGAAAAAGAATTGCTCAAACAATTAGAGTTATTCCCTGAGGTGATTCAGAATGCGGCTCACAACCATAGTCCGGCCTTGATTGCCAATTACACTTACGACTTGGTGAAAGAATACAATTCGTTTTACCAATCGGTTTCCATTTTAGGCGAAGAGCATTTGCCGGTTAAAATTTTCCGTGTGCAACTTTCAAAAAAAGTAGGCGACACCATCCAATTGGCCTTTAAATTATTAGGAATTGAGGTTCCGGAACGAATGTAAAAATTAGTATTATGAAATTAAAATTGGTTTTATTTTTGACTTTAATCTGTCTTTTTTCTTCCTGTGATGAGTCGATAGAAGTGCCTTTGTTGAATGAAACAAAAGTTATAGGCAGGATGACTTCCGGAACATGGAAAATAACGCAATTTACCTATCAAAATACTACTAAAACAGCCGATTACGAAGGTGTGATATTCGATTTTGACGCTATTACGGTTTCACTTTCCAATACCGGAACTACGCCTGTTGTCGGAAGTTGGGGTGTTATAGATGAAGGTTTTGTGGGCGAACCCGAGTTAGTGGTAAACCTGGCTTTAACCAGTGTGGAACCAAGATTTACAAACCTCTCCGACGATTGGTACATCATTGAGAGTACTGCTACAAAATTGCGTTTGAAGGACGAAAACTTAGAAACCGGAACCATAGATTACCTAACGTTTCAAAAGTTATAAAGAAAAAGCGATTGTAAATTCAGTCGCTTTTTTAAAATATAAATTTAACATTGATATTCGGCGTAAGCTCTAAAGAGAATGTATCAACGCTTTCAACAATATTATTGGCATTATTTACGCGATAAAAACGATTAATACTGTTTTGTGTATTCAATACATTTAATACTGAAGCCGAAGTTAGTAAACTGCTTTTGTCTCCCAATCGCCATTCTTTAGAAGCTGAAAAATTCACTTGAAAATAATCTTTTAGGTTTTCATTATTAGGCGTGTTGTACACTATATTAGGATTGGTTTCTGAAACGGTAAAATTAACCGGAGTAGTAATTGGTCGTCCGGTATGCCATTTGGCACCTAATGCGAACTTGACTTTTTTCCATTCGTAAATTCCGGCCCAAGTCACAGCATGGGTTACTTCAAAGTTATTGGGAAACGAATTAGCGGTCAAGGTTTTAAAGTCATATTGATTGTCATTGTAAGCATAACTCAACCAAGTGTAAAAGCGATTGAATGATTTTTGGATTAAAAATTCACTTCCTAACACTTGGTAATTTCCAACCGCTCTTTCGGTTTCAAATTGGTTCAAAAAACCCTGACTGCTACTGGTGATACCTGTTATTTTTTTGTAGAAATTGTCCAAAGTAACTAACCAGTTGCTCTTTTTAAAACTAAAGCCTAAGGATAACTGATTGCTTTTCTGAATCGGAATGGTACTGTTATTGGCTAAGGTCCAGCGGCGTTTTTCTACGCCTAAAAAGTCCTGCTGTAAATCGATGATTTGAGAAAGCGTCTGACTTTTTTGTTCGCCCAAAATTTCCAATCGCCAATGGTTGCTCAAGGCTTGATTGAATTGCAATCTCGGTTCCGCTAAAAAGAATCCGAATTTATCGAAATAGTTCGCGCGCAAACCGGCTCGAATAAAGGTTTTTTGATTTTTGGTTTCGTAAATACTTTCTACAATTCCTACATGCGACAAGAGCACATTAGTAATGGTTCTGGAGAAAAACGGCAAGTTGACCTGATCGAAGTTGGTAACGCCGGTTTCGTTAAATTGATAGCCGGTGTTGAGGGTGAGCTGGTCCGACAATCGATTGGAATTTCTAACTTGAAATCCGAAATCGAGGACTTTGTTTTTTTGGTCTAAAATCTGATTGCTTTCCAAGGTTTGATTGGAGGAGTTCAAATCGTAAGCCGAAAAGTATCCTTTGAATTCGGTAAAGTGATTGGCATTCCACTTGGTTTTCCATTGCAAACTACCTCCAAAGCTTTCTTGTTCTAGGGAACTGTTTTTGTTTAAATCGGCAGTAGATTGATCGAATTGTAACGTGTTTTCAATTGCAATAACATCAATATTGAATTGGTGTTTGGTTCCGATTTTTTGTTCAAACTGCGCTGTGATGTCGTAAAAATAAAAATCAACATTGCTTTTGTAGCCTATAATTTCGTTTGTACTTAAGTCGGTTATGATGGTGTTTTGAAAAATTCGTTTACTGTAGTTGCTGTAGGTTGGCGATTCTAAAATATCCGTTAACGAACGACGTGCCGAAAACGTAAAGTTCGAATTGTCTGAGATTTTTACTTTAGAATAGAACTCGGCACTAATCATATTAGAGCTTAAACTCGCATTGGTATCTTCAGTAGTATTTGATTGAGACGAAATATCCACCAAACTCGAAACGCTTTCTCCGAAAAAAGCAGAGCTTCCGTTTTTAATGAGGGTTATATTTTGCGCCAAAGAAGGATTGAAGGCCGAAATCAATCCGAAGAAATGTCCGGTTTGAAACATGCGAATGCCATTCCACAAAAACAAATTTTGGTCGTGTGTACCACCGCGAACATTAATGTTGGAAATGGTTTCGTCGATGCTGATGATTCCCGGAACTTGTTGCATGGTTTGCAAAACATCGGGTTCGATTAAACCGGGTAACAGTCCGAATTTTTTGGGTTTGATAACTATAGTCCCGTCGTTTTTTTTACTGATGCCTGTGGCTAAATACCGCTGTGTTATTACTTCGGCTAAAGTTTGTAGATGGGCTTGTAATTTAAATTTGGGACAACCCGGAACATTCAAATCTTTGGGGTTTATGGTAAAAGTTTGATACCCTTGGTGCTGAATTTGGATGACATCTGAGGATATTTTTGGGATTTCAAAGTGTCCGTCAGCATCGGTAAAAGTAGTGTAATGGGCTTTGGCAATTCGGATGGTAGCATTTTCAATACCTTTTCCGGTTTCGGCATCTAATAAAAAACCACACAACGGTTTATCGACTTTTTGATCGTTGAATATGGTGTAGTATTTCTCGTTGATTTGCTTGAATTGTAGTTGGGTTAGCTTTTTGAGATAATTAATTTTTTCTTCTAAAGGCCAATTTTGATCCGGCGGTGTAAGGGCATAGACCACAATTTCATCTTCAATATAACTGAAACGAACCTGATGTTGTTTGCTGATGATACCCAGAATATTTTTCAAAGGAATTTCCTTCCTCTCTTTTTGAGCAAAACTCAACAAAGAAAAGAGCCAAAATAAGAGTAAAAAAAGGCCTCTTTTATCGAGCATCCAAGCTTTCTAAAATGTATTTATTTTTATCGGTTTTGGTAGGTTTTAAATGATAGGTTGTGGCCAATATTTCCAAAGAAACTGCAATGTCTTTAGCCGGGATAATTCCGGTGAACAATTGTGTGTTCTCGCTGTTTTTCAATGTTATAGTTGCATTGTAATGTCTTTCCAATTCAGCCACAATCGCTTTTAAATCTTCTTGGTAAAAAGCCAATTCCTGAGAAAGCCATTCCGGATTTTGTGCTGTGTTTTCGGGTAAAGTCATCATTTTCCCGTCTTTGAAAGCCACACTCATTCCTTTGGTGATAACGACTTCAGATTGGTTGTAATTGACTTTTACCTTTCCTTCATAACAGCTGACATCAAAACGATTATCGCGTTGTTTAACATTGAATTGGGTTCCCAAAACAGTTACTTTTCCCAAAGCAGTATTGACTTCAAATTTTTTGCCTTTAGCCACTTTAAAATAAGCTTCGCCTTCCAGGTTTAGGGTTCTGTTGTTGTCCCAATTCCATTTTTTGTATTGAATTTCGGAACCCGAGTTTAAAACTACTTCCGAATTATCCGGTAACAAGAAATTTTTTTGATTTCCGTTTTCGGCAAATACTGTAGCTGAGGCGAAGTTTTTGGCGGTAAAAAACAACCCCAAACCAATCACTAAAACGGCGGCTACTTTAAACAACCAATGTTGGTTGAGCGTTATTGTCTTTACTTTTTGTTTTGGAGCGGCTAAAACAGTCTTCAATACTTGCTCTTCATTAAAAGTCGGAGCTTCCAGTGAGGCAGAGTATTTTTTTATCTTTTCATAAATGGCAAAATCAGGCTTCGCTTGGAATTCTTTCAATTCCGCTTCAGTCATTTCTCCGCTGAGCCACTTGGCTAATGGGTAATTTTCTTCCATAATCTTATAGCATTTCGATACTAAAACATATTGATTTTATTAAACCCTACTTAAAGTGATCGAATTCTTTTCGCAATTCAACCAGCGCTAAATGAATTCTTTTTTCCACTGCTTTTACTGAAATTTTGAGTTCGGCAGCAATTTCAGCATACTTTTTTCCGTCAATTCGATGCATCAAAAAGGCCACTCTTTGGGTTTCGTTTAAGTTTTGAATCGCTTTGTTTAATTTGGTTTTAAATTGATCTTCTTCTAAAATAAACTCAGGGTTTTCATTAGTCAGTTCACTCTTACCTGAATTTTTAGCATAGTTTAAAACAACTTTTTGATGGGCAATTACATTTAAAGAGGCATTGTTGGCAATCGTGTATACATAAGATTTTGCCTTTTCTAAGGGTACATCGGCACAATTTTGCCAGAGTTTGATAAAGGCATCTTGTGTAATGTCTTCGGCTTGGTCTTCATTACCAAACTTATAGTAAAGATAATTTCGCAACGCTTTGGCATGACTTTTAAAAAAGTTCGAAAAAACGACTTCCTTGCAAATACCTGGTATTTCCTCTGCTGACATAAATGGACTTGACTTGAACTTGGGTAAAAATAATTATTTTTTTTAACTAAAGTAGGGTATTTTTGAAATCTAATGTTTTACTCTCAAAGTCAGTTTAAATTTCAACATGATGAATGTTATTTTAAGATTTTTATCCGTTACGCTATTGTTTTCTTTTGCGATTAGTTGTCAAACTGAGGAAGAAACGATTGTTCAAGACAATGCTCAAAGTTTTCTGAGAAACTCTCCGATAGCCGAATTGTTGGCCAGAACTTCTCAAAATCCAACTTCTTTAGATAATGTTTTGGACAATTCCAGTTGTTTTAGTGTACAGTTACCGGTTACCGTAATTGTGAATAATCAACAAATTACTGTTACGGACGAGGCAGATTATCAAACGGTTCAAAATGCTATTGATGCTTTTTCAGATGATGATGATATTGTGAATTTTGTATATCCGATAACGATTCGCTATCAAAATTTCCAAACCCAAGTATTACAGGATGCCGATGATTTAGATGATGTTTTAGATGATTGCGGTGATGATGATGGTTTTGATGAAATTGATTGTATCAGTATAGTATATCCGATAGTGATTAATATTTATGACAGTAATAATCAGATAGCCAATACGGTTACCATAACCAGCAATAGTAACCTGTTTAATTTCTTAAATAATTTGAGCAACAATACTTATGTAGCGATTAATTATCCGATTACGGCTATCAATTCCAACGGACAAACAGTAACTCTCAATTCCAATAGTGCCTTAGAGAATTTCATTGATGATTCTATTGATGATTGTGACGATGATAATTCCGGTGGCGGTTCAGGAAACAACAATTTTACAACGATTTTAACCTCCGGTACTTGGTATGTTTCTTATTTTCAGGAAGATGATGATAATGAAACAACAATGTTTAGTGGTTATGTCTTCACTTTTAACAATAACGGAGCCTCAACAGCTGTAAGGAACAGCATCACAACCGCCGGTACTTGGAGTACTTATGAGGATAGCGGCGAAAATAAATTGGAGCTGAATTTTGATGGTTTGGCTTTGGATGAAATTGAAGACGATTGGAGGATTATAGAGTTTTCGGTAACGCAAATCCGACTCAAAGATGTTAGTGGAGGTGATGGAAGTGTAGATTATTTAACCTTCACGAAGCTTTAAATAAAGGTATGAAACTCTGGCATCAAAGATTATCCGGAAATCAAATTGAAATAAAAAGGACGGTTGTTGACTCAAAGGAGTGCAGACGCGCCAAAATGACTTACCGATGGCATCAATTTTTAATATGGGCAGTTATTTTTTCGATTGCCGTTTTAATTGTAAATTTTTTCAAAACGAATACTAACTTTAACTAAATAAACTATGAAAAAAGTAATTTTAATCCCAATGTTATTTTGCCTATTCATGCTTAACGTAGCTTCTATGTGCAGCTCCGATGACGATTCTTCATCCGCTCAAGATCCAACTCCGGTAATCAATGCGGCTACCCAAGGAACTTGGAGAGTAACCAGTTATATTGACTCCGGAACAGATGAAACCAATCATTTTACAGGGTACAATTTCACTTTTGCCAGCGGCGGCGTTTTAACCGCTACTAATGGTACCAATACCTATCAAGGAACATGGTCAGTTACCAGTGATAACAGTAATGATGACAGTCCGAGTAACGACTTGGATTTCAACATTAGTTTCATTACTCCGGCTAATTTTGCGGATTTAACTGATGATTGGGACATAGTAACTTATTCGGCTAATACTATATCATTGATTGATATAAGTGGTGGCAACGGTGGAACGGATATTTTAGTTTTTACCAAAAATTAGACTTCGATTTCATTTAAATACTATAGAAGCCATCCTAAAAAGGATGGTTTTTTTATTTCTACAGTGAGTAAAGTTCGAAATCAAATTCTTAAATTTGCACTTCATAAAAACAAACCCACATTATGTTCAATAATTTAAGTGATAAATTAGATAAAGCATTACACATCCTCAAAGGGCACGGGAAGATTACGGAAGTCAATGTAGCAGAAACCCTTAAAGAAGTGCGTCGCGCCTTGTTGGATGCCGACGTGAATTTTAAAATTGCCAAAGATTTTACCACTAAAGTTAAAGATAAAGCGATTGGTGAGAATGTATTGACCACCTTACAGCCGGGCCAATTAATGGTGAAAATCGTTAAAGACGAGTTGACCGAATTAATGGGTGGCGATGCTACCGGTATTAACTTATCCGGAACGCCTTCAGTTATCTTGATGTCGGGTTTACAAGGTTCGGGTAAAACTACGTTCTCCGGAAAATTAGCCAACTATCTGAAAACCAAAAAAGGTAAAAAACCGCTTTTAGTGGCTTGTGATATTTACCGACCGGCTGCTATCAATCAGTTGCACGTGGTTGGAGACCAAATAGGTGTCGAAGTTTATTCTGAACCAGAAAATAAAAACGCAGTTCAAATTGCGCAAAATGCGGTTCAGTATGCTAAATCCAAAGGCTACAATGTAGTGATTGTAGATACTGCCGGGCGTTTGGCCATCGATGAAGAAATGATGAACGAAATTGCCAATGTGCATGCGGCCATCAAACCTCACGAAACTTTATTTGTGGTTGATTCTATGACCGGTCAAGATGCGGTTAATACGGCTAAAGCCTTTAACGATCGCTTGGATTTTGACGGTGTTATTTTAACCAAATTAGACGGTGATACACGTGGTGGTGCTGCTATTTCTATTAAATCGGTGGTGAATAAACCGATTAAGTTTATCGGTACCGGCGAGAAAATGGAAGCTATCGATGTTTTCTATCCTTCCCGTATGGCTGATCGTATTTTGGGTATGGGAGACGTGGTTTCCTTAGTAGAAAGAGCGCAGGAGCAATATGATGAGGAAGAAGCCAGAAAGTTGCAAAAGAAAATCGCTAAAAACGAGTTCGGTTTTGACGATTTTTTAGCGCAAATCCAACAAGTGAAAAAAATGGGTAACATGAAAGACTTGGTTGGCATGATTCCCGGCGCCGGAAAAGCACTGAAAGATGTTGAGATTGAAGACGATGCTTTCAAGCACATAGAAGCCATCATCCACTCGATGACACCGAAGGAAAGAAGCAAACCGGCCATCATCGATATGAAACGCAAAACCCGAATTGCCAAAGGTTCGGGGACGAAAATCGAACAAGTGAACCAATTGCTGAAGCAGTTTGACCAAATGAGCAAAATGATGAAAATGATGCAAGGTGGTGGCGGGAAAAACTTGATGCGCATGATGGGTGGCATGAAAGGAATGAGATAAATCAGTTAAGGTTTAAAGTTTCGAGTGTGAAATTTTGAACCTTAATTTTTTAAATTATACAACTAACTACTTTGTTTCGGGGTTACACAACTTTAAACCCGAAACGCTAAACTCGAAACAACTATTATGGAATTATTAGATGGTAAAAAAACTGCAGCCGACATTAAAGCGGAAATAACCGCTGAAGTCAACAAGATGAAAGCCAACAAAGAGAAAGTTCCTCATTTGGCGGCCATTATTGTAGGGAACGATGGTGCGAGTTTGACTTATGTTGGCAGTAAAGTGAAAGCCTGCGAATTGGTAGGATTTGAGTCGACTTTAATCAAAATGCCCAGCACCACTTCGGAAACCGAATTGTTAAAGAAAATCATCGAGCTTAATGAAGATGACAATATAGACGGCTTTATTGTTCAGTTGCCGTTGCCCCAACAAATTGATACCCAAAGAGTGTTAATGGCCATCGATCCCAGTAAAGATGTAGATGGTTTTCATCCTGAGAATTTCGGCAAAATGGCTTTAGATATGAGTACGTTTATTCCGGCTACACCATTTGGAATTTTAGAATTGCTCGAACGATATAATGTTGAAACCAAAGGGAAGCATACTGTAGTTATTGGTAGAAGCCACATTGTAGGTCGCCCGATGAGTATTTTGATGGGTAGAAAAGGATTTCCGGGAAATTCTACCGTTACTCTAACCCACAGTTACACCAAAAACATAGCGCAAATAACCACACAAGCTGATATTATTATCACAGCCTTGGGCGTACCGAATTATTTAAAGGCCGAGATGATTAAAGATGACGCAGTGGTTATTGATGTAGGGATTACCCGTGTAACGGATGAGAGCGATCCGAGAGGTTACAAAATTACCGGAGATGTGGATTTTGATAATGTATCGAAGAAAGCTTCTTTTATCACGCCGGTTCCGGGTGGCGTAGGCCCAATGACCATTGCCATGCTATTGAAAAATACCTTATTGGCCAGAGAACAAAAGCGTTTGCTGTTAGAATAAAAAAAATCCTGAGTGAGAACTCAGGATTTTTTGTTTTTACCGTTTTTATATTGCACCTTTTCTACGACTTGTAGTTTAGGTGTTTGTTTTTTGTCCTTGGGATTAAAAGGCTTTTTCTTAGGAGCTGCTTTTGGTTTTAATTCCGCTTTTGGTTTTTCAATGGTTTTGTTTTTAACCTCTGATTGATTTTGCTTTATAATTTCCATGGCGTTTTTCGGATTTTCTTTAGTACCGCGCAGGTGAATGACTAAGCCGTTTAAAAAATTCCGCAATACTTGATCACCGCATTCCACGTATTTGGGATGGTCGGCGTTTCTGAAAAAGTTACCGATTTCTCCTTTCGACATGCGAAAATCGACTAATTTTAAAATGTCTTCGATTTGGTCGTCTCGCAATTGTAAAGCGACACGGAGTTTTTTGAAAATATCGTTATTGTTCATATTCTTAAGTGGCTTAGTCACTGAGTAGCTAAGTGACAGTTTTTTAATGGTTTTGTATTCTAATTTGACGTTTGCTTAATCGATTATTTAGAATAGCCAAAGGTACGCCTTTTTAAAACTTTCACGCCATAATTTTTCGTTGTGCTGTCCGCCTTTTACAATTACTTTTTTATTCAGTTTTTTACATTCGCAACGTTTGGTGTTTACCCAATGCTCTATTCTTTCCATATCGGTTATTACATCAGCATCGCCTTCGTTGTCTCCGCAAAGAAAATAGATTTTAGCAGTAAAGTTTTCTGTTTTACTCAGGAGTTCATTCATTTCTTTTCGACCAAACCAAAAAGAAGGCGAGAAGCAACCGATTTTTCCGAATACCTCAGGGTATTTTACTGCGGCGTAAAAGCTTAGCAAACCGCCTAAGGAACTTCCGATTATAGCAGTGTTGTTGGCATTGGTTTTTGTGCGAAAGGTAGCATCAATTTTGGGTTTTAAATTGTTGACAATGAAATCCAGATAGTCATCGGCTTTACCACCACCGTATTTTTCGTGCTTAAAAGGCGTTAGTTCGTCAATGCGTTTCTCGCCACCGTGTTCAATACCTATGACAATCACTTGAGCTTTAATGCTGTCTAAGGTTTCATCAATATTCCACTCGCCAGCATAAGATGTTTTAGCGTCAAATAAGTTTTGCCCGTCAGGCATGTAAATCACCGGGTATCTTTTTGAAGTGTTGTTATAATTGGCAGGTAAGTAAATCCAAATTTTTTTATTGATTTTGAGTTGCGGTGATTCTAATGTGAAAAAAGAGATATTTTGACTAGCGGTACTTTCCTGAGCAAAAGTCGGATTCAGGAAGAGAATCAACAGAAAAACAGGTAAAATTCTCAAGAAATCAATTGTTGGTTTCAGGTTCTTTTTCAACGTCTTTCTTTTTCTTTTTATCGTCTTTTTTACTTGGCTTTTCATTTTTTAAAGCCGCGTATTTTTCTTTTTGTTGCGTGTTGAGGTAACTCAAAATAGTTTTGTCTGTGTTATCTTGTATGGCTTTTAGTTGGTTATTTTTCTCCTCTTCACTAAACTCTTTTTTAAATAAAATATCTATCTCTTTGTAACTTTTCAGAATTTCGTTTTTGATGGCAATAAATTGTAAATCATCTAACTTAAGGTCTTCTTTCAAGCGAAGCATTTGTTTATCGATTTGTTTGTTTCGATTTTCTTCTATCTCTTTTTGAGAAGGAGGAGTGTATGCTTGTTGGTTGTTAGGCGTGGCACCAATTCTTCTGTCCATTCCGGTGTAATATTGGCTAAAAGCATTCGCCGACAGGAGTAAAAAAGCAATAATCAGTATTTTATGGAATTTCATGACTTTCATTTTAATACTGTAAAAATAACAAATCCAAGTCGTTGTTCATCATAATAATTCGCTAAGGTTTTATATTTTTTATATTTTAGCAAAAAACTTCTTTTGCTTATGAACAAATATGAACAAAAGTTAGCGTTATTGTCTGAAATGATCGCTTTTTCAGTGGTTGACGGAAGGCTTCATGAGCGAGAATATCTTTTTTTAGCTATGATTGCCGATGAATTGCAGATTGGTCAAGATGATTTCAAGGGTTTATTTCATCAGGAAAATTATCCGATAGTAATGAAGTCGGAGTTTGAACGAATTCAGCAATTTTATCGTTTGGCTTTGTTGATGCACTGCGACGGCGTTTTGCATGAGAGAGAACAAATCAAAATTCACGAAATCGGTATCAACATGGGATTGAATCCTCATGCGATTAAGCGTGTTTTGAAAGCAATGGAAGTTTCTCCTACCAAAATGGTTTCACCGGAATTTTTATTGGAAATTTTTCAAGAGCAATTGAACTAAGTCTGACTTCTTGAGTCTAATAATCTTCTCGTTCAAAATCTCAATAGGTTAATTTTTATTGTTTCAGATTAATCTTTGAAGCTATTCACGATTCTTTGTTAGGAGTTTCTTCCGCTTTTGTATTTAGAGGTTGCAATTGCGGTAAATGAAGGTGGAATTTCACCGCCAATATTCGGAACATTATTATGGTAGATGCGGCAATTATTTCTATTAAATTGTTTGGAATGTTGAAGTTATGGCACAAAAAATAAATACCACCTCCAGCCACACATGCCAAAGCATAAATGTCTTTTCTGAACAGCAAGGGAACTTCGTTTAACAAAACATCTCTAATCATACCGCCCACAGAACCGGTTATGGTTCCCATTATGATGCAAACCCAAAACGGCCATCCGGCATCTACACTTTTAGTAATTCCTACTATGGTGAATAGGCCGAGCCCGATAGTATCAAATAAAAATAAAGTGCTGCCCCATTTAAAGAGTTTGTCTTTAAATAATAAAACTGTAATTAGTGCTACTCCGGTTGTGATGAAGTATTTTTCATCTAGCATCCAAAACGGAGTAAGGTTGAGTAGTAAGTCGCGCAATGTTCCTCCGCCAATTGCGGTTACCAGTCCAATAATGTATGCGCCAAACCAATCAATTTGTTTGCCGGAAGCCAAGCGAATTCCGCTTACAGCAAAGGCAAAAGTTCCTAAAAGATCGAGTATGGTGGTAAAATCCGGTTGCAAATTAGTTGACTATTAAAACGGGTTTAAAATTAGTGAATCTTTTACACTTTTACCTTAAACAGCGGCAATTAGCTTGTGTTTACTTTACAAGTTATTCTTAGAATATTGAACAAAGTATTAAAGCAACTTTTTTCATGCGGTAATTGTTAGCGATGTTGTCGAATTGAGTAAAAGGTTATGTGGAAATTGGACTGAAGTCGGGAAAATTGGTTTATGGCAGATAAAATTGTTGTCATCAATAGATTTCTTTCTTTTGTTTTGGAATGATGATGATGAAATTTACATCCTTTAGTTCTTCTAGCTTGAATTCAATCAGTTTTCCGGACAATGTATTGCCTTGAGCATTTAAAACTACACCGGTTTTGAAATTATTTAAACTTTCCAGAAATCCATAAGGATGCATACAATGTATTCTGAATACCGGGAATAGATTTTTCTTATGATTTTTGATTTGTAAATCAAAATTTCTTAACGGATTTTTCCTTTTCGAACTTCCATAAACCTTTAGGTTAACTTTATTGATACTATCGTTCGATTCTAAAGTTTCAAAAACAAACACATATTTTGAATAATCTTTCTTGTTAAAGTAATTAATGTTAGACGTACTCTGATAATCATAATGAAAAACTATTTCACCATTCACTTTAGTTTCCCATACGAGGAATGTGTGTAGTTTAAGGTTTTTATAATCAAATAAACTGGCTGTAAGAGATGATTTATCTTTTCTAATTCTCAAAAAATACGAATCATCCTCAGAGTTAGTATAAGTTACCCCTTCATTTTTAATATTCTCAAATGAAGAAGAATATTTAGCTAAGGTGTTGAAAGTATATTTTTGGGCATTTACCGGATTACAAATGAACAGTACAAAAAGTAAAAAAAAATTTCTCATAGTAAGATGGTGTAAATGTTTCTGAGAGTTTTAGTTTTTTAACCTTACCAACAACCTCTGGATGCAAGTTGTATTGGCAAAGCAAACAGGCTCTTTACTATATGCTAAGATAATAGTTTTACGTGAAAAACAGATGTAAAACCACTAAAATCAAACCATAGCGGCTAACAGCTGTTAGGCGTTCGGTTTTGCTTTAATAATACTCATAAGTTACAGTTTCTCTTATTTGTCCACTTGGATTTTTTTGAGTTCTTTTGGTTGGATAATTACTTGAATTATACTCATAAGTGTATGTGTATTTTGTAGTAAATGTTGTGCTTCCACCTAGTTTTTCTTTTACAACACTTTCGTTATTTATTAAACTTCCAAACCATGGCCAAGAAACTTCTGCATCCATTTGGGGAAACACATTCTTGAAAGGATTGTTTGCGTTGTCATGAGTATATTGTAAAATCGAATAATCGTCGCTTTGTTGATTTACATTTCCAGTCAAATCATATTCGTATAAAGTTGTCTCTAATAAATCTCCAAACTCATAGTATTCAGTTTTATTTACTTTGCTATTTGAATTATAATAAAAAACAGTTTTTTCGGTATTCGTATCATTTACTAATTGTTTTAATAGACCATTTTCATATGTTGCAGTAAATGTATCTGATGCTTCACCGGAATATTCTATTGTATAGTTACTTATTCTATTTTGAGAATCGTAGTTAAAAGTTATTGTATTTCCAAAGTCAGTTGTAACTTGAGTGATTAAGTTGCCATTCTATTCAAAAAACAGTGAATATGGTGATTCTCCAACTTCAGTAACTGTATATTTTTTCGGTTTTATTGATGTGGTTGAATTACTTCCGTTATCATCGGATGAACATGACATTGTTAGTATTATAAAAATGAAAGCATAAATGTAATTTTTCATAAGGATTAATTTTGGTTCTTGAATTCTCCGTTCGTCCTGAAAACTGACGCATAACGTTTCGCCGCTATCCGACTGTAGCGAATCCAGCGAACTGCGTACTGTCTGCTAAGATAAACTTTTTACGTGAAGAAAGAAGCACAACTCAAGAAAAACCAGCTATAGCGGATAACGGCTGTTGTGCGAAGTTTTACTCTTAAGAGATACTTTTTATAAATTCTTCTGCGGACATTACCGGAAGTAAAGAGTTTTTGAAATCTTTCGCATTTCGTGTTATTATAACTTCACATTCAGAATCAACAGCGCAAAAATATTGTAAAGAATCCTCAAAGTCTTCAAAATTAGAGTTTAGTCCTTTTTCAATTATGGTTTCATCAATAATAGAGATTTCACAAAGAACTTTAAATTTTCTCAACTTGTCCTTTGCTACAGAAATTCCTTCAAACTTTGAAAGAAAATAGTTGACAGTAGCAAATGAAATTGGTGAGACAACTATTTCGAGTTTTTTTTGATCAGCCAATGTCGCAATTTGAGCAATTGAATTATAAAACGGTTCTCTTTCACCAAGCAAATCAAGCATTACATTGGTGTCTAAATAAACTCTCTTACTCATTTGTATTTGTTCATCAGATGTTCGGAATATTCTTTTTTATAATCCAAGTCAGTTGGCATTTTTTTACCCGAACTCAAACTTTTAACGAATGGAGAAATTTCTATTGAATTATCATTCTTAGAATCATTAGTGAGAGAGTTTAAGTAGTTTTCAATTATTCTTGATAAACTAACTTTTTTTTGAGAAGCATAAATTTTCGCTTTCTCAATTATCTCTTGATTAAGTTTCAACGTTAATTTAGTGTCCATAATAATTATATTATACGTACAAATATATGAATAAAATCCGTATAGTTTCTATTTTAACGGTTTTTTTAAAAATTTCGCACAACGTTTCGCCGCTATCCGACTGTAGCGAAACCAGCGAACTGCGTACTGTCTGCTAAGATAAACTTTTTACGTGAAAAAAGAATCACAACTCAAGAAAAACCAGCTATAGCGGATAACGGCTGTTAGCAGAGGTACTGATTTTTGGATATAAGTTTTGAAAATTACTTTTAGGCGTTGACGCAGGAAATATGAACAAAATGGCGCTTTCATCAACCTGCACGGCGCTAAGTAGTAAGTCACCATTCTTGTTTGTGGTTAACGCACTCTTATTTATTCTATAGCCGCCAAACAAATAGGGAATACCAGTAAGCCTGAAATTTTTATTTTTCAAAAATATTGTTCCTTCCTTGAATTGGTATTTGCATTCGTAAGATTTTAAATTTCCATATTTGTCCATAAGCAAAAATGCAATGTCATCTTCGTCCCGAACTTTAATCTCAATTGAAGTGACATCGATCATTTTCGCTTTTTTTCTAACGTCAATTATGTTGCTCAAATTATAATATGGGTAGCTTTCATAGTTATATGCACTATTAGAGTAACGGCCTTCAATTTCTTTTGTATTTAAGATTCCGTCGACGCCATTAAATGGTTTTAAACTGACACATGATGAACAGGCAGTTAATAGCAAAATTAGAATTTGAAGACGGATTTTCATAGTATCTCTGCTAACGTTCCGCCGCTAGCCGACTGTGGCGATAAAGCGAAACGATTATTTCTTACTAAGATAAACGTTTTTCGTGTAAACCAAACGCCGAACTAGCACATTCGAGCCATAGCGGCTAGCGGCTGTTAGTGGCTGGCGTCTTTGTTTAATACCTCTATTATCTTTTTTCTATTTTTTTTGCTGCACCAAAATCAATGAAACCGCTATCAGCAGAGCCAACACCTTCAGCATTTATGGCAATTAAATTTTTAGTTGCAAGGATAGTTATTTTATATTCCATTCTCCACCAACTTTTTTGGTATATAAACTCAAACGAGTTTTCGTCTTGCTTATAATTTTTCTTTGCAATTTTTTGGATCAATGAAATTATATTCTCTATGTTTTCCTCTTCAGTAAAATTGTTTTCATAACATGTTACGCCGAAATGTTTTCTCAGTTCAATTAATCCATATACTCCAAGAATAAGTAACCAAATAGCTAAAAATAAAATACTTTTTGATTTATTATTTGCAAATACAAAGTAAGCCAATAAAAAAGAACCGATGATTGCGATTAAACAGATGATTTTATTAAAGAGTTTTTTTGATCTTTTTCTGTTTTCGAATGAATTTTGGAAACTTTCTAATGTCATCTTATTTCTGTTGTATTGTAGATTTTCCGGTTTCTGTGAAACGCTTGCCACTAACGTTTCGCCGCTAACCGACTGTTGCGAAGCCAGCGAACTGCGTACTGTCTGCTAAGATAATAGTTTTACGTGAAAAACAGACTTGAAACCAAGAAAATCCAGCAATAGCGGTTAACGGCTGTTACCAGCAGTGTTTATTTCTTCAGTCCGTTTCATTACCACATTTTATTGTCAGTTCGTTAATAATTTTCTTAATATTATTTCTGTCTTTGAAAATTGTAATTGGTTGAAATGAAGAGGAACTTCCTGTCGGTCTACTATTTACTAATAATTCATTGTCTTTGATAATAATTGTGACTTGCTCTCCCCACGAAAACCAAGAAACATTTGTTGTCGCGGTGTAATAGCCAAGTTTATAGAATTTCACATTATTTAGTCCAGTTTCTTTTAATGCATAATCAACTTTCTCTTTAGTCAGGTCTTTAATCTGAAAGCTTTCAAATATCTGATTTTGATAAAGTCGTCTAATCACAAAAATGGTCAAAAGCAATCCAATAGTCAAAATGATTATTGCTACAATTTTCAAATCTGTCACATTGTTTTTAAAACCTGATGATGTCGCTGCTGAGCCGATAAATATTATTCCTAACGGAAATAATAGAAAAAAATATCTGCTATAGAAGTCTTCAAAAGTCACGGTCCACCTTTTATTTTTCTTTATATTTTCAAGTTCTACTTTAGTCATTTCTATTATCTGTCTGTCGCGATTGTGTGGTCATCTAACATTGCTGGTAACGTTTCG
>NZ_JANJUQ010000028.1 GCF_024710485.1 Flavobacterium sp.
TATCTTGATTACTACAAAAAAAGGAAAAGGCGGCAGATTTACGGTGAATTATAATAATTACATAGGAACTGCTTCACCAGTTGATTTATTTGATTTACTTAAAACAGAAGATTTTATTACAATTTCAAATGAAAAAAGAACCAACAGAAGTTTAGGATTATGGGCAGTAGATAATGAATTTGATACTGACTGGCAAAAAGCAGTATTAAGAGATAATGCTTTCCAACAAGATCATGCTTTATCATTATCAGGCTCAACAGACAAAGGAAATTATTACTTCTCTTTAGGTTATAGTACTCAGGAAGGAGTGACGTTGCCAAATGACATGACTCGTTACTCATTAAGAGCTAATGTAGATCAAAAAGTTAAGTCGTGGTTAACTGTAGGAACCAATATAGCTGTTTCAAAAACAGCATATGATGGGTTAAATACAGGAACAAACTCATTATCTGGTAATATTTTTAACGCAACACGTCAACATCCAAACGTTCCAATTTATAACGCTGCACATCCAACTGGCTATAATATTGATATAGCTGATCCAAGAGTTGTTGGTCGTTGGAAAAATAATGAAGTTGTAGGTGATAACATACCTAATATTATTTATGTATTAGACCATAATGTTTACAAGTCAAACATTAACAGAACTATTGCAAGTGCATTTGCTGATTTCACAATATTACCTTCTTTAAAGTTTAAAACGCAAGCTAGCGTTGACCAAGGTTTATCTGATGGTTTATTGTATTGGAATGCTACACATGGTGATGGTAACGGATCAAATGGCCGCGTTCAAAATAACTATCAAGACGCTACTCGTTGGAACTGGCAAAATGTATTATCATACAATCAAACTTTTGCAGATGATCATAATTTAGCATTAGTATTAGTTAACGAATATCAAAAGCAAGTGGTTAAGTCGTTCTTTGGTTATGGAACTGACCTTGCAAATGCATTCTTCTCAAAAAACTTAATAACTGGTTCTTACGGAACTCAACAATCAGGCGGATCAATGTCTGAAAATGGTTTTGTTTCGTATGCATCACGATTAAATTATAACTATAAAGGAAAGTATTATTTACAAGGATCGTTACGTTATGATGGTATTTCTTCTTTACCTGAAGCTAACAAATGGGGTCTTTTCCCTGGTGCATCAGTAGGTTGGACAGTATCTAATGAGTCTTTTATGGAATCATTAAAAGATGTAGTTTCTGATTTTAAATTAAGAGCATCGTTTGCAGAAGTTGGTAACGTTAGTATTGGAAACTATCCTTATTTAGGATTGTACAGCAACTCAAAATATGGTGATTATAATGGTATTGCGTTCTCTCAAATGGGTAACGATAAGTTAAAATGGGAAACTTCTACTAAATATGATGTCGGATTTGATGCTTCATTCTTCAATGGTAAGTTTAAATTAGGTTTTGATTATTTCTTAAACGATCAAGATGGATTAATTTTACAGGCACCAACCCCACCATCTCTAGGGATTCCTGGAAATCAAGTTGCTAAAAATATTGGTAGTTTAACTAATGACGGTTATGAATTTACCTTTGAAACTACTTTATTTGATAAGGAGAATTTTAGCTGGACAGTTGATGGTAACTTATCTTTAGTAAGTAATACAGTTAATACCTTAGTTAATGGACAGGATATTAAGTATGAAAACAACATTTTGAGAGAAGGAGAGCCTATGTATGCACTTTGGGGATACAGATATTGGGGTGTTAACCCTGCAAACGGAAACCCTGTTTACTTCAAGGCAGACAACTCTTTAGTTCAAGGTAATATTGCAAATTCAACTTATTATGTATTTGATCCTGCAAATCCTGGTACATTAGGAGCTGTTTCTTCTTTAAGTTCTACTTTAGATAAAACTATATTAGGAGAAGCTTTGCCAACATACTTTGGTGCGATAAATACAAAAATGACTTACAAAGCATTTGATTTAAGTGCGATGGTTCGTTTTAGTGGAGGTAATATGATTCAAAACTCTACTCGTAGAGATTTAATGAACTTAAACTTTACCAATAATAGTACTGAAATATTGGGAAGATGGCAGAGTGCTGCAAATCCTGGAGACGGAATGACACCAAGATTATGGGCATCAGGAAATACCTTTGTTAACTTAACAGGCCACTCTTCTACACGTTGGGTTGAAAAAGGAGATTATATTAAATTAGATAATATTTCATTAGGATATACATTGCCTAAATCATTATTAGAAAAAGCAGGTATTGATAAAATGAGAGTATTTGTACAAGGACAAGGTTTATTTATGATTACTGATTATAAAGGCTTAGACCCTGAAATGGAAAACTTAGGAGTTGATTTAAATGGAACACCGCGTCAACGTGTGGTAACTATGGGTATTAACATGAGTTTATAATTAATAAAATTTATTATTATGAAAAATATATTTAAATCATTTACACATTATCTAAAATTAGCAGTAGTTGTGCCGGTTTTGATAATGGGAATTGTTTTATCTTCTTGTAATGAAGATATAATAGAACTAGAGCCATTTACTAGTGTATCTGAAAATGCAGCATTTTCAACACCATCGTTAATTGATTTATCAGTTACTGGTATGTATAATGCTGCTCAAATTGGATTATATAATGGTGCTGGACGTGGTTATCCATTTGGTGCAGCTTTTGTGCAACAAGGAGATAACAGAGGAGAAGATGTTGTAAATATTGCAACGTTTTACCAGCTAACGTATACGGCTACTTATGATCCTACAACTGCTAACAACGTTTATTATTGGGTAGATACCTACCGTTTAATAAACAGAGCTAATATTGTTATTGATGGAGTAACTAAGGCTGTTGCAGCTGGTGTTATAACAGCAGCCAAAGGAGATGATTATATTGGTGAAGCATTGTATTTTAGAGCTATTGCACATATGGAATTATTATTCCATTTTGCTAGACCTTATAAATTTACAGCAGGCGCTACACATCCAGGAGTTCCTTACAGAACTATTCCTTATACTACTCAGGAAAATATTGATTTAGGAACTGCTCAAGGAAGAAACACCGTAAAAGAGTGCTATGATAAACTTATTGCTGATTTAGATGCAGCTGAAACTAAATTATTAGCAAAATCTGCACGTTCTGGAAATGCCAAAATTGTAAGAGCTACTAAAGAGGCTGCAATCGCTATGAAAACCAGAGCCTATTTGCATATGGGTAATTGGGATAAAGTGTTGACAGAAGGTGCTAAATTAAATGGCTTATATACCTTAACAGCTAATCCAGATGGTGTTTTTGCTAGCAAT
>NZ_JANJUQ010000024.1 GCF_024710485.1 Flavobacterium sp.
GCCATGATTTTGGGATTGGATTTAGAATTTGTAGCGCCAAGTTCGCATCCTTTGGATCACGTTGATATGGATTTCGATTTCGTAGCAATGGTTCCGTTGCAAGCTCAAAATTCATTATCCGAACTGAAAAGAGTCAAAAAAATGATAGTCGGCGGTGCGGCAATTAATAAAAATTTGGAAAAGGAATTGTTGAAATTACCGACTCAGGTATACGAGACCTATGGTATGACTGAAACGATTACTCACATAGCTGCTCGAAAGTTGGGCGAAAAAGCTTTCACTGTTTTACCCGGAGTAACTATTTCTTACGACGACAGAAACTGTTTGGTTATTCACGCTCCTCGCATCTCCGATGATGTTATTGTGACTAACGATTTGGTGGAATTGCTTGATGAAAATCAGTTTATCTTCATGGGAAGAGTGGATAACGTAATCAACAGTGGCGGCATCAAATTGATTCCGGAACAAATAGAGGAGAAGTTGGCTCAACAACTGACACAACGTTTTTTCATTGCTTCTAAACCTGATGCGGAATTGGGAGAAAAAGTAATCTTGGTCATTGAAGGCGAAGCTTTTGATTTGGCCGATGACGTTTACAAAGCCTTAGATAAATACGAAAAACCGAAAGAGGTTCTTTTTGTTCCTAAATTCAAAGAAACCCCCACGGGTAAGATTATGCGAAAAGAATCACTTCAATAATAAAAAACGCACTATCCGGTGCGTTTTTTATTATTGAAGTCTTCCAGTTATTTTTGCATTTTAAAGTAGTAATCTGCCGAATGTTTGCCGCTGCCGTAAACCGTGTAAAACATGCTTAATCCCAAGGTAACAACTGAAAGCAAAAGATTTAATCCGTTCATTTCACCTAAAAAATTAATCAGTAAAGCTCCTACAAGAATCGGCAATTGGGCAATCAAAGCCCAACGCGTCAGTAAGCCGAATATTATCATAACGCCACCCATAATGTGTGCTGATGCTACATAGTGGAATGCAAACATGCCTCCCAAAAAGTTACTGGCAGGTGCTATTAAATCTTCAAATTCTCTGTTATTCCCAATGAAGTAAGTGCCTTTGTAGAATAAAAACGCTCCCAATAAAATGCGGAAAGCGTCAAACCAAATGGTAGAATGAGCATTGGCCCATTTGTTCAAACCTTTTACTGAAGTATCCATAATAAATAAGTTTAAAATTCAATCTAATTTACTAATTATTAATGAGATACGATTATGTTTTTAATTTTTTTTAGATTTGGTTGTATTCCACAAAAAAATGATTGACCGCTATTTTGATTTCATTTAAGTGTTTAATCTTGATTTGACTGCTAGTCCAAACGGCTTTAGGTTGGACTCTGATTGTTTTATTTTGGAAGTCAATGTCAATCGGCATAGCAAAATCATCACTTACATTGGACCATTTGGTTTCCAGTTTGCCTCCGACAATTCTGGTTTCCAGTTTCGGAATGGTCGTCTTCTGTAAATAATGATTAAAAATCGGCGTTAAGTTCATACCACTTTCTTTGTTAAAATAAGCGATAACGGTTGCTGTATCTATAATTTGATGTTTGAAGGTATTGGAATATTTCAATAGTATTTTCCACCATTTGACATCGTCATTAATCACGTGACGCAATGTATTTAAAAGCAAAGCTCCTTTGGGATACATATCACCCGAACCTTCGCTGTTTACACCATAGTTCCCGATGATTGGTTTGTCGTTTTTTACATTAACTTTCAATCCATTGGCATATGTCATAGCTTTTTCATAACCTTGTTGGCATTCCACATAGATAATTTCAGAGTATTGGGTAAAACCTTCATGTATCCACATATCGGCGATGTCTTTAGAAGTAATACTATTACCGAACCATTCATGGCCGGTTTCGTGGATAATAATAAAGTCGAAGGTCAAGCCTACACCCGTGCCGGATAAATCTCTTCCTAAATAGCCTTTTAAGTATTTATTTCCGTAGGCCACAGCACTTTGGTGTTCCATACCTAAATAAGGTGTTTCAACTAATTTGTATCCGTCGCTTTTAAAAGGATATTCTCCGAATTTACTTTGAAAGCAATCCATCATCGGTTTGACTTCCTCAAAATGTACTTTGGCTTTTGCTTCATTTTCTCGTAAAACATAGTAATCCAAGTCTAAGCCTTTGTAGTTTTCATTAAGCTTTACATAATCACCTATGTTAACTGTAATGTTGTATGTATTGATAGGGTTTCTGACTTCCCAATCCCAACGTGTGTAACCGTTTTTTAAATCTTCATAGCCTGTAAAACGACCGTTGGAAACATTCATCAGTCCGTTAGGCACTGCGACTTTGATACTCACTCCTTTATCCGGTTCATCGGATTGGGTGTCTTTTACCGGATACCACAAGCTGGCTCCGGTTCCCTGAACAGCAACGCCAATCCAATCTTTGCCATTAGCATCTTGTTTGAAAACAAATCCGCCGTCCCAAGGTGCATTTCGGGCAATGGTTGGTTTTCCAGAATAGTAAAATCGGATGGTTTGTTCCGGCATCTCTTTCAATAATGGGGTTGGAAAGTTGATGAAAACCGCATGGAATTCTCTCACGTAACTCAGCTTTTTTTGGCGATACACAATACTGTCCACCTTCATATTTTCGAATAAATCGATTTGAATTGTGGTAGCATTTTCAATCGGTTTGAAAGTAATGTCGTTGTAGCCCAGAATTGATTTTTCCGCAGGATCAATTTTGATATTTAAATCATACCGCAATACATCGAAGCAGGTTCGTTCCGGACGCAATCCGCCTTGCAAACTGTCTTTACGCGTGAATGTTTGGGCTGTTAAGGAATGGAATCCGAATAATAGAACGGTGAAACCTATTAATTTTTTCATAGGGTAAATATTTTCAAGGAGTATGTAAACTCTCCATTAGTAGAGATTTAAAAATCAGCTGCCACAGTTACCGTGAGGGATTCTTTTGAGACAGGATGATTAAAAGTAATACTTTCGGCGTGTAAATGCAAACGATTGGCTTTGGTTCCGTATAAATCATCACCAACAATAGGCGTGTTTAATCCCAATTGGTGTGCGGCATGTACGCGAAGTTGGTGTGTTCTGCCGGTTATCGGGTAGAAGTAGACCAAAGTTTGATTGCCTCTTTGTTCCAACACTTTCCATTCGGTTTTGGCGGGTTTTCCATAATCAAAGCAAACAATTTGATTCGGGCGATTATCTAAATCTACTCGCAAGGGTAAATTGATTTCGCCTTTACTTTCATTAAGAATGCCATCGAGTAGGGCAATATAGCGTTTTTTGACTTTTCTCTGAATGAATTGGGCTTGCAGGTTTTTGTATACTGTAGCCGATTTAGCAATCAGCAACAAACCGGAAGTCGACATGTCTAAACGATGTACGATTAATGGACCGCTCGCATTGGGATACAGCGATTTAATGCGACTCCAAACCGAATCTGCAATGTCTTTTCCAGGTACCGATAAAAATTCGGAGGGTTTGTTCACCACGGCCAAATAGTCATCTTCATATACAATTTGCAAGGTTTTCCCTTCTGCCGGATTGGTTTTGAACGGATTGTCTTCTAACGGAATGTCTTTAAGCATGTGTTTTAGAATCGGTTCACATTTACCGGTACAAGCGGGATAAAACTGTTGGTGCTTTCTGACTTCTGATTTAGGCGATTTGCCCCACCAAAACTCAGCCATCGCAATGGGTTTTAAGTTGTGTTGAAAAGCGTAGTGTAGGAGTTTCGGTGCTGCACATTCTCCTGCTCCGGCCGGTGGATTTCCATTAAAAATTGCTCCTAAGCTTTTCAGTTCTTGGTACTGATTGAGAAAGGCGTATTGTTCGAAAAGTTGCTGTTGGAGTTGCGCCGATTTTTGACGGCGTTCTTCTTTGAGTTGGTTGATTGTCGCAGTAAACTTAGCCACAGCTTCGTCGGCAGCGTTGATGTGGTGATTCCAATATACCGTCATTTTTTTGAGTAAGATGCCTGCTTCCTGACTTTCTTTGTTGAGTTGCGCTGCATCGGCTTCCGGATTGTTTTGACGAAGTGCTGCTCTGCGTTTTTTGCCGATTTTAATGGCTTCTTTCTGCTCCTGAATTTCTTTTTCGGCTTGGATTTTTGTTTCGCCTAATACTTGAATTGCTTTTAGGTAAGACTCATCATTTTCAAGTAGTTCAATTTTTTTATTGTAATTGTTTAAGATAACTTCTTCTTGCTTGAAAAAACTATTTTCTTCCAACATGTCAAACACTGTTGTTACAAAAAACGGGTGGTGATTGCGCTCTGCCAGTTTACCAGAGAACGCCCAAAGATAACCCAGTTGACCTTCTGTATTTTCTACTACTAAAACGCCGAACATTTTGCCTATGGCCAAACCGTCTTGTGTATCATTCAAGCCGAAGTTATGTTCGAAATCGGTTTGGGTTTCGAGATAGTCTTGCAGTGCTTTAGCGGCTATTTTACTCAGCTCATGCGGTTCGTAGTAAAACGGAAAAGTGAATTTTTCCGGTAGGGTAATACCTGAAATGTCTTGTTGGAAAGGTTGAAAAAGTTTGGAAGACATTATTGCTATCTTAATATTTTGGGTTTTATCAAGTATCTGATAACTGATTTTGAGAGATAAAAACTCAATACAAAGATAAGTGCAAAATAGAAAAGATTTGCCTCGTAGTGATAACCATCAAAAAAGAAATCCAAAAACCATGATAATCCTTCGAATCTGTATTCGATACAATAGCTGTCTTCAACAAAAAATATCCAACTTAACAGGGTTGACACAACAACAAAAATTAGTAGCGTCAAAAAGAAAGATAGTATGTTGATATGAATTTTGATCAAAACTATTCTTTCAACAAAAGTTTTAGATTTTCAATAGTTCGAATTTCGGATTTGTAAAATTGAAGCGCTGTCGGCACCACTTTGTCAGATGTATCACGAGGCGATTTTTTGATAACTCTGGCGGTTGTTCCGGTGAAATTTAAAGTGTATTCTTTGTTGATATCCGCTGGCTCGGTAGTGAATTTTATGATCTTATTTTCTACTTTCCAAGTGCCTTTGCCGTTAGAGCGGTATTCATTCGTGCCATTATAGACATAGCTCGTAAAAATAAATGTTTGATCTTCATTTAATTGGATTTTGTAATCAACAATTTCACCTTTAAGTGACTTATTGTAAAATACATAAGTCCCCGAAAAATCATCCGTTTGAGCAATCAGATTTAAATTGAAGTTCAATAAAAATAGAAGCAAAAGTTGTTTCATTATACAGTAGACAATTTTTTTATACTTGTATCACGCCCAAATTAAACGGCTTTTCAATTGGTGCGTGATTGGCTGCTTCTATTCCCATTGAAATCCAAGCTCTGGTTTCTAAAGGATCGACAATCGCATCGGTCCATAATCTTGCCGCAGCGTAATAAGGAGATACTTGCGCATCGTAACGTGCTTTGATTTTGTCAAACAACGCTTGTTCGGTTTTTTCGTCAACGGTCTCGCCTTTGGCTTTTAGGGAAGAAGCTTCAATTTGGGCCAATACTTTAGCGGCTTGGGTTCCGCCCATTACAGCCAACTCAGCACTTGGCCAGGCAAAAATCAATCGCGGATCGTAGGCTTTACCACACATAGCATAGTTTCCGGCGCCGTAGGAGTTACCGACTACCACAGTAAACTTTGGAACGACTGAATTGGAAACGGCATTGACCATTTTCGCTCCGTCTTTAATAATTCCGCCGTGTTCACTTTTGGAACCAACCATAAATCCGGTTACGTCCTGCAAGAAAACCAATGGGATTTTCTTTTGATTACAATTGGCTATGAAGCGCGTGGCCTTATCGGCCGAATCTGAATAAATGACACCTCCGAATTGAATTTCACCTTTTTTGGTTTTAGAAACGGTTCGTTGGTTGGCCACTATACCGACAGCCCAGCCGTCAATTCGGGCATAGCAAGTAATAATGGATTTACCGTAGTCGGGTTTGTACATGTCCATTTCAGAATTGTCTACCAAACGCTTGATGATTTCCAGCATATCGTATTGTTCCGCTCTGGATTTGGGTAAGATACCGTAGATGTCTTTTTCATCTAAAGCCGGTTTCTGAGATTTTTCTCTGTTAAAGCCAGCTTTTTCATAATCGCCGATTTTCCCGACGATACTTTTAATACGGTCCAATGCATCTTTATCGTCCTTGGCTTTATAATCGGTTACCCCCGAAATTTCACAATGCGTTGTGGCACCGCCGAGGGTTTCATTATCGATGTTTTCTCCAATAGCAGCTTTTACCAAATAACTTCCGGCTAAGAAAATACTACCGGTTTTATCCACTATCATCGCTTCATCACTCATAATCGGAAGATAAGCACCACCGGCCACACAACTGCCCATTACTGCCGCAATTTGAGTAATGCCCATACTGCTCATAATCGCATTGTTTCTGAAAATGCGTCCAAAGTGTTCTTTATCCGGGAAAATTTCGTCTTGCATGGGTAAATACACTCCGGCAGAATCTACTAAATAAATGATTGGCAAACGATTTTCTATGGCGATTTCTTGTGCACGCAAATTCTTTTTAGCCGTTATTGGGAACCAAGCGCCGGCTTTTACCGTAGCATCATTGGCTACAACGATACATTGTTTTCCTTTGATGTAGCCCATTTTTACCACCACACCACCGGAAGGACAACCGCCGTGTTCGGCGTACATGCCGTCACCTACAAAAGCGCCGATTTCGATACTTTTGGCTTTGTCATCCAATAAATAATCAATGCGTTCGCGTGCGGTCATTTTTCCTTCTGCATGCAATTTTTCAATGCGCTTTTCGCCACCGCCCAATTTTACTTTGGCCAATCGTTGTTTTAATTCAGATAGTAAAAGTTTGTTATGATCTTCGTTTTTATTGAAGGTAAGGTCCATAAATTTGTAGGGTATATTACGGTTGTGTGATTTGGTTGCTAAGCTACGAAAACGTTTTCAATAACTGAAATCAGATGTATAATTGACCATGCTAATTTCATGTTAACAAATTGTAAATTTTAGTTCGATTACGGTTTTCATATTTAATATTCACTTAACATTAGAGTAATACATTTGCATCAAATTTAAACACTATGTCTATCAACAACATTTTCCAGTTTTTAGTTCCAAAAGATAAAAAATTCTTTCCTCTTTTTGAACAAGCCACATCAAATTTAGTGATCTTAGCAGAAACGTTGCATGAAGCAGTAAATGCTCCTAAAGCAGAGCGTGAGGATTATTTCAGAAAAATTGAGGAGTTAGAAGCTACTATTGAAGAAATTACTCATAAAACACACTTGGAATTAAGTCGTAATTTCATCACACCATTCGATAGAGAGGACATTCATGCTCTAGTAAAAGCTATTGATAACGTAGCTGATTATATGCATGGTGCAGCCAGCAGAATGCGTTTGTACCAAGTGGAGAAAATCACTAAATCAATTCGCAAATTGACTGAGATTAACCTAGAAGCTTGTCAGTTGATTAATGCCGGTGTTAAGCAATTGAAAGACATGAAAGACCACAAGGCCATCAAGGATACTTGTAAAAAAATAAATAAATTAGAAAGCAAAGCGGATTCGGTTTTTGACAAAGCTGTTGCCGATATCTTCGAGAACGAAACCGACGTTAAAAACATTATCAAATACAAAGAAGTACTTTCTGCTTTGGAATCTGCTTCCGATAAATGTAAAAGTGTTTCCAATGTAATGGAGCAAATTTCAGTAAAACATTCATAAATAGTTTAATCTAAATCAACTTTTATGGATTTTACACTGTTATTAGTCATCATTTTTTTGGCTTTAGTATTTGACTACATCAATGGTTTTCACGATGCAGCTAACTCTATCGCTACGATAGTTGCGACCAAAGTATTGACTCCTTTTCAGGCTGTATTTTGGGCAGCTCTCTTTAACTTTTTAGCCTACTGGGTTTTTGGTTTTGGTGTTGCCGATACCGTTGCCAAAACGGCACATACCAGTAGTATTGATTTAACGGTAATTTTAGCCGGAGTCATAGCTGCTATCATTTGGAACTTAGTGACTTGGTGGAAAGGAATTCCGTCTTCTTCATCGCATACTTTAATCGGTGGATTTGCTGGAGCGGCCATAGCACATGGTTTCCGAGATGTTACTGATCCTGAACACGCCGGTTTTAAAATTGTCAATTGGTTGAAAGAGGCCAAAGAAGGAGAATTATTGCCTTCAGGAGTATTCATAGTAATCTTATTTATTGTATTTGCTCCGTTACTGGGTATGTTAATTTCCTATTTTATTTCACTTTGGTTGATGTACTCTTCTAAAAAGAATATATGGCCAAAAGTGCTAACTGTTGTATTAATGTTCTTGATGGGTTGGTTTTTATACTCAGTTATGGTGCCTTACGAAGATATTAAAAAACCAAGATTTGAAAGTGAGTTTTGGAGTGTTATAACAGAGCCTCATAATATCAAATGGTTTTTAGTTGCTATTATATTCTACAGTTTGGCGGTGTTCAATTTATTGTTTAGCAGTTTTTCTACTGCCAAAGCAGAAACGGTATTGAAAAAAATGCAATTACTTTCTTCTGCAGCCTTTAGTTTGGGGCACGGTGGTAATGATTCGCAAAAAGTAATGGGTATTATTGCTGCTGCGGTAGCGGTGTATATCAAAGCCAATCCCAATATTGATTTGTCCTCTGGGTGGTTGGATTTAAATGTAGTTTTACCTCATGAAGTTGATGGTGTTAAAGTTGATGGTGTTATGCCGGGTTGGATTCCGTTAACATGTTATACCGTAATTGCATTAGGAACCTTGAGTGGTGGCTGGAAAATTGTAAAAACCATGGGCTCCAAAATCACCAAAGTAACCGCTTTTGAAGGTGTAGTAGCTGAATCAGCCGGTGCATTGACCTTGTTTTCTACAGAACATTTCAAAATTCCGGTATCAACCACACATACCATTACCGGTTCCATCATTGGAGTAGGAGTGACTAAAAGGGTTTCTGCCGTTCGTTGGGGAGTAACCGTTAAGCTTTTATGGGCTTGGATTTTAACCATTCCTGTTTCAGCGGTTCTAGCCGCCTTAATATACTATCTCTTGAAAATATTTATCTAAAAGTATAATTTTACTAAAGCCGACTGTTAAGGTTGGCTTTTTTTATAGCTAGCCTTTTAATGTTAATAAATTGTACTTTTACTATTAAGTAAAAGTAAAAGAGGATTTCACAGACAACACAACACTAACCAAAATGAAGAAAATAATCTTAATTGCTACCTTTTTGGTATCAATTTCAATGACAGCACAAATTAGCATTGAGCAAACCAAGCATGACAACGATGTAAAGTTGTCCGCTTTACCATATTACAGTTTCGGTAAAGGAATCGGAATGACTTCTCCGGATAGTATTTTTCAACTGAATATCCGTTTTCGAATGCAAAACCGAGCCACGTATTCCGATGAAGAAGGAAAAGATCCTGCCTACGACGGTCAAGTGCGTCGTTTGCGTTTGCGATTTGACGGTTATGTTGGGAATCCAAAATTCCTATACGCTATTCAACTTTCCTTTGCACCGGGCGATGTTGGTGAAGTAAAAGATGGAGAAAACATCAATATTATTCGTGATGCGGTTATTTTTTACCGTCCGAATAAAAATTGGAACATCAGTTTCGGACAAACCAAATTACCCGGAAACCGCCAGCGTGTTAACTCATCAGGAGGATTGCAGTTGACCGACAGAACCATCAACAACGCTAAATTTACCATCGATCGCGATTTTGGTTTTCAAGTACACAATCTGAATGAATTCAGAGATAGGTTCTCCTACAACTTCAAAGCCGCGCTTTCAGGAGGTGAAGGTCGAAATCAAACCGGAAAAGCCGATGATGGAGTGGCTGTTACCGGAAAAGTAGAGCTATTTCCTTTTGGGGCTTTTGCCAAAGACGGAACCAATTTTGAAGGTGATATTTTGCGTGAAAAGAAGCCTAAATTATTACTTTCAGGGGCTTTCCAACAAAACAATAATGCTCGAAGAACACAAGGGCAATTGGGAAATGATTTATTTGAAAAGCGAACCATGAAGTCGGTTTTGTTAGACGCTATGTTCAAATACAATGGTTGGGCGGCTATGATGAGTTATATGTCAAGAACTACCAACGAGAATGCTGTAACCATCAATCCGACAGATGCCACTCAAAGTAACTATGTTTTTGTGGGTAACGGATTTGATTACCAAGCCAGTTATAACACTAAATCGAATTTCGAGTTCATAGCAAGATATTCAGTTCAAAACGTAGGGAAAGACATTGCTGCTTTAGCACCGGATACAAGAGAGTATTCTATAGGAGTGACCAAATACATTTGGGAGCACGCGTTTAAATTACAAGCAGAAGTTAACTATGATACGCTTAAATACTTTGATGGTAGTGCCAAAAATAATTGGTATGTGCGCTTTCAAGTTGAAATAGGAATTTAAAAAGATAAGAATTTAATTATTTTTTTTATTTTTGTCAAGCATTTTTATCTTTCTTTAAATTTTATTAAAATATGAAAAAAATCTTTTTTTTATCGCTTGTTTTACTTTCTAATCTTTCGATGTTTTCTCAGCAACGAGTAGGTTCAGGATTTTCTGTTATTTATGGCAAACAAAGACTCGACCTAACTAAAAGTTTTGCCAATGAGGATGCTGAAGTGGAAGGAAAACCATTTTTTGTTGAGAATTTTTTACCGGCAAATGTGAAGGGTTATGACGGTATGTTTTTGTTGAGATATAATGCCTACAGAGATGAAATGGAGTTTCAAAAAGATGATGAGATTCATTTTTTAGTCAAATCGGATAGTTTAGAAATCAATTTTGTAAACAACAAAAAACTTTACAAATTTTTAGAACACAATTTCAATAAAGAAAATATAAAAGGATTTTTGGTAGTCCTGAATGAAAACGCCAAGGTTTCTCTTTACAAAAAAGAAAGAATAACATTTGCTCAGAAAGTATACGCTACAAATTCTTATAAAAGTGACATCCCTGCTCATTACGAATTACAAAAGGATACTTTCTTTATAAAAAAGGACGATGCTATTGTTCCGTTTCCCAAAAACAAAAAAGAACTAGCAAAAATGTTTCCGGGTAAAGAGAATCAAATTTTAGAGTTTTTAAAAAGCAATAGTCTCTCTCTTTCAAAAGAATCAGAATTAATCAGCATAGTAAGTTTTTTAAATTCAATTTAAGAGTCAAAGGAAAAAATCCTGTACTTTCTTAACTGATCAATTTCTTCTAAAATAATGGTCTGTTAATTCTGTTAGGCATTTACAGCAAGAGAAAATTGGTAAGCTCAAATCTCTCAAGATATTTATAGATAAAAACGCTCCAATGAATTTTATATTGAAATTGGATGCCAAAACCATTTCTGTTTTTATTTATATTTAACATTTGTTCCCGTATTGATTGGTTAATTTTACCATCAAAATCATATACTATGAAATTTAAATCAATTTTTCTTCTTGTAATTATGTCTATTTCAACAGGAAGTTTCGCTCAATTGGTTGCTGTAGATTACAAAGACAGTGAACAAAAACTTGTTGGTTTCGGAATTAAACCAAAAAAAGAACTTAAAGAAAAATCGGGTGTACTCATCTTACCGGCCTGGATGGGTATCGATGAACATTCTAAAGAAAGTGCTGCCGAATTAGCAAAATTGGGTTACTACGCTTTTGTAGCAGATATTTACGGCGTAGACAAGCGACCAAAGAATACCGCCGAAGCCGGAAAAAATGCCGGTTTTTACAAACAAAACTTTGCCGATTACCAAAGACGCATTCAATTGGCTTTAGACCAATTGATAAAGTTGGGAGCCAATCCTGACAAAATTGTTGTTATGGGATATTGCTTTGGTGGAACCGGTGCTTTAGAGGCAGCAAGAGGCAATCTAAAAGTTCAGGGTGTGGTTTCTTTTCATGGTGGTTTAGGAAAAGAAGCTACCAGAGCTATAGGCAAAATTAATCCTAAAGTATTGGTGCTTCACGGTGCCGATGATCCTTATGTGCCCAAAGAAGAAGTTGATGGTTTTCAAAGTGAAATGAAAGCTTCTGGAGCCGATTGGCAAATGGTATTCTATGCGAACGCCGTTCACGCTTTTACCCACAAAGACGCTGGAACAGACAACAGTAAAGGCGCTGCTTACAATGAGCTGGCCGATAAACGTTCTTGGATAGCCCTCAAAGATTTCTTGAAAGAGGTTTTATAAACCCACTTTCTAAAAAAACAAAGCCCAAAACAGTACGCTGCTTTGGGCTTCGTCATTTCTATAAAATACAAAAGCCGACCTGGAGCGATCGACTTATGCGGTGAGGTGTAACTTCCTTTACGGAATCCTCGTGGCAAATATAGGTTTAAATTATGAATTACGAATTATAAATTACGTTTTTTATTCCTAATTCGTAATTACTCTTCTTTCTGTCCCATCATCATCAAATAGGCTTTCAAAAACTCGTCTAAATTCCCGTTCATCACACCGTCAACATCACTGGTTTCATAACCGGTACGGACATCTTTAACCAATTTATACGGATGCATTACGTAATTGCGAATTTGTGAACCCCATTCGATTTTCATCTTACCGGCTTCTATGTCGCTGCGCATTTCCTGACGCTTTTTCAACTCAATTTCGTACAACTGCGATTTCAACATTTGCATTGCGCGTTGGCGATTGTCTTGTTGTGAACGCGTTTCCGAACACTGAATCTGAATCCCGGTTGGCTTGTGGAACAACTGTACTTTGGTTTCTACCTTGTTTACGTTTTGTCCTCCGGCGCCGCTCGAACGAGACGTAATAATTTCTATATCAGCCGGATTAATTTCAATTTCTATCGTATCATCGGCTAACGGATACACATAAACAGAAGCAAACGAAGTATGGCGTTTGGCATTACTGTCAAACGGAGAAATACGTACCAATCGATGCACACCATTTTCGCCTTTTAGGTAACCAAAAGCAAAATCGCCTTCAATTTCCAAAGTCACCGTTTTAATACCGGCCACATCGCCTTCCTGAAAGTTCAGCTCTTTAACCTTATAGCCTTGGTTTTCCGCCCACATCAAATACATACGCATCAACATCGAAGCCCAATCACAGCTTTCCGTACCACCGGCACCGGCTGTAATTTGCAATACCGCACTCAAACTATCACCTTCGTCCGAAAGCATGTTGCGGAATTCCAGATTCTCAATATGATTATTGGCCAATTCAAACTGATGGTCAAGTTCTTCCTCAGTCGCATCACCTTCTTTAAAAAACTCGTAGGTAATTTGCAATTCCTCTGTTAAACTCTCAGCCTTGTTAAAGTCTTCCACCCATTTTTTCTTAGAGCGCAGGTTCTTAACTATAATTTCGGCCTCTTTGGCGTTGTTCCAAAAGTCGGGCGCAAAAGTTTTTTCCTCTTCGTTGGTAATTTCAATCAGCTTGGCATCAATGTCAAAGATACCTCCTCAACGCACCAAGGCGTTCTACAATACCTTTTATTTGTTCGGTATTTGTCATAAATAATGTAGTTTTGTGTTTTAAATTTTAGAAGCTGTTTCCCGCTATCCGTTGCAATCTTTTTATTGTTGTCACCCTGAGCGCAGTCGAAGGGTTTTACCAAACAATAAAAAGGATTTCCACTGCTATCGGGGCTAAGCTTAACTGCAAAAATAGACTATCTGACTTTCATATGGAAATAAATTTAATCAGCGATACCGTTACTAAACCTTCACCCGAAATGCTGCAAGCCATGTTCAACGCCAAAGTAGGTGACGACGTGTTCAAACAAGATCCAACGGTAAACGCCTTTGAGAAAATGGTAGCCGATTTGTTCGGGATGGAAGCCGCTTTGTTTTTCCCATCCGGAACCATGGCTAACCAAACGGCCATTAAATTAAATACCAATCCCGGCGATCAAATCATTTGCGATAAATGGTCCCACATCCATTTGTATGAAGCCGGTGGCGCTTCTTTTAATAGTGGTGTGAATTTCAATCTACTCGATGGTAACCGTGGTATGATTACGGCTGAGCAAGTCGCCTCAGGGATTAATGACCCCGAATTTTACCACGCGCCTTTAACTAAAATGGTCAGTATAGAAAATACCACCAACAAAGGAGGCGGCGCTTGCTATGACATAGCCGAATTGCAAAAAATCAAGCAAGTTTGTGTTGACAACAATCTCAAATACCATTTAGACGGCGCGCGTTTGTGGAATGCTTTAGTCGCCAAAAAACAGCATCCGAAACAATACGGTGTTTTGTTTGACACCATTTCGGTTTGCTTCTCCAAAGGCTTAGGTGCACCTATAGGTTCAGTCTTAGTGTCTGATGCCGAAACCATGCACAAAGCTTTGCGTATTCGAAAAATATTTGGTGGGAATATGCGCCAATCGGGTTATTTAGCCGCGGCTGGTATTTACGCGCTACAAAATAACATCAACCGCTTGGAAGACGATCATCGAAGAGCCAAGGAGCTAGGGCAACTATTGCAACAATTACCTTGGGTTGCCGCTGTGGCTCCAACAGAAACCAATATCGTGATTTTTGAAGTCAAAAAACCGCTGACCGAGAAGCAAGTCATCGACACCTTAAAAGCTAAAGGCATTCTAATCAGTTCCATGGGACAAGGCAAATTACGCATGGTAACGCACCTTGATTACAAACAAGTTTTACACGAATATGTGTTGGAAAATTTGGGCAAAGTCAGTTTCTAAGGCTGGAATTATTTGCCCAAGTGTATAAATCCATATCGCTATTGTAATTACCGGAGTAAACCCACCTGTAGCCTCGAAATAAAACATTTCTTTTCAGGTTACTCTACAGGTAGATAATAGGTTTTATAATTATTTAAATAAATCCATACCCGGAATATTCGGCATGCCCTCTTTAGCAACCGCGGCGAGTTCGGCTTCGTTGACATTGGTAGCCTTTTCAATAGCTTTGTTCAAGACTAAAATCAGGTAATCTTCCAATTGTTCTTTATCTTCCAACAGACTATCATCTATACTAATAGAGCGGATTTTACGATTAGCGGTAATAGTGACATTCAATAAGTTATCATTACTTTTTTCATCTATCAATACGCTGTCTAAACGTTGTTTAGTGGCTTCAATTTTTTGTTGGGTTTCTTTAAGTTTACCCATCATGTTCATCATGTCTCCAAACATAAGTAGTCATTTAAATTAAAGTGCTAAGGTAAGCAATACTGTTAATTTCTAAGTGCATAACTTCCGAAGTTTTGTTAAAGTTATGCAGGCATAATACTTATTTTTGTTGATTATAATTTTAAGATACTAATGTCAAAATCCATACAGCCGCCTAAAGCGAAAATACTTCCTAAAGTACTCGAAAAGCACGGCCATTGTAGAACCGATAATTACTATTGGCTAAATGAAAGAGAGAATCCGGAAGTTATTGCGTATTTGAATGCGGAAAACGAATACTACCAAAAATCAACTGCCCATACCAAAGATTTTCAAAACAGTTTGTTTGAGGAAATGAAAGCCCGAATCAAGGAAGATGATGAATCGGTGCCGTATTTTTATAATGGCTATTATTACATTACTCGTTTTGAAAAAGGGAAGGATTACCCAATCCATTCCCGAAAAAAAGGCAGTTTGGAAGCGCCCGAGGAAATCATATTTGACTGTAACGAAATGGCCAAAGGACATGCTTATTTTAACTTGGCAGGTTTGAGTGTTAGTGAAGATAATGTTTGGGCCAGTTTTGGTATCGATACCGTTTCCAGAAGACAATACACCATACAAATTAAGAATCTGAAAACCGGAGAAATACTACCGGTTAAAATAGAAAACACTACCGGAGGCGCGACCTGGGCGAGTGACAACCAAACCTTATTTTATTCGCGCAAAGACGAGCAAACACTGCGTCCCGATAAAATTTACAAGCACAAACTAGGGACAACTCCCGATAAAGACAAATTGGTTTTCTTTGAAAAAGATGAAACCTTTGATGTTTCGGTTTATAAATCCAAATCGAAAAAATACATCATTATCAATTCTAATAGTACCATGACCACGGAATATCGCATGGTATTGTCGGCTACACCGAATGCTAAATTTACGGTTTTCCAAAAACGAACTCGTGGTTTGGAGTATTCGATGTCACATTTCGGAGATCATTTTTACATCGTTACCAATAAAGACAAAGCCACCAACTTCAAATTAATGAAAACGTCGGAAAACGCAACAGGGAAAGAAAATTGGGTTGATGTGATTCCGCACCGCGAGGATGTTTTATTAGAAGATATTGATATTTTTAAAGACTATTTGGTGGTTACTGAACGTTATAATGGGCTGAATCAAATTCGAATTATGCCGTGGAATGGGAAAGGAGATTACTATTTGCCGTTTGACAGCGAAACCTTTACGGCTTACACAACTACCAATTTAGATTTTGATACGGAAATATTGCGTTATGCATTCCAATCTTTGGCAACACCTTCGTCTGTAATTGACTTTAACATGCGAACAAAAGCCAAAACGGTTTTGAAAGAACAAGAAGTTGTAGGCGGTACTTTTGATAAAAACAATTACACAGAAGAACGCGTTTGGGCTACCGCACAAGACGGAACGCAAGTGCCTATTTCAATGGTATATCGCAAAGGATTGCAGAAAAACGGAAACAATCCAACTTTGTTGTATGCTTACGGTTCGTATGGTGTAACTATGGACTGCTATTTTTCAACCGTTCGATTGAGTTTATTAGACAGAGGTTTTATTTATGCTATTGCGCACGTTCGTGGCGGGGAAGACTTGGGTCGACCTTGGTACGAAAACGGCAAACTGCTGAAAAAGAAAAACACCTTTACGGATTTTATCGATTGTTCGAAATTTTTGATTGCGCAACATTATACTTCAAGCCAGCATTTGTATGCAGAAGGTGGTTCGGCGGGTGGTCTTTTAATGGGCGCAATCATTAACATGGCACCATCGTTGTACAACGGAGTCATAGCACAAGTACCTTTTGTAGATGTGGTAACAACCATGTTGGACGACAGTATCCCGCTCACCACCGGTGAATATGACGAATGGGGTAATCCGAATGTGAAAAAGTATTACAATTATATGTTATCATATTCGCCATATGACAATGTTACGGCTCAGGCGTATCCGCATATGTATGTGTCAACGGGTTTACACGATTCCCAAGTGCAATATTGGGAGCCGGCCAAATGGGTGGCCAAGCTCAGAGTGTTGAAAACAGACGACAATCAATTGTACTTAGATACCAACATGGATGCGGGACATGGCGGTGCTTCGGGAAGGTTTGAAGCCATTAAGGAAATCGCCAAAGAATACAGTTTTTTATTAGATTTAGAAGGAATAAAAAGATAGTTTAAAATATTTTATTAAATTTGCAACGTTTGGAAGTCTGTAAAAATGGCTTCATAACTACGCCTTGACTAATTTATTTTATGAAAGAAGATATAAAAGCTTACGATAATGTACTGAGTTTAATAGGGAATACACCGTTAATTAAACTTAACAGAATCACAGAATCTTTACCGGGAAATTTCTACGCTAAGGTTGAAGCTTTCAACCCTGGACACTCCACTAAAGACAGAATTGCATTATATATTATTGAAGAAGCTGAGAGACAAGGGATTTTAACTCCCGGCGATACCATTATCGAAACTACTTCAGGTAATACCGGTTTTAGTTTGGCTATGGTGAGCATCATTAAAGGATACAGCTGTATTTTAGCTGTAAGCTCAAAATCGTCTAAAGATAAAATAGACATGTTGCGCAGTTTGGGTGCTAAGGTATATGTTTGTCCGGCTCATGTTTCTGCTGATGATGAGCGTTCTTACTACAATGTAGCCAAGCGTTTGCACGAAGAAACCAAAGGTTCGGTTTACATTAATCAGTATTTCAATCAATTGAATATTGATGCACATTATAAAACTACCGGTCCTGAAATTTGGGAACAAACGAATGGAAAAATCACCCATTTAGTGGCTTGTAGCGGAACAGGCGGAACCATTTCCGGAGCAGCTAAATTTTTAAAAGAAAAAAATCCGAATATCCGAATTTTAGGCGTTGACGCTTTTGGTTCAGTATTGAAAAAATACCACGAAACCAAAGAGTTTGATGCCAACGAAATTTATCCGTACCGCATTGAAGGTTTAGGAAAAAACCTGATACCGACGGCTACCGATTTTGATTCGATAGACCACTTTATGAAAGTGACCGACGAAGAAAGTGCACACACTACCCGTGAGATTGCCAAGAAAGAAGGGTTGTTTGTGGGTTATACTTCCGGAGCGGTGATGCAAGCCATCAGACAATATGCTGAAGAAGGTGAATTTAACGAAAACAGTAATGTTATTGCTATCTTCCCGGACCACGGTTCTCGTTATATGAGCAAAGTATTTAGTGATGAGTGGATGAACGAGCAAGGTTTCTTTGACAGTGTTAATGTAGAAGAAGCGCAAAAAGTAGAATTTATCAAGTAGGATTAAGATTTAAGCCTTAAGATATTGAAAACGCTGAGCTTTTGCTTGGCGTTTTTTTTATACACCATTGATAAAGTTCTATAGAAGCAGCTAAGTGAATTTAGCCCCGATAGTAGCGAGCTACCGTGTAGCGCGGATAGCGGGAGCAGGGTTTTAAAAAATGATTATGGTGCTGCTCCTAAAACCAAAAATCGCCAAGCAAAAGCTCAGCGATTTATATATAATTTTTAATTTCGAATATTACTCTTTCATGGTGTGGTAAACGTTCATCACGTCGTCGTCTTCCTCAATTTTTTCCAATAGTTTTTCAACATCGGCTATTTGCTCTTCGGTCAACTCTTTGGTGATTTGCGGAATTCTCTCGAAACCGGATGATAAAATTTCCAAACCGCGGTTTTCCAATTCTTTTTGGATGGCACCGAAGCTTTCGAAAGGCGCGTACATGACGATACCGTCTTCTTCATCGGCAAAAATTTCTTCTACACCAAAATCAATCATTTCCAATTCTAATTCTTCTACATCTTGTCCGGCTGCCGGAATGCGGAAGTTACAAGTGTGATCGAACATGAATTCTACTGAACCTTGTGTTCCTAAAGTACCGTTACATTTGTTGAAGTAGCTGCGAATATTAGCTACTGTACGGTTATTGTTGTCGGTCGCCGTTTCGATTAGAACAGCAATCCCGTGAGGCGCATAACCTTCAAATAATACTTCTTTATAGTTGGCTGTATCTTTATCGGTAGCTTTTTTAATGGCGCGTTCAACGTTTTCCTTGGGCATATTGGCCGCTTTGGCATTTTGCATGACTGCTCTCAAACGCGAATTGGATTCCGGGTTTGGTCCGCCTTCTTTCACCGCCATCACGATATCTTTTCCGATGCGAGTAAACGCTTTGGCCATAGCAGCCCAACGTTTCATTTTTCTTCCTTTTCTAAATTCAAATGCTCTTCCCATTGCTGATAGAATTTGTTTTAATTTGAGTGCAAAAATAAAGTATTAATCGATTAATACAAATGATAGGTATTACAAATTATCCCATTGGAACATGTGCGGAAATGAAAGTATCGCCGGTAGCATTCCATTGGTTAATTAGGGTGTTTTTTTCTTGATAATTAGTATTGTTGATTTTATTGTAGGTGTCGATTTCTTTGTTAACCTGTTTCACCATGGCGTTGTAACTGTCAATTTCTTCTTTGGTTCGGTCTTTATCCGATTTGGATTCGAGTGATTTTTTAGCAGTTTCAAACTTTTCGTTGAACATCATAAAGTCAATTACTTTCGGTACAAATTGTTCTCCTTGTTTTTTGTAAAATTCTAAGGTTTTTTTGGTGATTAAAACCATTGAATTATCTGAGCCAAAAGGTTTAATTGCTTTTAGTTTTTCCAAACCTTCGTTGGCATATTGCACCAAAGTGGCTGCATTTTGTTGGATGCCGGCAATGTCGTTCTTCTGTATGGCATTGGACAAATACAAATCGGTTATGTTGGTTTTAAAGAAAATCAGATAAAGTTCCGTATGGTAAGCGAAAACATCGTTGGAGATTTTGATTTTTTTACCTAATTCACTCGTGTTTTCCGATAATTTGATGTTGTATTTGGTACAGAAATTCTTTTGGGCTAATTCGGCTTTCTCGTTTTCGGCATCAATCTTTTTGTTGACCAAATCGCGTGTCATGATATAGGCTTCCATGGCGTCATAAGATTGTTCGGCCACTTCCTGCATGTTGATAATCTTATCGTATTCTTCGTTGATGTTTTTCTCCGAAATTGCCAAATATTCCAAAATTTGGTTTCGGTATTCGATATCACCTTGGTAACCGTCTTTTAAAGCAGCGATTTTTTTTGCGGCAGTTTGGATGCTCTTAACCAATAATTTACGGGTATTGTCTATGCGGCGTGCACTTTTGGAATGGGCTACGGCCGAAGTGTATTTCCACATGCTTTTGGAAATGTTTTCTTGTTCTTTTCCGATGTAGTTCAGGTATTCCACCGGATTTTTGAATTCTTGGGCGTTCACACTAATACTGAAACAAAACAGTGCGACAATAAGCAGACAGTTTTTCATAAATTAAGGTTTAAGGTTAAGGCTGTCGTGCAAGATTTGCAACGCTTCAGCGATATGATAATTTTGTTTGATGGTTTTACTTCTCTCGAGGTTGGTGCTTTTTAAATACTCGTCGAATTGCTGATTTTCAAGATCGATGGAATTTTGTACGATAGAAATTTCTTGCTCTTGTTCTCCTGTATTTTTGATGTTTTTCCAAAGCGAATTAATTTTATTTACATCATCAAAAACTGCTGAAAACTGCAGGGTAATAGGAGGTAAGTCGTTCTCAAACAAAGGATTGATTTTAGCGTTGAGTTCGTTAATTTGTTTGGCATAAGTATTATTTTGAATGCGAGTCTGACTCGATTGGATTATTTTCGATTTCAATCCATCGTCTGGCAAACGATTGTATTTTAAAGTGATGGTGAGAACATCGTTTTTTAGCGCTGTTTTGTTATGGTCTTCTCGCGGCATTTGTTTGTCGAATAAAAGCGGAATTTCGACATCGGGCGTTATACCTATATATTGATTGCTCTTTCCGGTGATGCGGTAAAATTTTTCGAGTGTAAGCTTTACGAACTCCTGGTTTTTATTATCGATGGGAATAATGCGTTGCATGGAAGCTTTGCCTTGAGAGCGATTCCCTACAATCAGGGCTCGGTTGTAATCTTGCATGGCGTTGGCAAAAAATTCGCTGGCCGATGCCGAGAAGCCGTTAATCATCACGATCATCGGACCGTTGTAAATGGTGCCGCGATTTTGGTCTTTGAGGATTTCTCTTTTTTGTTTTCCGTCGCTCATTACGGCTAGCGGACCAACATCAATAAAAAGACCGCTCAATCGAATAGCTTCTTCCATCGAACCGCCACCGTTGTTTTGGATGTCGATTATAATTCCGCTAACACCATCTTCTTTAAGTTTATAAACCTCTTTGGCTACATCATTACTTACACTGGATTTTCCGTTTTCGAAAGTAGCATAAAAACTCGGAATTCGGATATAACCAAAATAATCATTGCCTTTTTTGAGCTTGAAACTGTATACGTTGTTCTGATAGTCTTTCATGACTTTTTTGTTCAGTCGAACGCTGTAAATCTCGCCGCTCTTTTTTCGAAAAGTGAAGTCGGCAGAAGTATATTCTTTAGAGCTGATAATTTCTTCTATTTTCTTCATCGACGAACAGGCAATATGGTACTCGTTATTTTGATGAACCACTTTTAGTAGCTGATCGCCCTTGTCTATTTTTTCGGTGAAATATGCCGAACTTCCGGGAATAATTTCTTCTACTGTAACTTCATCTTTTTCCGTCATAGCTATGTAAAAGCCAAACGTCATATTGTCGGAACTTACATTGGCGTAAAAGGAAGATTTGTCGCTCTCCGAGAAAAAATCGGTGTGCGGATCAAAGTAGGAGCAGAAGGTACTGAAAAACAAACTGTAGAATTCGCTTTTGGTTAAAGTGTAACTTTCGATTTTACATTCGTATTTCTCAAATACTTTGGTTTTACTTTCACTGGCCAACTTATCGAAGTGCTGGGTAAGTGAATCTTTATTGGTACTTAATTCGGCAACGTCTCGCAAAACATTAAATAACAGTCTTTTTTTGTAAAGATGTTGCAGCTCCTTTTCGTCTTTGGCATACGGAAAAGCATTGCGGGAAAATTGTACTTGTTCTGAACTGCTCAACGGAAACGGTTCCTTTTTGATGGTCTCCAAAAGTCTTTTGTATCGCGCTGTGGTGTTGGTGTAAGCCGAATAAAAGTTTTCTAAAAAGGAACAAGAATTGTTGTTGATGTAATCGTCAATTTGGTATTGGTGCTTTTCGAGCACTTTGATTTCGGATGCGATAAATAATCTATTGTCTTCATCCAGGCGACTCAAAAAAGTTTTAAAAACATAAACCGATAAACTGTCGTCTATCGGTTTAGGCTTATAGTGATAATCCTGTATGAGTTTGTTAATCTTTGATAGGGTTTCACAAGGATTCTTTTCGGTTTGCCCAAAGAGAAAGAGAGGAAAAACTAAAAAAGCAACTAAGGATTTGTTCACATTATTATTTTTTGTAGAAAGGCATTTTAACTACTTTAGCCTTTACTTTATTATTTCTGATTTGGATGAAGATTTCCGAGTCAACTGCAGCAAACTCTGTAGCTACATAACCCATGCCGATTCCTTTACCTAACGATGGCGCCATAGTTCCGGAAGTTACGATACCGATATTATTCCCGTTAGCATCCACAATTTCGTAATCGTGTCTTGGAATACCTCTTTCGATTAATTCAAAACCGATAAGTTTGCGAGTTACACCTGTTTCTTTTTGCTTTTTCAGGTTTTCTGAATTGGTGAATTCTTTGGTGAATTTGGTAATCCAACCCAAACCGGCTTCAATAGGTGAAGTGGTGTCGTTGATATCGTTACCATACAAGCAGAATCCCATTTCCAAACGAAGTGTATCGCGTGCTGCCAAGCCAATTGGTTTGATACCGAATGCGTCTCCGGCTTCAAAAACTTTATGCCAAACTTGTTCTACTTCTGAGTTCTTGCAATAGATTTCAAATCCGCCCGAACCGGTATAACCCGTAGCGGAGATGATTACATTGTCGATTCCGGCAAACGGTCCTACTTCAAAATGGTAATATTTAATAGCGGCTAAGTCAACACTGGTTAAGGATTGCATAGCTTCCACGGCTTTTGGTCCTTGAATAGCCAACAATGAATAATCGTCGGACAAGTTGAGCATGTTAACCCCTAAATCGTTGTGTGATGCAATCCAGTTCCAATCTTTGTCGATATTAGAAGCATTGACAACCAATAAATATTGGTCTTCTTTCATGCGGTAAACGATTAAATCGTCAACAATTCCACCTTCATTATTCGGCAAGCAAGAATATTGTGCACGACCAATTTCCAAAACCGAAGCGTCGTTTGAAGTCACTTTTTGGATTAGTGCCAAAGCGTTTTCACCGGTTAGTAAAAATTCTCCCATGTGAGAAACGTCAAAAACACCTACTCCGTTTCTTACCGTTTCATGTTCGGCATTCACACCTTCATATTGTACCGGCATATTGTATCCGGCAAACGGGACCATTTTAGCACCTAATTTTTCATGAACGTGTGTTAAAGCTGTATTTTTCATTATGAATTAAATTGTGTTGTTGTTTGTTTTAAATTTTGAAATTGAGATTGTCATTGAAATTGTAAACTATTTTCTAACGAACGGCGGTAAAAGTTTAGTACTCACTTCACCAAAACCAATACGAACCGAACTGTTTTGACAATGGCCTTTGATGGTTACCGTATCATTATCATTAATAAATTTACGCTCAGTGCCGTCGCTCATGATTAATGGATTTTTGCCTCCCCAAGTCAGCTCCAACATCGAACCGAAACTGTCAGGTGTTGGTCCCGAAATGGTTCCCGAACCCATCATATCTCCCGAGTTCACACGGCAACCGTTGGAAGTATGATGCGCTAATTGTTGTGACATTGACCAATACATGTATTTGAAATTGGATTTGGAAACCAAAGTCGGCTCAGCGTTTTCAGGTTCAATGTAAACTTCCAAGTTGATATCGAAAGCGTGTTTTCCTTTTTGTTGTAAATAGGGCAGTGGTGTTGGTTCCTGTACCGGACCTTTGCATCGGAAAGGTTCTAAAGCATCCATCGTTACAATCCAAGGTGAAATGGAAGACGCAAAGTTTTTGGCTAAGAATGGTCCGAGTGGTACATATTCCCATTTTTGAATGTCGCGCGCACTCCAGTCATTGAGTAAAACCATTCCAAAAATGTAATCCTCGGCTTCATTAACCGGAATATTTTCTCCCATGATGTTGGCATCGGTGGTGATAAAAGCTGTTTCCAATTCGAAATCGACTAAGCGCGATGGACCGAAAACCGGTGTCGTTTCGCCATTAGGTAAAGTTTGTCCCATAGGTCTGTGAACCGGAATGCCCGATGGAATGATCGTGGAACTTCTACCGTGATAGCCAACGGGAATGTGCAACCAGTTTGGCAACAAAGCATTCGCCGGGTCGCGGAACATTTTACCTACATTGGTGGCGTGTTCTTTACTAGAGTAAAAATCAGTGTAATCGCCAATTAAAACCGGCAATTGCATTTCTACTTCATCCATGGTGAAAATGACAATTTCTCTATGTTCCGGATTGTCTCTAAGTTTTGGATTGTTGCTGTCGAAAATATCACCGATGCGATTTCGCACCAAACGCCAAGTTTTTTTGCCGTCGGAAATAAAATCATTTAAGGTATCTTGCATGAACATGTCATCGGTCAAATCAATGCCTTCAAAATAGTTTAGTTGTTGCAAAGCACCTAAGTCGATGGCATAGTCTCCAATTCTGGTTCCGATGGTAATGACATCATCTTTGGTTAAAAAAACACCGAACGGAATATTTTGGATAGGGAAGTCACTGTTCTCTGGAACGTTAAGCCATGATTTTCGATTGGGATCGTTGGTTGAATTTGGCATGATGCTGTTGATTTAGTTGTTGAAAAATTAGCAATCAAATATATCATTAACTATTAATTTAACAAACGATTTTCGTAATTTTGACCTCAATTTAACGAAATATATTGAAATGCAACGCGACGAACAAATTTTTGACTTAATCCTTGAAGAACAAGACAGACAAATTCAGGGAATTGAACTTATTGCTTCTGAGAACTTTGTGAGTGATCAAGTAATGGAAGCTGCCGGTTCTGTACTAACTAATAAGTATGCGGAAGGCTATCCCGGAAAGCGATATTATGGAGGCTGTGAAGTAGTGGATGTTATTGAGCAAATTGCCATCGACAGAGCCAAAGCTTTGTTTGGTGCAGAATACGCCAACGTGCAACCTCACTCAGGTTCTCAAGCCAATACTGCTGTTTTTGCTGCTTGTTTGAAACCGGGTGATAAAATTCTGGGATTCGATTTGTCACACGGTGGTCACTTAACGCACGGTTCACCGGTAAATTTCTCCGGAAAATTGTACAATCCTGTATTTTACGGAGTAGAAAAAGAAACCGGAGTGTTGAACTATGACAAGATTCAGGAAATTGCCACTAAAGAGCAACCTAAAATGATTATAGCAGGTGCTTCGGCGTATTCCCGTGACATGGATTTTAAACGTTTCCGTGAAATCGCGGACAGCGTTGGGGCTTTGTTATTGGCCGATATTTCGCATCCTGCCGGTTTAATTGCCAAGGGGTTGATGAACGATCCGATTCCACATTGTCATATCGTAACTACAACTACGCACAAAACCTTACGCGGACCAAGAGGCGGAATGATTATGATGGGGAAAGATTTCGAAAATCCGTGGGGATTAACTACGCCTAAGGGAGAAATCAGAATGATGTCGCATGTTTTGGATATGTCGGTTTTCCCGGGTAACCAAGGCGGACCGTTAGAGCATATTATTGCCGCTAAAGCAGTTGCTTTTGGAGAAGCTTTATCAGACGAGTTCTTTACTTACGCTTTACAAGTACAAAAAAATGCCAAAGCCATGGCGGAGGCCTTTGTAAAAAGAGGTTATAATCTAATATCAGGTGGAACGGATAATCATATGATGTTAATCGATTTGAGAAACAAAAACATCACCGGGAAAGATGCTGAAATCGCTTTAGGCAAAGCTGAAATTACTGTAAACAAAAATATGGTGCCTTTCGACGATAAATCACCATTTGTAACTTCCGGAATTCGTGTCGGAACGCCTGCTATTACCACGCGTGGTTTGGTGGAAAGCGATATGGAAACTATAGTAGATTTAATAGACCGCGTAATCAACAATGCTACTAACGATGATTTGTTAGAAGAAATTGCAGACGAAGTCAATGAAATGATGAGCGAAAGAGCGATTTTCGTTTATTAAAAACACATTACAATCTTTATAATTAAAACCTTCAAGAGCAATTTTGAAGGTTTTTTTAAGTTACAGTTATGTCAGTACTAAAATTAAAATTGCCAACCGACCCCAGATGGGTTAATATAGTAGAAACGAACATTGGTGAAATTCTCAGTGATCATGCATGGTGCGAACAAAAAGCAGCCACAAATGCTATCAATCTGATCATCAATAATTCTGAAAAGGAAGATTTAGTTACGGCCATGTTGGCCATCTCCATAGAAGAAATGGAACATTTCAAAATGGTTCATGATATTATCAAAAAACGAGGCTTAGTATTGGAGCGTGAACGCAAAGACGATTATGTTAACGAATTGGCCAAGTATATGAAACAATCTTCAGATGGTAGCCGAGAAAGTGGATTAATAGAACGATTACTATTTGCCGCCATGATTGAAGCCAGAAGTTGTGAACGTTTCAAAGTATTATCAGAAAACATTAAAGATGCCGAACTGGCTAAGTTTTATCGTAATTTGATGGAAAGCGAGGCTTCACATTATACTACATTTATCAATTTTGCACGAAAGTATTCCGAAACAGTTAATGTAGAAAAACGATGGCAGGAATGGTTGGATTTTGAAGCCAAAGTGATTGCCAATTACGGGACCAAAGAAACGGTACATGGTTAATCCTTTACCACAATATCATATTTTTCCAACAATCCCTTCAAGCCATCCGTACTAAAGATGGCTTTTTTGATTTTGTTTTTTTCCGGATCAAACGCATATTCATAGCTGGTTGAGAAATCAGCTTTGTTGGCAATGGTGTCGATAAATACAGCTCTTCTCAAATTACAGTTATCGAATAAGACTTCGGTTAAATCACAACCCATAAAATCTACAGCTATCATACTGCAGTTGATGAATTGCATTTTGCGGAGCTTTAAAGCGTAAAACTTCGCATAATCCAGTAAACAATCCTTGAAGTGAAATTCATAAATTACTTGATCTGTCATGGCAAAATTGACATTGGTAAAATTGCATTTATTAAACCAAACGCCACGCAGCGAAACATAGTTGATTTTAGCATCTTTGAAATTGCAATCGAAAAAAGTACAATCGACAAACGAAATGGTTTTGAATGTGCAATTTGTAAAGTCGCAGTGGCGGAACGTACAATTCTCAAATTCTTTATATTGGGTATTGTCGTCGTCAAAAATGTCAAACTGAAATTCTTGATCCAAAATATAATCGGAAGCCATAATGGAAATTTTAGCGGTAAATCTACTAAATAAAACGCCAAATCTCAGCTTACGATTGTTGATAAAATTTAAGCGAGTATCTTCGTTTTTAAAGCAACTCACAAAAGATAATAGTACATTTGGTTGCCGCCAAAACAATAAAGTTTTCTCTAAAATTACCATCATGACAGTAGGTACCGCTTTTTTTAATTATTGTCCGAGTTGCAGCTCGACAAACTTTGAGTACATCAACAATTTCAAATTTTGTTGTAAGGATTGTGATTTTGTATTGTATCACAACATTGCGGCAGCCGTAGCACTGGTTTTTATATTCGAAGAGAAAATTTTGTTTACAGTCAGAAATGTTAATCCGGACAAGGGCAAGCTCGATTTACCGGGCGGTTTTATCGATCCCGGAGAAACTGCGGAACAAGCGGCTTGCAGAGAAATTGAAGAAGAGTTAGGGTATGAAATTAATCCGAGTGATTTGCGGTATGTAACTACTACTCCGAATGATTATTTGTATAAAAATGTAGCTTATCGAACGCTGGATATATTTTATGAATGTAAGTTGAGTTCAGATACTATTGCCGTAAAGGCCAAAGATGAAATTCAGGACTTGGTTTGGTTAAAGCGCAATGAAATTGTATTGGATGCCATCGGTTTTGTTTCTATCCGAAAGGTTATAAATGACCATTATCTTATAAATTAATAGTGATTTGACTTACTATTTCCTTTAAAAACTTATTTTTGATGACAATAATCCATCAATCATCATGTCAATTCATCAAAACAAAGTCATAAGACTTTTTCATTTAATCAAACAGTCGCTCAAAGGAGAAGAGCACGACTATACCCAAGGCAATGTAAAAACAGCGATTCTTTTATTGGCGATTCCAATGATTTTGGAATTGAGTTTAGAGTCGGTTTTTGCTGTAGTCGATATTTATTTTGTGGGACATTTGCCCAATGCCGATGTGGCAGTAGCTACAGTAGGTTTGACCGAAGCAGTGATTTCCTTGGTTTATACCATAGGAATAGGGTTAAGTGTTGGCGCCACAGCCATAGTAGCACGTAGAGTAGGAGAGAAAGATTTTACCGAAGCTTCTAAATCGGGTGCTCAAGCCATTTGGGTTTCTGTGTTGGTTTCGATAGCTGTAGCTTTAGCGGGAGTCTATTTTGCGGCTGATATTTTGACCTTAATGGGTGCGCAACCGGAAGTGATTTTCGAAGGTACCATTTTTGCTCAAATTATTTTTGCCAGTAGTCCGGCTATTATCTTATTGTTTTTAATCAACGGAATTTTCAGAGGCGCAGGCGATGCAGCCATGGCCATGCGAAGTTTGTGGTTGGCGAGTATCATCAATATTATTTTATGTCCGATTTTAATTTACGGTTACGGTCCTTTTCCCGAGCTAGGATTGAAAGGCGCTGCGATAGCAACGGCAGTAGGCAGAACTATAGGCGTTTTTTACCAGTGTTATCATTTGTTTTTCAAAAGCCGAACCATTACCATTTACCGTCAGTATTTCAAACCCAATTTTGAAATCATCAAATCGTTATTGACGATTTCTATGCCGGCCATGTTACAGTTTTTCATCCAAAGCGGAAGCTGGATAGTCCTAACTTACATTGTATCAATCACCGGCAGTACCGATGCGAGTGCCGGTTATCAGATAGCGATACGAAATGTGGTTTTCTTTATTCTACCGGCTTGGGGTTTGAGCAATGCGGCAGCCACTTTAGTAGGTCAGAATTTAGGCGCTCAGCAGCCGGAACGCGCCCAGCAAAGTGTGATGTTGACTACCAAATACAACGTGATTTTCATGAGTTTGGTGACTTTGCTTTTTGTGGTATTTTCTGAATGGATAATCAGTTTTTATACCGCTGACGAAGTTATATTGGCTTATGGAAGTAAAGCCTTGCGCATTATCGGATTAGGTTATGTTTTTTATGGTATCGGAATGGTAATGATACAAGCATTAAACGGTGCCGGAGATACCCAAACTCCCACATGGATTAATGTTTTTTGTTTTTGGATGATACAAATTCCGTTAGCTTGGTTTTTGGCGGTTTATTCGGAACTGGGACCGGTTGGAGCGTTTATTGCTATTCCAACAGCCGAAACCGTATTGGCATTATTGGCTTATTATTTTTTCAAAAAAGGAAAATGGAAGGCAGTTAAAGTGTAGTAGCTTTAATAACCAGTCAGTTGCAAATTTTTGTCATCTTTTTTAATTTTTAAATCATTTTTGATTTGCAAGTTTATCAAATATGTCTATATTTGCACCCACAAAAAGGCCTCGTGGCGCAACTGAATAGCGCATCTGATTACGGCTCAGAAGGTTACAGGTTTGAATCCTGTCGAGGTCACGAATAAATGCTATAAAATAAAAAAAAATGACAAGCTCGCTTGATCATTTTTTTGTTTTATAGGATTTTCAAAGTGGAGCTTTGCCAGGATATGTAATCCTGTTTAATTTAAGTTATTGTTGGACGAACGATAAAATGACAAGCACGCTTGATCATTTTTTTTGTTTTATAGGATTTTCAATCCCGAAGCTTCGGGAGGAGCTTTGCAGGATATTTAATCCTGTTGAAAGTATCTTCTTTATTTATTCTTCTGCAGAGCCTTAGTAGTGACATAATACCGCCAAGCCAATATAGCCAATTGCCATTTCTTCGCTTTGGCCGGATCTAATCTTTGCTTGGTGAAGCTGGGTAAGAGGAGTTTATTTAGTTTAGCTAAGAGTTTGTACATGTCTTTGTATTTGGTACAAAAATAAAAAAAACCGCTTTAAGCGGTTTTCTCTTTTAAGCCTTTTGTGTTTTTAAACTCGATTTGGTTTTTTTGAGTTCTTTTCGGGCTTCTTCTAATTCTTTTTTGGCTTTTTCCAATTCTTTCTTGGAATCTTCTAAATCCTTGTCGGTTGACTCTTCATTTTCCAATTTATTGTGTTTCATCAACCGGTCAATTTGCTCTTGCATTTTTTTCATTTGCTCCGCGATATCGTCATTTCCGTTGAAATTAAAACCGGGAAATTCTCTTTTCGAAAACAAGTCGTTTTGGTTGTTTTTATGAATTTCATCTAATTCTTCTTGGGTATAGTCTTCGCCGCCTTCAATTACTTTTCCGTCTTCAATTACCAGCGGCTTTTTGTCATCTCTTAAGATTTTGATTCTGGATTTCGCTTGTCCGAAACCTTTACCGTCAGGCAATTTGAAATCAAATTTATCCACCGATAAGCTGTCATTATCGAAATTGAATTGGAAATTTTTCATAAAATCATCTCCCGAAAAACTGCTGATGAATGGGTTATTGCCAAAACCGTTTTCAGGTTCGCCGAATCCCACAGCTTCTCCTTGTTTATAGAACCTAATGGTTGGTATCGGTTTGGGCGAATTGTAACTCAAATTCCCTTTACTACCGCTTTGGTCTTCAAAAGCCACTTCTATAGCCGTAATCTCATTTTTATCATTACGCTTAATATTATTGTATTTGATGGTTACACCGTACGCTTTTAAAGCTTTAATATCGTCTTTCATTTCCTGCTCGGGTGTATTTTTGTTCCAAGTCATTACAACATTGTCTTTAGCTTTTTTATCGCTTAGAGAAAAGGATTGGCTCTTGGTTTGAGCTACAGTAAATAAAGAAGTTAACAACAACAGGGTTATCAGATTAAACAACTTTTTCATACAGTTTAAAAATTTATTGAATGGTTAAACGATTTTAATCAAACTTATAAACTTGTGTCATTCAAGCGGATGAGATTGACAAAATTTTAACTTTTTTGACTGGTCTTTTTCAAATCAGCTTTGGCTTTTTCCAATTCGGCTTTGGCCTTGATCATTTCTTCTTTGGCTTTCAGCATTTCTGCTTTGGCCTTTTCCATTTCGGCTTTTGCTTTTTCCATGTCGGGTTTTGACAATTCCATTTCACGACGCGCTCTTTCCATTTCAGGTCTGGCTTTTTCCATTTCCTCTCTGGCACGAAGCATTTCTTTACGTACAAGATCTCTGCTTTTGCTTAATTGTTTGCGTATTTCCGGTTTCATTCTTTGGATTTGGATTTGTGCGTTTTTCATAGCATTACTTCTGATTTTGGCAATGTCTTCACCATTGATGAAAACTTGTTTGTCTTCACCGTTGCCATCAGTTTCAATCTTGATATTAAATTCACCTTTAGCTTCCGCTTCCTCAATGGCTTTTTCAATTTCACTATCATCAGAAATCACTTTGCCGTTGATGATAACCAAAGGTTTTTGGACACCTTTGCGAATTAAGATATTGGCTTTATCCACACCGTGCCAAGCGAAAGCTTCCGGTAATTCGGGCATTTCGGGCATATCCGGGAATTCAGGATGTTCCGGCATTTCGAAATCGAAGTCAAAATTAAAATCACTCACCTCGGCCAAGCTATCGCCGTCAAAGTGGAACACAAAAGGTTCTTTATCATTCGTTTTCATTCCCGGAACATTGGCATAAACGCGCATTCCTCTTGGTTTGCCAAATCCGATTGCTTCCTCGTTTTTATAAAAATGAATAGGAGTAATAGGCTCGTTTCCGGCTACTTGTGATACCCCTTTGTTGCCTTTCTTGTCTTTGAACTCGACTTTAATTCCGGTAATCTCACCATTTTCATTGCGTTTGATTTTAGAATATTTCAAGGTTACACCGTGCTTTTCTTTTAAGCGTTGGGCTTCTCTTTTAAGATCAGCATCAGAGGTGTTTTTGTCAATTACCAAACGTACTTCTTCTTTAGGATTGGTTTAACTTAATACGGTATTACCCATTTTTTCTTGGGCAATGGTTTTGATTTGGAAAAGCAACACAAAACCGATTAAAACAGGTAGGATGATGGAATATTTCCAAGCATTTCTTTGTTGGGATTGATTGGTGTTTAACATAACGATTCGTTTTTTGATTAATGATTGATAAAAATTATTGGTAATTGAGAGGCAATTTTGATTAGAAATTGCTTTGAGTAATGCCATTTGATACACTTTAGGATTTTCCAATTGCTGTACGGCTTTGTGGTCGGCTATGTATTCCAAGTTTTGGATAATGGCCTTTTTGTAAAGCCAAACAAAAGGATTGAACCAAAAAATGATACAGAACAATTTGGCCACCATAACATCGAAGGAATGTTTTTCGCGACTGTGTACTTTTTCGTGTAACAGTATGCTTTGCAATTCTTCGGGTGTGTACAGTGAGGAATTGTAAACGATATAATTGAAAAATGAAAAAGGAGCTATATTTTGGTTTAAATCAACAAGGGTAAAATCTTCTTTCTTAGTTTTTTGCTGATTGTAAAGCATTCGAAACAATGAAGTGAAATTGATTACAATTCGGGCCAATAAAAACAAAGCAATGGCCAAATAACCAAACCAAACTAACGACATCCAATCGAAAGGTTCAGGAGTTGCAACTCGTGGTGTTGCCATCGTATTCTGAGAGGAATAGACCACTAAATCAGCTAACGCCATTTTAGGCTTTTCAACATAAACTACTCTGGTAATATTAAACCAAGGCAGTAGGAGCGCAGTAAACAAGCCGGTCAACAAAAACCAACGATTGCTGTTGAAAAAAGTCTCTTTGCGCACCAAAAAATGATAGGCCAAATAAAAAGCAGCTATCAGTGCGCTCGACTTTAATAGGTTGATGGACAAGGTTTCCATATCATTTCTTTTGTTCGATGATGGCTAAAATTTCTCTGAGTTCCTCGGCCGAAATTTTTTCTTCTTCTGCAAAAAAAGAAACCAAGTTTTTGTACGAGCTGTTGAAATAATTTTCAATCGCTGTATTCATAAATCGCTTTCTGTACTCTTCCATTTTTACGACAGGATAGTACTGGTGGGTATTGCCAAAAGCAGTATGCCCAACAAAACCTTTGTCTTCTAAATTTCTGATGATTGTAGAAAGTGTATTGTAGTGCGGTTGGTCTTCGGTGATTTCGGCTAAGACTTCTTTCACGAAAGCCTTTTTCAGCTTCCACAAAATTTGCATGATTTCTTCTTCCTTGTTGGTTAACTTTTGCATAGTTATGGTTTTAATCGTTTTATCAAATGGACAAAACAAACCTATAACTATTTTCGTAGTTACACAACTAAATTTATAGTTATTTAACTAAATTTTAAGTTTTAAAGCGAATTTACGTGATAAAGTAGTTGATTTACAATGGTTTGTTTTCAGCTTGGATGAGTTTGTATACCCAAAAGCCACAGGCTGTGCCCAGCAATCCGAATGCTCCCATGTAGAGCCAATTCATTTGGTAGCCATCGGTTTTATAGTATTCAATAATTTCCATTCCTACTTTGGCACTCAGGATGTGAGCCAAACTGAAACTCATGGTATAAATGGCCATATAGCGACCTTCGTGACCTTTGGGAGCGCGACTCAAAGCAACCGAATTCGAAAACGGGAAAGCAAACATTTCTGCAAAAGTCATAAACAACATCATGATGGTTAAAATGCCAACCCAAGTGTTGATAAGCATCAAAAACATGCTAATAGCCATGAGAAAACAACCTAAAGTAACCATCTTTACTTTATTGATATTCTTTCTCTCCACATAACTTACTATCGGCATTTCGCAAAAGAAAACCAATAGGCCGTTCATGGTGAGCAATAATCCGGTTTGGAATTCGGATAAATTAAATTGCTCTCGGTGGTAGAGTGGAATAGTGGTAAAAACTTGGAAAAATAATATCCCTGAAACCAAGCAAGTAAACAAAAACAGCCAAAACGGTTTGTCTTTAAAAACCGAATGGGTCAATATTTCTCCGGGATGTTCTTTGTCGGTAAAGGCTGATTTTTTCTTCTCTTTTACTTTGATCCAAAAAATGAGAATGGCTATAATGCAACTGAAACCATCGACCCAAAATAAGCCTTGGTAACCAATACTCATAATAATCAAACCACCCAAAGCCGGTCCGGCCGCGAAACCTAAATTAATCGCCAAACGCACTAATGTTAGCGCACGTGTACGGTTTTCGGGTTTGGCATAAGCGCCAATTGAGACAAACATCGCCGGTCGGTACATATCTGCTACGGTCATAATCAGGAACATACTGATACAAAGACCAATAAAACTGGTGACAAACTGTATGACAAAAAAAAGTAATCCGCTAGTGAGCAAACTGAAAATCATGATTTTGTAGAATCCGATTTTATCCGAGAGTTTACCGCCTAACCAAGAACCCAACATCGAGCCAATGCCGAAGCAAACCATAATCCAGCCGACTTGGCTGTAACTAAAACCTAAATCTTCTTTCAAATATTTTGACAGAAACGGTAGCACCATAGTACCGGCGCGATTGATAAAAGTAATCAGAGTGAGTATCCAAATTTCTCTGGAAAAACCTCGGAAGTTATTGATATAGCGTTGGAAAGCGATTGCGAGCATGAGGATTGATTTTCTCCGTTGCGCTCCGAACAAGTCGGTAATGCCTCGGGTGATGCAGTAAAGGTACGAAGTTCCTGCTTTTTGAAGTCAACAACTTTCTGAGTTTCCCAACATTTTTTGTGTTATTTTTGTTGAAAAGTGTCCGATGAAAAAACTACTTCCTTTTTTACTGTTAATGCATGTTTCTTTGGTGTTGTCTCAAGAAACCGCAGCCGAATTTCAAGCCAATCTCAACAAAGAATTTGCTACTCGTGAGGAAAGTCCGCTCACCGATGAAGATTTCAAAGTATTCCAATCGCTGGAATTTTATCCCATTGATGAGAAGTTTATAGTAGAGGCTAAATTTGTCAGAACACCTAAGGAAAAGGTTTTCAAAATGAAAACTTCTACCACTCGTTTACCCGAATACAAGAAGTATGGCGAATTGTTGTTCCAAATTGACGGAAAATCATTTAAGCTAAATGTTTACCAAAACATCGAATTGAGTAAAAAAGAAGGCTACGAAGATTATTTGTTTTTGCCATTTTCCGACCTGACTTGCGGAAAGGAAAGCTACATCGGCGGTCGTTATATAGACATGAGGATTCCGAAAACCAAAACAGTAACTATCGATTTTAACAAAGCTTACAATCCATATTGTGCTTACAATTATAAATATTCTTGTCCGATTGTGCCTTTGGAGAACGATTTGGCTATAGAAATTTTAGCAGGTGTGAAAAAATTCCACGACTAATGTTTTACAACTTACATACGCATCGCTTTACGAATAATCAGGAAATAACCGAATTGGTAAATCAATATCCTTGGGAGTTTGTTGCAGATATTCCGCAGTATTCCATCGGTATTCATCCTTGGTATATAGTCGAAAATCGAGTGGAAAGCGATTTGCATTTCATAGAGCAAAAGTTACAATTACCCGAATGTTGGGCATTGGGTGAATGTGGCTTAGACAAGCGAATCGACATCCCATTGACCTTGCAATCCGTAGTTTTTGAAAGACAAATTGCCTTGGCCGAAAAGTACCGTAAACCTTTAGTATTGCATTTGGTTGCGGCTTATCAGGAATTGATTGCCATTCATAAAAAGCGACCTATTAAAGTGCCTGTTATTTTACACGGATTTTCTAAAAATGAGGCAACAGCCAAGTCATTATTGGATTGTGGCTTTTATTTATCGTTTGGCAAATTCCTATTGCGCAATCCCGAATTAGCTTCAGTGTTCCGGTCGGTACCTAATGGTCGTTTCTTCTTAGAGACCGATACTATTGAAGAAACTTTGATGGAAGTCTACACTAAAGCGGCAGTAATTAAAAATCTTTCCTTAGCTGAATTACAACAACAAGTAGCAGCCAATTGGCAAAACGTTTTTAAGAAGTAAAACTGATTTTTAACATTTATAACGACTTTATTCAAACCTTATTTTTCCCTATTTTTGCAACTTTCAATTCAAAACTAACAATTCGTTATTAAAATGGCAAAGTGGCAAGAAAGAGCGGAGCTTTTATTTAAAGAAGAAGGATTAAATCGTTTAAAGAATGCCAATGTTTTGGTTGTTGGATTGGGTGGCGTAGGTTCGTTTGCCGCTGAATTTTTGGCCCGAGCCGGAGTAGGGAATATGACCATAGTTGATGGTGATGTAGTCGACATTACGAACATTAACCGACAATTACCGGCTTTGCATTCTACGGTAGGATTGCCCAAAGTCAGCTTGATGGCCGCACGTTTGATGGACATCAATCCGGAGTTGCATTTAACGCCCGTTCAAGAATTTCTCTCACCCGAAAGAGCTAAAGAAATAGTTACAGCCGATTTTGATTATGTTCTCGATTGTATCGACAGTGTAACGCCGAAATTGAATTTAATCATGGCGGCCAAGCGAAAAGGCGTAAAGGTTATTAGCAATATGGGAGCCGGTGGCAAGTATGACGCTTCTAAAGTGAAAGTGACCGATATCCGTAAAACCGATTATTGTCCGTTAGCTAAAGTGGTGCGAAAGCGTCTAAAAAAAGAAGGTATTTCGAGCGGCGTGAAAGTTGTTTATTCCTATGAAAGACCAGATGAAAGCAGTGTAAAAATGACAGATGGAACCAACTTTAAAAAATCGTTTTACGGGACCAACAGTTGGATGCCTTGTTTGTTTGGATTGCATGCGGCTGAAACCGTGGTAAAATATTTGCTTAAAAAAGAAAATTAAATGGCAACCTCAGACCGACCCATTCTAAAACTTCCCTTGACGCCTTTTGACCGAACTGTTGAAGTGTTAGGATTGTTAACGTTGATTGTTTTTTGGATTTTTACCATCAATTATTATGCGTTACTTCCTGAAATCATTCCAACCCATTTTGGCGGTGGCGGTAAACCCGAT
>NZ_JANJUQ010000030.1 GCF_024710485.1 Flavobacterium sp.
AAATTGATGAGTACTTTTTTATCGGAAGCTACTAATTTTTGATAATCGTCAACAGTCATGCCACCGGTTTTAGCCGTTTGTCCGGCTTTTGGCATACCGGCTGTAGTCCATTTCATGATGCCGCCTTCCAAGTTGTACACTTCGGTAAAGCCCATGGCGACTAATTTATCAGCGGCTTGAGCACTTCTTCCGCCTACTTTACAATACACGAAAATGGGTTTCGATTTATCGTATTTTGCCGCTTTGGATTCAAAATCAGCACTGTTGATGTTAACGTTATCGGCATTTTCTAGATGTTCAACGCCAAATTCTTCCGGAGTTCTAACATCGAGTAATTGCGGTTTTTCGGTGTTTTTTAATTTTTCAGCATACGCTTTAACATCAAGGGTTTGCACCGGTTTTGTGGCTTGGCCTTGGCAACTTAAAAATAAAAAACTGATGAATAATAGGGAAAATAATCTGGTTTTCATGATAAAAAATTTTTAGCTAAAGTACAAAATACCGCTGCATTAAAGGTTAAATATTTTATAACTCTGATGGGTGGTTTTTACAATATTTTCGGTGCGTTCCGGATGCGTGTCGGAGATGAATAGTTGACCAAACTCGTCGTTATTCACCATAGCTACAATTTTGCTCACGCGAAACTCATCCAGTTTGTCGAAAATATCATCAAAAAGCAAAATCGGTTTCTCGCCACTTTGTTTTTTGACGAAATCGAATTGGGCCAGTTTTAAAGCGATTAAAAACGATTTTTGTTGTCCTTGTGAACCAAACTTTTTAATAGGGAAGTGGTCGATTTCAAACGACAAATCATCTTTGTGAATGCCGACGGAAGTATATTGTAAAGCTCGGTCTTTGCTGAGGTTTTCTTCCAATAATGTCAGCGTATTTTTTTCGAACAAATCACTTTGATACACCAATTGAACGGTTTCGGCCGAATCGGAAATCGTTTGATGATACGCGTTGAAAATCGGCACAAAGTCAGCCAAAAACGCTTTTCGCTTTTCAAAAATAACTTGCCCTAAAGTCTCCAGTTGTTCATTATATATAGACAAAGTGTCTTTTTCAAAAACGTGATTCAAAGCAAAATACTTCAACAGCGCATTGCGTTGGCTTACGATTTTGTGGTACTGAATCAACTGTTGTAAATAACTGCTGTCTAACTGCGAAATCACGCTGTCAATAAATTTGCGTCTTGTTTCACTGCCTTCAATAATCAAATCTCGGTCGGCCGGCGAAATAATGACCAATGGTATGAAACCTAAGTGATCGGAGAACTTTTCGTAGAGTTTGCCGTTGCGTTTGAGGATTTTCTTTTGGCCTTTTTTCAAGCTGCACAGTATTTGCTCGGTACGATTGTTTTTCTCAAACTCGCCGTCTACCACAAAAAAATCTTCGCCGTGTTTGATGTTCTGTACGGCCAGCGGGTTAAAATAACTTTTCCCGATGGCCAAATGATACACGGCATCCAAAATATTAGTTTTTCCGATGCCGTTTTTCCCTACGAAGCAATTGATTTTAGCATCAAATTCGAAGGTGGCATCAGCAAAATTCTTGTAGTTCAGGACTGAAAGGCGTTTTAAAAACAATTCGGTATCGCTTGAATTAAGGTTAAATAATTGGTTTACTGTGATTTGTTTTCTTTTTGAAGCACTTAAAGAAAGTCCTGCAAATTATTCAAAATTATTGATAAAAAGAATGAACGTTAGAATTCTTTAGCGGTTGTTCTTTAGTAAGCGATTCAAAAACGAGTATTTTCTACTTAAAAAAATATTAAATCGATTTTTTTTATGGGAGTTTGAATAAAAATTTTATTTTTGCGCACACTAAATTAAAAATAAATGGCAACTTTTAACAAAAGAGGATATAAAGCACCAAAAGAAAAAGCGGAAAAAGTAGACGAAACTTTCATTGAAGATGTAAATATTGATGAAAAAGACAGTACTACGGCTAAAGCATTCGATACCTTAGATCAATCGGCTTCTAAAGCAGAAGATTTTATTGCTAAAAACCAAAAAGTAATTTTAGGTGGTTTGTTGGCAGTAGTAGTGGTATTGGTGGGTTATTTCGCTTATGACAAATTTATTGCTGAGCCTAACCAACAAGAAGCTGCTGATGAGTTATTCGTAGCCCAACAAAATTTCCAAAAAGCCGTTGATGGTGATGTGAAAGCGGATTCTTTGTTCAATTTGGTATTGAATGGTTCTGAAGGAAAATTTGGTGTACTTAAAATTGCAGAAGAGTATTCTGGTACTGATGCCGCTAACCAAGCTAATTTCATGGCCGGTATCGCTTACTTGAACACCGGTAAATATGCAGAAGCTATTGCTAGTTTGGAAAAATTCAACTCTAAAGATGTTACGTTAAGCATTTTGGCTAAAGGCGCTATCGGCGATGCTTACGCACAACAAAACAAGCAAAAAGAAGCGTTAGAGTTTTATGTGAAAGCTGCTGATGCAAGTCAGACTAACGATTTTACCAGACCAAGATATTTGATGAAAGCCGGTAAAACTGCTTTAGCAATGGGTAACAAAGCTGAGGCGTTGAAATATTTCACCGACATCAAAGAAAATTTTGATGCCACTCCTGAAGCACAACAAGTAGATGCTTTAATCGGATTAGCACAATAAATTTCAATTCAATAATACAGAAAAAGGATTAAGGAGTTATCTTTAATCCTTTTTTAGTTTAAAAGCATTAATTATGGCGACAGCAAATAAAAACCTTTCTAATTACGATAAAACCCAATTACCCAACGCGAAAGATTTCAAGTTTGGTATCGTGGTTTCAGAGTGGAATGATCATATCACCAACGGCCTGTACCAAGGAGCTGAAGCGGCTTTGTTGGATTGTGGCGCTTTGCCTGAGAATTTGATTCGTTGGAATGTACCCGGAAGTTTTGAACTTATTTACGGAGCGCAACGCATGATAGTTACGCAAGAAGTAGACGTTGTAATCACGATAGGTTGTGTGATCAAAGGCGAAACTATGCACTTCGAATTTGTATGCGAAGGTGTAACCCAAGGCATCAAAGATTTAAACGTACAAACCGATGTGCCGGTGATTTTTTGTTTGCTAACGGATAACAACGAACAACAATCTATCGACCGAAGTGGTGGTAAACATGGTAATAAAGGGACAGAAGCCGCCATTGCTGCCATTAAAATGGCTGATTTGCGCAGCAAAACGATGCAATAGATTCCCTTTTCGGATGTAAATGATAAGCCTATTCTTTTGTGAATAGGTTTTTTATTTTTAGGGAATGATTAACTATAAATCCCCGTACTTTTTCCTTAAATTTGCTTTGTTTGGGTGGTTGCCCAAGTCCTTAATTCAAAACACTGAAACTAAATAATGTCGAGTATCATTCAATTGCTTCCGGATCATGTGGCCAATCAAATTGCGGCCGGTGAAGTAGTGCAAAGACCGGCTTCGGTAGTCAAAGAGTTGTTGGAAAACGCTGTAGATGCCAAAGCTACCGATATCAAACTCATCATCAAAGATGCCGGAAAATCACTAATTCAAGTGATTGATAATGGCGTTGGGATGAGTGTCACTGATTCGCGTTTGTGTTTTGAACGTCACGCCACTTCCAAAATCCGCCAAGCAGAAGATTTATTTTCATTGCATACTAAAGGTTTTCGTGGTGAAGCATTGGCTTCCATCGCGGCTATTGCGCATGTGGAAATGAAAACCAAACAAGACCAAGAAGAATTAGGAACGCACATCGTGATAGAAGGCGGCAAGTTTATGTCGCAAGAACCGGCAGTGTCGCCCAAAGGGACTTCGTTTGCAGTCAAGAATTTGTTTTTTAATATCCCGGCACGTCGCAATTTCTTAAAATCGGAAACCGTAGAGCAGCGTCATATTGTAGATGAGTTCCAGCGTGTAGCGATGGCGCATCCGAACATCCATTTTACAATGTATCATAACGGTAGTGAGATGTTCAATTTGCCGATATCGAATTTCAGACAGCGCATCGTCAATATTTTTTCTGGGAAAACAAATGAAAAATTAGTGCCTGTTAAAGAAGAAACGGACATTTTAAGTTTACAAGGATTTGTGGGGAAACCCGAATTTGCCAAGAAAAACCGCGGCGAGCAATTCTTCTTTGTCAACGATCGATTCATCAAAAGCGGTTATTTGCATCACGCCGTTATGGCAGCTTATGAAGGTTTGCTGAAAGACGGTTCGCAGCCGAGTTATTTCCTGTATTTGACGGTTCCACCGCATACCATCGATATCAACATTCATCCTACCAAAACCGAAATCAAGTTTGATGACGAACACGCATTGTATGCCATTTTGCGTTCGGCCATCAAGCACAGTTTAGGACAATTTAATGTGGCGCCGGTGTTGGATTTCGACCGAGATCCGAATTTGGACACGCCTTATCAATACCAAAATAAGGAAGCGGAATATCCAACTATTCAGGTAGACCGCAGTTACAATCCGTTTGCTGAAGACAAGCCGAGTAAGTCGTTTTCAACACCATCTTATAAAAAGTCGGAAGCCCAGCCTAATTGGGAAAGTTTGTATGTTGGGTTGAAACAAGCCGGACAAGAATTGGCGGAAATGACTTTTGAAAATGATGCTGTTACGTCTTCTTTGTTTGAAGAAAATGAAGTGGAGCAGGAAGTTAAACGTACGTATCAAATTCATAAAAAATACATTGTCAGTCCGATTAAGTCCGGGATGGTTATCATCAACCAAAATAGGGCGCATGAGCGAGTTTTATACGAAGCATTCCTGACCAGTATGACAGTACACCAAGCGTCGAGTCAGCAATTATTGTTTCCGCTCCAGTTGTATTTTTCGGCACCCGAAATGGAGTTGTTGGCCGAATTACAATCGGCTCTAGAAAACACCGGATTTGTGTTTGAAGCCATGGCAGATGATCATGTATTGATTTCCGGTTTACCTGTCAATGTGACCGAAAGCGAGATTGCGATTGTTTTGGAAGAGTTATTGCGTGACTTGCAAGACGGTATTCCGGACAGTAGTTTTTCGCAAAATGACACCATCGCTAAGTCGATGGCGCGCAGTTTGGCTATCAGAACCGGAACCTATTTAACCGAAAAGGAACAGGAAAACTTGGTACACAACCTATTTGCTTGCAAAGAACCAGATGTGTCGCCATTTCAAAAACCAACTTTCATCACTATGAGTGTGGAAGATTTAGATAAAAAATTCAGCGTATGATGCGAATGACCGAGACTGTTAAGCAGTTACTGATTATCAATGTTATTTTTTATATCGGCTCCAATTATGTAGGCGATATGACTTATCAATTGTTTGCACTTTTTTCTCCGGATAATCCCAATTTCAACTATTGGCAACCTCTGACAAGTATGTTTATGCATGCGCGTTTTCCAAATTTGATGCATATTGTTTTTAATATGTTTGCTTTGGTTTCTTTCGGTAGTGCTTTGGAACACTTTTGGGGTGCGCGAAAATTTTTGTTTTTCTACATTTCTTGTGGATTGGGAGCGGCTTTATTACACATGGGTGTGAATTATTACCAATACCATCACGCTTTGGAAATTTTGCAAGAAGCCAATGTTCCTGCAGAAGTTATTACTACTATTGTAAAAGAAGGAAGGTACAGCAACGCTTTATTGGAGATTATTTCTTTATCAGATTTAGAAGCCATGTACCACGCTTACAATACACCAGCTGTTGGAGCATCCGGTGCTATTTACGGTTTATTGATTGCTTTTGCTTTCATGTTCCCGAATGCCGAATTGATGATGTTATTTATACCGGTGCCAATTAAAGCTAAATATTTTGTGCCGGGTTTGTTGGTATTGGATTTGGTTCTAGGCTTTAAAGGCAGCTCTATTTTTGGCAGCGGCGGAACAGGAGTAGCGCACTTTGCACACTTAGGAGGTGCTTTAACCGGATTTATTATGATGTGGTATTGGAAGAAAAATTCATTCAATAGAAATCGTTGGGATTAGCTATGAGTATACTCGAAGACCTTAAGTTACAATACAAAATCGGTGGCATTGCCAATAAAATGATTTATTGGAATGTAGGCCTATTTATCTTGTCGATTCCGTTGTTTTACCAATTTGCAAGTGGTTTTTTCGATTATCCTACTTGGTTGGCCGTTTCCTCCGAACCCATGGAAGCCTTGTACAAACCTTGGTCACTTATCACTTATGCTTTCTTCCATCAGGGTTTTATGCATTTGTTTTTTAACATGATGGTCTTGCATTTTTCGAGTCGTTTGTTCCTGACTTTTTTTACCCAAAAGCAATATTTAGGCTTGTATTTGTTGAGCGCCTTTTTTGCGGGTTTGGTTTATGTATTGAGTTTTTATATACTGGGTTTTTCTTCTTCTATGGTTGGTGCTTCAGCAGCCATAATGGGTATTCTGGTAGCCGCTACAACCTACCAACCCTTAATGGAAATCCGATTGCTTTTGATAGGGAATGTCAAACTATGGCACATTACCGGCGTATTGTTATTGCTCGATTTACTCCAAATCCAATTGGGCAATATGGGCGGACACATTGCGCATTTGAGTGGTGCATTTTTTGGATTTATTTACATCAAGTTGTTGCAAAATGGCACCGATTTGAGTCGCATTGTTACATCGTTTATTGATTTTTTTGCGAATTTATTCTCTGCTAAAAAAGCAACACCTTTCAAAAAAGTACACGTCAATCCTAAGAAGCCTGTAACCAAACAAGCGAGTAAGATTGTAACCAAAGATAAAACCCAACAGCAAATTGATGAGATTTTGGATAAAATCAGCCAATCGGGTTATGACAGCTTGACTGCCGAGGAAAAAGAATTTCTGTTCAAAGCGGGAAAATAGCAGTATAATTTTGCATATTTGTTAGTCGGATTTCCTAATTGAGGAAATGAAATTTTAAATCGATTTTTTTGAGAAAGCTATCTTGGTTTAATAAAATAATGTTCGGATTCAATATAGTGTTGACTGTGTTGACGTTCGTGGCTTATATTTTACCTTTCTTAGCGCCAAAGTTGTTTCCGTTATTATCGGTACTAACACTTATTTTACCGCTATTTTTGATTTTAAATGCATTCTTCTTTGTGTATTGGTTATTGCAGCTCAAACGACAAGTAATTTTGTCCGGACTGGTTTTGTTATTGGGCATTACTTTTATCAATAAGTTTTACAAATTTTCCTCCAGAGAATTACCGGAAGAGGAAAAAGATTTTACAGTGATGAGCTACAACGTTCGCTTGTTTAATTTATTCGAATGGCTGCCCAACGAGCACGTAGGTGATACCATTTTGTCTTTTATCAACGATCAAAATCCCGATATTATATGTCTTCAGGAGTATTCTGAAAATGCCAAAGTAAATTTGAGAGCTTACAAATACAAAGCCGTTTTCATGGAAGGCAAGCAAATCAGAACCGGTCAAGCTATCTTCTCCAAGTATCCGATTTTCAACCAAGGTGATTTTAAAATTCCCGATTTAGGGAATAATGTGGTTTATGCCGATATCAAGAAAGGGAAAGATACAATTCGCGTTTACAACATTCACTTGCAATCCATTAAGATTTCTCCGGATGTCAATGAGATCGAATCGCATGTGGATGCCATTGATAAAAACAAGTCACAACAACTGTTTGTCAGAATTCGCGAAGCGTTTAAAAAACAGGAAAAACAAGCGGAAAAATTGGTCAACCACAAGAATGAATGTCCTTATCCGGTAATTATTTGCGGCGATATGAACAACAGCGCTTTTTCGTATATCTACCGCAATATTAAAGGTGATTTAAGCGATTGTTTCGAAGAGGCCGGATTGGGTTTTGGGCAAACGTATCGTTTTAAGTATTATCCGGCGCGTATTGATTACATCTTTGCCGACAAACGCATGAAAGTGAAAAGTTTCCAAAGTTTTTCGCGCTTCGAAAATTCAGATCACTTCCCGATTATGACGCGCTTGGCATTTGCCAATTAAAGCGTTTGTTTTTTAAGATAATCTAAGGCGTATCGTCCTTCGTTGAACAATAAGTCGAGGATACTTAAATTGTTCAAATACCCGTGTTTCTCTCCGAAAACCTGCGTGTAAGGTTCGAAAACCGAAGTGTCTTTTTTACCGTTGATCAATCCGCGCAAATCGATTTTGTCAGTAACCTCATGGAAGTATTCCGCAGTTTCGTTGTAATCGAATTCCAAGCCCAAACATTTGGATACAATTGACATCGTTTCCAAATTCAAATCCATTAAAAAAGTATGCTTCTTTTGAAAAATAGGAGCAATGTCATCTTCAAAATACTCAAAGAAAGGCGAAGTGCGATAAGCCGCTTCTAAAGATTTGAAATGTTGTTTTTGCCAATCAAAAGCCGTTTCCAATTTGACATCTTTGGTTTTTTGATGCGCTTCTTTAGAATGCTTTATCGGAATATTGAGCAACTGAATGCCGTTCGGACTATAAATGTACATTCGGTTACGGTTGGTTTGCTTTTGAAAGTTATCGTCCATTTCAAAGGTCACCAAATCACTTTGGGCAATCGCTACAAAATGACTGATGGAAGGAAAATAACCGGGATGTATTAATATATTATTCATTAGTAATGATTCAATTTAGTAATGTAACAATATCCCAATTGTTACACTATTACATTAGTCAATTGTTACATTAATTCGCTTTTCTTTTTTTCCAGAAATATTCACCCACAAAGTACAATGCCAATAATCCTAAGAAGTATTTAAAGTAGGATTGCGGTTGGCCTTCGCCACTCACGGTAGTGAACAAGCGATCCCAACGAATTTTATCCATCCCTGAAGCGTTACTGTCCCAACTCATCCAAATAAACACCGGTTTCCCCACAATGTGGTCTTCCGGAGTAAATCCGTAATAACGTGCGTCTAATGAGTTGTTTCGGTTGTCACCCATCATCCAGTAGTAATTTTTTTTGAAGGTATAACTATTGGTTTTTATATCGTTGATGTAAATATCATCGCCAACCACTTTCAGAGTATTGCCTTCGTATTCAGTGATGATGATTTTGTATAACGGTAGGTTTTCTAAAGTCAGATTAATCGATTTTCCGACTTCAGGCATATAAATCGGTCCCATATTGTCGCTGTTCCAGCTGCGAGTTGTTGAAGGATGTCCGTCTTTGTAATCCGGGAAAATTCCGTCTTCGGCACCGGTTTTTAAATAGCGTTCTACTGCCGCTACGCGAGGGTCTTTTTTCAATTCATCGGCTTTCGCTTGGGTAAGATTGGCTTGGAATATTAGGTTGGAAGAGGATAGCTTTAACTTATTTGCCAAGTCTCTGTCAACCGGTCCTAAAAGAAATGTATTGGTGCTGTCTTTTTCAATTACAGCAAAACTATAGCCTTCTTTGTCTAAGTATTGTTGAACCAAATTATTCTCCCACAACTTGGTTTCCATTTGGATTAAGGTATTGAATTCGGTTACACCATATTGGTCAACAAACTCTTGCGTAATCGGTTCTTTCATTTTGATATTGAAACCGAATTGAGGTTTGGCCCTTTCCGGTAATATCAACTCTTTTCCATTGATGTAAACCACGCCCTTTTTGATCTCTAAATTGTCACCCGGAATGGCTACACAACGTTTTACGTAGTTGGTTTTCTTGTCTATAGGTTTATCATAACGACGGTCAGCCGGCAAGTACATATGAAATAGGGTGTCACGCGGCCAATTGAAAACTACGATATCTGCATTTTCAATTTTTTCAAAGCCCGGAAAACGGAAATAAGGCAATTGTAATTTATTCTGCCAAGAATTCGCATCGTGGTCGTTGTACAAATACGATTTGGTTTTGATAATCGGTAAGGTATCATGAACCATAGGCGCAGCCACTGATGTCATAGGCGTTCTGGCACCGTAGTGAAATTTACTCACAAACAAGAAATCTCCGGTAAGCAATGATTTTTCCAAAGATGAAGACGGAATTACATATGGTTGCATTACGTAAGTGTGCACCAAAGTAGCAACAATTACTGCAAATAATAACGAACTGATGGTGTCTCCGGTTTTGGTTCTAGGCGTTAAATCGCGATCAGAAATATGGGTAACTTCTTGAGTGTAGTTGATGTAATAAAGATAAAATCCGAATGTTAGCGCTCCCAACCAACTTTCGGCAGTCGAATTGCGTCCGAAGCTTCTCAAGGTTTCTACCCAAACTACCGGAAACATGAGTAAATTAATAATCGGTATAAACAGCAATACAGTCCACCAAGTTGGTCTTCCGATAATCTTCATTAAGATAATGGCGTTGTATACCGGAACAAAAGCTTCCCATCTTTTTCGGCCTGCTTTTTCATAGAGTTTCCAAGTACCTAAGCCGTGAATAACTTGAATTATCAAAACGAAAATTAACCATTGCGTTGCTGACATACTATATTTTTTTAGAATTTATGCAGTAATAGGTTGGCAATTACTGTTGTTTGTTACATTTTTTTGATGGTCTATTTCAAATCCAATACATCTTTCATGGAAAACACGCCTTTTTTGTCTTGAATCCATTCGGCGGCCAAAACTGCTCCTAAAGCAAAACCTTCGCGATTGTGCGCCACGTGTTTGATTTCGATAAAATCCACGTCAGAGCTGTAAAAAACACTGTGCGTTCCGGGGATGTTTTCGATGCGTTTGGCCTCAATGTGAATTTGATTGTTTTCGGCTTGATCTTCAGTCCAAGATTCGTAATCCGAATGTTGGATAATACCTTTAGCTAATGAAATTGCGGTTCCGCTGGGAGAATCCAGTTTTTGCGTATGGTGAATTTCTTCCATCGATACTTTGTAGACATCGGCAAAACGTGCCATCATTTTGGCCAAATATTCGTTCAGTTCGAAGAATAAATTCACACCCAAACTAAAATTGGAACCATAAAGAAACGTTCCATTTTTGGCTTCGCACAAACGAACCATTTCATCGTAACGGTCGAGCCAACCGGTAGTTCCCGAAACTACAGGAACATTCGCTGATAAACAAGTTGAGATATTGTCTACTGCCGCTGTCGGTACGCTGAAATCGATGGCTACATCGGCATTTTCTAATCCGTTATAAGTGTTGGATGCGTCCTTCCTTAACACGATTTCGTGTCCTCTTTCCAAAGCAATTCTTTCGATTACTTTTCCCATTTTTCCGTAGCCGAGTAGTGCAATTTTCATCAGAATCGATAGTTTAAAGTTAGTCCGAGATTGGGTTTGGCGGTAAAGTCATTTTGATACACATCTGGCGCTACCGACAGTTTTTCGTTTACGTTAAACTGTATCAAATGCGCGTCTACATTGGCGTCAACAATGTTCAATATGTAAAAGCCAAGTGTTACCATCAATGATAAATCGCGATTGCGTTGGTAAAAGCGTTGCGCCTGAATCAAACGACTATCGTCCAAATATTGGTATTGGTCGTCGTTAAAGCCGGCCAATCTCCTTTTGTAAGCGTCGCGGTAACTGTGGTATTTTTTGTTGTTGTCTAAATAGAAATACATACTGGTTCCCAAAGCACCGTAAACAATCGGGATTTTCCAATATTTTTTATTGTAAGCTTGTCCTAATCCGGGTAGTACAGCCGAATAGAAGGCAGCTTTGGAAGGTGTTAACGGGTCAATTTCTCTCATTTTAGTCGTGTCTTTGGCTACCAAACCTTCGGTTATTTGCTGGGCATGTAGCGATGGTTTTCCTAAAAGAAAACACAAGACCAGTATGTAGAAAAAACGACTCACTATCCTTGGATTAGTTTGATAATGCGATTGAAATCTTCTTCAGAATGAAACGGAATCGTGATTTTTCCTTTACCGTTTGCTGCTACTTTTACATCGATTTTGGTACCGAAGAAATTCACAAACGCCTTTTTCTGGTCTTCCGCTACATTGAAACTTTCGCCTTTTTTAGATTTCGGCGGAGCCGGTTTGCGGCTGTCCTGATAGTTTTTTACCAAAGCTTCGGTTTCTCGTACGGAAAGATTCTGGCTGATGATTTTGTGGTAAATATCGGTTTGGATGTCTTGGTCTTCAATGTTGATGATGGCTCGCCCGTGGCCCATACTGATAAACCCGTCACGAATACCGGTTTGGATAATCGGGTCTAATTTTAACAATCGCAAGTAGTTGGCAATAGTCGAACGTTTTTTGCCCACACGCTCACTCATTTGTTCTTGAGTCAATTGGATTTCGTCAATCAAACGTTGGTAGGAAAGCGCAATTTCTATCGGGTCTAAATCGTGGCGTTGGATGTTTTCTACCAAAGCCATGACCAACGATTCGTTATCATTGGCAATACGAATGTAAGCCGGAACCGTAGTTAAGCCAACTATTTTGCAGGCACGCAAACGGCGCTCACCTGAAATTAATTGGTATTTATTAAAGTCTAATTTACGAACGGTAATCGGTTGGATTAGTCCTAATTCTCTGATGGAAGAAGCCAATTCCTGTAATTGTTCTTCGTTGAAATTGGTTCGGGGTTGAAACGGATTGATTTCGATGGCATCGATATCCAATTCAATAATGTTTCCGACTACTTTGTCGGCATTTTTATCGTTTACTGATTTGATATCGTTTTCCGGATCTTTTAGTAAAGCCGATAATCCTCTTCCTAAGGCTTGTTTTTTTATTGCTTTTGCCATGGCTTAGTTGCTGTTTTTCTTGATGATTTCTTGCGCCAAACTCAAATAGTTGGTAGCACCTCGGCTGGTAGCGTCGAAGTTGATGATGCTTTCACCGAAACTTGGTGCTTCGCTCAATTTTACATTGCGCTGGATGATGGTTTTGAATACCATATCGTTGAAATGTTTTTGCACTTCTTCTACCACTTGGTTAGACAAACGCAAACGCGAGTCGTACATGGTGAGTAGTAAACCCTCGATGTCTAAATTTGGGTTGTGGATTTTTTGCACACTCTTGATGGTATTCAACAGTTTGCCCAAACCTTCCAAAGCAAAGTATTCGCATTGGATCGGAATTACCACACTATCGGCAGCTGTTAAGGCGTTTAGGGTAAGCAATCCTAACGACGGTGCGCAATCAATCAAAATATAATCGTATTGATCTTTCACACTTTCCAAGGCTTGTTTAAGCATGTACTCGCGGTTTTCTTTGTCCACCAATTCAATCTCAATTGCCACTAAGTCGATATGAGCCGGAATGACAGAAACATTCGGCGCCGAGCAAGTAATTGTGGCTTCCTGCGGCGTGTTGCTGTGTTCCAAAATTTGATAGGTTCCGATTTCAACACTTTCTACGTCAATTCCTAGTCCGGAACTGGCATTGGCTTGAGGGTCAGCGTCGATTAACAGTACTTTTTTCTCTAAAACTCCCAAAGATGCGGCAAGATTTACAGACGTTGTTGTTTTTCCTACACCACCTTTTTGGTTGGCAATTGCAATGATTTTACCCATTTATTTTCGATCAATTTTAAGCCGTAAAAATACGATTAATTATGGCTTTGTCAAGGCTTATTTGTTAACATTTAGGTAAAGTTTTTAAGCCCTTAGTTTTCAGTCTCAGTCTCAGTTTTCAGTCAAAAATCTCTAGACCGTGACTGCGACTGACCACTTTTATTTGTTTCCTTTGTTCTTAATCATCGCCTCTAACATATCCCACATTTCCTGAGGGATTTTTTCCAAAAGATTGAATTGCCCGGCGCCTTGCAGCCATTCGCCACCATCTATAGTCACCACTTCTCCGTTGATGTATGCTGAAAAATCAGAAACCAAATAGGCGGCTAAATTGGCTAATTCCTGATGGTCGCCCACGCGGCGCAAAGGTACTTTTTTCGCCATATCAAATTTTTCCGCTAAGTCACCCGGTAAGAGTCTATCCCAAGCACCTTTGGTAGGAAATGGTCCAGGCGCAATGGCGTTCATGCGTATGCCGTATTTGGCCCATTCTACAGCCAAACTGCGGGTCATAGCCAAAACACCGGCTTTAGCAGTAGCACTCGGCACTACATAACCCGAACCGGTCCAAGCGTAAGTGGTAACTATATTCAACACGTTACAATTGGTTTGTTTGGTGTTAATCCAATGTTTTCCAAAGGCCAACGTACAGTTTTTGGATCCTTTCAATACAATATCGATGATGGTATCAAAAGCATTAGCCGATAGTCTTTCGGTAGGTGAAATGAAGTTACCTGCAGCGTTGTTCAATAGCACATCCACTTTACCGAAGGTTTTTAAAACTTCAGCCAACATGGCTTCGACTTGGTCATAATGTCGCACATCACATTGCAATGGCAAGCATTGTCCACCGGTTTGGGTTTCCAATTCGGCTGCCGTGGTTTTTAGTTTCTCTAAATCGCGAGAGGTGATGGCGACTTTAGCGCCCAATTCTAAAAAGTATTTGGTCATGGCTTTACCCAAGCCGCTTCCGCCTCCGGTTACTACGATTACTTTGTCTGCTAGGGCGTTATCGCGTAGCATTTTTGCTGAAAAATCCATATCTTTTTTATTTTGAGTAAATATATTGTTTTAATTACAATTGGCGAAGTCTTTCGGCTGCGCTCATCAAAGTTTCATCGTCTTTGGCAAAGCAAAAACGAATGCGCTTATGGTCATCGCCATTGGCATAAAAAATAGAAATTGGTATGGTAGCCACACCCAATTCGGTGACCAATCTTTTGGTAAAATCGATGTCGCTTTCCTCGCTGATATCTGCATACGAAGCTACTTGAAAATATGTGCCTTCACAGGGCAAGAGTTTGAGTTTAGTTTCTTGCATCAAACCTTGGAAGAAGTCTCTTTTTTGTTGGTAAAATTGGCCTAAAGCTTTTACGTCGACTACCTCTATGTACTCATTTAAGGCATGTTGGGCAATACTGCTCACGCTGAATACCAAAAACTGGTGTACTTTTTTAATCTCACGCATTAAATCCTCCGGCGCAATCACATAACCAATTTTCCAACCGGTAATGTGAAACGATTTTCCGAAAGAAGAAATGGAAATGCTGCGTTCCCACAATTTAGGACGGTGATGGACTGAAATATGCGGTTGTTCAAAAGTGATGTATTCGTATACTTCATCGGATAAAACCAAAAGGTTAGGGAAGGCGTGGACGAGTTTTTCCAGCTGTTCAAAATCGGTTGCAGTCCACATTTTTCCGGTAGGATTGTGCGGATTGTTTATAATAATCAGTCGGGTTTTTTCGTTTACCGCTGCGGTTATAGTTTCCCAATTCGGCGTAAAATCGATGTTAAGGGCTACGCGAACGGGTTTGGCATTACTCAACAAAATCGGTGCTTCATAGCAATCGTAGCTTGGGTCTAAAATGATGACTTCTTCTTGGGCTATGACTAAGGCCTGAATGGTAGCAAAAATGCCTTCGGTAGCACCGGCAGTAATCAGGATTTCTTCTGTAGGAACCACTGTTCTGCCATAGGATTGTTGGGTTAAGACAGCAATTTTGTCCAACAACGACGGTAATCCGCTCATGGGTGTGTATTGGTGTACATTGGCAGTTGCCAATTTGGCTACAATCGCTGTCAATCGTTCGTCCACGGGAAAATTCGGGAAGCCTTGCGATAAGTTGATGGCTTGGTGTTCGGTAGCCATTTGCGACATTACGGTAAAAATGCTGGTGCCGATATGCGGAAGTTTTGACATGCCTTTGTTTTTGGTAAAGATAAAAAAAAGCACCTCGATTGAAGTGCTTTTTTAATGGTGACTTAGCAAATATTACTCTTCCGATTTGTTTTTTAGCTGCATGAGCAAAGTGTAGGCGCCTTTAACGGCAATGTTTTTGTTCTTTAAAACTTCATGATTCAAAATCTCGGTAAAGCCGTTTTCATTATCTCCGATTTTTACTGCGGTCATTTCAAATTGACGCTCATTTATTTTTACAAAAACATATTCTTTACCTTCAAAAGTTACTATCGCGTCTTCGGGTAAAGTAGGCACAGCATGTCGCTTCAAATCAACCACCGCATTCATATACATGCCCGGCAAGAGGGTTTTATCGTATTTGTCGAAGTGACAGTGAACTTCAGTGCTGTGTTCGTCGGTAGCGATGTCTTTACTGATGAGAATGATTTCACATTCATGTTTTTTATCGGGTTGACTGTTGGTGTAAGCCACTACTTTTTGGCCGATAAACAGTCCGTTAATGTCTTTTTCAAACACTTTTAGGTTCAAATGAATATCATCCGGATTGATGAGTTCGAACAAGATGTCGGCCGGATTAACATACTTCCCGATGTTCACATTCACCTTAGAAACAAAACCGTCAATAGGTGAGAGGATGTTTACGCTTTTAGAAATGGTTTTTTCCGACAGTGTTCTCGGATTAATGTGAATTAATCGCAGTTTTTCCCCTAAGGCATTAAGTGTGATGCGCAAGTTTTTGTATTCGGCATCGGCCATTTGATACACTTTGTCGCTGCTGGCTTTGTTCTGATTCAAATCGCGTTGGCGCTCGTATTCTTTTTCGGCGAAATACAATTTGGATTGCGTGGTTAAGTATTCTTGTTGCAACTGAATATACTGTTGGTCTTCCATCACGGCAATTACTTCATTTTTGCTAACGTGCATACCCGGAAGCAGTTTAGTACTTTTTAAATAACCGCCCAAAGGCATACTCACGGAAACCAAGTTTTGCGGAGGGACATCGATAACGCCGTTCAAATTGACAGTAGCGGATACCGTTCTTTCTTGAGTTGGTTCGATTACTAAACCTGCATTTTGATATTGTTTGTCCGTAAGGGTAACTATTTTTTCGGAGGCATTATTGGTGTTCGTTTCCGATTCGCTTTTATTTGAGTTGCAGCTCAAACTAATAAAGGCCAAAGCTGCTAATATGATGTTTGTTTTCATGTTTAATTTTTTGTAGTAAGGTAATTCCATTCGATGACACTTTCGTTGTATAGGTTTACGGTGTCGATGTAACTGTTATGGATGGTTAAGGCTTGGTTAATCAACATCACCCAGTCGAGGTAATTGATGTCGCCACCCAAAAACTGACGGTTAGCCGTTTCCGAAATTAGGATGGCATTCAGTAAACCGGTTTTCTCGAAATAGTTGAGTTTTTCAGCATTGTTTTTAACCATCAATTCAGTTTGAATGCGTTGTCGTTCTAAGTTGTTTTTCTCTCTTTGGTATTCTTCGGCAGCCATTTGTTCTTGTACTTTGGCTGCTTTAACTTTAGCACTTTGAGAACCGCCTAACAACGGAATGCCTAAGCCAATTTGCGCCGAGTGGAAACGATTTGACTTATCGTAAAAAATGTTATCGGCTCCTGTACCTGTAATCGACATATTATTGTAACCTAAAGTTAGCATCGGCAATTTTCGTGCTTTTTCTAACTGAGTCTGAGCGGCAGCAGTAGCTTTTTGTTGCTCTAAACTTTGCAATAACGGGTGCTGTTCTATACTCGATATTTCTTCGTCTTTGAATTCGATTTTGGATGAACCGGCTGTCGGAATGACGGTTTGTTCCGAATTTAAAAGCAATTGCAATTTACTGCTCCAAAGTTCTTTGTCTTGTTGTAACTGTAACAATTGCAGTTTTAATTGACCTAATTGCATTTCGGCTGTGGTTTTCTCCAAGATGTTACTTTCTCCTTTTTGAAGGCGCAATGCTGCTTTTCGCAAAAACTCGGTTAATAAAGTGTCACTTTTTTGCAGCAATTTTTCTTTTTCATTTAGGGTAAGTATGCTGTAAAAGGTCAGCGTTACTTCTTTTTTCAGCGCAGCTTCTTTCAAAGCTACTAATGCAGTGGCGGTTTTCCATTCTGAGGTCAGCACCTTTCTTTGACGATTGTATACGGTTGGAAAATCAAATGATTGTGCAATGCCGAAACGAGTATCAGTAAAACTGCTGTTGAATTGCCCGATTTCCGAATTGAGATTGGTCGCCGGCAAATTGGTCGCAGAGCGAATCAGTTTTTGTTGGTAATCGGCTCTTAATCGGTCAATCTTTACCGTTTGGTTATTGCTTAAAGCAGTTTTGAGGGCTTCATCTAATGTCATTTTAGTTTGGGCGTTGGTCGGAACTACTGACAAGAACAGCAATAAAAGAAGCAGAGTTGTTTTAGAAAATAGTTTCATTTTAAATCCTTTTTCAAAAGTAACATAGAGTATCGGTAAAACGAATAAGGTCAGTAAAGTGGCAATCATCAAACCACCAATTACTACGGTCGCCAGCGGTCGTTGTACTTCGGCACCTGAACCGTTGCTGATAGCCATCGGTAAAAACCCCAGAGATGCTACGAAAGCGGTCATCAATACAGGTCGCAAACGCACTTTGGTTCCCATTAGTACAACTCGGTTTAAATCGTTCATACCTTCTGCTTTGAGTCGGTTAAATTCAGATATCAACACGATTCCGTTTAATACCGCTACTCCGAATAGCGCGATAAATCCAATGCCGGCACTGATGCTAAAAGGCATGCCACGCAGGGCTAAAAAGAAAATACCACCGATGGCAGACAAAGGAATGGCCGAATAAATTAGCAAACCGTGTTTAACCGATCTGAAAGCAAAGAATAATAGGATGAAAATCATCAGTAAAGAAACCGGTACCGCTATCATTAATCGGTCTTTAGCTTGGTTGAGGTTTTCAAAGGCTCCGCCGTAGGTAGTATAATATCCGGTAGGAAGTTTGATTTGTTCATCGACTTTGGTTTTCAATTCGTTTACAATGCTTTCAACATCGCGCCCATGAACGTTGAAGCCTACAATAATTCTTCGTTTGGCATCTTCGCGTTGGATTTGATTCGGACCGTCTTTGATAGCCACACTGGCCAATTGCGACAACGGAATTTGCGAGCCATTTGGTGTTGGAATCAACAAATTTTTAACATCTTCAAGGTCTTTGCGTTTGTCACTGTCTAAACGGACGACTAATTCAAATCGCTTTTCGCCTTCAAAGACCAATCCGGTGCTTTGTCCGGCAAAGGCTGTGTTTACTACGCGATTGATATCGGCTATATTTAGGCCGTATTGTGCAATAACCGGACGATTGTAATCAATAATCACCTGCGGCATACCGGTAATAGGTTCCACATATAGGTTGGCAGCACCTTCCACTGTATTGACAATTTTACCCAGTTTTTCGGCGTAAACGGCTAAGGTATCCAGATTTTCACCAAATATTTTACAAACCACATCCTGACGTGCACCGGTCATTAATTCGTTAAAACGCATTTGAACAGGATATTGGAATCCGGTGGTTATTCCGGGTACGTCTTGCAAAGCTTTTCCCATTTTTTCAGACAATTCGTCGAAGGTTTCTGCAGAAGTCCATTCCGATTTGTCTTTTAAAATCACCATCATATCACTGGCTTCCATCGGCATTGGGTCGGTAGGAACTTCACCGCTTCCGATTTTGGTGACCACTTTTTCCACTTCCGGGAATTGGGTTTTTAAGATATGGGCGGCTTTTTGAGTACTTTCTATGGTAGTATTCAAATTACTTCCGGTCAAGACTCGGGTGTCTACCGCAAAATCGCCTTCCTCTAAAGCCGGGATAAATTCTCCACCTAAAGTACTCAGCACAAATAAAGCGGTAGCAAACAATGCAATCACACCGCCAATAATGGCTTTCTGGTGGTTCAATGCCTTTTCTAACCAATGTTGGTATTGGCGCTCCAATTTGAACATCATCCGATCGGAAAAATTTGGCTTGTGATTGATTTTTTTGCTTAAAAACAAAGCACTCATCATCGGAATGTAAGTCAATGACAACAAGAAAGCACCCAATAAAGCAAAAGCTACAGTTTGTGCCATCGGTTTGAACATTTTACCTTCGATTCCTTCCAAAGTAAAAATAGGTAAGTATACTATCAGAATAATAATTTGGCCGAAAACCGCACTGTTCATCATTTTTCCGGCAGAAGTTTCCACTTCTTGGTCCATTTTACTCTGCGATATTTTATTAATTTGACTGAACTTTTTACTGTGGGTAAGTTGGTGCATTACAGCCTCAACGATGATTACTGCACCATCGACTATCAAACCGAAATCGAGCGCTCCTAAACTCATTAAGTTGCCACTAACACCAAAGGTATTCATCAGGATAATGGCAAATAACATGGCTAGAGGAATCACTGAAGCCACAATCAACCCGGCACGGAAGTTTCCCAGGAATAAGACCAATACAAAAATTACAATCAGCGCACCTTCCAAAAGGTTCTTTTCAACTGTTCCTATCGCATTGTTGACCATTTTGGTTCGGTCAAGGAACGGTTCAATAGTTACGCCTTCCGGTAATGTTTTCTTGATTAATTCGATTCGGTCTTTAACATTTTTGATTACTTCACTACTGTTGGCGCCTTTAAGCATCATTACAATAGCACCGGCCACTTCGCCTTCATCATTGTAACAAAGCGCACCGTAACGGGTAGCGTGTCCGGTATTGATTTTGGCGATGTCTTTCAAAAATACCGGAGTACCGCTTGGTGTAGTTTTGACAGCAATATTTTCGATGTCTGCAATCTTACCGATTAGTCCTTCACTTCTGATGAATAGCGTTGTAGCGCCTTTTTCAATGTAAGCACCACCGGTATTTTGATTGTTTTGTTCTAAAGAGTTAAAAACATCGTTGATGGATAAGCCATGAGCGTGAAGCTTGTTGGGATCGATGGCAATTTCAAATTGTTTTAATTTTCCGCCAAAACTACTCACTTCGGCAACACCTTTTACGCCTAAGAGTTGTCGACGAACAATCCAATCTTGTATGGTTCTGAGTTCGGTTTCATCATATTGGTCTTCATAGCCTTTTTCCGGACGAACTACGTATTGGTAAATTTCACCTAAACCGGTTGAAACCGGACCTAATTCGGGTGTTCCGATACCTGCGGGAATTTGGGTTTGGACTAACTGTAAGCGTTCTGCTACTTGTTGACGTGCCCAATAAATATCGGTTTCATCGTCAAAAACGATGGTTACTAAAGACAAACCAAAGCGCGAAAAACTTCGGATTTCTTTTAAACCCGAAATGTTGCTGTTGGCTTGTTCTACCGGAAAGGTAACCAAACGCTCAATGTCGGTGGCTCCGAAAGAGGGAGCAATGGTGATGACTTGCACCTGATTATTGGTGATATCAGGAACGGCATCAATTGGCAATTTAGTGGTTTCATAGATACCGTAAAGCAACAATGCAATGGTAAACAAACCCACAATAAGCTTATTCCTTACGGAAAAAGCAATAATTTTATTTAACATGATTTTTTAAATAACTTAATTAATATTTTAATTGTTGGCACACCTAAAAGGGACCAATAAAACAAGTAGAATTAAGCTATTTTGGGCGGTTGCCAAATGGAACCTTGATCTGAGGAGTAAAGACGACTAATGTAAAAATCGGATGCAGTTTTAACTTCAGCCAAAAGTTTATGGTGACTGATTTCGTAATAATTTATTTCCGGTATAATCGTTAAATAAGTTAAACCATTATTACAGTCGGCACTTTTATAAGGAAGTTTCATGTCTTTGTCACGATCGCCATCGTTTACATCTCCGTGACCATAGTGTAAACAAAGAAAAGACCAAAGTGTCATGGATTGATTTTCTTCTTTGTGATCGTAAAAATGTTCCACCAAAGCCGGAATCTTCAACAACTCGAAGCATTCGGTGGAAGAAGAAACATATAACGACAATAAAAGTATTGCTAATACTCTTCGCATGGAAAATTGAGTTTACTGACACAAATGTACTAAAGTTTCACTTTTAACAAACATGACAAAAGTTATAAAAAAACTGTTTCAATACATTCTTAATCAAATCTTAATGGAAAAGACTGTTTACTCCTCCAACAACACCTCCAAAATCTTTATCGCCGCCTCACTAATCTTCGTACCCGGACCGAAAACCGCTACAGCTCCGGCGTCGAATAAGAATTGGTAATCTTGTGCCGGAATTACACCGCCTACAATCACCATAATATCGTCGCGACCGTATTTTTTTAATTCTTCGATTACTTGCGGCACTAAGGTTTTGTGTCCGGCCGCTAGGGAAGAAACGCCCAAAATATGCACATCGTTTTCCACGGCTTGTTTGGCGGCTTCTTCGGGTGTTTGGAATAGCGGTCCGATGTCGACGTCGAAACCTACATCGGCATAACCGGTGGCTACTACTTTGGCACCGCGGTCGTGACCGTCTTGTCCCATTTTGGCAATCATGATACGTGGTCGACGGCCTTCTTTTTGAGCGAAAGCGTCGGCTAATTGTTTGGCTTTTTCAAAGCTCTCGTCGTTTTTGATTTCTTTACTGTACACGCCGCTAAAACTTCTGATTTGTGCTTTATAGCGTCCGAAAACCGCTTCCAGGGCATCGCTGATTTCTCCCAGCGTGGCTCGGTTTCGGGCTGCTTCTACGGCTAAAGATAATAAATTTTCGCCACCATTTTGGGCACTTTCGGTAATCTTTGCTAAACTGGCTTTTACTTTAGCGGTATCGCGAGTCGCTTTGATTTGGTTTAAACGTTCAATTTGTTGTTGGCGCACCATTTGGTTGTCTACATCCAAAATGTGTAACGGATCTTCTTTTTCTAAACGGTATTTGTTAACCCCAACAATAATATCTTGCGTGCTGTCGATACGAGCTTGTTTGCGTGCTGCGGCTTCTTCAATGCGCAGTTTCGGAATACCGGCTTCAATGGCTTTGGTCATGCCGCCTAAGGCTTCCACTTCCTGAATCAAAGCCCAGGCTTTTTCAGCAATTTCTGCGGTTAAGCTTTCCACATAATAACTGCCGGCCCAAGGATCGACGGTTTTGCAGATTTTGGTTTCTTCTTGTAAAAAGATTTGGGTATTTCTGGCGATTCTTGCAGAGAAATCGGTAGGCAAAGCAATGGCTTCATCCAAGGCATTGGTGTGTAAGGATTGCGTTCCGCCAAAAGCCGCTGCCGCTGCTTCGATAGTCGTACGAGCCACGTTGTTAAACGGATCTTGCTCGGTTAAACTCCAGCCTGAAGTTTGACAATGCGTTCTGAGTGCCAATGATTTTTCGTCTTGAGGGTTGAATTGCTTTAACAGTTTCGCCCACAACATTCTTCCGGCGCGCATTTTGGCAATTTCCATAAAGTGGTTCATGCCAATCGCCCAAAAGAAAGAAAGGCGAGGCGCGAACTCGTCTATTTTCATGCCGGCAGCCAATCCGGTTCGAATGTATTCTAAGCCATCGGCTAAAGTGTAAGCCAACTCAATATCGGCGGTGGCCCCGGCTTCTTGCATATGGTAGCCTGAAATCGAAATCGAGTTGAATTTCGGCATTTTCTTGCTCGTATATTCAAAGATATCGGCGGTGATTTTCATCGAAGGCGTTGGCGGATAGATATAGGTATTGCGCACCATGAACTCCTTTAAAATATCGTTTTGGATGGTTCCGGATAGCAATTCGGGGGCGACACCTTGTTCTTCAGCCGCTACGATATAAAAGGCCATGATAGGTAAAACGGCACCGTTCATGGTCATGGAAACTGACATTTCGTTGAGCGGAATTTGATCGAAGAGCACTTTCATATCTTCTACCGAATCGATGGCAACACCGGCTTTACCAACGTCACCAACAACGCGTTCGTGGTCGGAATCATAACCGCGGTGTGTGGCCAAATCGAAAGCGACTGACAAGCCTTTTTGTCCGGCAGCTAAATTTCTACGGTAGAATGCGTTACTTTCTTCGGCGGTGGAAAATCCGGCGTATTGACGTATCGTCCAAGGGCGACGCACGTACATAGTGGCATACGGACCGCGTAAATTAGGGGCAAATCCGGCTCCGAACTCTAAGTGTTCTAAGTTTTCGATATCGGCTTCGGAATAGGTTGGTTTGACTTCAATGCCTTCGGCAGTTAGGAAGTTTTGCCCCTCGACTGCGCTCGGGGTGACAACTACTTTATCTAATTGTATATGTTGGATGTTTTTTCTCATGACTAGGCTTCTTGCGATAAACGTTCCTGTTCCAGTTTCTCGGCCAAACGCTTTTCGATAATCGGACTGATTAAGGTTTTGCGTGGATTTTGTTTGACAAACGGATACAACTCGAGGTCGTGTTTCATCTTGTCGTTTTTATTCGGGTATTTGTTAGTACCTAATAGTATTTCTTTGCCATTGTCGAAAGCCTCTTGCTCTTTGGCGGCACTTTCGCTGATTTTTCGTTGGATAGTACCTTCGATTAACTGGGTAATCAAACCGCCATTGGCTTCGATATCTTTAAATAGGAGTAAAGCCTTTTCGGCCAATTGTTCGGTTAAGGATTCGATGTAATAGGCGCCATCGGCTGCGTTGTTGACCTTGTCAAAATAACTTTCGTGTTTTAGCACCAACAATTGGTTACGAGCTATTCTATCTCCAAATTCATTGTCTTTGTGGTATAGTGCGTCGTAAGGTAAATTAGCAATGCTATCGGCACCGCCTAAAATGGCACTCATACATTCGGTAGTAGTGCGCAACATGTTGACGTTGTAATCATACAATGTTTTGTTGCGTTTGGTTGGTGTGGCGATGATATGGCAATCTGCAATGTGGTTGTATTCTTTCGCCAAGGTGTTGAATAATAGTCGTAGTGCGCGCAATTTGGCGATTTCGAAAAAGTAATTGGTACCTACGGAAACTTCAATCGTAATTGGTTGGTTTAGGTTGGTTACTCTATTGAAATATTCATTAACATGAGCCAAAATATAAGCCAATTGTTGCACCATATTGGCTCCGGCATTTTGGTAAATACCGCTTCTGATGGTTAAGAAAGGAACCGTTGCTTTGGAAGTGATTTGGTTGAGTTTTTCAAAATCCTTTTCTAGGTTTTCGAACCAGTTGCCGTCTTTTACCAATTGGCCGATAGGATCAATTTGAATTACCATATCCGCATTATGCTTAACAGCGAAATCATTGATTTTGGTTGCGAAATCGATGGAGAGGAAAGGTAAATAAAAAAAATATTGGGTGTTGGTAAGAGGCAGATTTTGCATCAGGGCTTCCAAGTTAACCGCATCATGTTCTATGGTAAAACGAATGCTTTCGGCACCGCGATTCAATGTGTCTATAGCTCTTTTATTGGATTTTACCACATCGTGTACAAAGATGTTTTGCAAAATCGAAAATCCGTTTTCCTTTGTTGGCGCGGAATAGTTGATTTCGGTTTCGTCTCTGTGGTAAAAAGGTTTTACTTTGATGCCTTCCGGACTTTCCCAAACGAGCGTTTCGTTATAGTCGGCGCCTTTAAGTTCATATTGAATTTGTTGTTTCCATTGTTTGGAAGACACCGGTTCGAACTCATTGAATAAATTATCGGCCATGAGTAGTAGTTATAAAGATTTTGACTTGGATTGTTCTTCTTTCAGGGAATCTTCTTCAAATTCGATGATATACACATCCTCGCTATCGCGTTTCATATAGTATTTTTCGCGCGCGTATTTTTCGATTTGGTCAGGGTTTTTGAGGAGTTTGATATTTTCTTCGTCCTTTTTGATTTCTTCCTGATAGTATTTTTTGTTGTCTTCGAGTTCATCTAGCTGTTGGTCTAGCACTCGATGTTCCATGTATGAAGTATTGTCTAAAAAAAGCATCCAGATGGTGAAAAAACACAACACGATAACATATCGGTTACCCAAGATTTTTAGGATAGGATAGGCATCGGTTAGGTTTTTAAAGAAGCTCATTTTGAATAGAATTAGATAATTCTTTGATTAATTACGGCTCTAACCACATCAATAGCTACCGTATTGTATTTGTCGTTCGGAATAATGATGTCGGCAAAAGCTTTGGTAGGTTCGATGAACTGTTGGTGCATAGGCTTTAGTGTAGTTTGATAGCGATTCAACACTTCTTCCATATCGCGTCCGCGCTCGGCGATGTCTCTTTTTAAACGGCGAATTAAACGTTCGTCTGAATCGGCGTGCACAAAGATTTTCACATCAAATAATTCGCGAAGTTCCGGATTGGTTAGGATTAGGATTCCTTCCACAATCATTACTTTTCTGGGATGTGTGATGATAGAATCGTCGGTTCTGTTGTGTGTGATAAAGGAATAAACCGGTTGTTCTATGGTTTTTCCGGCTTTCAAGTCTTTCAGGTGCTGTACCAAAAGTTCAAAATCGATAGCGCGAGGATGATCGAAATTAATCAAGGCTCGTTCTTCAAAGCTCAAGTTGTTGTTTTCTTTGTAATAAGAGTCTTGTGAAATGACGCCCACTTCGGTTTGGGGCAATTCATTCATAATTTGGTGAACCACAGTTGTTTTTCCGCTTCCGGTTCCGCCGGCAATTCCGATAATCAGCATAAAGAGTTGTGTTATTTTTACTGAACACAAAAATAGAAATTATATCGAAAGGGCTTTTGTTTTTTTGAAAATTAAAAAAATGGAAAAACTTTTTGTAAACTAATTTATAGTTTTATATTTGCACTCCCATTTGAGGGAATTCGGGGTGTAGCGTAGCCCGGTTATCGCGCCTGGTTTGGGACCAGGAGGTCGCAGGTTCGAATCCTGCCACCCCGACGAGTAAATCCTTTCTGCTTTGGCAGAAAGGATTTTTTATTTCCAAAAGAAACGAAGTTTACTTCGGATTTCTTTTGGAAATAAAAAAAATATCAGCGCTGAAAGCGCTGATAGATTTACTTGAGATAGAGCCCACATCCAGGATATCTAATCCTGCCCAACTCGTTGCGACTTTTTCTTATAATAAAAAAATCTTCGGATGGCACATCCGAAATGATTTACTTGAGATAGAGCCCAATTTCAGGATCACGAAGTAATCCTGCCTGTTATAGATTCCCGCCTGCGCGGGAATGACAAAGTGGTGAAAAGGATTTACTTGAGTTACCGCCTACACTCAGTATCACGGCGTAATACTGTGAAGCTGCTTTGCAACATCACTGTTTCGGAATGCTAAAAGTCAACTCTAGCCCCGATGGGAGCAAACTACCGCGTAGTGCGGACAGCGGGACGACTTGTCCTGAGAAAGCCAATGTGGTGCTCCTAATTATAAAACCAAACTTGTTTTTAACAATAAGGGCATCTTATTCACAAATTGTGTAAAGCGATTGGGTTGTCTTATTATTTTTTCTTGAAATCGCATACATTTGTATCCTAAATAAACTTCAAATCATGTCAGAGACTATAGAAAAAATCAAATGCCTTATTATAGGTTCGGGGCCTGCGGGTTATACTGCCGCTATTTATGCCGCCAGAGCCAACATGAATCCGGTGCTTTACCAGGGAACGCAACCCGGCGGACAATTAACTACTACTAATGAAGTAGAAAATTTTCCGGGTTATCCTGATGGTGTAACCGGACCGGAGATGATGGTCCAATTGCAAGCGCAGGCGCAGCGTTTTGGTACCGATGTTCGTGATGGTTGGGTGACTAAAGTTGATTTTTCGGGGCCTGTGCATAAAGTTTGGGTCAATGATACCAAAGAAATCCATGCACAAACAGTGATTATTTCGACCGGTGCTTCGGCCAAATATTTAGGATTGCCTTCAGAACAACATTATTTGCAAATGGGCGGTGGTGTTTCGGCTTGTGCGGTTTGCGACGGATTTTTTTACCGAAACCAAGAAGTAGTGATAGTAGGAGCCGGAGATTCGGCTTGTGAGGAAGCGCATTACCTTTCTAAATTATGTAAAAAAGTGACCATGTTGGTGAGAAGTGACAAGTTCAGAGCTTCTCGTATTATGGAAGAACGCGTTCGCAAAACCGAAAATATCGATATCTTAATGAATCATGATACGGTTGAGGTAGTTGGCGATGGGCAAGTGGTGACTGAAATCAAAGCGTTGAACAAAACTACGGGAGAAACCATTACGATTCCGGCTACCGGATTCTTTGTGGCTATTGGTCACAAACCGAATACCGATATTTTTGCCGATTATATTACTTTAGACGAAACCGGTTATATTGTTAATGTACCGGGCAGTTCTAAAACCAATGTTGCCGGTGTGTTTGTTGCCGGAGATGCTGCCGATCATGTGTATCGCCAGGCTATTACGGCTGCGGGAACCGGTTGTATGGCCGCTTTGGATGCCGAGAGATATTTGGCGGCTTTAGACTAGAACAATTTAATTTTATAAAAAAAATCCCGTCTTGAATAAAGACGGGATTTTTTTATTTACTCGGTTTTTTGTGTAATTCGGCGCTGTCTGCGAAGCGCTTCATTTCGATTTTGATGGGTTCACCGTAGAGTTCGATTTCGCTGTCACCCGAGGCATCGATGGTTACGATATTACTGACATTAATACTGCTTTTCGAATATCCGCCGGTTTCCAATAAAGCGTTTTTGGCGGTTAATTTTTTGCCGATGAAATCGGTATTGTTGTCCAAGCGTAATTTGAGTTCGATGATGTCGCCTTCGACTTCGGCGGCCGATTTTTGGTACAAATCGAATTTCATTTCAGCAGATGAAATCAAAGCTTTTACGTAAGCACTTTTACTTAAGTCGATGGCGGTTTTGGTTGATTTTAAATTCAACTCGACTTTCGATTTGTCGTTGGCCATTAAGGTAAAATTTTTGGTGTTGGCGTTGAGGAATAATTTGGCGTAATCGTAACTTTTAAAAGTGACATTGTCTAAAACCACATCTGACAAGGCTGTAACGTTGGTTTCATCTTTGGCGATTACCATGTTGAGTTTGTCGGTATACGTTATGCGAACGCTCAATTTTTTAAAACTTGAGATGTCTTTGGCCGTTGAAATTCGGAGGTTGCTGCCGTTTATTTTGTATTCGACGAACGGAATCAGGTTGTCATCGGCTTCAATTTCTAATGCACAATCGTTTCCTTTTACTAAAAATACTTCAATGTTGTCTTCGAGTTCGATGCTCTCAAAATTGTCGATGGTTTTGAGTTCTGATTTGACGATTTTTGAACCTTTTACTTTTTCTTTTTTTTGTCCGAAAGCAATAATGGTTAGTAAAAGACAAGTAATTAGTAGCTGTTTTTTCATGACTGTGGCTGTTTGGTTGTTACATCAATTGGGTACAATGACCTTGATGTAAAAATAGAAAAAAAAACATCCCAATGGGTATTGAGATGTTTTATTAACTTAATCTTTCGAAACACTGCCACCGGAGCTTTCTTCTACTCGGATTTCTTTAGGCGATTTGCTATAGCTGATGGAGCTGCCGCTGGAGGCTTTTCCGTCTAATAATACTATAGCGTTTACCGAGGTTGAACTGCCGCTGGAGGATTGAGCATACACTTCATTGGCCAACAATTCATCGGCATCGATGTGACTTCCGCTGGAAGAGGCTGTGTACAACTTTAAGGCTTTCCCGCTGATTTGTTGTTCGCTGCCGCTGGTAGATTCTAAAGTAACTTTATCTGATTCGACCTCGACTTCTATCGAACTTCCGCTACTTGATTTGATTTTAATGTCTTCACCGGTTAGCGAATTTCGAGAGTTTAGGTTGGCACCGCTGGTAGTTTCCAGACTCAATACTCTCGGTAATTTTACTATGATTTTTTTGGAAGTTACATTGATGTAATTATTGTATTCGGAGTAGATTACTAAAGTATTATTTTCCACTCTGGTTTTGATTTCGGCTATGATGTTGTCATCGGCTTCAACCATTACATCGAAGTTATCGGCTTGAATAACTTCACAATCCAACCCGTTAGCTACTGTTATTTTGTTGAAATCGCTCAGATTGCGTTTCTCGGTGATTACATTTCCGCTGCCTTTGATACTATTGGTAAAATTGAAATTGCCATTGCAAGACGATAGTGATAAGGCTACTAATGTTGCGGCTACTATCTTTGAAAAAAGAATTACAATTTTTGTCATGATTACTCGGTTTTAATGATTACGCCATCGCTCCCGATAGTCAATTTTCCTTTTTTACCCGATTTGGTGTTGATCACTTCTTTTCCGTTCACTGTAACCGTTACGGTTTTAGTGCTGTCGTTTTCTTCGACGCTGATGTTTTCGGTTTCTACGTCTTTATATTCGTTTTCATCAGCCGGACAATCCAAGCATTTCACTTTATTATCTTCAACTTTATAAGTGTATTTGTCTGAACTGTGGTGTAAGTTAAAGAAATCGTTATCGGATTCGTCAAAATGCTGAACGGTTTCATCCGCTACGAATAGTGTTCCTTTAGGCAAATACAAGTACAACTCAACGTTTTGGTTACGGTATTTGCTGGCCATTTCGGTTAACAAATAGTTGTCTAAAAGCAATTGATTGCCTTCTATTTTGAATCCGTATTTGATTTTCTCCGCTCTTTTGTTGGCCTCGTCAAACGATTTGCCGTCGGCTAACTTTTCGATTTGCAAGTAAGGTTGTGCTTTGTCGGTGCTTTTGATTTCAAAACTGATTTTATTCGAATAAATTACTTCATTTTTAGCAGAATCTTGGGTGAAAACAAAGTCTTCGTGTTCATAAACATTTTTAGAGAAGAAATCGTTGCTCACAAACTTGATTTGCAGCGTGTCTGTTGGTTGAATGTTGATGGTTTCTTTGGTAACCACTTTGCCTTCAAAAGCCGATTCGGTAGATTGTTGGATTCCGATAACCACTAAAGAACCTACTGCGAAAATCCAGATGGCTAACAAGCTGTATTTTACGGCAGCGCCTAACGATTTCATATTGGCAACCAATAATTTTAAACCTAGCAATAAGAAGAAGAACAATGGAATTCCGATGGCTAAGAATGTCAACAAACCAAACGCCCAAAGCGGAATATCGGTGTAATTAACAGCGTTTACATAACGTTGCCATGGTGCGTCAATGAAAGAAGTAGTTCCGAAAGTAAACAATCCGATAAACAATCCGGCTAAGGCTAATGCAGAGAATACTAAAATAATAGCGCCTAATACTTTGGCAAAGGCACCGAAAACTTTCATGATTACATCGCCTAAACCGCCGGCTACTCTTTCAGCACCGGTTTTTATTTGGTTTCCCATTTCGTCGTAGTTGGCATTTTTGAATTTGTTGGATACCGATTCAAATTCCTCTCTGACTTTCTTTTCGATGTTGGAAATGGTTACCGGCTCACCGGTCATTTCTAATTTTTCGGAGGTTGTTACCGCTTTTGGAGTAGCAATCCAAAGGATTAAGTAAGCTATGACTCCAAAGCTGGTGAACGCTAACAATAAGAAGATGATTTTAATCCAAACCGCATCTACCCCAAAGTAATGTCCTAAACCGGTACACACACCACCAATTAAACCTCTGTCTTTGTCGCGATACAATTTTTTTCTGCTTGTTGTTGCGAAGAAAGGTTCCGATTTGGTTTCGGTGCCGTCATCGTCAATGCGATAATCTTCCGGTTGTCCCATAACCACAATCACTTCGTCAACATCTTTATTATTGATCACGTGTTTGTCGGATTTTTGTTTTTCGGTCAAAAGTTCGGCCACACGCATTTCAATGTCCTTCATGATTTCGTCCTTACCGGAAGAATTAGAAAGCGAACGTTTTATAGCATCAAAATATCTTGATAATTTTTGGTATGCATCTTCATCGATATGGAAGAATAAACCACCTATATTAATATTTACTGTTTTGTTCATGATTGTTATTTTTGATTGGTTATGATGTTCACGGCGTCAGATAATTCGGTCCAAGTGCCGTTCAATTCAGTTAAAAATGTCTTGCCTAATTCGGTTAAACCATAGTATTTTCTTGGCGGCCCCGAAGTTGATTCTTCCCAACGGTAGTTGAGTAATCCGTCGTTTTTAAGTCTTGTCAATAGCGGATAAACGGTTCCTTCTACTACAAGCAGTTTAGCGTTTTTTAAAGTGTCTAAGATTTCAGAAGTGTAGGCGTCTTTTTCTTTTAGGACAGACAAGATACAAAATTCTAAAACACCTTTTCGCATCTGGGCTTTTGTGTTTTCAATGTTCATAGTACATGATTTTAAATTTTTCTGATTAACATTCGTTTTTTGATTTCGTGATGATTGAAACCGGTGATTGATTATGATTGATGATGGTATTTTTATTTGAAAAACGGAATACTTAACGGGTATTTGTAAAATTCTCCGTTTGATGTTTTCACGGCTCCGTAAATGATTAGCACAAATTCGATTACTTTAATGAAAAGGAATAAGAGCACAGCTATAATCCCTAAGATTGAAATACCGGTCAGATTGCCCATGCTTAAATTTTCCAGCACAAAGTCACCGTTAAACTGTATATTATGATCCGGTGCATTTTTGAAAATAGAGTAGATGAAAATCGGGATAGCAATCAAACACAATAAAACGGTATACAAAAAGATACTCAGTTGAAAATTCAATACTTGTTTACCATTGTAATCCACAAATTCCGATTCGTTTTTCTTGGTACTCCAAATTATAATTGGGAAGATGTAATTCCCAAATGGAATAACATACTGTGTCAAAGCACTAAGGTGCAGGAACGTAGCAATGTTTTTTTCGTTAGTAGTTGTCATTTTTTTGATTTTTTTAGTTGATGATTGAAACTTCGTTTTTTTTAATACTATAGATAAGCTATTAATTTCTTATACAAAGATAAAGCTAAAAAAAGGTATTATGCAATACAAAGTACTTAAAATTAACAAAATATTAACATTTAATTAAGTATCACAAAGCCGTAGCTTTTTTGTACTTTTATAGCAAAATCAAGTACTTATGGAATTTTCCCCTTCAAAATTGAATACTTTTTTATTTTTTAAGTTACCGTCGGCATTTTGGTGTGGTGTAAGGGTAAAATCGATTTCTAAGCAACAATGTGTAGTGACAGTCAAACACCGTTGGTTCAATCAAAATCCTTTTAATTCCATGTATTTTGCTGTACAAGCCATGGCAGCTGAGCTTACAACCGGTGCCTTAGTCATGATGCAAATCAAAAATTCGGGAAAAAAAATTTCCATGCTGGTGGCTAATAATAACGGCAACTTTACTAAAAAAGCTACCGGTCGAATTACGTTTACTTGCAACGATGGTCATTTGATAGATGAGGCCATTCAGCGAACCATAGCCACCGGTGAAGGACAAACTTTCTGGATGAAGTCGGTAGGGATTAATGAAAAAGGAGAACAAGTTTCTGAATTACATTTCGAATGGAGTATTAAGCTGAAGTAATTGACAAAAGTTAAACCCTTTATAATTAGCCTTTTTTTAGGAAGTTATCCTTGTAACTTTGATAAAAAATTAATGCAATGAAGATTCTAATCACCGGAGCAACGGGTTTAATTGGTAAGGAATTGGTTAACTTGTTGTTGACTAACAATCACACGGTACATTATTTAACAACCTCTGTATCTAAAATAGAAGATAAGCCCAACCTGAAAGGTTTCTTTTGGAATCCGCAAGCTGGTAAAATTGATGAGAGTTGTATTTACGGCGTGGATTCGATAATCCATTTAGCCGGAGCTAACATTGCAAAGCGATGGACTAAAGGTTACAAACAAGAAATCATTGAAAGCCGAACGCTGTCCGGAGAGTTGCTCTTTAATCTTTTGAAGAAAACACCGCATCAGGTCAAACAAATCATAGCGGCCTCGGGAACAGCCATTTACCCGGACAGCATTACAAAACAATACGATGAAACGACTGTTGAAACAGAGGACAGTTTTTTGTCGAATGTGGTTAAAAAATGGGAAGCTAGTGTCAACACCTTTCCGGTATTGGGCATCAAAGTTTGTAAACTCAGAACCGGTATTGTCTTATCTGATAAAGGAGGAGCCTTACCCGAAATGGTTAATCCCATCAAATTAGGTTTTGGAGCTACAATGGGTTCCGGTAAGCAAATACAATCATGGATTCACATTCATGACTTAATCGCTATGTATAATTTTGCCCTCGAAAACCAATTAGAAGGCGTTTACAATGCTGTTAGTCCAAATCCTGTTAGTAATGCCGTCATGACCAAAACTATTGCCAAAATATTGAAGAAACCTTTATGGTTGCCTAATGTGCCCGAATTTGTGATGAAATTAATATTAGGGGAGATGGCTTATTTGCTTTTCTCCAGTAAAAACCTTAGTGCGGATAAAATCAAAACTGTCGGTTTCCAATTTCAGTTCCCCGATCTGGAATCGGCACTTCACAATTTATATCCATAAAAAAAGAGCTGTCAACTGACAGCTCTTTTTTTACTATAAAGATTGTTGAATTAATAATTTTTACAGCTTTAAGCCAACCTGGGAATTTGTCTCTTAAATTGATTAATAACAAATGTAAAGGTTTAGAAAACGTAATAGTCTTAAAATTATATTAAAATTGTATTAATTTAAAGGATTGCGAATGTACAACTAGAACATTAAAATTAATGACAATTTGACATTTTAAAAGAATTGGCAGTACTTTTGCTGATTGAGGTTACGGAAAAAATCCAAAATGAAATTCAAAAATATTTTTAAAAATACAACACAAATGAATACGGATAACACAGATAAAGAGCCTATCGAAAGCGCTAATGAAAATGAAGCCAACGAAATTGAAACAGCTGAAGAGCTTAGTGTTGAAGCCCAATTACAAGAAGAACTAGCCAAAGAAAAAGATAAATTTTTGCGTCTTTTTGCCGAATTTGAAAATTACAAAAAAAGAACCGCCAAAGAAAGAGTTGATTTGTTCAGAACTGCCAACCAAGAAGTTTTACAAGCTATGCTACCAATTTTAGACGATTTTGACAGGGCTTTAGTGCAAATCTCCAAAAGTGAAGATGAATTGCTTTTGAAAGGGGTCGAATTGATTTACGACAAGTTAAAAAGCACCTTAGTATCTAAAGGATTAGAACAAGTAGAATTAAAGGCCGGTGACGATTTTGATGCTGATTTTGCGGAAGCGGTTACCCAAATCCCTGCGCCAAGTGAAGCATTGAAAGGGAAGATTGTAGATGTAGTAGAAAAAGGCTATAAATTGGGAGACAAAATTATTCGTTTCCCGAAAGTTGTAATCGGAAATTAAATCTGATTCCTATTGGATAATGCCGAAAAGAATTTCGGCTAAACAAAATTTGATAAGTACATTATGAGCAAAAAAGATTTTTACGAAATATTAGGAGTTTCCAAGAGCGCCAGTGCCGAGGAGATTAAAAAAGCCTACCGTAAAAAAGCCATCGAGTTTCATCCTGATAAAAATCCGGGAAACAAAGAAGCAGAAGAAAATTTTAAAGCAGCAGCCGAAGCTTATGAAGTTTTAAGCGATCCCGATAAAAAAGCCAAATATGATCAATACGGTCACGCTGCTTTCGACGGTGCCGGTGGTTTTGGTGGTGGTCATCACATGAATATGGATGACATTTTCAGTCAGTTTGGTGACATTTTCGGAGGTGCTTTTGGCGGTGGTTTCGGTGGATTTGGCGGTAACGGTGGCGGACAACGTCGCGTGAAAGGCAGTAACCTTCGTATCAAAGTGAAACTTACATTAGAGGAAATTGCCAATGGTGTTGAGAAAAAAGTGAAAGTGAAACGCAAGGTGCAAGCACCGGGTGTAAAATATAAAACTTGTTCAACATGTAATGGGCAAGGACAAGTATTGCGTGTTACCAATACCATTTTGGGTCGCATGCAATCGGCTACCACTTGTCATGTTTGTGGCGGCTCCGGACAAACCATAGAAAGCAAACCCAACAATGCCGATGCTCACGGTATGATTATGGAAGACGAAACGGTATCGATTAAAATACCGGCCGGAGTGGTTGATGGTATGCAATTGAAAGTATCCGGCAAAGGAAATGATGCACCGGGCAACGGAATTCCGGGCGATTTGATTGTCGCCATCGAAGAATTAGAGCACGAGTTTTTAAAACGCGAAGGCGAAAACCTTCATTACGATTTATACATCAGCTTCCCGGAAGCCGCTTTAGGTGTTTCTAAAGAGATTGAAGCGGTTAACGGAAAAGTCAGAATTAAGTTGGAAGAAGGTATTCAATCGGGTAAAATACTTCGTTTAAAAGGAAAAGGAATTCCTAGTCTGAATAATTATGGCAATGGCGATTTATTAGTGCATGTAAACGTTTGGACACCAAAGACTTTAACCAAAGAACAACGTCAGTTTTTCGAAAAGGCAATGACCGACGAGCACTTTACACCAAAGCCCGAAAAGAGCGATAAATCTTTTTTTGAAAAAGTAAAAGATATGTTTTCATAATTAAAAAATATGTTTTACATTTGGTTATTACTTGGAAACAAGTAATTTCTTTTTCATAGCAATTTTTCCCATCCTTTTGTAAAAATTAGGGTGGGTTTTTTTTGTAACAAAAATGAAGATTTGCTACTTATTGGTTACTTTTACAACATTCAACAGCAATGTCAGTAGCAACGGTAATGAAAACGAATAGTAGCGCCTGCTCATATTGCTAGTGACATTGTTATTGAAATTGAAATTTACAACCATGAGCAACATACTCGAAGTCAAACAAGTTGTCAAGCAATACGGTGATTATACCGCGCTCAACGAAGTTTCTTTAACAGTTCCTAAGGGCAGCATTTACGGTCTTTTAGGCCCGAATGGCGCCGGGAAAACATCTCTTATTCGCATTATTAATCAAATTACAATGCCTGATAGCGGAGCCATCATCTTAGATGGGGAAGCACTGAATCCGTCGCATGTTCACGCTATTGGCTACATGCCCGAAGAACGTGGTTTGTACAAAACCATGAAGGTGGGCGAGCAGTGTCTGTATTTGGCACAACTCAAAGGTTTGTCGAAAGCCGAAGCCAAAAGAGAATTAGACTATTGGTTTGACCGATTGGAAATTCAGGGTTGGTGGAATAAGAAAATCCAAGAATTGTCGAAAGGTATGGCGCAAAAAATCCAATTCGTGGTAACCGTTTTGCACAAGCCGAAATTGCTCATTTTAGACGAGCCTTTCTCCGGTTTTGATCCGGTGAATGCCAACTTGATTAAAGATGAAATTATTGAGCTGAATCGTCAAGGAACTTCCATTATTTTTTCAACTCACCGTATGGAAAGTGTGGAAGAAATGTGCGATTACATTGCCTTGATTCACAAATCCAACAAACTAATCGAAGGCAAACTTTCCGAAGTTAAAAAACAATACCGAACTAACAACTACGAAGTAGGCATTCTGACCAACAATGTAGAAGGTTTGATGTATGATTTGTCGCAAAAGTTTACCTTATCGCCAACCGATTTCAAATCACTGAACGATGAACTCAAATTGGAAATCAATCTCGGAAATGCCACGCCAAACGAGTTATTAAATACCTTGGTGCAACGCGGACAAGTCACGCATTTTGTAGAAAAGATTCCGAGTGTAAATGATATTTTTATTAAAACAGTAACACAATAGAGGGTTAGACTGACCTAGACAGCTTAGATTCTTAGTCACAATCTAAATAGTCTAAAGATCTAAGAAGTCTAAAGATCTAACAAATCCAAGAAATCCGAAATATGAGCAAACTAGCGCTAATCATCAAAAGAGAATTTGTGGCCAAAGTGCGCAACAAATCGTTTATTGTTATGACTTTTTTAAGTCCGCTCTTGTTTGTTGCCATCGGCGTTTTTGTGGGCTATCTCAGTACCATGAAAGCCGATCAAAAAACAATCGCCATACACGATGAAACCGGTTTGTTTGTCAACGAATTCAAAAGCGATGACGAATACCGTTACCTTGATTTGTCGAAATTAGATACTAAAATACTGAAAGACAGCATCGTCACAGAACATTATGAAGGCTTGCTTTTTATTCCTAACGTCACTTCCTTAGATTCCTTGCAGAAGAAGATTGAGTATATTTCTAATGACAGTCCGAGTGTGTTATTTGTAGAAGATTTAGAATCGGTAATCAACCATAAACTCACTGACGAAAATTACCAAAAAGCCGGATTAGATGTCAAAGCCATCGAAAAAGCCCGATCCAATATCAGTATCAATCTAACCAAGGCCTCAGGAGAGACTGCATTGAAAGGTTTGAACGAAATGAAAATTGCTATTGGCGGTGCTTTTGGCTATTTGATTATGATGTTTATTGTCATTTACGGCAATATGGTGATGCGCAGTGTCATCGAAGAAAAAGTATCACGTATTATCGAAGTCATCATTTCTTCGGTAAAACCTTTCCAATTGATGATGGGTAAAATTATCGGAACTTCATTGGCCGGAATATTACAGTTTTTGATTTGGGCGATTCTCGGATTAACGGCGATGTTTGTGCTGTCTTCCATTTTCGGAATCCAAGTAGGAGCCAATGCAGGTGTAAACGCACAAGCTGTTCAGGCAGCCCAACAAGAAATGGGCGGTTCTATAGCTTTATATATGAAAGAGCTTTGGAGTCTACCGATAGGCACTATCTTAGTTTCATTTATCTTTTATTTCATCGGCGGCTACTTTTTGTATAGTTCGTTTTACGCTGCTATCGGTGCCGCTGTGGATAACGAAACCGATTCGCAACAATTCTTACTGCCGATTATTATGCCTTTGATTTTAGGGGTTTATATTGGATTCTTTACCGTAATCAATGATCCGCACGGAACTGTCGCTACAGTATTTTCGATGATACCGCTAACGTCCCCTATCGTGATGATGATGCGTATTCCGTTCGGCGTACCTTTATGGCAAATTGCCGTTTCGTTAGTATTGTTGTTTGCTACTTTCTTATTGGTGGTTTGGTTTGCAGCCAAAATTTATCGTGTAGGGATTTTAATGTACGGGAAAAAACCAACTTGGAAAGAACTCTACAAATGGTCAAAATACGAATGATGAAAAGCCTTATTTTAGTAATGTTGTTGTTAGGGATTTCAGGGCATGCCCAAAAAGATGAAGTCCAACGAACGATACAAACTTTCTTCGAAGGTTTTCATGCCAAAGATACGCTCAAGATGAAGTCGACTTGCAGTGAAAAATTAGTACTGCAATCCATTTCTGAAAGTGCCAAAGGCAACCAATTCTCCACCGAAACGCCTAAAGAGTTTTACGTAGCTATGGCTACTATACCGACTGAGATGCAATTTGAAGAACGTATTTTGAGCTACAATATCCAAATCGACGGCACTATGGCACACGCTTGGACGCCTTATGAATTCTACATCAATGGTAAATTAAGTCACAAAGGCGTCAATGCTTTTACGTTGTTCAAAGAAGCAGAAAGTTGGAAGATTGTGCATCTTATTGATACCAGAAGAAAATAGCACTTTAGCAATCCGCCATATTCACCGCTACAGCCAATCCGCCTTCCGAAGTTTCTTTATATTTAGAATTCATATCTTTGGCCGTTTGCCACATGGTATCAATCACTTTGTCCAATGGCACTTTAGCATTTTTAGCATCGGTTTCTAAGGCCAACTCGGCAGCATTTATCGCTTTGATTGCGCCCATAGTATTGCGTTCAATACACGGAATTTGAACCAAACCGCCAATCGGGTCGCAAGTCAGTCCCAAATGATGTTCCATCGCAATTTCAGCAGCCATTAAAACCTGTTCCGGACTGCCGCCCATCACTTCACACAAAGCACCGGCGGCCATCGCTGAGGACACACCAATTTCGGCTTGGCATCCGCCCATGGCAGCTGATATGGTAGAACCTTTTTTAAAGATGGAGCCAATTTCTCCGGCTACCATCAAGAATTGTTTGATTTGTTTTTCATCGGCCTTGTGGTTTTCAATCACCATGTAGTACATTAAAACGGCAGGAATAACGCCCGCACTTCCGTTGGTTGGCGCAGTAACAACTCGACCTAAAGCCGCATTGACTTCATTGACTGCCAAAGCAAAACATGAAACCCATTTCAGGATTTGACGGAACTTTACTTCGGTTTTCCGAATGGTTTCCAGCCATTCTTGAGGCGAATTATAATTGGCTAACCCAATGAGGTTTTGGTGCATGTCAAAGGCCCGACGCCGAACGTTTAATCCACCGGGTAAGACGCCTTCGGAGTGACAACCGATATACATACATTCTAACATAGTGTTCCAAATACGGAGTAATTCGTGGTGTACTTCGGCTTCGGAACGCATCGAAATTTCATTGGCATACACAATTTCTGAAATCGATTTGTTTTCTTTAATGGTGTATTCTAACAATTCGGCTGCATTTTGAATTGGAAACGGAAAGGCGCATTTAATTTGGTGTTTCTTTTTGGCATTCGCACGCTCTTCTTTCACCACAAAACCACCGCCAATAGAGTAGAAGGTCGATACTGTGGTTTTGCCGTCGCCAGTCATGGCGGTAAATGACATACCGTTAGCATGAAAAGGTAAAAAGTTTTTATTGAAAACGATATCAATTTCCGGATTGAAAGGAATATCAAATGAATTCGCTAAACGGATTTGGTGATTTTTATTGATGGATTGAATGATGCTATCAATATTTTGTACCGGAATGTATTCCGGATCTTGTCCGCTCAACCCCAACATTACCGCATAATCAGTGGCATGTCCTTTACCTGTAAGTGATAATGAACCGTACAAATCGACTTTGATATGGGTAATCTTGTCTAACTGATTGGTTTCTTTTAACTCGTTTAAAAAACGTTCAGCTGCACGCCAAGGGCCAAGCGTATGGGAACTTGATGGTCCGACACCAATTTTGAGCATATCAAATACCGAAATGCATTCTTCCATTACTATATCGATTTAGTTAATCACAAATATAGATAAGAATTGTTGATTGTGAAAGCAGTTCTAATTCCAAAGTGTACCATCTAATCCAATCACCGTTCCCATCCAAATTCCGATGAGGTAAATGAGAATGCTAATTAAAGTAGTAACGATTTTCGGCCATCCTTTTTGTTTACTTAATCTTCCGATGAAATAAAATACTGCTCCACCAATGGCGCCTGCTAAAGGGACTATGATAAAAGGTTTAACCAACCAAAATTTACCCCAATCCGGATTTGGATTTTTTATGGGTAGTAAAAATAATGCAATTAAGGCGAAGGCTATAAGAGCGCCAATTGCCATAGGTCTTAATAGTGCTTTGTTTCCTGGTGTCATAATTTTCAGATTGAGTTAGTGAATCGAATTGTTGTTGCAAATATAAACAACTTTGAAATACAAAGTACTTTTTATTTGAAAATATTTTTTAATTTAGCTCCAAAAAAAAGAGGATACCTATGAAGTATTTTGTTGAACAACAGTCGGTTGTTAGAAAGATTTGGGGCAAGAGCGATACCATATTGTTTATTTTTGCCGGAGCGGCAGGTGAATTTGCTTTAAATAAAGCAGTGGATTGGCTTTACTATACCGGAAAGTTACCTTCCGATCCTTTGGGCAGATTGTTTTCAACGGTGCAATATGCTCGGAAGATAGTTTTTGCTCCCGAAGGGCAAGCCTACAAAGCTATCGAGAGTATGCGAAAAATCCACACTGCGGTTGAGGAAAGTCGTGGTGCTTCAATTCCGGATTGGGCTTACCGTGATGTATTGTTTATGTTGGTTCATTATTCAATAGCGGCACACGAGCTTTTAGAGCAAAAGTTATCAGACACCGAAAAAGCAGCCGTTTACAATGTGTTTTACAGAGTAGGTATTGGTATGGGAATAAAGGATTTGCCTGCCAATTACAACGATTGGTTACCGATACGGGAGGCGCATTTACAAGCTGATTTGCAAAAAAGTAATTATACCACAGATTTATTTCGGCAGTATAAAAAGCACCTTGGCGTTTTGCGTTATAAAGTTTTATTGGAATCTCAAAAATTAGTTTGTCCGAATAAGGTGAAGACTTTACTTGAGTTTAATGATTTTTCTTTATTAAAGCCTATCATTCCATTATATAAGTTAAGTCGCTTTATAAAATTAAACGGATGGATAAAAGAACTACTGCTTCCGGCGGCTTATAAAAAAGAGATACTGAGTTTGGACAAGTTTCACCTGCAGAACAAGTAGCTTTTTGTCTGATTTAACAAGTGTTCCCATGGTAATTGTCTATAGTTCTTAGCTTTGCGAAACAATATTAAGTGTTTTTTACTATATTTAATCCAAAGCTATCCAAAACAACCATGAGAGTTTATTTTGCAGCCCATAAAAAGGAAATAGGTTTAGCCTTAGGGGTCTTATTGAGCATTTTGTGCTTTGCCGTTAATCCATTTGAATTAGCACAACAACCCAATTTGGTTTTAGCTGTTACGGTTTTAATGATAGTGTGGTGGATAACCGAAGCTTTGCCTATGCCAATCGTTGCATTGCTCCCCATTATTTTATTTCCTTCTTTTGGAATAGCACCGCTTAAGCAGGTTTCAAAAGCATATGGCGACCCGGTAGTTTTTTTGTTTATGGGTGGTTTCTTTCTCGCTTTGGCCATTGAAAAATGGAACCTGCACAAGCGAATGGCATTAGGCATCATAACATTTACCGGAACTAATGGCAACCGTATCATCTTGGGATTTATCATGGCCACCGGTTTTTTAAGTTTGTGGCTCAGCAATACGGCCACAACGATGATGATGTTTCCCATTGCATTATCCGTGATTCACGTCATCAAAAGTCACAACAAAAATGAAAAAAATGTTCGTAATTTTTCGTTAGTACTAATGCTTTCCATTGCTTATGCTTCCAATTTTGCTTTGGGAACCGTGATAGCCACGCCACCTAATGTGGCTTATGTGGGTTATGTGGAAGAGCGATTCAATCACACGATTGCTTTTGTAGATTGGTTGGTGTTGTTTATGCCTTTAACCCTCCTGTTGCTTTTATTGTTATATCTGATTTTAGTGAAATGGTTGTATCCGAATCAAATTAAGCACAGTGCGGAAGCTTCGGGCACTATTAAGAAAGCCCTATTGCAATTGGGGAAGATGAATGTAGCGGAAAAACGAGTGTTGTTGGTTTTTAGCTTCACAGTTTTACTTTGGATAAGTAAAGATTTACTGAATAAGTATCAAAGTTTTGTGGTACTGGATGATACTATTATTGCTGTGATGGCGGCTGTTTTACTTTTTGTGATTCCATCTGCAACCAAAGATAAAGAAGGAAAATCAGCACGGTTGTTAACATGGGCTGATACCGAAAAAATGGCTTGGGATGTATTGTTGCTTTTTGGCGGAGGCATCGCTTTAGCCGATGCTTTGGAAGCATCACATTTGGTTCATGAATTCGGAATAGCGCTCAGTACTTTGGCCACTGATAACTTGTTTTTGATGGTAGTAATTGTGACTACCATTGCCGTGTTTTTGAGTGAGGTAATAAGTAATTTGGCTTTAGTGATTATTTTGTCGCCGGTGGTAAGTTCTATGGCTGTGGCTATGAATGTTAATCCGTTGTTATTGGGTATTCCAATGACGCTGGGTGCCAGTTGTGCTTGTATGTTACCCATGGGAACGCCGCCTAATGCCATAATATTTGCCAAAGGACATATTAAAATAGAGCACATGATGCGAACCGGATTTGTTTTAAACCTGGTTTGTATAGTGCTAATCAGTGTTTTTTGTTGGCTTTTAATGCCGTTGTTGCCTTTATAACAATCTTTTATCTTTCGTTGTTTAATTCTTCTTCCTCAGAAAGTTCAGTGGGATTGGCATTAAAATGTTCGGTAACTTTTTGTTTGTCTTTTTGGTTTTGTTTGACCAAATAAAGGACTAAACCCAAAACGGATGCTGCAACAATTCCGATAATTATCCAATTGATTTCCATGGTGTTTTGTTTTATTTAAAAGTAATAAACACCATTAAAGTATTTGTTGTAAATGCATTAAAAAATGGTTAACAAATTCAATGTCATATGCTTTTACAAATAGCAACGAAATGCAGTATCGTTCCAAGCAGAACAAAAACGTGCCAAATGGCGTGGAAGTAAAGCTTGTAACTTTTAACATAAAAGTAAACACCGACTGTGTAGCTTAATCCACCACCTATAATCCACCAAAAAACGTCCAGTGGTACATTTTGTATCAAAGGTTTGATTACAAATACAATCATCCAGCCCATAACCAAATAAACAATGACCGAAAACCATTTCAATTTATGAATGAAGAAAATTTTGAACAATGTACCTAAAAAGACCACTGTCCACATCACAGTCAGAAAAACAAATGCGGTAGAAGAGGGGAGATATTTTATCATCAGCGGCGTATAGGTGCCGGCTATAAGAAAGTAAATGCTGATGTGATCGGCAATTTTGAGACTGTTTTTAATTTTCTTTTCCTGAACAAAATGGTATAAAGTTGAGGAACTGTAAACCAATAATACACCCACTGCAAAAGCAGTAATAGCATAAAAAGTAGTCAAGTCATTCGGGTCAAAAGTAAGGGTCAGCACCACCGGCATAGCCAAAAGACAAAGCAAAACGCCTAAGCCGTGCGTTAGGGCATTGGCTAATTCTTCTTTACGGGTTTGCTCTCGGTGTTTCATGGTGCTTACGGACAGTTAACTTTTTTTAAAGGCATGTTATAATTAAAGGAAAGTTTTGAAATATCTTTAAACTGTGTACTGTTTTTAGCCCGTTCGCCATAACCTTCAACCAATTGGTCTTTGACTAGTTTAAAAACAACTTGTAGTTCCTTGATTTTTCCCTCCGATTGAAAGGTATAATTAGCAATTAACAAGTCTTTTTGCCATTGTCCTTTGAACCTTCCGTGGGAAACAGCTTGACCGGTGAAAGCATAAGTCAATGTTCCTTCGGTGTTTTTAGATAAGGCTTCCAATTGAAGTTCTACAATGTTCCCTTTCATATTGGCCTTATAGCAATTTCCAGCATTATTTGATTTTGTTGTGGTAACATTTTTAATCTCCGGCACTGTTTCAGGAATAGTTGTTTCTTTTTTTTGACAACTCCCTAAAAGTAAAATCGAAAAGGCCAGCGTGAGATATTTTTTCATTGGTTTAGGATTTATCGGGATTGATTTTCTTGAAACGCATCATTGGAACGTCATCAGTCAGTAAGAGTAATTTTCCGTCGTTATCTATGGCAAAGCGATTAATTTGGCTGAGCATTTTCAGAAAAGCCTCCTCACCACCGCTTTCACAATAAGCCATGGTTGTTCGCTGTATTTCAAATCGGACGGCATTGACTTTCTGATGGTATGTTCCGCCGAAATCATTACACCCGGTATTACCGCTAAACTGACTATTCGCTTTTTTAAGTTGAATAAACGGATTCCTGTCCGGATACATTTCTTTAAAATCTTTTTGGCTTTCCGATAAGTATTCTAACTCCCAAGTAGTATCGTATAAGGCAGATTCGCTACTTTTGGCGATGGCGCTTTTACTTCCGCAGCAACTTGTCATTGCCAAACAAAGTATCAGTAAAAATATCTCCGGTTTTATCACAGAATTAATGCTTTAGAGGTCTTTTTTTAATCATACCGCCTTTAGTGTCTTTGATACTGTTCATGACCACAAAAGCATCGGGCTCAATTTTTTCAATTTCGGTGTTAAGTTTATTGAGCTCTAAACGAGTTATGACCGTGTAAATAATATCGACTTCTTTGGTTTCGCCTCGCTTACCGTAACCACGTTTTCCGCTGTAAACCGTAACACCTCGTCCCATCACCTCAATAATCATCTGACGGATTTCATTGCTTTTTGAAGACACTATAGTTACGCCTATGTATTCATCAATACCTTCTACTATAAAATCTAAAGTTTTGGAAGCAGCTAAATAGGTAATCATTGAGTACAATGCAACTTCAATTCCTAAGAAATAAGCTGCCGTAGAGAAAATAACAATGTTTATCATTACAATAATATCCCCAATGGTCGTGCCGAATTTCTTGCTGAGGAATATCGCCAATACTTCAGTGCCATCAATCACAGCACCACCTCGAACGGATAATCCGATACCGGCGCCCAGAAAGAAACCTCCAAATATGGCTACCAATAAGTTATCGTTGGTAACATTAGGAAAAGTAACAGTAGCCAAACAAACGGCCAAACCGGAGATGGCTAAAGCTGTTTTGATAGCGAATGCTTTTCCCATCACTTTATATCCCATAATGATAAACGGCAGGTTTACGCCAATGATAAGCAAGTATAAAGGGATTTTTGTAAGGAAAGCTAATAGTAAAGAGATTCCGGTTGCACCGCCATCAATAAAATGATTGGTTAATAAAAAACCTTTGAATCCAAATGAAGCTGAGAAAATACCTAGGGTAATCAATATGAAATCTTTGGAGTTTCTTTTGGCCAATATAATAAACTCTCGATAGCCTTTGGCCAATTCGTATTTAGTGTAATTTTCGCTCTTACCGCTTTTTTTTCGCGGTTTTTTGAGCATAGTTTCAATAATGATTTTTTCCCAAAGTGAATTCATATAAAGATGTTGTTTTAAGTGCGTATAATATTTAATGGTGTTAATTTACGATAAAAGGAGCAATTTGACCAAATGTTTTTAAAAGGGTTTGCTTTTTATTTCCTTGGTTGAAATGGCCGAGACCTTATTGTCGGAGTTAATAGTGACACGCAGTTCTCGTTTAAAAAGTGGTTTTTCATACTTGATGTCGTACCTGAAAAAATACTCATCCGTGAGTTCGTTGTGCACAATTTCAATCAAATTTAGACCGATGAATTTTCCGTTTCTCAAGATGATTTTCTGACAAGTAGCTGATATTTTTTCGGCAGTGGCATTGGCAATAACTTTGTCTGTTGCTTCTATTGTTGTAAAAGCTTTAAATCGAGACGTGTTACAGGCTTCAAGTACTCTTTTGCCTAACTCATATGCCCTGTCTTTCTTGACGATTGCTACTTCTTCAGGTTTTAAAATCACGGCAGCTCTTTTTTCGGCTACCTTTGTTTCAGTGATGCTTTTTTGGGTTTTACAGGAAGCAAGAAACAAAATACTGAGGAGGATGATTGTTTTTCGCATAGTGTTTTTTTGAATTGGCAAAATACTTTTTTCTCACTAAAGCGCCTAACAGATTAACATTTTGATAATATCAATTCTGTTGATATAACTATTGAAACTATTCATTTTTTACCGAATAATTTCATTGTCGAATTTGTATTTTTGAGATGCTAAAAAAAAGTACTATGAAAATTGTTATTTCCCCTGCCAAATCGTTGAACTATGAAAAAACGGTTCCGGTAACAACGCATACTGAACCGCAGTTTTTAAAGCAAGCGGCTACCATTCAGAATACTTTAAAAAAGAAGAAGCCTAACCAACTGTCGGAATTGATGGATATTTCTTCAAAGTTAGCCGAACTCAATTGGCAACGCAATCAAGATTGGCATGTTCCTTTTACGCCCGACAATGCGCGTCAAGCGGTTTATGCTTTCGATGGTGATGTGTATACCGGATTGGATGTTTATACCTTGCCGGAAGATAAGTTAAGCGTTTTGCAAGATAAACTCCGAATCTTATCAGGGTTATACGGTTTGCTTAAACCACTCGATTTAATGCAGGCTTACCGTTTGGAAATGGGTACGGCTATGCCGGTAGGGAAAAACAAAAACTTGTATGAGTTTTGGAAGAAAACCATCACCAAGGCTTTGAACGATGAATTGCAAAAAGACGAGTTGTTCCTCAATTTGGCCAGTAACGAATATTTTAGCGCGGTTGATGCCAAAGCGTTAAAAGTACCCGTAATTACTCCTGAATTCAAAGATTACAAAGACGACAAACTCAAAATGATTAGCTTTTTTGCCAAAAAGGCAAGAGGTTTAATGGTGCGTTATATTATAGATACTAATGCCGAAACTCTAGATGATTTAAAAGGTTTTAACTACGAAGGCTATGCTTTTGATGCCAATTTGAGCAAAGGGAATACTTTGGTGTTTACACGTTAAGAAAGAGCAATCAGTGAGGTCAACAGCTTAATAAAACAATCTGTTGAGCTGTTTTCTTAATGATTGTTATGAATCAATGTCCAAATTGAACCGTTTTTGGTAGTTAGCTTTTTCAAAATGCCTTTGGCCGCTAGTTCATTTAAAAGTTTTTCACTCTCCGTTCTTGGTGTTCCCGATAATTCACTGAATTCCTTTGCGGTTAATGAGTTGTACTTTGAAAATAGTGTTTCCCAATTTTTAGAGTATTCGCTTTTTTTTGTCTCCGGTGATAGTTTTAAAATCGCGGTTTCATAAAAGGGATATGGTTTTGAACCATAAACGACTTCTTTTTCACCGGCTGAGTTACTAAAGAATAAAGTAGGAAAACCTCGAACACCATACTCTCGAGCTAATTTTAAGTCTTGTTCAAAAAGCAATTTGGCTTTGCTTTCGTAATCTGTCTTTAGTTGTTTAGTGTTCAATCCTACACTTTGAGCAGCGACTTCCATATTCTCCCATTTTGAAATGTTAATCTTCTTTAGAAAAACCATTTCTCTCAGAGCTCTTAAAAAAAGGAGGGCTTTGTCTTGATCCTGCAGTTGTGCTGCCTTAAAAGCGATAGAAGGCGGATAAGAGGAACTCAGAGGGTCGGTTAACCAAACATCACCATCAATAGGCATATCGTAGTAGTGACTTACCTCGTCCCAATGATGGGCCACATCAGAGGGTTTGCTAATTCCGCCATTGTTGTAACTCCAATCTGGGAGTAATCCACCCATTCGGTAATCAATTTGAACAGAACTACCGTATTCTAATTTTAACTTTCTCAATTGTGGTTCAATACCCCAACAAGACGAGCAAATTGGGTCGGTAAAATAAACAATGGTTATCAATTTTTGGCTGTTTTGTTGAGCATTTTTTTGAGTATTGGTGCTGTTGGGTGTGCCGCAAATCCCTTCAGTAGGGTCGCATATCAGCGGATGATTTTGATGTTCCATTTTTGGGCTCGTTTGGGCTTGGCCATTGATGTCAGCCAAGAGAATTAATAGTACAATTAGTTTTTTCAGAATCATTTTTAGCAAACGTTTTCTAATACAGGGAGTAATCTTGCAAAATGGTGTTGCTTGTACGCCATCTTCGTTGGATTAATACAGTTCGGGAGCTAAGCTCTGATTTTGTTTTCCATTATTAGTGGTGTAAAGGTAAATGACCGATGTAAAATTTAAACTATCAATTTCCCTTTGGAAAGTACTTTCCTATTGGAAACTACTTAGCTAAATAGTACTTTTACCAAAGGATAAAAACCGATTAAAAATGAAAAAAGAAGCACACATTAATGCTACTCCTGTTTGTAAAGTCAGAATGCAAGCCATAAGTGATACAATGAGTTTGTTGTCGGGAAAATGGAAATTTCATATTTTGGGAACTCTAATCGAAGGCAATACATTGGGATTCATGGATTTGCTGCGAGAGATAAATGGTATCGGAACCAAAATGCTATCCAAAGAACTCAGGGATTTAGAAATGAATAATTTGATTACCCGAACCGTTCACAATACCAAGCCTGTTACGGTTTCGTATTCGATAACCGAGTACGGTAAAACATTGGCACCGGTAATTGATGAAATGGCCAATTGGGGAATCAATTACAGAAAAGCAATTTATACTCTATAATGTCCAATAATTTTAGAATTACAGGATTATAATCCCTGTTGAATCATCTTTAAAATAGAACGCTCTACAATGTGAAGGTCATTTTCAAGGTGCTGATTTACAAAGAATACCTTGTTTTTTGAAAGCTTTAAGGATAAAGGATTTGTGAGCAAATCCAACCAAGATAATGATTTTCTTGTTCGGATTTTGCTTGATGATGGCAATAGAATTGTTGGCTAGGGCATTATTTCTCTGGTTCATTTCAAAATCCACATACAAATCAAAGTTTTCTTTGACTGACACAGAGTCTTTTTTTGCATCTAAAAGTTTTGTAGTCTTAAATATAACATGATTATCGGATATCTGCTTAAGCTTTAGATATTTGTAATGGTTTAAACTATCCACGATTAAGTCAGTTTTCGGATTATTAATAACACTCAGCTTTGCTTCTTTCAATCGGGTATTCAAACTGTCATAATAAAACAATTTTCTTAGGTACTCTTTTTCGTTGTTGTTAAGTCTGTTGGTTTGGGATAATTGTTGTAAAATACTGCCAAATTCAAGGGTTATTTCGGGATATATGCCAATTTGATCTCGGTAAGTTTCCCTTCCTTCAAATTCGATAGGTCTTAGTTGAACCTCAGGATGCTGCATTTTATATCGGGTGGTTGCAACCATTTCATTTCCATTGAACAGAAATTTATACGTAAAGTCTTCGTAAAAAAAGGTCGAGTCCAATTCCATCAAAATAATATCAGGTTTAAATTTTTGCAGGATGTCATAAATAGAATCGGCAGTGACGTTTTTGGTAGGGTTGTGAACAGTGCCTAGCAATAACACCTTAGGAGAGTCGTTTTTAGGGTTGTTACAGCTGATTAAGAAAAGTAAGCTTACTGCAAGTGAAATAAGTTTTATTAAGCTGTTCATCAGTTAAAAAGGTTAAAGATTAAGCTTGTGAATATAAGATTATGAGTAATTTACAGTGCCACAGCATCATTCGAATCGAAATTAATCATCCATTCGATGCCGTATCGGTCTCTAAACATTCCGAAGCAAGTACCCAAAGGGCTTTCGACTAAAGGCATTTCGATTTGTCCGCCTGCCGACAAACCATTAAATAATTTATTGGCTTCTTCTTTGCTTTCAGCACTGATTGAAATTTTACTGCGATGTTCATTTTCATTGGTTGTCCCCAAAATTTCGGGAACGTCATTTCCCATTAATAGGTTTGGACCAATAGCTAAGGCAATGTACATTATTTTATTGGCTTCATGTTCTTTTACCTGAAATTCGGCACTTGAAAAGTCTTTAAAACGAATGATTTTTGAAAACTCTCCTCCAAATACCGATTGGTAAAAAGTAAACGCTTCTTCGGCATTTCCATTAAAATTAATGTGAGGATGGATGATGGCCATACTTTGTCATGATTTTGAAACGATTGTACATTTTTTGTTGTTATACAAGAAATAATAATCTTCAGATGCTACTGTTGTAATAAGTAAGCATTAAATTACTCATTACTCGCTAAAGTAATATTTTTGGACTAAAATGCTGTAATTTCTCTATTTATTCTTAATATTTCTTTTGAGAAGTCTTCTTCAGATCTTCCTTATGGCAACTTCCATCCATAGCCCTACTTAAGCCGTCAATGGTGACAACTTAGACTAATACAGCACCAACTTCCAAACGCTGTTGATTCACAAATACAATATTCTATTTTTTACAGCGATTGATGAAACGGTGAGTGTTTGAAGGTGTGACAAAATAAAAAAGGCCCTGTGTAGGGCTTTTTTTATCGCATATAATAATACTCTTGGTATTCCAAACTGTTTTCCCTGCTAATCTTGCGTTGGTCACGGGCCAACTCGCGCATGGCTTCTACTCCTTTTTTTGCGCATCGTTTTACCCGGGTGAGGCGAAAGGAAAAGTCCAGTAGTTTTTTAGCATCTTCCGGACTCAACTTGTTTTGCAGTTCTTCGACAAAATTAGAGAACTCACTAACCACTTCTTGGTTTTCATTATACTCAGTAGTCAAGTCTTCGAGCAAGTCATCAATTTCTTTACTGATTTCTTGTAGGTGACTTTCGCTCTTTTGGTGAAGCTCTGTAATGAGTTTCTTTTCTCGGTTATTAAAAAGTCCCATGATCGTTTGATTTTAGTTGGTTGATTTTGACAGTGTTAATCAAATTTAGGAAATTGTTTCTAAAATCAATGCAGTTTGTTAATAACTTGTAAAAGAGTGTTTTAGTGCATGGCTTCGCTTGGGTTGACTTTGTTTTTACCTTTCTTGATTAATAAGATAAAGGGGATGCAAAACAAGAATAAAACACCCAAATACAGGAACACATCCATATACGAAAGCACAGTACTTTGTTTGGTAACGCCTAATTCTAAAACTTTGTAAGCTTTTTGCAAGGCAATTTCAGCGCTGTATCCTTTGGCCATAAAGGCGTTTTGTAAACCGCTTATCTTTTCCTGAACGGCCACTCGGGTAGGGTCTAAATAACCAATCAAGTTAACACGATGTTCTTGTCCGAAACGTGTCAAGAAAGTTGTGATAATGGCAATCCCGAACGAACCACCCAATTGTCGCATCATTCCCGTAAAAGCGGCTCCTTCTCCTATACTTTTGCCTTTCAAGCCCGAAAGCGATAAAGTCGTGATGGGCACAAACAAGAGTCCCAATCCCAATCCGCGGACAATTAACGGCCAAAACATGTGTTCTTCACCTGTATCCGGCGTCATGATGTTGTGCATCCAATAGGTGAAAATAAAGAACGATAAAAAGCCCATGGCCACTAAATAAGTTTGCGGAACACCGCGCTGAATCAGTTTACCGATAAACGGCATCATCACTGCTACCGTAATTGAACTCGGCACCAAGAGCAATCCGGCATCTGTGGCCGTCCAACCTAAAATAGATTGGGTGTAAATCGGAATAATAAAAGTGGAACCATACAATCCAAATCCCATAATAAAACTCATCACTACACCAACACGCAGGTTGCTATCTTTGAGAACTTTTAAATTTACTATCGGATAAGCATAAGTCAATTGTCGCCATATAAAGAAAAACAAACCAACAACGCTCAGTACTGATAATCTCACAATCCATTCGTCATTGAACCAATCGTCTTGCTGACCATGTTCTAAAACATATTGGAGCGAACCGATGAAAGCCGACAGCAAAACAATCCCAATCCAATCCACTTGATTCGATTTAAGCTTTTCACCATATTTCGGACTTCGCACAAACGATAAAGTCAAAAGTGTTGCAACAATTCCTATCGGCACATTAATATAGAAAATGTAGGGCCATGAAAAATGATCAACCAAATAACCTCCTAAAGGCGGACCCAAAGTAGGACCCACAATTACACCCATACCATAAATAGCCTGAGCCATACCGCGTTTTTCAACCGGATAACTTTCGGTAATGATGGTTTGTGCTGTCACTAACAAAGCACCGCCACCCAAACCTTGTATGAATCGAAACACCACCAATTCCCATATATTATCGGCATTGCCACACATAAAAGAAGCTACCGTAAAAATGATAATTGAAGCGGCAAAATAGTTTCTTCGGCCAAATTGTTGCGACAACCAACTCGTCATCGGAATCACAATGACATTGGCAATGGCATAAGCCGTTATTACCCAAGCCACATCGGTTAAAGACGCGCCCAAACTGCCTCGCATGTTGTTGAGTGCTACGTTAACGATAGTTGTGTCTACAATTTCCAACAGCGCACAAAGTACTGCGGTAATGGTGATAATTACCCTGCGAAAGCCATATTCAACCAAATCTTCCTGAACGACTGCTGTTGCCATTTTTTTTAACGATGAATTATGAATTATGAATTATGAATTATGAGTTGTTCTTATCTCTTACTTTTGTTGCCCTGAGCTTGTCGAAGGGTCTTTTCCTTCTTTACTTACTTCAAAATAACATCCACTTCGGCATTCATACCCGAACGTAACAATTGCAGTTTTGCCGCATCGTTATTAGCGGTAAAGTTGATTCTAACCGGAAGTCGTTGTACGGTTTTTACAAAGTTTCCGCTGGCATTGTCAGGAGGTAAAAGGGAGAATTTAGAACCGGTAGCCGGAGAGAAGGAAGTGATTTCACCTTCAAACTCGGTGCCCGGAAACGCATCGATTTTCAATTTTACTTGCTGACCCACACGCATTTTGTCTAGTTGGGTTTCTTTAAAATTGGCCACTACCCAAGTTTCTTGGTTGTTAATGATGTAAAACAACGATTGTCCGGGTTGGACTAATTGTCCGGGTTGCATGTCTACGGTTGAAACTTGACCGTCAATAGAAGCTTTTACAACAGTATACGATAAGTTCAAATGGGCTGCATCCAACAAGGCTTTGGCTTTTTTAACGTTGGCTTCGGCAACTAAAACCTGTTTGTTACTCACATTGGTTTTGGCCGAGGCTACGGATTTTTGATAAGCCGAAGCTTTTTGTTGCTCTTGTAAAATACGCAGTTGGCTTTCTGCTTCTTGTTTGGCCGCTTCCGCTTGTTCAAATTGCTGTTTGGTAATTGAACGGTTTTTGTACAAGTTGTTGTAGCGCTCGAAATCGGCTGTAGCTCTGCGCAATCTTATTTTAGCGGTTTCTATGGTTCCGGTAGCCGATTTTACATTGGCATCTGAAACGGCAACATTGGCTTCTGAGGTAGCAATATCAGCTTTAGCGGCTTCGTAGCTGTTTTCGGCGGCAACCAAAGCAGCTTTGGCTTCGGCTACTTTAACCAAAAAATCGCTGTTGTCAATGATGAACAGCGTGTCACCTTTTTTAACCATGGCATTGTCTCTCACCAAAACCTGACTAATGTAACCGCCAACTCTGGGGATAATAGGGTTCATTTTTTTAGACACTTGAGCGTCGTCAGTGGTTTCATGCGATAATGAGTGGATGTATTTGTACCCTCCGTAAGCAATTCCGAGTATCAGGAATGCAATGAAAATGAGTGTGAATTTTCTATTGGTTTTTGTAGCTGTCATATGGCTGTATTTAGTTTTGAGTGAGTTGTAAAGAATTCAGTAATTGTCCCGAAGCAAATTGCAGTTCGTAGTATTTCTGAGCCACATCGGCTTTCGAGAGCGCTTGGTTAATTTGCGCCTGAAGTTGTTCAAAATCGGCTTCCAGTAAATCATTGGTGGTCGACAAACTGTTGTCGTATTTGTCCTTTACAATGCGATAATTTTCCGAAGCTTGGGCTACGGCTTCATCGTAAACGGCACTTTGTTTGAGTGATAAGTTGTAGTTTTCATTGGCCTGAAATACGTCTTCTTTTACTTGTTCGTTCAGTTGCTCTAACGCTAAAGAAGTCTCTTTGGCTTTGCTTTGGGCAAATTGCACTTGCTTGCCGTTTTTAAAAATACTCGACAAATCATACGAAAAGCCCAACCCGAAGTTCATGGCATTTGTTACGGTTAACACATTGTTCAAGTCTAGCGCAATGTAACCACCGCTTAGGGCTAGGGAAGGATAGTAGTTGCTTTTGGCGACTTTAATCTCGCTTTCCGCTGCTGCTTTTTTCAGCGATAAGGCTTTGAGGTCGTTTCGTTCACCTTCCGATTTTTGGTACGGATGAGCCGCCATGTCTTTTTTGATGGCTTCAATATCGATATCAACCACCGTACTTTCCGGCAGTTTTAATAAAGTGATGAGTTGGTAATTGGCCACCGCAGCGTTCTTTTTGGCATTGTCTAAGGCCAGTTTTATGTTGGATACCTGCAATTGGGCTTTAAGCAAATCGTTTCGGGCAATTAAACCGTTTTCTTCCATCGCAGTAAAGTCTTTTACCCTTTGTTCCGCAGTTTTCAAATTATCGGCTATCAGCAGTGTCATTTGTTGGGCTTTGTAAAGCGAAGCGAACAATTCTACTACTTCCAATCCTAAGGCTTCATTAGAGTGCTTTTTGGCGAAGGTTTCGGCTTGGTATAAGCTTTCCGATGTTTTGATGCTGTTCTTAAGCTTAAAACCGCTAAAAATCGGCATTGTCACATTGGCTTGACCTAACAGTAATTGATCTACTTTAAGTGGCGCAGCAGGTTCTGAATTGGTATTCGATTGTAAATTGGATTCTACATTGGCACTCGACAGGCGCATGTATTGCCCTGAGATTTTGGTACCGGGATACTGATTGTTTTTGGTATTGGCCAACGCCAATTCGGCGCTTTTTACTTTTGTAGTAGCCAGTTCTGCAGAAGTACTGTTTTGCACGGCCATTTCGATGGCTTCTTTCAAAGTCAACTTTCTTTTCTCTTGGGCATATCCTGTGCCTAAACTCAGAAGAGCCAAGAGAAATAGAAGAGAAGCTTGTGTTTTCATGTGTTGCATTTTGTTATTGTTTGTGTTGAACATGGCTTGGTTTATCGGTGATCCGAATCAAAAACCAGCAATGCCTTTATGGTTTTCTGAATGTGGGCGGTGAGTTCGGTATGCACATAGTGTTCAAAGTCGGCTTCCGTATTCAAATTCAGGATTTCTTTGTAATACACTTTGTTCATGTGCATGTGAATGTAACTGCCCAGGATAATGGTAGGCAATAAAGTCACATTGATATTGGGTTGAAAAACGCCTTGGTCTTGGCCTTCTTTGATGATGTTTTCCAGAAATCGGAGGTTGTTTTTTTTGACTTCGGTAAAGGCTTGTAGGTTAATCTCTCTTTTATTGTTTGATAACTCGAAGTGCAGAATTTGGTAAATACTGCGATTTTGGTGTACGCGTTGGATGTAGTAGGCGATGAGCTTGTCGATTTTATCCAAAGGCGAAATGTTTTTCTGGTACAAATTCTCCAAGTGCATGCTCATCGCTTTGATGCGATAAATGACTAAAGCTTCCAGCAACTTTTCTTTGGAACCGAAATAATACGAAATCATCGCAATATTGATATTCGCCTTTTTGGCAATATCCCTAACCGAAGTACCATCAAATCCTTCTTCGGCAAAGAGCTTTTCTGCAACCTGAAGTATTTCGATTTGCTTTTCGTTAAAATCTGTCATATGTGTCATGAATAAATTTCGAGTGCAAAATTAAACAACTGTTTAAATTAAACGTTTGTTTAAATCAATTTTAACATATTTTTGAAGATAAAAACACTTATAGATAAATCTTATAGTAAGTAATTATAAAATTGTTTTTCAGTTGTATAAATAAAATTATCTAAAGTATATTATCGATAAAATTTTTTACATCGGATATTTTGTTTTTACTGATGAATTGGATAAAACTACTCCCGATTATAGCTCCTTTTTGGTGTTTTATGGCTTGTTGAAAAGTGATTTTGTTGCTGATGCCGAAGCCAATTAATTGCGAATTTTTCAAATTCATTCGAGCAATTCTTTCAAAATATTGCAGCTGATTTTCTTCAAATTGGTCTTTGCTTCCGGTTACGCCAGCGCTGCTTACCATGTAAATAAAAGCATTAGAATTATCATCAATTAGTCGGATTCTTTCTTCTGAGGTTTGCGGCGTGATTAGGAATGTCATTTGAATGTCATAAGATTCGAAAAGTTTCTTATAATCAGAAAGATAGACTTCCAGTGGTAAATCCGGGATAATCAAGCCGTCAATGCCGGTTTGCCGGCAAGCCTTCAGGAAGTTTTCTATCCCAAATTGCAGCATTGGGTTAAAATACCCCATAATGATTAAGGGAATATCCACTGTGTTTCTGATGTCTTTCAATTGCTCAAAAAGTAAAGTCGTAGTCATGCCCTTTTGCAAGGCTTGCATAGAGCTTGATTGTATCGTTGGGCCGTCGGCCAAAGGATCGCTGAAAGGCAGTCCGATTTCGATAATATCTACCTTGTTTCGGGCTAATTCTTCTATTAAACTTTTAGTATCGTTTACGTTAGGAAAACCTGCTGTAAAATAAACAGATAGAATTTTATTTTTAGCGGCTAATTGTTGTTGTATTCGGTTCATTTTTTATAAGTTAAAATAGTTAATGTAAGTGTTCAAATCTTTGTCGCCGCGCCCGGATAAATTGATGACAACGATGTCTTCCGGTCGGAATTTTTTTTGCTCTAAAACGGCAAAAGCATGAGCGGTTTCTATGGCAGGAATGATGCCTTCTGTTTGTGCTAATGCTATTCCGGCTTGCATCGCTTCTTCATCGGTTATGGCGATAAATTCAGCTCTTTTGGTCTGGTACAAATGCGCGTGTAGCGGACCAATTCCGGGATAATCCAATCCGGCTGAAATAGAGTACGGTTCTGTGATTTGTCCGTCATTCGTTTGCATTAATAACGTTTTGCTACCGTGGATAACACCTGTTTTGCCCAATACTGAGGTAGCGGCACTTTCTCCGCTGTGAATGCCTTTTCCCGCGGCTTCTACGGCAATTAATTTCACTTTTTCTTCCTCTAAAAAATGATAAAAAGCACCGGCTGCATTGCTTCCGCCGCCCACACAAGCGATGACGTAATCCGGGTTGTCACGGTTTTCTTTTTCTAACAGTTGCTGTTTGATTTCTGTTGAGATAACGCTCTGAAAGCGAGCTACCATGTCGGGATAAGGATGCGGACCAACCACAGATCCAATGATGTAAAAAGTATCTTCAGGATTGCTGATCCAATCACGAATAGCTTCGTTAGTGGCGTCTTTCAAGGTTTTTGAGCCTGAAACTGCTGCTCGAACTTCGGCACCGAGCATTTTCATGCGAGTCACATTTGGAGCTTGGCGTTGGATGTCAACTTCGCCCATATATACTATGCAGTGCAAACCCATTAAAGCACAAACTGTTGCAGTGGCAACACCGTGTTGTCCGGCTCCGGTTTCAGCGATGATTCGGGTTTTGCCTAATCTTTTGGCTAGTAAGATTTGGCCGATGGTGTTGTTGATTTTGTGCGCGCCGGTATGACATAAGTCTTCGCGTTTGAGGTAGATTTTAGTGTCAAATTGCTTTGATAAGCGTTCGGCATAATAAAGCGGTGTTGGGCGACCGACATAATCCCGTAAAAGCGCTTTAAATTCGTCTTGAAACGAAGGTTCGTTGGTGATGGTTAAATACTGTCGGCGCAAGGCTTCAACATTAGGGTAAAGCATTTCGGGGATAAAAGCGCCGCCGAACTCGCCGTAGAAGCCTTTTTCGTTAACGTTGTACGTGGTTTTCATAGCTGTTCTTTGATTTTTTTGAGGAATGTTTTTAGGGTTTCCGGATTTTTTTGCCCGGGTTGCGTTTCAAACCGACTGTTTAGGTCGATGGCGTAACAATAATGAGCGGCAGCTGTAGAAAGGAAGTCTTTCAAATCTGAAATGCTTTCGGGTCCGATTCCGCCGCTTAGAAAGTATGGTTTGGGCAAATGATATTGCTCTAAAAGTTTCCAATCGAATACCGTTCCGTTGCCGCCATATTGTTGGTCTTTGGTGTCAAATAAAAAGTAGTCGCAATAGTTTTTATATTTTTCTAAAATATTAAAATTAAATTGTTTATCTATGTTAAACGATTTTATTACTTTAAGTTTTAGTTGTTGAAGGGAACGGCAAAAATCCGGACTTTCTTCACCGTGCAATTGGATGAATTCCAATTGGTATTGTCTTGCTTTTGCTTCGATTTTGGGTTGTGTAGCGTTTACAAAAACACCTACTTTAGCAATAGGTTTTTCCAAGGCCGGAATTTCATTCAGCATGAATCGAGGCGATTTATCATAAAAGATAAAGCCCAAATAATCGGGTTGTAAAGCCGCAATTTCCTGAATGTTTTCCGGGTATTTCATACCGCATATTTTGATTTTCATATTGCTTTTAATTGTTTGATTATGGTTGCCAGTTCGGCTCCCGGATTGTTGGTTTTCATAAAAGCTTCTCCTATCAAAAAGCCATTAAATCCCGCGCTTTTGAGTAGTTTTATGGCTTCTGTAGAGTGTAAACCGCTTTCGGAAATCTTTACAAAATCATTCGGAATTTTATCAACTAAGGCTAAACTGGTATCCAAACGCACTTCAAAAGTTTTAAGATTTCTGTTGTTCACGCCAATCATATCTAATCCGGGTATCAGGCTTTTGTCTAATTCCGCTTGGTTGTGTACTTCCAGCAAAACATCCAGGGCGATGGAATGTGCGAATGCAGTAAGTGTTTTAAGTTCTTCTCGACTTAATACCGAAGCAATCAGCAAAATGGCATCGGCACCATAGGCTTTTGCTTCTAAGATTTGGTATTCGTCAATAATGAATTCTTTGCGCAATACAGGTGTTTTGACACTGGCTTTTGCCAACACCAAATCGTCTAAAGAACCGCCAAAAAACTTCGTATCTGTTAATACCGAAATCCCACTCGCTCCGGCATTTTCATAACCTTTTACTATATCTTCCAAGGATAAATGATGGTTGATAGTGGCTTTAGAAGGTGAACAGCGTTTATGCTCGGAAATAATGCCGAAAGGCGAATGCAGTACCGACTTGCTTAAAGAAATAGTTCGGCTGTTGAACAACTCACTGTTTTCTAACTGATTTACAGAAACAACGCTTTTCTTCAAGGCTATTTCTCTTTTTTTGTGCGCTATGATTTGGTCTAAAATATTCATGCTAATTGACTGATTTTTTGAAGTTTTTGTAATTTTTCTAATGCTTTACCCGATTGCAAACTGGCTTCCGCTTTAGCAAAAGCTTCAGGAATACTGCAGTTTTCCACGGTAGCTATGGCTAAAGCGGCATTGGCGCAAACCGCATTTTGTTGGGCTTTAGTACCATGGCCGGAAATGATGTTCATGAAGATTTGAGCCGATTCAGTCACAGTAGTGCCGCCTTTGAGGTCTTCAAATGTCGCCGGATTAAGATTGAAATCGGAGGCACTGATTATTTTTTCGGTTGCTTTAGTAATGACTTTGGTATCCGCGGTTAGGGAAATCTCGTCAAAACCGTCTAAAGCGTGAAGAATAGTGTAGTTTATATTGGTGTTTTGGTAGAGATAGGCATACATTCGAGCCAATTCTAAACTGAAAACGCCCACCAATTGATGTTTTGGAAACGACGGATTGACCATTGGTCCCAACATATTAAAAAAGGTTTTAACGCCTAATTCCTTCCGAATCGGACCCACGTTTTTCATAGCCGGATGGAATAAAGGCGCGTGTAAAATGGCGATATTGGCTTCTTCCAAACATTTGGTTAAAAAAGCTTTGTCATTGCTGAATTTTACGCCCAAAGTTTCCATTACATTACTGGAGCCGGAAATGGAAGAAACGCCGTAGTTGCCGTGTTTGGCAACCTGAATTCCCGCGCCGGCTGTAACAAAAGAGGCTAGTGTAGAAATGTTGAATGTATCTTTGCCGTCGCCACCGGTGCCGCATAAATCGATGGTGTTGTAAGTCGAAAAATCGACGGGAATGCAAAGTTCCAAAAGCGCTTCTCGAAAGCCTGAAAGTTCTTCTATAGTGATGTTTCGCATCATGTAAACCGTTAAAAAGGATGCGATTTGACTCGGATTGTACTGTCCGTTGGAAATATTAACTAAAACGGTTTTAGCTTCCTCTTTACTGAGGGTTTCGTGATTGATTAATCGATTGAGTATGGATTTCATAGTAACTTAGTTTAGGTGAACTGCCGAAAGCATCGACAGCATAAAAAGATTACTGTCAACGTTGGGCAGACAGTAAACTAAGCGTTAAGCCAGTTTTTTAAGATGGTTTTGCCGTGTGGCGTGAGTACGCTTTCGGGATGGAATTGGACGCCTTTCACGTCGAGCGTTTTATGTCGGAGTGACATAATTTGGCCGTTTTCATCGGTGGAAGTGATTTCCAAAACTTCCGGAAAATCATTGGTATTAACTACCCAAGAATGGTAGCGTCCTACTTCAAATTCTAGCGGTAAATCATTGAAAAGGGATTCATCGCTAGTAGTAGGTTTGACTGTAGAAGCCACGCCGTGATACACTTTCTCTAAATTGATTAGGTTGCCGCCGAAGACTTCGCCTATGGCTTGTTGGCCTAAACAAACGCCTAAAATGCTTTTGGTTGCGGCGTATTGAGCAATGATGGGTTTGAGTAAACCGGCTTCATCAGGTATGCCCGGACCGGGAGAAAGAAGGATTTTGTCGAAAGATTCCAGTTCTTCCAATTCGAGTTCGTCGTTGCGAAAGACAGTCACCGTAGCGTTCAAATCTTCCAGATAATGAACCAAATTGTAAGTGAAGCTGTCGTAGTTGTCGATAACGGCTATTTTCATGTTGTAAAGTTAAAGGGTTTCTGCTAATTCTAATGCTTTATTTAATGCGTTTAGTTTGTTGTATACCTCTTGTGTTTCGTTTTCTTCTGAAGAACTTTCTACAATTCCGGCTCCGGCTTGGTAGTGCAATTGGTGGTTTTTGCTGAGGAAAGTACGAATCATAATGGCATGATTGAAGTTGCCTTCGAAGTCCATAAAACCAATGGCGCCACCGTAAAAAGTTCGGTTGGTGCGTTCGATTTGTTCAATCAGTTGTAAGGCTTTATGTTTTGGAGCACCACTTAAAGTACCAGCCGGAAACGTATTTGCTATCAATGGTATAGTGGTATCTTTTAAATGGCCACAGACTTTGGACACGAGGTGAATGACGTGTGAAAAAAATTGCACTTCTTTGTATTTTTCCAGCGTGACATTAGAGCAATTGCGGCTCAAATCATTTCTCGCTAAATCGACTAACATCACATGCTCACTGTTTTCTTTCGGGTCTTCGGCTAGTTTTTTGGCTAGTTCAGCATCGCGCTCGTCGTTACCGGTTCGTTTGAAAGTTCCAGCTATCGGATGGATTTCGGCACGATTGTTTTTCACGATCAATTGGGCTTCGGGCGAAGAACCGAAAATCTTGAAATTCCCGTAATCGAAATAAAACAAATAAGGGGAAGGATTGATATTGCGCAAGGCTCGATACACGTTGAATTCGTCACCTTTGAAGGTTTGCGTAAATCTTCGGGACAAGACCAATTGGAATACATCGCCGCGGTGACAGTGCTTTTTGGCCAAAGTAACCATCGCTTTGAAGTCGGCATCGGTTAAATTGGAATGCGAATGACCTTCTTTAAAGAAACGGAAACTGGCAAACGTTTTGGTTTGGATGAGTTTTTCTATTTCGGCAGTATTGTCCGAATTGTCGGTGCTGTGGCAAAAAATATAGGCTTCGTTTTTGAAATGGTTGATGGCGATAATGTTTTGGTATACGGCGTAAAACAAATCCGGTATCGCCAAATCGCCGGTCTTTTTGCGGATGTCAATTTTATCAAAATATCGAACCGCATCATAACCGATATAACCAAATAATCCGTTGTTGATGAATTTGAATTGGTTTGGCTCAGGCTTGAAACGAGTCACAAATGTTTCCAGTTCGCGAACGATATCAGTATCAGCATTAACAGTAATGACCGATGATTCACCATCGGGAAAGCTTTGTGTTAGTACGTTGTTTTTCAATGTGATAGTCGCTATCGGATTGCAACAGATGTACGAGAAACTATTGTCGGAAGCGTGATAATCGCTGCTTTCGAGCAAAATACTGTTGGGGAATTTATCGCGGATTTTCAAATACACACTCACCGGAGTGATGGTATCGGCAAGGATGGATTTGTAACGAGTGTAAAGCGGATAATTTTTCATAGTGTAATTTTTAGGCATAAAAAAAGGCTTGTCGTGAATGACAAGCCTTTTTGGATATTTAGATTTTAAAATATACTCATAGCGGACTAATTCACGACGTTCGACGTAAAGTATTCCACCACCAAGTATTGTTTAAAATGTTGTTCATTTGTTATTGTTTTGAACAAAATTAGTCAAGTGCTTTTGAATTTCCAAACTAAAAATAAAAAAAACCTCGAAATTAATCGAGGTTTTGATTTCATAACAATGTTTCCCGTAATTAAAATACCAAGTTTACTTTTAATTCGAAATCATCGTAAATGGTTTTGTCTCCTAAACCTTCAAAGAAGCTTTTAGAACCGTATTTGATGTCGTATTTAGAACGGTCAACTACTAAGTTAGCAGAAGCAGAGTTTCCTTTTACGTTCAAATCGAAGTTGATTGGTTTGGTGATTCCTTTGATAGTTAAGTCGGCTGTAACACCGTAAACACCGTTTCCTTTATCAGCAATTTTAGTAAATTTTAAAGTTGCAGTTTTGAATTTGTCAGTCCCGAAGAAATCATCGGCTTTCAAGTGTCCGTCTAATTTAGCTTTCCACTCTCCGGTTAAATCGGTAGTGTTGATAGAAGTCATGTCTACTGTAAAGTTACCTCCGGCTACTTTTTTACCTTTAAAAATCAACATTCCTTCTTGGAAGTTGATAGTTCCGCTGTGTTCTCCGGTTACTTTTTTACCAACCCAGTTGATAGAACTTTTTTCCGTGTTGATTTTTTTGTTTTGAGCAGAAGCTGTTGAAACTCCTAATGCTACAAATAAGGCTAAGGCAATTGTTTTTAAATTTTTCATTGTAATAAATTTAGTTATAGATTATAAATTGATAAATAATTCTTGTTCTGATTTGCGTACCTTAGGGTAGCTTTGCGTAGCATCATCTGCGTGGCGGTAGCCGATGGTAGCGATAAGACTTGCGTTCAAGCCCATTTCATTCAAGCCTAGGATTTCATTCACTTTTTCAGGTTCGAAACCTTCCATAGGTGTAACATCAATGTTAAGCTCTGCAGCAGCATTCAAAAGGTTGCTTAAAGCAATGTAAGTTTGTTTTGAGGTCCAAATATTTCTTTGTTCTGCCGGAAGCGTAGTGATTTTTGATTTCATAAAATCACTGTAGCCTTGTAAGGTGTCAACCGGTAAACCTCGTGTTGCAGCCACACTGTTAATGTAAGCGTCAATTTCTGTGGCACCAAAGTTGGTAATGTTAGCAAATACCAATAGGTGAGAAGCTTCTGTAATTTGGGATTGTCCCCAAGCAACCGGTTGTAATTTTGCTCTCAATTCCGGATTTTCAACGAAAATAATTTTGTAGGGTTGTAAACCGTAAGAGGAAGCACTCAAACGCACGGCTTCTTTTAAGATTTTCATGTCTTCATCCGAAACTTTCTTCGAAGAATCGAACTTTTTAGTGGCATAACGCCAGTTGGCATTTTTAATAAAGTTACTCATAGCAAAGGGTTAATTAATTGTTCTGTATTTTTCTAATAAGTTATTCAAATTTTGCAATTCATCTTCAGTCAGGTTATTGGCAAAAAGTTGTTCATGGTTGTCTACTTTCGGATCTAGTTCAGTCAAAATATCCAATCCTTTTTGGGTAATTAAAACTTCTATTTTACGACGGTTATCCGGACAAACTTCACGAGTAACTAAATCTTTAAGTAATAACTTGTCAATCAATCGGGTAGTGTTGCTGTTTTTGGCCAACATACGTTCTTGTATAATGCACATATTAGCCGGATTGCCTTTTTGTCCTCTCAAAATACGCAACACATTGTATTGTTCTCCTGACAGGTCATAAGGTTTCAGAATTTCGTTGAACTTATCATTAATGACGTTTTGTGCATACATGATATTTAAAATCACCTTTTTGGCATCTTTCAACGCTACATTTGATTTTATGACTTCTTCGATTTTCATAATTACTATTACAATATTTGTAGGTACAAATGTAAAGGGTTTTTTATTTGTATATACAAATGTTTTGTTATTTTTTTGTTAATTTTTTAAAAATGCTACAGTAGTGGGCTTTTGAAAGGTTTAACGCAACATAGAAAAGCGTTATATTTGTTGAGCTAATACTTACTATTATGATCAACTTATCACAACAAGATTGGAAAGCACAATTGGAAAGAGACCCTAATGCGGTTATTTTGGATGTCAGAACACCTGAAGAATGCAATGAAGGCTACATTCCCAAAGCTATCAATATAGATATTTACAAAGGGCAGGGTTTTATTTATGCTGTGGACGAATTGGACAAATCCAAAAATTATTATGTGTATTGTAAAGCCGGTGCTCGAAGCGCGCAAGCTTGCCAAATCATGAATCAAATGGGGTTTGAAAATACCTATAATTTGGAAGGAGGTTTTATGAATTGGAAGGGAGATGTTGCTTTTTCGAATGAGGACTAACTGTTTTCCCAATTGTAAAAGAAGTCAATCTATATAAATACTTTAAAATTCCGGGAGTAGTGATGGCAAATTTATGGCTAATCATGAATTGGATTATGTTGGCAAACTTTAGCAGGGATACCATTAAATCATGAAGAAATTACTATTACTATTCTCAGTTATCATTTTAGTGTCTTGTAAATCGGCGTATTTGGATTCCAAAAAAGTTACTGTTTTATTGGATATCAATAAAGAAACTGATGACAATGCCTTTGTTAATCTGAAAAATTATAGCAACGATTTTGTGTTTGATATGAAATATGCTACAGCGGATAATTTTTTGAAAGAGAAAGTTTATCCTTGTGACGAGTGTTTCTTGAGAGTCAAAACTATAAAGTCTTTACTGCAAGCCAATCAAGCTTTTATGGCAAAGGGCTACCGAATTAAATTGTACGATTGTTACCGACCGTTAGCGATTCAAAAAAAGATGTGGAAATTAGTACCTAATCCGACTTATGTCGCCAATCCGAAAAAGGGTTCGATACACAATAAAGGAGGTGCTGTTGATATCACATTGGTTGATTCGACAGGAGCAGAGTTGAATATGGGGACAGGATTTGATTTTTTCGGTCCCGAAGCCGGACATAATTACACAGAACTTTCCGCGGAAATCTTGTCCAACCGGGAATTCTTGAAAGCGGTGATGCTGCAGTTTAATTTTAAGCCGTTCGACTCAGAATGGTGGCATTATAACCTGAATAATAGTGCCGCCGATGAAGTGTCTAATTTAAAATGGCGTTGCAACGATTAATTTTCGATGCATTTCAGATTGTTGATAAAGTAGTTTTCGGGACGGTATGTTTTTTTGTCTATTTCTGCTGTCAACTCCGTTCGGAATGGATAATCAACAGTTTCTCCTGCAAACTTTACCCGCATAAAAGTTACGGCTGAGGTTCTTAAGTCTTCAAAATTTTCTTTAGCAAACACAAAATTACCCGACATCACTCGGTTATTGATTTTGTCATCTCCTACAATCAGAGTTCCGCAAGTATCACTGCCAGCGTATAATAATGTCACAATTTTTCCATTAGCCAATTGCAAAAAAATCTTAGAACTATTGTCTAAGCAAGTTGCTTTTATGAAGTCCTGACTTCTCTGTAAAAACTGAGCTTCTAAGCTTAAAAGGCCATTGTTGTTAGACAAAGAAAAGAAGATGTTGGTTGAGTTTCCGGCAAAACTTCGTTCGAAAATAATATAGGATTTGGTAGATTTATAGGTTCCCAAACTGTCCTTAATGTCTTGGTCAATTTCACAAGGCTGTTGGGCATAAGTAGTAAAGCTAAAGAGTAATAGTAGGGCAAAAAATAATCTTTTCATAAGTCGGTTACAATTTGCTGCAAAGTAAAACTATTTTGTGATTATTTATATCGGTAGTAAAAAAACAATAACAATTTCCTCCATCTTTAATTTTCCATTTCTTGCGTATGTTTTCTACAGAATCCGGAAAATTTCTCACGGTGATATTGGCTTTTTGATTGGCCAATAGTTTCATTTCTAACTTGTGGTAGGGGATTGTTTGGTCGATTTTGAAAATCCTGCCGGGAAAGGCTATCACGGATTCAGAAGTGTATAAATGCGAATGTGGATGTAGTTTTTGTAGGTTAAACTGCATTGATATCCAATCAAATCCACCCGATTTCATAATGGCAGCATTAGGTTCATATAAATAGGCCTCGGGTTGACCATAATTGGCTGTTGCAACCGAGTTCCAAACAAAGTTGAACGTTTCGATTTTCTCTTTGGTTAAATTGACTGTAATAATTTCCGGCGCTTGATTCCATTCTTTTTCAATAATCCACAACAACTCTTTAACTTCATTTTCCAGCGCAACAATGTGTATGGATTTGACATTCTTCAATTCGATTAAACCGGCTGTTATATCAAGGATTGGTGCGGTTTTTATCATCAAATTCGAAGTAAAACGAAAGTAGTAATCAAGTTTTTCCGGTACATTCGGCAAACAATCTTTAAGCATGAATACTTTGCCTTTGGCTTCGTTTCTTCTGGAAGGATCGATGTACATCCAATCGAATTTAGTGTTTAATCTCTCCAAAGTAGCTTCACTGTCACCCGAAACACAACTGATGTTAGCAATCTTTAATTGTTCAAAATTATGACGTACAATTTCGGATAAATCCGCATCGATTTCACAGTGGATTACTTCTTTGAATTGTTTGGCGAAATAAAAATCATCTACTCCAAATCCACCGCTCAGGTCAATAAGTTTTTCGCCCGAAATCAATTCCGATTTGTATTTCGCCGTAGGCTCTGAAGATGTTTGCTCTACAGAAACTTTACTCGGATAATAGATGTTTTGGGTAGCAAACCAAGTCGGTAGTTTGCTTTCTGCCTTTTGTTTGGCTACTATTTGTTGTAAAACTAATGTCCAATTGGCTTCCGTAAAGGGATTTTTTTGCAAAGCTAACTTTGAAATGTCTACCGATATGTTTTGGTTGATGAAATCTTGCACAACCTTGGTCATTATGGCATGATCCATCCTAAATGTGTTTGGTTAGCTGTTGGATGATTTTATTTTCGGGATAAAATTCTTTGCCGAAAACTTTCAATATGGTGTACAACGGAATGGCAATAATCATTCCGATGATACCGAAAAGATAGCCTACAATGAGTACTATTAAGAAAATTTCCAACGGATGAGAACTTACGCTTTTGGAAAAAATAACGGGAGAGGTGACATTATTGTCTATCAATTGTACTATCCAAAACCCAATCATGACATAAATGGTTAACGGCAACATATGGGTTTGAAAATCACTGCCCAAATTGCCTAACATGGTTAAAATGGCCGCAACCACTGAGGCAATCAAAGGTCCGATGTAGGGCACTATATTCAAAATGGCGCATAAAAAAGCTATGACCAGCGCATTTTGCACTCCGAAAATTAAAAGGACTATGAGATATAAAACAAATACTATGGAAAGTTGAATTAATAGTCCGATAAAATAGCGCGACAGTAAGTTGTAAATCTTGTCTAAAGAATTTAAGATTTTATCCTCTTGAGCATCGGGAATCAACGCTTTAGCGCTTACAATAAAAGCAATACGGTCTTTGAGGAAGAAGAACGTAATAAACAAGACTGAAACTACGCCAATTCCAAAAGAGCTTATAGTGCCAATTATGGCGTTGAATAGGTTAGGAATAAAATTAAAATTTAATCGTGAACTGATGTCGGCTTCTTTAAAAAGTGCCTTGGAATCGATGTTATGGCTTTCTAAAAATAAGGCTATTTTATTAAGGAGTTCCAACGAATTCTTCTCTATTTCAGCAGTGTTCAGCAGTGAAAGATTGTTGCCTTGGTCGGCTATCAAAGGAACAAACATCAGTATTAAACCGAAGATCATCAATAAAAAGATCATCAAAGTGGCTATGGTTGCCATAAGATGGCTGAATTTTAATCGTCTTTTGAAAAAATCAAGTATCGGATTACCTATCAAGGTCAAAATGAAGGCAACTACCAAATAGATAATGACTGCCTGAATTTGGTACAGAAAATACAAGACCAAGGCAGCCAAAACTAGTATTCCAACACCTTTAACGATTCCCAGTGCAATTGTTTTTGAAGTGACCATGATTTTTAATTTGGTTTAAAAGTAAAAAAAAACTCGTCCGGTTACGAATAACCAAACGAGTTTTTACAATAATATAAATAAAAATTATGGCTGTGCGAAAGAGAATCTAGGACCACCTGAAACAAAGATAGCATCGATTCTTGATTTTTGACCTGCAGTAAACATGTACATACCTCTGTCGTCTGTATAATCCATGTAATTCATGGTCATTTCAACCGGAGTTCCTGAACAAGTACTGTAGTGAGGATAGGTTGGTACGCCATAGTTAGCAGTATTGTGGGTTGGTGTATCGGCAACTAAATCGCTTCCGCAAGTGGTGTCACCCCAAATGTGGCGTAAGTTCAACCAGTGTCCTACTTCGTGAGTAGCTGTTCTACCTAAATTATAAGGATAAGCCGGACCTGAATTGCTGGTTACACCCACATATTTTGAGTCAACCACTACACCGTCAGTAGCAGAGGAACCGCCCGGAAATTGCGCATAACCCAAAATTCCGCCACCTATAGTACAAACCCAAAAGTTTAATTTGGTAGTTGGCGAAGTAGGATTGATTCCTCCTTGTTTGGCCTTTTTCATAGTGTCTCTGGTTCCCCAAGAAGTTTTGGTTGTAGATTTTCTGATTACTTGGTCTAATACGAAAGTTATACCAACATTGGCTTTTACTCCTGAAAATAAAGTCGGCACTTGATTGAAATCAGCGTTGGCAGCATTGAAATCAGCATTTAATACGTCCAATTGTGATTGTAGCTGAGCATCGGAAATGTTTTCAGCAGCCGTTCTGTACAATACATTAAATACCACCGGAATCTCAATTTTTCCATTAACTAAGCGTCCTTGTTGAATGGCATTCTCAGTGAAAGCTTCAATTTCATTCATTTTGATTGCCAAGCTCGGGTTTTCTTTTAATTGTCTTTCCAATACTTCATGAGAAACACAAGTTCTTTTCGCTACTCTAGCGTTAGAATTAGTGGTTTTTTCATCGTCTTGACAAGAAAACACCAATAATAGGGCTGCTAATGATAAACAGATTTTTTTCATAATTCAATAGTAATTTGGTTAATTAGTTACTGCAATTTTATTAAATTATATTTTAATATGAAAATATTGCAACGGAAGTTTTTAATAAATAGATGAACATCACCTAATTTTAAGAATAAATAGGGCTTACTATTATAAAAAGAAAGAAAAATATTAATTCTTAAAAATATAATTTAAGATGTTAGCTCCCATTTTTAAGGCTTTTTCGCGAACTTCTTTAGGATTGTTGTGTACCTCGGGGTCTTCCCAACCGTCGCCTAAATCGCATTCGAATGTGTATAACAACACCAAACGATTGTCTACAAAAATACCGAAAGCTTGTGGTCTCTTCTTGTCGTGCTCATGAATTTTAGGTAATCCTGAGGCAAATGTGTTGGGTTTTTGAAAAATAGGATGATTGGCCGGAATTTCTATTAGGTCCTGATTGGGAAAGATCCGTTTGATTTCTCGGCGGATGTATTGGTCCATACCGTAATTGTCATCGGCGTGTAAAAAACCACCGGAAAGCAAGTAGTTTCTCAGATTCACAATTTCGGCATCGCTAAAAACTACGTTGCCGTGACCGGTCATATGCACAAAAGGATAACCAAAAATATCCGGACTTCCCGGTTCTACCGTGGCCGGTTTAGATTTGATGTTGGTGTTGATGGTTTGATTGGCGTACTTTATTAAATTGGGTAAAGAGGTAGGATTCGCATACCAATCGCCGCCGCCATTGTATTTTAACAGTGCAATTTCCTGAGCGAATCCCATGGAAGTGACCAATAAAAAAAGCAACCCTAATTTTTTCATAAAGCTGAAATCAAAAACCGTTAATCTTCATTCTTAAATACCACACTATGACAAGCCACTACAGCCGCTGTTTCTGTTCGCAATCGCGTTTGTCCCAAAGATACTGGAATAAAATGATGTTCCAGTGCCGATTGGATTTCTTTAACAGAAAAATCGCCTTCCGGACCAATCAAAATCACCACATCTTGTTGCGTTTGCAATTCATTTTTTAGTGATTTTTTATCGGTTGCTTCACAATGGGCAATGAATTTTTGTCCGCTGAATTCTTTTTTGAGGAATTCTTTAAAGCTAACAGGTTCATTCAACTTAGGCAGATAATAGTGTAATGATTGTTTCATGGCGCTTTCCAAAATCTTCTGAAATCTATCCGTTTTGATGACTTTTCGCTCTGAATGTTCGCAAATAATGGGCGTGATTTCCTGAATGCCGATTTCGGTGGCTTTTTCCAAAAACCATTCGTAGCGTTCATTCATTTTAGTAGGCGCTACTGCTAAATGCAAGTGGTGTTTCGGTGGTTCTTGACGCTCGAAAGCGTTGATTTTAACCGTGCATTTGCTGTCGGAAGCCAACGTAATTTCGGTGGTAAATAAGAAGCCTAGTCCGTTGGTTACAAACAAAATATCGCCTTCTTTTTTGCGCAAGACTTTTAGAATATGCTTGCTTTCTTCTTTGTCAAAAACAAAAGAAGTAGCGGTTTCGTTGATGCTTGGATTGTAAAATAGTTGCATGGCTTAAAATTCAATACGGGCTTTAGACACAACAGTCGAATCGGTAAATTGATCTTGTAAATATTTTTGATAACCAACAATCCCAATCATCGCGGCATTGTCCGTGGTATATTCAAATTTCGGAATGTAGGTTTTCCAACCATATTTGCCTTCAGCGGCTTTCAGCGTATTTCGAATCCCTGAGTTAGCCGAAACACCGCCGCCAATGGCGATTTGCTTTATACCGGTTTGTGCTACTGCCATCTTCAATTTGTCCATCAAAATCTCGATAATGATGTTTTGAACCGAAGCACAAATGTCGTGTTTGTTTTCTTCCACAAAATTCGGATTCGTTTGTACATTTTTCTGGATAAAGTACAAAATTTGGGTTTTCAAGCCCGAAAAGCTAAAGTCCAATCCGTCTACTTTAGGTTTGGTAAAAGCGTATTTTTTCGGATTTCCTTCTTTGGCAAATTGGTCAATCAACGGACCGCCGGGATAGGGAAGTCCTAATATTTTAGCGGTTTTATCAAAAGCTTCGCCCACGGCATCGTCGGTAGTTTCGCCTATGATGTCCATCGAAAAATAATCGTTTACTTGTACAATTTGGGTATGTCCGCCCGAAATGGTCAAGGCCAAAAACGGAAATTCGGGTTTGTCAAAACCTTCTTCGTCTATAAAATGCGCCAAAATGTGCGCTTGCATGTGATTAACAGCTATCAACGGAATGTTTAGTGCCATCGCCAACGATTTGGCAAAAGAACCGCCAACCAACAACGAACCCATCAAACCCGGACCTTGCGTAAAGGCTATGGCCGACAATTGCTCCTTACTAATACCGGCTTTTTTCAAAGCTACGTCTATCACCGGAACGATATTTTGTTGGTGTGCCCGTGAAGCCAATTCCGGTATCACGCCGCCGTATTCCTCATGTATGCTTTGTCTGGCTACTACGTTAGACAATACTTTGTTGTTGCGTAAAACCGCAGCCGCAGTGTCATCGCACGAACTTTCAATGGCCAGAATAAAAACTTCTTCAGTATGCATAAAAGGCACAAATTTTGATTTATATTTGACAAGCCTACAAAAAATCAAAAGTACTGATTTTTTGCAAAGGTAATTTTCTTTCCTAAGTCAGTACACCATTTGGAAAAAAATAAAAAAAATAGCAAGCTCATCAAAGTCAGAAAGATTGTATTGCGCACTTTAGCTGTGTTGCTGTTGCTTTTGCTATTATTAGCTTTTGCGCTTTCTCTTCCGGTGGTGCAAACCAAAATTGCCCATTACGCTACGGATAAACTCAATAAAGATTTTGGTACGAATATCAACATCGATGAAGTAGCGATTACTGTTTTCGGCGGTGTTAAGCTCAAAACCGTTTTGGTGTTAGACCATCACAAAGATACCTTGATTTACGCCGATAGGATCAAAACCAGTATTTTAGATTTTAAAAATTTAGTCGATGGTAAACTCCGATTCGGCGATTTGCGGTTTGACGCATTAACCTTGAATATTGTCAACTATAAAAAGGAAAAAGATACTAACTTAGATTTGTTTGTCGCTGCTTTTGACGATGGCAAACCGGGCTCCGGGAAGTTTTTAATGACTTCAGGTAATGTGTATGTTAAGAATTCCCATTTTACCATAACCGATTACAATAGAGCCGTTCCGAAAGATGCTGATTTTACCAAACTCAATGCGCATCTGAAACAGTTTAAAATCAAAGGACCGAATGTAACCTTTCAAATTGCCGAGATGTCGTTTCAAGACCATCGCGGATTGTGGGTAAAAAATTTGACTTCCGATTTTGGGTATACCAAGAAAAACATCAGCTTGGAAAACCTCAAGCTTAAAACCGATGAATCGTATTTGGAAGGCAAAGTAATCCTGAGTTATAGCAGAGAAAACAAAGACTTCAGCAACTTCAACAACAAAGTGGTTTTTGACATTGCCATAGACAAAGCAACTATCGCTACCAACGATATTCGTTATTTTTATGCCGAATTAGGAAAGAATAAAACCTTCTTTTTAAAATCGAAAATCAAAGGAACGCTCAACAATTTTGTAGCGACTAATTTGTATTTAAGAGACGATAAAAACTCCATTATACGTGGCGATGTCAATTTTAAAAATCTATTTCCGCGTAGTCCGGGCGAGTTTTACATGAAAGGCGATTTCGATAAAATCACCTCAAATTACAACGATTTGACGAAGTTATTGCCCAACATACTCGGCAAAAAATTACCAACGTCTTTACAAAAACTCGGGCAGTTTCAATTTACGGGTGAAGCAGAAGTCACCCAAAAACATATTGAAGCCGATTTTGTAATGAATACCGCTCTGGGTTTGGTAGAATCGAGTTTGAAAATGTCTGACATTGACAACATCGACAATGCCCAATACAAAGGCTATTTGATTTTGGACAATTTTGACATCGGCACATTAATTAACGATAAAACCGTTGGCCGAGCGAGTCTCGATTTGGATATAGAAGGCCAAGGATTTACCCAAAAATACCTCAATACTTCCTTTGTTGGGGATATTTATAAGTTGAAATTCAATAACTATAATTACAGCAATATCATAGTCGACGGGAAGTTCAAGCAACCTATATTCTCCGGTAAAGTGATTGCCAATGATCCTAATTTGTACATGGATTTCAACGGAACAGTAGATTTATCGGCCAAAGAAAACATTTATGATTTTCACAGTAAAATTGATTATGTCAACCTGGACAAACTCAACTTCCTTAAAGATTCCATTGCGGTTTTCAAAGGCGATATCGTAGTAAAAGCTACCGGGAATTCGTTTGACAACCTCAAAGGGAATTTGGTATTGAGCAATGCGTCATATCAGAACAAAAAAGACATTTATTTTGTGGACTTACTCGAAATCAATTCGAGTTTTGATGCCACCGGAGAGCGAACCATCATCATCAATTCACCCGATGCCATTCAGGGCGCAGTTGTAGGAAAGTACAAGTTTAATCAGGTGCAAAAAATGGTAGAGAATTCGTTAGGAAGTTTTTATGCCAATTATAAACCTAATAAGGTTTTACCCGGGCAATACTTGAAATTCAATTTCGACATCAACAGCAAGATTATCGAAATCTTTAATCCTGATATTTCTCTGTCTTCCGATACTCAATTAAAAGGCAATATCGGCTCCGACAGCAAGAGTTTTAACCTCGATTTTAATTCGAAACAAGTCACCGCTTATGACAATGTTTTTGACAATGTTTTGTTGCAAGTTGATAACCAAAATCCATTGTACAATGCCTACGTTCAATTGGATTCCATCAAAACGAAGCACTACAAAATCAGAGATTTCAGTATGATTAATACTTTTGCCAACGACACTTTACAATTCAGAACCGAGTTCAAAGGCGGCAAAAAAGGACTTGATTTTTACAACCTGAATTTTTACCACACCATCAACAACGAAAACCAAAATGTGGTAGGTTTTACCAAATCAGAATTACAGTTCAAAGATTACTTGTGGTATCTCAACGAAAAAGATGATTTAAAGGATAATAAAATTGTTTTCGATAAAAAGTTGACCAATTTTTCTTTCCGAGATTTGGAGCTTTCTCACGAAAATCAAACCATCAATTTTGTAGGATTGATAGCCGATAAAGTCAACAAAGACCTTCAATTGACCTTTAAAGATGTCAATTTGAATAAAGTCACGCCCGATGTCGATAAATTCCGCTTTGATGGTATTCTGGACGGCAATATCAATTTCAAACAAAACAACACGGTTTTCCAACCGACATCAACTTTACAAATCGATAGCTTATCGGTCAACGCTATTGCTTTGGGTAAACTGAATCTCAATATTTCAGGAGACGAATCGTTCAAAAAATTCTATTTGACTTCTAATTTAGAAAATGACAATTTTGATTCTTTTGAAGCCGATGGTAAACTTGAAATTGTAGACGACCAAACTTTATTGGATATCGACTTAAGTTTTGATAAATTCAATTTGGGAATTTTGAGCAAAATTGGAGGAGATGTTATTACCAATATCCGAGGGTTTGTCTCAGGAAATGCCCGAATAGACGGAAATATCAATAGTTTGGATTACAATGGTCGACTCTTCATCAACGATGCCGGGTTGACCGTTCCGTATTTGAATACTGATTACCGGTTTGTAAATAATTCCATTGTTGATGTAACCGAAAACAAATTCATCATCCGTGAAACTACAATTACCGATACTCAATTTGATACACAAGGTAGTTTGAGCGGTTTTATCAAACACAAGCAATTCGGCGATTGGCAATTGGATTTAGCTATCAATTCCAATCGATTGTTAGCGCTGAACACCAAAGACCATGAAGACGCGGCTTATTTCGGTCAGGCATTTATGAATGGTTCGGCTGCTATCAAAGGACCAACCGAAAGCTTAATGATTACCGTAAATGCTGAATCGGCTAAAGGAACTGATGTTAAAATTCCGATTAACGAAGCCGAATCCGTGGAAGAAAATAGCTTTATCCATTTTAAAACTCCGGCGGAAAAAAGTAAAAATGGCAAAGACAAATTGGTGCAAAATAAAAAGTATAACGGACTCGAATTGGACTTCAATTTTGAGATTACTAAAGATGCAGATATTGAAGTAATTTTGGATCGCGACTCCGGTCACGGGATGAAAGGGAATGGATACGGAACTTTGTTATTCCGAATTAATACTTTGGGTAAATTTGAAATGTTCGGAGATTTTATTGCATTGGAAGGTTCGTACAACTTTAAATATGGCGGTTTAATTGATAAAAAATTCGAAGTTAAAAAAGGCGGTTCCATCATTTGGTCTGGCGATCCTATGGCAGCCATCCTCAATTTGGAAGCGGTTTATGTGACTACCGCAAATCCGGCTGTTTTGATTGACAATCCATCGTTTAACAAAAAAATTGATGTGGAAGTGATTATTGGTGTCAAAGGAAATTTAACCAGTCCGGAGCCTGATTTTAATATCAATTTTCCTAACGTAAGCAGTTCGCTTAAATCTGAAATCCAATACCAATTAGACGATAAAGACAAGCGTCAAACACAAGCCTTATATTTATTATCCACCGGTAGTTTTTTAAGTCAGGAAGGTGTTAATCAAAGTCAGTTGTCTAATAATTTATATGAAAAAGCGAGTAGTCTTTTTAAAGATATTTTCTCCGGAGATAATGACAAGATTTCCATTGCACCCGAATATGTTGTGGCCGACAGAACGGCTACCGGACAGCAAACCGATGGTAGAATTGGGGTGACGGTTTCTTCTAAAATCAACGACCGAATCACGGTAAACGGTAAAGTGGGTGTTCCGGTAGGCGGTATATCCGAAACCGCTATTGTAGGCGATGTGGAAGTACAATATCGCGTAAACGAAGACGGAACGTTGAACCTAAGAGTTTTTAATCGTGAAAATGACATTACTTATATAGGTCAAGGTATAGGTTATACTCAGGGTATCGGAATGTCATACGAAGTCGATTTTGATACCATGAAAGAACTCATCAACAAAATCTTCAAAAACGCCAAACTGGACAGAATCAAAACAGCAAATCATGACGACCATGATTCGGAGATGTTTCCGGACGGCATGAATATGAAGCCCAAAAAAGCCGAAGAAAAAGACAAAAAGAAGCCTGAAATAGACCCAAATAAAGAGGCAGTTCCCACAGAAGATTAGCTTTTCACTTTCTTTTCACTTTCCCAAATAAAAAACTTATCAACGAAAACGATTGAATTTCTCCCTTATTATTAATATCTTGATAATAGGGGTGAAAAACTACTGGCTCTTTGCTAAATTTACATTTTAATATATAAAATATGTCGAAAAATATAAAAAAAATAGGTGTGCTTACATCAGGAGGTGATTCTCCGGGAATGAATGCTGCTATTCGATCTGTTGTCAGAACTTGTGCTTACCATAATGTTGAATGTATAGGCATTTACAGAGGTTACCAAGGTATGATTGAAGGCGACTTTAAAGAAATGGGACCGCGAAGTGTAAACAATATAGTGAACAAAGGCGGAACTATATTAAAATCGGCACGTTCCAAGGATTTCATGACAGTTGAAGGTCGCCAAAAAGCCTATCAAAATTTAAAAAACGCCGGAGTAGACGGTTTAGTAGTAATCGGTGGAGACGGTTCGTTTACCGGAGCAGAAGTTTTTAATCATGAATTTGATTTTCCGGTGATGGGTATTCCCGGGACTATTGATAACGATATTTTCGGAACCAGTCATACTCTAGGATATGACACCGCTTTAAATACAGTAGTGGAAGTCATAGATAAAATCAGAGACACTGCAAGTTCTCACAATCGTTTGTTCTTTGTGGAAGTAATGGGTCGCGATGCCGGCCACATTGCCTTGAACGCCGGAATTGGAGCAGGAGCGGAAGAAATTTTAATTCCTGAGGAAGATTTAGGTTTGGAACGATTGCTCGAATCGCTCAAGAAAAGTAAAGCTTCCGGCAAATCATCCAGTATTGTAGTCATTGCAGAAGGTGATAAAATCGGTAAAAACGTATTCGAACTCAAAGACTATGTAGAAGCTAACTTACCTGAATACGACGTAAGAGTTTCTGTTTTAGGACACATGCAACGCGGTGGTGCGCCTTCGTGTTTTGATCGTGTTTTAGCTTCTCGTTTGGGGGTTAAAGCCGTAGAATCGTTATTGGAAGGAAAAACCAATTTTATGGTAGGATTGATAGCCGATAAAGTAGCCTTAACGCCCTTAGAGCAAGCCATCAAAGGTCATTCGGAAATCGACAGAGAATTGTTGAGAGTGTCCGATATCATGACTACATAGTCAATAATGATGTCAATAATTAATAACAATAATAATTTAATCAGAAATACAGATAAAATGTCAAAAGTAAAATTAGGAATTAACGGTTTCGGAAGAATTGGAAGGATTGTTTTCAGAGAAACTTTTAACAGAGATAATGTAGAAGTTGTAGCCATCAACGATTTATTAGATGTAGATCATTTGGCTTATTTGTTAAAATACGATTCGGTTCACGGTCGTTTCAACGGAAAAGTAGAAGTTAAAGACGGTAAATTGTATGTAAACGATAAATTCATCCGTGTTACTGCCGAAAGAGACCCGAAATTAATCCAATGGGATGATGCTGCTGTCGATGTGGATGTAGTGGCAGAGTGTACCGGAATTTTCACTACTTTGGAAACAGCTCAGGCACACATCGCCGGTGGTGCCAAGAAAGTAGTGATTTCTGCGCCGTCAGCCGATGCTCCGATGTTTGTTATGGGAGTAAACCACCACGAAGTTAAACCAACTGACACTATAGTTTCCAATGCGTCTTGTACTACCAACTGTTTGGCGCCTTTAGCCAAAGTAATCAACGATAATTTTGGGATTGTAGAAGGGTTGATGACAACGGTTCATGCTTCAACAGCCACTCAAATGGTTGCTGACGGGCCTTCTAAGAAAGATTGGAGAGGCGGACGTGCTGCCAGCGTAAACATCATTCCGTCATCTACCGGAGCGGCTAAAGCGGTTGGAAAAGTAATCCCGTCGTTAAACGGAAAATTAACCGGAATGTCATTCCGTGTGCCAACAGTTGACGTTTCTGTGGTAGATTTAACCGTTAAATTAGCCAAAGAAACCAGCTATGATGACATCATGGCGGTGTTGAAAAAAGCTTCAGAAAATGAAATGAAAGGCATTTTAGGCTTTACCGAAGATGACGTTGTTTCACAAGATTTTGTTGGCGATACCAGAACTTCTATCGTAGATGCTAAAGCCGGAATCGGTTTGAACTCAACGTTCTTCAAATTGGTTTCTTGGTACGATAACGAATACGGTTATTCCAGTAAATTAATCGATTTATCGGTGCATATTGCGAACTTATAATTGTTTCAAAATCCCGTCTGTTTTCCAATGGACGGGGTTTTTATTTTTACAAACAACTAAACCAAACCCATAATGAAATTACTAGTTGACAGCGGTTCCACCAAAGCCGATTGGATAGCCATTGACGATAACGGAAAGGTACTTTTTACCACGCAATCTTTAGGGTTAAATCCTGAGGTGCTGAACGAAGAAGAAATCATCCATCGCTTAGACGATAAATTCGATATCGAACACAATAAGGACAAAGCCACACATTTGTTTTTTTACGGCGCCGGTTGTGGTACCGATCGAATGAAAAACTTTTTGACCGATGTTTTTCAAAGATATTTTAAAAATGCTGTTGTTTCAGTGCATGAAGATACTTATGCAGCAGTATACGCTACTACGCCGAAAGATGAAGAAGCTATCGTTTGTATTTTAGGAACCGGATCTAACTGCAGTTATTTTGACGGCAAAGTGTTGCATCAAAAAGTCCAGTCTTTAGGCTATATAGCTATGGATGACTGCTCCGGAAATCGCTTCGGGCGCCATTTGATTCGGGGGTATTACTTCGGAAAAATGCCGGCCGATTTAGCCAAAGAGTTTGAAGAAGAATACAATGTCGATCCGGATTACATCAAATCCAATTTGTACAAAGAGCCAAATCCAAACGCGTATTTAGCCACTTTTGCCAAGTTTTTAATCAAACACAAAGACACTGAGTTTTGTCAAAAATTCATCAAAGCAGAAATGACTGATTTTGTGGAGAATTATATCATGCAGTTTGATAATTGTACCAAAGTACCGGTGCATTTTGTAGGTTCGATTGCGTTTTATTTGAAAGACGAATTGGAGCAAGTACTCAATAGCTACGGCATCAAAATTGGAAATGTATTGCGCCGTCCTATAGACGGATTAATTGCATATCATATTCTGAATAAATAATCATTTTAAAGTCCCGATTCGTCGGGATTTTTTATTTTTACTGAAAAACTATTCTCATGGAAATCGCCATTATTGCTCATAACGGTAAAAAAGCCGATATGGTGCAGTTTATCAACAAGAACAAACATATACTGGAGAAAGAAAATATCAAGCTCATTGCCACCGGAACTACCGGCAGTAAAGTAGAAGCGGTGGGTATTAAAGTTAAAAAGATGTTGTCCGGACCTTTAGGCGGCGATGCTCAAATTGCGGCACGTGTGGCCGAAGGCAAAACCAAAATGGTCTTATTCTTCAAAGATCCGAATTCAAGTCATCCGCACGAACCTGACATCAATATGCTCATCAGAATTTGCGATGTGCATAACATCCCTTTGGCCACGAACGAGGCTACAGCTCAGCTGTTGTTGTTGGGATTGGATGAAATGAAGTAATTTAACGAAACTCTTTGGCTACTTTCCACTGGGAAATCTCAGGCGGTCCGGCCAGAAAATTTCGTGCTTCTCCCATGAATTTTTGAAGATGCGGCGTTTGCATGTGCTCATTGTTGTAATAATCGGCATTATGCCATTCTTCGTAAAGTAAAATATTAGTCGCATCTTTCGGGTCAACGTGCAGTTTGATACTCATAAAGTGCGGTTCTTTTTTCACCTTTTCTATCAGTTGGGTCATTTGACCTATAGTTTCCTCACTTTTTCCGGCTTGGGTTTTATACTTGACTAAAACAATAAGACTATCATTAGTAAAGACTTTATCGTCATTCCAACTCAAGGCTACAAAAGCGATTAATAATACCAACAGCGGAAGTGTTTTTTGTAAAAGTTTCATAAGCGTAATTTTTAAGTTAAATCATTGATTATGAATTAAAAGTAATAAAAAAAATCCTTCGCAGAACACTACAAAGGATTATTATTTTAAGTCTGTCAAGCTCTATTTAATCGCTATCATCGAAATTTCGACATTCACATTTTTCGGCAAGCAGGCCACTTGAACTGTTTCTCTGGCTGGAGCCGTAGCTTCGTCAAAATAACCGCCGTAAACGGCATTAATTCGAGCAAAATCGCCCATATTCATAATAAAAATAGTCGTTTTAACTACATCTTCAAAAGTCATATCGGCTGCCGCTAAAACGGCTTTCATGTTTTCCATAACTTGTTTGGTTTCGGTCTCAATATCGTCTAAAACCAATTCCATGGTCTGCGGATGCAAAGCAATCTGACCCGAAGTATACAAAGTGTTACCTACTAAAACAGCTTGGTTATACGGTCCGATTGGTGCAGGCGCTTTGTCTGTAAAAATTATTTTTTTCATGATATATATTTTAAACTTCGTATTTCTAATTTCGTAAATCGTAGTTACCTTAAAGTTCTATCCGGTAACGAACGTTTGTCCCACTTGATATCGCTTAACACACCCGATTTGATTCCGATAAAGAATCCCCAGTAAGCATTGTCGCCAAACGGGACCCAATTAAAGTCCATGCGCCAACTCAACAAATCGCGTTCAAATCGGAATTGGGTAAATGTCACCCCTTTTTGTACAAAATCATATCCGGTAGAAACGCCGATTTTCCATTTCGGTGTTAAATCAGTATTCATGGAAACCATTAATGAATTACCAATGATTTTCTTTTCTCTGCGGTTGTTAGAATAAGTTAAGGCGTAGGCCAAATTCATGTCCCAAGGCAATTTGTAGTTGAAAAATTCCGAGACGGGGTTTTCCTTGTCGTTACTGTCATCAAATTGGCTTTCCCTTCGATCGCTCAAATCGGTGTTGGTACCAAATAAATCATCACTGCGTCCACCATTTCTCTCTCCTTGTGTGTTTTTCTTGTTATCACTTCCATCACTGCTTGCAAAAGTATAATTCAGCGTCAGATTGGCGCTTGTCATTCTGAACAAACTACCGCCGTTATCAATGTTCCATGTATTGATGCGTTGTCCGGCATTGTTAATAGCATACGGGTCAAGTGTTGCAGCAAAGTTAATGTTCATTTTCTGATTCAAGATCTGAGTTCCCCCGCTTACACGCATTGGTGCCCAACGCAACGAATCTGCTGTAATATCATAACTGGTCGAAAAGTTCAGGTTATTTAACAACATAATTTTTTTCGGCTCTGTTTGCGTTGAATCTTTATCGGTTACTTTCGCTTCAAAAGTGTTACTTAAAGTAAATCCTATGTTATTTGACATGTTTTGTCCCGGTGCCCCGAAAATTCCACCTTCAAAACGAGTGTATTCTTTTAACATGGTGCCACTGCCGTCAGGATCGTAAGTGTCGTAATATTTTGAAAAACTCGGCGTATAACTGTAGGAAATATTCGGACGCATTACGTGTCTGATGGCTTGGATTTTTTTCTTTTCGCCAAAATTAAAAGTACCGTAAATGGTAGTACCTAAGCCGGCCGAGAAAGAATAAGTTCTGAAGGCATCAAAACCGCGAACGTCGTTATTAACCACTGTATTTTGGGTGGCGTCAAATTGTTTTTGGATGGTTTTGAAATACCAAACTTCGTTGTAATTAACCGATGTAGAGGCACTGAAGTATTTAAAGATTTTGAAATTGGTACTCAAAGGGATGCTGTGCTGGAAACCTAACAAAGCATTTTCAAACATTTCCGGTTTGAAGAACAAAGAATCGGTGGTTTGAATTCGGTTTTCGCCTCTTAAATTGTATTGTAAATTGATGTTTTTGAAGAACCCTTTTTTAGCTCCATCTTTCGGAGCAAAAGGGAATATACGGTCCACGCTCATTTGAAGCGTCGGTAAAGTCATATTGATTTGTTCCGTATTCGTATTCTGTGAGTGAGTAGCCGTTAAGGATAGATTCACCTGTGGTACGGAATTGAAGGTTTTGGAATAAGAAATCGAAGAACTCAAGGTGTTGTTCAAAGTCGATCCCACGTTAATTTGGTTCAATGATCGTCGGAAATAAGTGCTGCTTCCTAAGTTAACCGAAGCTGAAAATCGGGAATTCGGATTAGACTTACTGTCTTTAGAATGCGACCATTGAATATTGTAAATATTGCTTCTTGCGTAGTCGGGATATCCTCTTTCGCTATTGATGAGGTTCTCAAATCGGAAATTCAAATTTCCGTTGAATTTATATCGTTTGCCGTAAGACGATTGAAAACGGAAGCCGTAACTTCCATTAGTGTAATAATCTCCCAAAATGGCTAAATCATAATAATCGCTCAAGGCAAAATAGTAACCGCCGTTTTGTAACGAAAAACCTCTGGTGTTGCTATCGTTGTAAGTAGGCATAATGATACCCGAACGTGCTTTGTCGGTCATAGGAAAAAAAGCAAAAGGCAAAGCCAAAGGTGTCGGAACATCGGCAATAACCATATTGGTTAATCCAACCACGACTTTCTTACCGGGAACTAATTTTACCTTATTGGTTTGGAAGTAATATTCCGGATTTTCAATGTCTTTTGACGTGGTGAAACGTGCGCCTTTCATAAAGTAAACCGAATCGTTTTCTTTTTTGGTTATGGCAGCTTTGACTTTGAATTCGCCTTGGTCGGTTCGGGAATTCCATACCAAAGCTTTTTTGGTTTTGAAGTTAAAACGAATAGAATCAGGTTCTACCACATTGCTTCCTTGTTTGAAAACAGGAAGTTGGGTGTATTTTCCGGTGGAGTCTTTAATTCTTCCGGCATAGACTTCGTCCTTTTCGTAATCAATTACGATAATCCCCGATTTTAACTCGATGTCCTGATAATAAACTTCTGCTTTGTTGTACAAGGTAATCAGCTTCTTTTTTTGGTCGAGTTTTTCGTAGTCTACCGCTTTTCTCTTGATTTTATCTTCAATTACAGATTTTTTGGGTTTTACGCTGTCTTTTTTGGTAGAGTCAATCACCTTAGTCAGTTCAGATATCACGACTTTAGTGCTATCTGCTTGGTTTTTAGCCGGAAAGCTTCCGCTTTTTGGAGGAGTATCTTGCGAATATATTTTTTGGATTCCTACTGTTAGGAAAATTGTTAAAAAAACGATATAAATTAACTTTCTTTGCAAAGGTTTAATGCTATTTTTGTAGAAGTATGGCTTGGTTTTTGACGGGACAAACTTAAACAATATTTTCGGTCAAAAATAAGGAAATAATGATTTTATAACCTTTCGGTTTTAATTAAAATTAACTTTTAGATTTAATGCTTTTGTTTACAAACAGAAATATATTTTTACTGTTGCTGTCGTTTTGTGTTTTTACGAGTTTCGCTCAGAAAAAAAACGCAAAGTTTACAGTGGTCTTGGATGCCGGACATGGCGGAAAGGATCCGGGTAATTCTTATCATGGTTTTGTGGAGAAAGAAATCGCCCTTAAAACAACTTTAAAAGTGGGTGAGTTACTCGAAAAACAGAAAGATTTTGAAGTAGTGTACACCCGAAAATCAGATGTTTTTATAGAATTGGTTAATCGCCCGAAAGTGGCTAATAAAATTAATGCCGATCTGTTTGTTTCTATTCATTGTAATTCAGTTACCAATCAAACTCCTTCAGGAACTGAGACTTTTGTAATGGGACTGTCGCGCAGTAATATGAACTTGGAAGTCGCCAAAAAAGAAAACTCGGTAATTTTACTCGAGGACAATTACAAAAAAACATATGAAGGCTTTGATCCGCACAAACCCGAAAGTTTGGCCGGTTTGAAAATTGTTCAGGAAGAAAATTTAAACAGCAGCATCAGTTTGGCATCTTTGATTCAGGACAATTTTACGTATAATTTGAGTCGGAAAACCCGAGGCGTGAAACAACAACCTTTATGGGTTTTGGATGCGGCTTACATGCCTGGAGTTTTAATCGAATTAGGTTTTTTGTCTAACAAAGAAGAAGGCGAGTATTTGAATTCAGAAGATGGACAAAGTCAAATGGCAGAACAAATTGCTAAAGCCATCATTGCATATCAGAAAGAGTTTTTTAACGATATTGTCGTTCAAAGCGATAAAACAGACTTGGTAAATCAGAAACCCAAAAAAGAGGAAGTAGTCGATAAACAATCGGAATCGATTCCTGTTTCGGCTACAGAAAACGGTAAGTACAAGATACAACTTTTTGCTTCTTCTAAAAAAAGAGCCGTAACTTCGCCTGATTTTAAAGGACTGAAAGAGATTTCGTTTACTTTCGATAACAACTTGTACAAGTATTTTTACGGTAGTGTGACCGATTTGAATGAAGCCAAAAAGTTGTGCCAACAGGCTAAAAAAAGTGGTTTTTCGGATGCATTTGTAGTCATGGTTACCGATGGAAAGACATCAGCAATTAAATAATTTAAAAACAATTTTTGAAAGTGATAAAACCAATGAAAGGATTCAACGTAGTTGTAGGTGCGATTTTATTATTCATTTCTAACTTAATAGTAGCCCAATCGGGAGAAAAATTCAAAGTAGCTTTAGACGCCGGTCACGGTGCACACGACTTTGGTGCCGTATATCACGGTCATATCGAGAAAAATATTGCTTTGGCCGTAGTGCTTAAAGTGGGTAAGATTCTCGAAAAAAATTCAGGGATTGAAGTCATTTATACCCGAAAGACAGATGTTTTTATCGATTTGATTGAGCGAGCCAATATTGCAAACAGAGCCGATGCTAATATTTTTGTTTCCATACATTGTAATGCGAATAAGAATACCGCTGCTTGTGGTTCCGAGACTTATGTAATGGGTATGTCTAAAAACGCTTCCAACTTAGAAGCTGCTAAAAAAGAGAATGAGGTAATCACTATGGAGAAAGATTACAAACAAAAATACCAAGGTTTCGATCCGAAATCGCCCGAGACCTTTATTGGTTTAGTGGTACAACAAGAAGAATTTATGGAAGGCAGTATTGCTTTGGCCGGAAATGTTCAGGAATTCTTCATGAAAGCCGGCTCCAAAAGTCGTGGTGTAAAACAAGCGCCTTTTATGGTTTTGCACAAAGCCTATATGCCGAGAGTGTTGATAGAAATGGGTTTTATCTCTAATCCGGAAGAAGGCAGTCGATTGGATTCCGAATCAGGTCAGGATGCAATGGCGGAAGCAATTGCTAATGCCATTATTAAATACAAAAAAGAGTTTTACGGTACCGGTGAAGGCGAAACAACCGTGAAGCCTTCCCAAAAAGTTGAAAATATCAAAGTAGTTGATTCTCCTGCGGTTGCTAAAACCACTAAAGCACCGGAAGTAAAAAAGCCGGAAACGAAAACCGAACCGAAACCTGAAGCAATCACTCCAGGCGTAGCTATTTTTAAGGTGCAATTATCAGCTAGTGGAACTAAGTTAGATCCTATACCAAGTAATTTTAAAGGTTTGAATAACATTTCAGTGGCCAATGAAGGTTCTTTATACAAATATATGTATGGAGAAACCTCAAGTTATGAAGAAGCCAAAAGGTTATTAGCCGAGGCCAAAGCCAAAGGTTTTACATCCGCTTTCGTAATCGCTTTTAAAAATGGTAAAAAAGTCTCTGTGCAAGAAGCTTTAAAACAATAATAACAAGGAGTTTTAGTATTTTATTTTAACTTTGTAAAAAAAAATCAGCTTTGAAAATCACCAGAGAAATTAAAACAGCCATTCTAGTAATTGCCTCTATTTTATTGTTTATTTGGGGTTATAGCTTCTTAAAAGGAAGAGATTTATTGTCAAGTTATAATAAATATTACGTCAGCTATGCCAATGTAGATGGTTTGGTTGTTGCTGCACCGGTTACTATTAACGGATTGACGGTTGGAAAAGTGAATTCCATCGCTTTGCAGGACGATTGGACTTCCTTAGTGGAACTTCAAATAAACGGCGATTATCAAATCCCGAAGAACAGTGTGGCCGAATTGTATTCTCCCGGACCCATCGGCGGTAAACAAATTGCCATCTTACCCAACACGGAAACTCAGGAAATTGCTGCTTCAGGTGATTTTTTAAAGTCGGCTAACAAGTTAGGACTAACCGAAGAAGTGTCCAACCAAATCAAACCTATCAAAGAAAAATTGGATAAAGTTTTGGAAAATGCCAATATGATGTTGGTCAACATCAATCAGGTATTAGACGAAAAAACCAAGCAAAATCTCAGAGGTAGTTTAGAAAGCCTAAATGCAACTTTAGCCGAGTTTAAAGAAGCATCTGCAACCGTTAACGGAATGCTGGCAGAAAACAAAGGGAAAATCAATACTACAATGACAAACTTCGAGAAAACATCAGCCAATTTGACGATAATGTCTGATTCGTTAGCCAAAGCCAATATCGCGCAAACGGTTAAAAATCTCGAAAAAACATTAGCTAGCGTAGACAAGCTAATGGCCGATATGCAGTCCGGAAAAGGAACTTTAGGCAAGTTAGCTAAAGATGAAGCGCTCTACAACAACTTCGCCAAAAGTTCCAAAGAGTTAGAATTGCTTTTGCAAGATTTACGATTGAACCCAACCCGTTATATCAATGTTTCGCTTTTCGGTAAGAAAAACAAACCATATAAAGCGCCGGTTAACGACACTATTACCAAGTAAAATATCATTTTATGCTGTACATCGACAACATACTTTTTGCCTTAATCTTGATAGCCGGAATTGGTTTTTTTGCCCAAAACGTAAAGAAACTCAAACGCAATATTAATTTGGGTCGCGATGTAAATCGCACTGACAATAGTTCAGCTCGCTGGAAAAATATGGCTATGGTTGCTTTAGGGCAATCTAAAATGGCAAAAAGACCAATAGCTGCCTTTTTGCACTTAATAGTGTATGTGGGCTTTATTATCATCAATTTAGAAGTACTCGAAATCATTATCGATGGTTTGTTCGGAACACACAGGGTGTTTTCTTTTATGGGCGGATTTTACGGTTTTCTAATCGGTTCATTTGAAGTTTTAGCCGTATTGGTTTTGGTAGCTGTAGCTGCTTTTTGGATTAGAAGAAATGTTCTCAACATTGGTCGATTCAGGAGTTCGGATTTGAATGGCGCTCCTAAAAAAGACGCCAACACTATCTTGTATTTTGAAGTAGTCTTGATGTCGTTATTCTTAATCATGAATGCCTTTGATTTGCATTTTCAGGATATGAATTCCGGAAATATCATCTCACAATTTTTAGCCCCTTCACCGGACACTTTTTCTTTAGAGGCCGTGACCATTATTGAAAGAACCGCTTGGTGGTTGCACATAGTTGGGATTTTGATTTTCTTGAACTATTTGTACTATTCCAAACATTTACACATTTTATTGGCTTTCCCGAATACATATTTTGCGGATTTGAATGCCAAAGGCAAATTCGACAACTTGGAAAGCGTAACCAAAGAAGTAAAATTAATGATGGATCCGAATGCCGATCCGTTTGCGGCTCCACCGGTGGATGAAAATGCGGTGCCAAGTAAATTTGGAGCTTCGGACGTGCAAGATTTGAATTGGGTTCAATTGCTCAATGCTTACACTTGTACCGAGTGCGGCCGTTGTACTTCCTCTTGTCCGGCCAACCAAACCGGGAAGAAATTATCGCCGCGAAAAATTATGATGGACACCCGCGATCGTTTGGAAGAAGTTGGAAAAAATATGGATGCCAACAAAGGCGTATTTGTACCGGACGGTAAGTCGTTATTAAACGATTACATTACTACCGAAGAACTTTGGGCTTGTACTTCCTGCAACGCTTGTGTGGAAGAATGTCCTGTAAACATCAGTCCGTTATCGATTATTATGGATATGAGAAGGTATTTGGTTATGGAACAAAGTGCCGCACCGCAATCCTTAAACGCCATGATGACCAACATAGAAAACAATGGCGCACCATGGCAATACAACCAAATGGATCGCTTGAACTGGAAAGACGAAAATTAATTATAAAAGGATAAATTCTCATATTTGTGAGGCTTGGGAATTTGTTGAATGAATTTGAAAAACTATAAAAAGTAACCCAATGAAAGCGGAAGACATCGAGAAAAAATTACAAAGCATCACAGAGAATGGCCAACAGTTAAGTCCGATTTTACCGGAAGGCATCAAGAATTATTTAATCGACATCGACGGAACGATTTGTGATGACATTCCGAACGAAGAACCGGAAAGAATGCTAACCGCGGAAGTCTATCCCGACGCTTTAGCTACCTTGAACAAATGGTATGATGAAGGACATATTATCTTCTTCTTCACCTCAAGAACAGAAGCACACAGAGAATACACCGAGCGTTGGTTAAAACAACACGGATTTAAATACCATGGTATTTTATTTGGAAAGCCACGCGGCGGTAATTACCATTGGATTGACAATCACTTGGTAAAAGCCACGCGTTACCGAGGCAAGTTCACCGATTTGGTAGACAAAGAAGTAACCATTCAAGTGTTCGACGACGAGCACCACGAGTAATATCAAATATTAGATATTAGATATCAAAATTTGAATATCAAATATCATAAATCTAAAAATTGATTATGTCAGAAGTATTAAACGTGCCGACTATGGCAGAAATGATGGCTCAAGGCAAGCAACCCGAAGTATTGTTTTGGGTAGGTTGTGCCGGAAGTTTTGACGACAGGGCCAAAAAAATCACTAAGGCTTTCGTGCGCATTCTAAATCGCGCCAAAGTAGAGTTTGCCGTTTTAGGAACTGAAGAAAGTTGTACCGGTGATCCGGCCAAACGCGCCGGCAACGAATTTTTGTTTCAAATGCAAGCCATGATGAATATCGAGGTATTAAATGCTTACGAAGCCAAAAAAATCGTTACCGCTTGTCCGCATTGTTTCAATACTTTAAAAAATGAATATCCGGAATTGGGTGGCACTTATGAAGTGGTTCACCATACCGAATTTTTAAAACAACTTTTAGATTCGGGTCGATTAACTATCGAAGGCGGCCAATTTAAAGGTAAAAAAATCACTTTCCACGATCCGTGTTATTTGGGACGCGCCAATAATGTGTATGAAGCACCAAGAGATTTGATTCAGAAATTAGATGCTGAGTTAGTCGAAATGAAACGCTCTCGTGCCAATGGATTGTGTTGTGGTGCCGGAGGTGCTCAAATGTTCAAGGAACCTGAAAATGGGAACAAAGACATCAACGTGGAAAGAACGGAAGATGCTTTAGAAACCAAAGCCGAAATCATTGCAGCCGGTTGTCCGTTTTGCAACACCATGATGACCGACGGTGTAAAAGCCAAAGAGCAAGAAGGCAACGTAAAAGTGATGGACGTAGCCGAACTTATCGCGAATGCACAAGATTTATAATGCTGTAATCTCAATTATTAATACCCAATCATCAATCTCATGTTTGTACCTTTTGAAAATCTACCCGAAGAATCCCGAATTTGGATTTATCAGTCCAATCGCAAATTTTCAGATGATGAGATGACTGAAATCGAACAAGATTTGAAAGCATTTCTCGAGAATTGGTCAGCTCACGGTACCGGATTGGAAGCCTCTTATTTGCTCAAATACAATCGTTTTATTATTATAGCAGTCAATCAAGAAGTGCAACAAGCCACCGGTTGTTCTATTGACACTTCGGTTTCTTTTATCCAAAGTTTAGAGCAAAAATACCAAGTAGACTTGTTGGATAAAATGAATGTTACTTTTAAAAACGGAGAGCACATCGCACATAAATCGCTTATCGATTTTAAACGCATGGCCAAAGAGAAAGCCGTAACGGCCAATACTATAGTGTTTAATAATTTGGTTAATACCATCGAAGAGTTCAACGAAAGCTGGGAAGTTCCTGCTGCCGACAGTTGGCATAGTCGTTTCTTTTAATTTCCGTTTTTTCATGAAGCAGTTTTTGTTCAGAATAGCAGTATTCAGCGCTTTGTTGTTTTTGGTTACGAATTGTTCGACTACCAAGGACAAAAAGTCGTTTGTAACCCTGAGCAAAGCCGGCATCGCAGAAGACGAAGAAATTTACATTCCTCATCTTAAATCGGAGCGAAAAAACTTTTTCCCCGAGACCTTAGCCGAAAGCCAATGGGTTGACAGCATCTACAACCAAATGACTTTTGATGAAAAAGTAGGGCAGTTGTTTATGGTGGCAGCTTATTCTAACAAAGATTCCATTCACACCAATGCAATCAAAAAGTTGGTACGCGATTATAAAATCGGTGGCGTAATTTTCTTTCAAGGCGGTCCGAGAAGACAAGCGCGTTTAACCAACCAATACCAATCATTAGCCAAAGTGCCGCTGTTTATTGGGATCGATGCCGAATGGGGCATGAGCATGCGTCTGGATTCTACGTTTCGCTATCCGTTCAACATGACTTTAGGCGCTGTCAAAGATTTGAAATTGGTTGAGAAAGTCGGAGTAGCCATGGCTAAAGAAAGCAAAAGAATGGGTGTACACTTTAATTTTGCACCGGTTTTAGACATCAATACCAATCCCAAAAATCCGATTATCGGTTTTCGTTCTTTTGGCGAAAATAAAGTTAATGTTGCCGAACACGCCATCGCATTAATGAACGGAACTCAAAGCCAAGGCATATTTGCCACGGGGAAACACTTTCCGGGTCACGGCGATACTTCAACAGATTCACATCATACTTTACCGGTAGTTAATGCCTCTGCAGAGCATATCGAAAAAGTAGAATTGTATCCTTATAAACGTATGTTCGATGAAGGTTTGGTTTCTGTAATGGTCGCACATTTGAATGTGCCGAGTTTAGAGCCGCGCGAAGGCTATCCGACTTCTATTTCGCAACCCGTAGTCACCAATTTGTTGAAAAATGAAATGGGTTTCGAAGGCTTGATTTTTACCGATGCCTTGAATATGAAAGGAGCCAGTAATTTTAAAAAGCCCGGAGATATTGATTTGGAAGCCTTTATGGCCGGAAACGATATTTTGCTTTTTGCCGAGAATGTGCCTTTGGCAGTCGATAAAATCAGAGCTGCTTTTCAACAAGGATTGGTTACTGAGAATCGTTTGGCCGAATCGGTTAAAAAAATATTGCGATACAAATTCAAAGCCGGATTGCACCAATACGAACCGGTAGAAGAAATCAATTTGTACAACGATTTGAATCCGAAATCTAATCTTTCTTTGCAGTACGAACTCTACGAAAATGCGGTGACAGTGGTTAAGAATGACGGAATTTTGCCGATTCGCAATTTGAATCAAAAGATAGCCTACGTGAAAATAGGTGAAGACCACAACAGTGCTTTTGTCAATACGTTAAAGAAATATACCGAAGTTACCGAAGTGTCAGATGCCAATCCGGATTCTCTTATGGTCAAGTTGGCTGATTTCGAAACAGTTATTGTAGGTTATCACAAATCGGATAAAGCCTGGTGGAAATCGCATGAGTTTACGGAAGCCGAGTTGCAGTTGATTGCGAATATTGGCGCCCAAAAGAAAGTGGTTTTAGATTGTTTTACCAAACCGTACACCTTATCTAAAATTCAAAATTTTGAAACTATTGAAGGCGTTATTGTTTCTTATCAAAATGCTGAAATAGCTCAGGAAGTTTCGGCTGAATTGATTTTTGGTGCGATTGAATCCAAAGGAAAGTTATCGGTTTCCATTAACGATGAATACAAAGCCGGACACGGATTAACCACAGAGAAGTTAAATCGTTTAGGATTTTCCACACCAGAGAATATGGGAATGAGTTCGGAAAAGCTCAATCAAATCGAAAAATTAGCCATCAAGGCCATCGACGGAAAAATGGCACCCGGAATGCAAGTTTTGGTAGCGCGTAAAGGCAAAGTGGTTTATCAAAAATCATTCGGTTACCAAACTTATGACAACAAGGTAAGGGTGAAGAACACGGATTTGTATGATGTAGCTTCTTTAACTAAAGTCATAGCTACTTTGCCCAACGTGATGCAGTTGTACGATCGTAAAAAGGTGCGCTTAGAAACCACTTTAGGTGAAATGTTGCCTAGTTTTCAAGGTTCCAACAAAGCTTCCATTGATTTTAAAACTTTGTTGTCACATTACGGACAACTCCAGGCCTGGATTCCGTTTTACAAAGCTACTGTTGGAGCCGATAAAAAGCCTTTGGAAAGATATTACAGAAAAACGGCAGTTCCGGGGTTTACTAAAAGAGTAACTGACAGTCTGTACCTACGTGACGACTACCACGATAGCATCATGAAGCAAATTATCGATAGTCCGTTACTCGATAAAAAAGAATACAAATACAGCGATTTTACCTTCATCATTCTCAAACAATATTTAGAAAAGAAAACCGGAAAATCTCTAGATCAACTCACTTACGAGAATTTCTACCAATCGTTGGGAATGAATTACACTTTGTATAATCCGTTGACTAAGTTCGATAAAAGTCTGATTGCACCTACGGAGGAAGATAATTATTTCCGCCAAACAACTATTCAAGGCTATGTACACGATATGGAAGCCGCTATGGAAGGTGGCGTTGCCGGTCATGCCGGTGTTTTTTCCAATGCCTTGGATGTGGCGAAAATGATGCAATTGTTTTTGCAAAAAGGGCAATACGGTGGCGTTACTTATTTTTCTCCTGAAACTTTTGACGTATTCAATACCTGTCATTTCTGTGCCGAAGGCAATCGCAGAGGCTTAGGATTTGATAAACCACAACTCAGCGGTGGTGGTCCAACTTGCGGTTGTGTTTCCAAATCAAGTTTCGGACATACCGGATTTACAGGAACCATAGCTTGGGCTGATCCTGAAACAGAAATAGTTTATGTGTTCTTGTCCAACAGAACTTACCCGGATTCAAATTTACCGAACAAACTTTCTAAAGAAAACATTCGTGAAGAAATTCAAAAAGTAATTCAAGACGCCATCATAGTCCACTGATTCTTTAACGCTTTTTTACCAAATCACATCGCTATTTTCTTTAAATTCGTACCAACAAAAACAGTTTATGAAAATAGCCATAGTTTGCTATCCTACATTTGGAGGTAGCGGTGTTGTAGCCACAGAACTCGGACTCGAATTAGCCCATCGCGGTCATGAAATTCATTTTATTACTTACCGTCAGCCGGTGCGTTTGGCCCTTCTAAATCCTAACGTACATTACCACGAGGTAAATGTACCTGAATATCCGCTGTTTCATTACCAACCCTACGAATTGGCCTTGTCTAGTAAGCTGGTGGATATGGTAAAATTGTACAAGATAGAAGTCCTGCACGTACATTATGCTATTCCGCACGCATACGCCGGCTATATGGCTAAGCAAATGTTGAAAGACGAAGGCATCAATATTCCAATGGTAACTACATTGCACGGTACCGATATTACCTTAGTTGGCAATCATCCTTTTTACAAACCGGCAGTGAGTTTCAGTATCAATAAATCCGATGTAGTTACTTCGGTATCGCAAAGTTTAAAAGACGATACTTACAACTTGTTTCCCATTGAAAAAGACATACATGTAATTCCGAATTTTATCGAGTTGGATAAGACCAGAAATGAGAGTTTGATTTCTTGTCAGCGTTCGGTTATGGCTCAAAAAGAAGAGCGAATCGTAACGCACATCAGTAATTTCAGAAAGGTAAAACGCATTCCGGATGTTGTCAAAATCTTTTATAAAATTCAGCAACAAATTCCGGCTAAACTAATGATGGTTGGCGACGGACCTGAAAAAGCCAAAGCCGAAGAACTTTGTGAAGAATTAGGCATACAAGACAAAGTTATTTTCTTTGGAAACAGTAACGAGATTGACCAAATTTTGTCGTATTCTGACTTATTTTTATTACCGTCGGAAACCGAAAGTTTCGGATTGGCAGCTTTGGAAGCAATGGCTTGGAGCGTACCGGTTATCTCCAGTAATTCAGGCGGTTTACCCGAAGTGAATTTTGACGGTGAATCCGGTTATTTGAGCAATGTAGGTGATATTGATAATATGGCTGAGAATGCTTTGAAGATTTTAAAAGACGACAAAATACTTGAGCAATTCAGAACCAATGCTTTGAATATTGCCAAACGATTTGACATTAAAAACATATTACCGCTTTATGAAAATTTGTATATTCAAGCCATAAAAGAAACCCGATGCGAAAAATAATTTCCTTATTGGCCTTTATAGCACTGTATTCGTGTTCCACTTCAAAAGCAACAGCACCATTGCCATTGTATGAAGTCTTGGTAACCAATAATGATGGTGGTGCTAACATCAAGTTTTATGAAATTCTTACTGAACCCAAAGAAATCATGATGCTTTTGGGAGATGAAACGCTACAAAAGAAAATCAAATCGCAAGATACCCAGAAAAGCAGTTTTATTATTCTTAATTCCGGACCGACAAAAGAGACTTACAATAGGGTGAAGGTTGAAAAAGTGGTTGAAACTCCCACAGAGATTGTGGTCTATGTTAAAGACACTCAAAAGCCAACTGAGGCGGATTTGAGTAACGAAAATATTATCTATCCTTACACCATTATCAAAATCAATTCGAAGAAACCCATAGTTATCAAATAAAAAAAATCCCGATTTTCAAAGAATCGGGATTTTTTTTATTTCATTTTTAAATTACCAACGGTAACGGATACTCAAAGCAATGTCCGGTCCGAAACTGTCTTCTCTGTAGTCGTCAGAATTAAAATAAATTTCAGGTCTGAAGTCCAAAGACAATTGAAGCGGAATGTCGAAGTTGTATTCAATACCGATGTCACCGGCTGCTAACAAAATAGTTCCGTTTTCATCGAAACCATTGTCCTTATAACTCCAACTTCCGATACCACCACCAACTCCGGCATACCAATTGAAGCCTCCGTCAATATTCCAAACCCATTGGTACAAACCAACCAATTTAAAAGCATCGACATTTTGACTGTTTCTCCAACCCAAATCAAGCTCTAAACGATTGTTTTTAGACAAACCTCTTTGGTATGAAACTTCACCACCAAATCCATCGTTGTCTCCCAAACGTAATCCTAAGGCATTTTTTGAAATGTCTTGAGCCTGCGCGCTGAATGCTAATCCGATTAGCATAAAAGCTGATAAAATGATTTTCTTCATAAATGTGTTTTTTTGTTAATACAAATATACTCATTAACGAGGAAAAATGCCGATTATTGTTAATAGTAGTCTTATATTTTTGTTAAAATTATTTCTGCTCCTTAGATAAAATGATAGAGGCAATAAGCTGTTGTTCTATATAATTTTCCATATCAGACCAATCCTCTTCTTCCTCTTCTAGTTCGGTGTAGTCTTCATAACGGTATAGTTTCCAACGTTTTTTGTGGTATTCTAAAGCAGTTAGGTTTTCTACCCAATCCCCTGAATTTAAGTACAAAGTAGCACCGTTTTTATTTTCTTTTTTTTCAATTTTAGGTTCGTGAATATGGCCGCAAATAACATAGTCATAATTTTTTTCGATGGCCAAATCAGTCGCCGTATTCTCGAAATCGGAAATGTGTTTGACGGCTTTTTTAACTCCGGCTTTGATTTTTTTAGAAAACGAATAAGGTTCTTTTCCCATTTTTTTCAAACACCAATTGATGAAGCGATTCAGTAAAATGAGATAATCGTAGCCGATACCACCGAGTTTGGCTATCCATTTGGAATGTTGGACAGAGGCATCAAATACATCTCCGTGAAATATCCAGGCCTTTTTATGATCGAGTTCTAAAACGAGTTTGTCCACGACTTTAAAATTTCCGATAGAAGTATCACTGAATTTTCGTAGGAATTCATCGTGATTCCCTGTAATATAATACACCTGAGTACCTTTAGAAGCTAAGTTGATAATCTTTTGGATTACCTTTAAATGCGACTTCGGAAAATAGGATTTTCGAAATTGCCAAATATCGATGATGTCACCGTTTAAGATTAATATTTTGGGTTTGATGGAGGATAAGTAATAACCCAATTCGTGCGCATGAGCTCCAAAAGTACCAAGGTGAACATCGGAAATCACCACTACATCCGTTTTTCTTTTTTTCAAAATAATTGCTTTTAAGGTTTTCCAAATTAACTATTAAGATGTTAGTCTAAGTTTACCTAAGGATTAACTTTTGAATAATAATCTTTTGCACTTTTAAACTTTGCCCTATATTTGTTTAAAATCGATAAACATGGCCGGAAACAGTTACGGAACTCTTTTTAAAGTCACCACTTTCGGAGAATCTCACGGAGAAGCTTTAGGAGGAATTATCGATGGCTGTCCACCCGGAGTAGCGTTAAATTTTGAAGCCATTCAAGCCGAAATGCAGCGCAGAAAGCCCGGACAGTCGGCCATAGTTACCCAACGAAAAGAAGCCGATGAAGTACAGTTTTTATCCGGAATTTTTGAAGGAAAAACGACAGGCACACCAATCGGTTTTATCATCCCGAATACCAATCAAAAATCGGATGATTATACGCATATCAAAGATTCGTATCGACCGAGCCATGCCGATTATGTGTATGAAAAAAAATACGGCATTCGTGATTACCGCGGCGGCGGAAGAAGTTCGGCCAGAGAAACTGCTTGTAGAGTAGTAGCCGGAGCGGTTGCTAAACAATTATTGCCTTCGGTAAAAATAAACGCTTTTGTATCATCTGTTGGGACTATTTTTATAGACAAACCATATCAGGACTTAGATTTTTCGCTAACAGAAAGCAATGCTGTTCGTTGTCCCGATTTAGAGACAGCAGCTAAAATGGAAAACTATATCAAGAGCATTCGCAAAGAAGGCGATACGGTTGGCGGAACTATCACTTGTGTTATTCAAAATGTTCCTGTCGGATTAGGTGAACCTGTTTTTGACAAATTGCATGCCGAATTGGGCAAAGCAATGTTGTCAATCAATGCTGTAAAAGGATTCGAATATGGTAGCGGATTTTGCGGTGCACAAATGAAAGGCAGTGAACACAACGATCTTTACAACGATGACGGATCTACCAAGACCAATCTTTCCGGTGGTATTCAGGGCGGAATTTCTAACGGGATGGATATCTATTTCCGAGTAGCTTTCAAACCGGTTGCCACTTTGATGCAAGAGCAGGAAGTTTTAACCAATCAAAATACTATTGTCACACAGCAAGGGAAAGGACGTCATGATCCTTGTGTGGTGCCGAGAGCGGTACCCATTGTGGAAGCTATGGCTGCCTTAGTTTTGGCTGATTTTTATTTACTAAACAAAACCTATCAAAAATAAATGGACACAACAGAAACGTCGAAAAAGTCAATACTTTCTAATCTTACTTTTCAAATTTTAATTGCCGTAGTACTTGGTGCCTTGTTGGGAGTCTTTGTTTTTAAAAATTTTGACGAAACTTTCCGAGAGTCTTTCAGCAAGAATATTAAGTTGCTAGCAACCATATTTATTCGGCTGGTACAGATGATTATTGCACCTTTAGTCTTTACTACTTTGGTGGTAGGAATTGCCAAATTAGGCGATATCAAATCGGTAGGACGAATAGGAGGTAGGGCTTTGGGCTGGTTTTTTTCCGCATCATTTATTTCTTTGTTGATAGGAATGTTTTGGGTAAATCTATTAGAACCCGGAAAGAATATTCAATTACCAAATCTTGATCCTAATAAAGCCTCAGAGATTGTACAAAAAACGGAAGGTTTTTCTGCTCAGAATTTTATAGAGCATATCATTCCTAAAAGTGTGGTTGAAGCTATGGCTACTAATGAAATTTTGCAGATAGTAATTTTCTCTATTTTCTTCGGGTTAGCCGCTGCATCCATAGGTTCGCATGCAAAACCGGTTATCAATGCTTTGGATAAAACATCACACATTATTTTGAAAATGGTGAACTATGTAATGAAGTTTGCTCCTTTCGGTGTTTTTGGTGCTATAGCTAGTGTTTTGGCCATGATTGATTTTTGGGAATTGATTAAAACTTACATTTACTTCTTTGGTTCGTTTTTGGTTGGAATAGCCTCTTTGTGGGTTGTGCTATTGTTTGTTGGTTATTTGTTCTTGAAAGGGCACATGACAACGCTCTTGAAGCGAATCATGAGTCCGTTAGTAATTGCTTTCGGTACAACGAGTAGTGAAGCGGTTTTTCCCAAACTAACAGAAGAGTTGGAGCGATTTGGCGTTAAAGACAAAATTGTTTCTTTCATGTTGCCTTTAGGATATTCTTTTAATCTTGACGGTAGTATGATGTATATGACATTCGCCAGTATTTTTATTGCACAAGCCTACGGTATTCCATTGGATACCGGAACCCAAATGACAATGTTGTTAGTTTTAATGTTAACCAGTAAAGGGATTGCAGGAGTTCCCCGAGCCAGTTTAGTTGTTGTGGCTGCTACTTGCGGGATGTTTGATATTCCTGAAGTAGGCATTGCTTTGATTCTCCCGATAGATCATTTTTGTGATATGTTCCGAAGTGCTACCAATGTATTGGGCAATGCCATTGCAACAAGTGTTGTAGGTAAATGGGAAAAGGATAGTTAAGGATAGGAAAAAAGAAAGTTAAATTATGCCAGATTATAATTAACTTTAATATATTTGCTTAACAATTAAAAAACTATTTTATGAAAAAACTTTTACTTTCTTTGACTCTTTTAGGAGGTTTATTTGTATCCAATGCTCAGACAATTCAATCTGATGACTTCAATGGTCTAACAATTGGAAACATTGGTACAGATTTAACAGGTACAACAGCCGGGCAAGGCTCTTGGTTGACTTTTTCTAACAATGGAACTGATCCTACAACTACAACCAATTCAGCGAGTTCTAATTTTCAAATTATTGCCGCAGGAAATAATGCTACTAAAGGTTTGCAAATTGTTGGTCCAAATGGAAATAAAGGTGTAAGATATATGTGGAAAGATGGTCTTCCTACTGCTTGGGCAGCAAGAACAGCCGGAAACGAAATAATTGAAGTTGAGGTAGATTTTTTCACTGGAGCCACAACAACCAGCACCGGATTTACAGGGGTTTATTTATATGATCCAACTTTTGAAATCATTAATGGATTAATTTACACCAATAATACAAGATTATTAAGAGGTGTTGCAAAATTGAATAATGCCGGTACAGTTGATACATACACTGTTAATTTAGCTACTGGTGGTTTAATTTTACAAGCCAACACTTGGTACAGAATTGGATTTGGTTACAACACTACTACTGGTCAGCCAACGTGGAGAGTTAATACTATGACTGATACTGCTACTATTGCTAATACTTTTTGGGCAGGAGGTGCTGATTTAGCTGATCCGGGTGAGTTAGATTTAGCTTCTGAGGCAAACACTACAAACGCTGCATCTTTCAGCGGTGTTTTTGATAATTTTGTAATGAGAGCTTCTGCTACTGATACGCTTTTAGGAGTTAACGATTTATCAGTTTCTAATGATACATTTGTTGTTTATCCAAACCCGGTAGACAATGTTGTGAACATTTCTCTTATGAGTAACACTTTTGATGTTGAAATCAACAAAGTGAGAATTTCTGACGTTAATGGAAGAACTGTAAAAGAATTCAATTCTAATTTAAATCAGTTGAATATTGCAGATTTGAACTCTGGAGTTTATTTCTTAAACATTGAAACAGCAAACGGAAAAGCTACTAAGAAAATTGTAAAACAATAATTTTACATTTCTCTATAAAGAAAAACGACTAAGGAAACTTAGTCGTTTTTTTTATTCTTACTATTCATCATCAGGAGTATGGCGCCTACCAACCCGATGATGACTAAGGTAAATACGCCTACCATAATGAAGGCACCGTTGTCCCAAGAATACAAGGAAATGTTTTGTGATGTCATGACTTATCGATTAGAGTTTATCAAAATTACTTTGATAAATTCTAATACGGTATGATAATTATCATGCCAGAAATTTTGCTGCCAATTCAGGTGTAGGCATCATACAACTTTCTTTTTTGCCATACCAACGGTAACGATTTTTGGCGATGTAATCATAAACCGTGTTCGAAATAAACTTTGGGAGTATTTGCAAGATGTTAAGCAGCTGATACAAACCTCCAAATTCATTTATTATTTTCAATGCAGCTTCTGCTTTGTAAAAATAGGCTTTACCGGGTTCATAAAGCACCATACTGTCGGTATGCTCACGATTAATGCCAATATGATTCAAAATCTTATTGCCCAAATCAGATTGCAGCGGTACAAAACGAAATACGTCTTTGGTATCCCGTTTAATAACAAACTGTACTGAGGCGTTGCAAAGATTACAAACCCCGTCATAGAGTATAATTTTCTTGTCTTTGGGTAATTCGTTAATTTCCATCATCAATGGGCTTGAACAAATTCTAATTCTTCTAAACTGACTTTAGAAGTAAAGATGCCGTAATTCACCACGGCTTTATTTTTCTCAATTTTATCAATGGTACCAATCGATTTTCCGTCAACCATGCGAACCCTGTCTCCAATTTTTAAAACCACTTTTGGTTTTTCGGTTTCGAGCTTTTGCGCTTTAATCTTCTTTTCCTTTTTGGCTACTCGAATTTCTTCTACTTTGACTTTAACTTCTTCCACCACTTTTTTCTGGATAATCTCCTTTTCTTTTTTCTCTTTGGCTGTGGCTTTTTTGCGTTTGGAGTTTTCAATTTCCACCAATTTCAAAAATTCTCCAATCAATACTTTTTTGTCTTTGTTGTTAAAGTATTTCTCGGATAAATCATCTATTTTCTGCCCGATGTAAATCAGCCGTTGATTGGCATCATACAATTCTTGATAGCGCTCCAATTTTTCCTGAATCTTAGCATTAATGGTTTCCATTTTTTTGCTTTCTTCACGGGCTTTGATTTCTTCTTCTTTTAAGGTTAGCGAGGTCTTTTCGAGTTTGGAACGCTCTTTTTGCAAGGTGGCTATTGTTTTGTCGAAACGCACTTTTCCACCTTCAATTTTTTTCTTGGCCCGATTGATTAATCCGTAGGGTATACCGTTCTTTTGCGCTACTTCAAAGGTGAAAGAACTTCCGGCCTGCCCTAAAATTAATTTGTACAAAGGTTCTAATGATTTTTCATCGAAAAGCATGTTGGCGTTGGAAGCAAACGGTAATTCGTTGGCCAATATTTTCAAATTGGAATAATGCGTGGTGATAATCCCAAAGGCTTCCCGATGGTAGAATTCTTCTAAAAAGGTTTCTGCCAAAGCGCCTCCCAATTCAGGGTCGGAACCGGTTCCGAATTCATCGATCAAGAACAAGGTTTTGGCGTTGCATTTTTTCAAAAAGTAATTCATGTTCTTCAATCGGTAACTGTAAGTGCTCAAATGGTTTTCAATCGATTGATTGTCGCCTATGTCCGTTAGAATTCTGTCAAATAAAAAGGTTTCGCTTCGTTCGTGTACCGGAATCAGAATCCCGCATTGAAACATCAATTGCAGTAAGCCGACTGTTTTTAACGAAATGGTTTTACCGCCGGCATTCGGTCCCGAAATCACGATAATCCGACTGTCGTTTTTCAATTCAATGGTTTGCGGAAATGTTTTTTCCTTTTTCTCCAAATTGTTCAAAAACAATATCGGATGATAAGCTTCGCGGAAAAACAAACGCTTTTCCTCAGTAATGTTAGGCAATAATGCATTGATTTTACGCGCATATTTGGCTTTTGCAGCCACTACGTCGATATCACTCAGAAAGTCTTGGTATTGCTTTAGTAAATCAACATAAGGCCTAATTTCATGGGAAAGTTTCTTTAAAATTCGAGTGATTTCCTCTCTTTCTTCGTATTCTAAATTGTTCAATTCTCTCGAATAGCGCAGCGTAGCTTCGGGTTCAATGTAAGCGATGCTACCGGTTTTAGAACTGCCTAAAATGGAACCTTTGACTTTTCTTCTATACATGGCCAAAACTGCCAAAACCCGTCGGTTTTCAACGATACTTTCTTTAATCTCATCCAAATAGCCTAAGCTGTTGTATTGGCTTAATGCCTGACCGAAACTTTGGTTGACTTTTCCGCGAACCACATTCATATCGCGGCGGATGTTAATCAAATCGGGCGAAGCATTGTCTTTGATTTCCCCGTATTTGTCAACTACTTCATCAATTTTTTGTGTGATGTATTTGGTGTATTCAATTTGGGCTGCTTTCTCGTTTAATTTCGGATAGTAATCGTGAAATTTCTTCAGAAACAATAACAATACATTCACAGTTTCAGACAGCGTAGCGATTTTACGAAAACTACTCACTTCCAAAAAACTGTCTTCAATGGCTAAAAACTTTAAATCTTGGGTGATATTTTCGAAACCGTGGTTGGGAATGGCGTTGTTATTGGTGAACGACGACAAGTACTCCGAGGTTTGTAAAAGCTCGTTCATCAAAGTGGCTTTGTCTTTGAAAGGAACAATGTCGAGTGCTTTTTGTTTGCCGATTTCGGTATTGCATCGGTCGGATATGGTTTGCAGGACCGTATTGAATTCTAAATCTTGTAATGTTTTCTCAGTAATCGCTATCATGCTTTCAGGTCTATGCTTCAAAGTTACAAAGGTTAAAAGCCATATTGCAACAGAAAATACTATTTTTGGTAAAATTTTATGAGATGTTAATCAAAATGGAGCCGACTTGGCAGGAACAACTTTACGGCGAATTTAACCAACCTTATTTTCACCGATTGGTAGCCTTCGTGAAAGAAGAATATGCCACCAAAAGATGCTTTCCCAAAGGGAGTCAAATATTTGCTGCTTTTGACCATTGTCCGTTTGACAAGGTGAATGTAGTCATTATCGGTCAAGATCCTTATCACGGTTTGGGCCAAGCTAACGGTTTGTGTTTTTCGGTAAACGATGGGATTGCTTTTCCGCCTTCGCTTCAAAATATTTTCAAAGAAATTGAGTCCGATTTGCAAATTCCGTTTCCCATCAGCGGTAATTTGGAACGTTGGGCCGACCAAGGGGTTTTGTTGCTCAATGCTACCTTAACCGTAAGGGAAAGCGAGGCGGGAAGCCACCAAAATCAGGGTTGGGAAACCTTTACCGATGCGGTAATTCAGAAAATATCCGACACTAAAGAGAATGTGGTTTTTTTACTTTGGGGCGGATTTGCCAAAAAGAAAGGCGCTAAAATCAATCGAAACAAACACCATGTTTTAGAAACCGGACACCCATCGCCCTTAAGTGCTAATAGAGGCTTATGGTTCGGCAATCAGCATTTCAGTAAAACCAATCAATATTTAGAAAGTCTCGGAAAAGAGCCTATTCGTTGGTAATTTAGTTTACGGTAAAATAATAATATCCGTTGTTATCTAAATTAGAAACAGCCGCATTGATATTTACAATCAAGTCTTTAGGAGCACTCAAGGAAACCATCTCTACACTGTTAGCAGAAGAACTGTTGTATCCGAAAGAGAGACGATAATTCCCGGCGTTTAACAACGGAAAGCCAACGTTATAACGATAATATTCTTCAGTAGTGTTGTATTCACAAACACCGTAAACATAAGCGCCGTTTTGTGCATTTCCGGAAATGATATCTAGTTGGTTATCATTCACCGTTACCACTTCCCAATCGGTAGCGTTAATTTTTCGCTCAATCACATACGAAAAAACAAACTGTGAGGCATTCCCGGTAGTTTTGTAAATGTCTAAAAGTGCGGTTTGCGTTTGTCCGGGTTCCGGAATGTATCTTGCCAAATCAGCTTTAACGTATAAATAATCACCAACGGTATAAGTAGATTGCGTTTCAATCCTTACGATATTATTACCGCCTTCTACATAAATGGTTTTATAGAAATCGTCATCGTTGGTGTCGCAGTTGGAAAATAAAAGACCAACAAACAATAATGCTGCATAGTGTAATTTTTTCATCTTTCTTTTTTTAAAAACGATAGCCTAAGTTAAAACCGACTCTGGAAATTACATCCGGACTCTTATCGCGATTGGTTAAATTAGAACCGAAACCGGCTAAGAATTCTACCAAAAAGGCTTCTTTGATATACAATTTGTATCCCAAGCCACCGCCCAAACCAAAATCGGAATATGCTGATTTTTTGGTGGTGTAGTAGCCATTCAAATTGTTATCGACCAAACGAATAATCTCTTTGTAATCACCACCGTTGTAGGAAGCAAACACTTCCGCAAAATAAAAACTGGTCTTGCCTTTTGACAATTGGTATCTCACATACGGATTGAATTCAAATTTCGGGACATTATTGCGGTATCCTCTTTCAAAATCATCATTCAATTTACCACTATCCGAAAAATTTAAGTTGAAACCCGTCGAAAAGGCTCCGCCGAAAAAGCGTTCATAACTGAAACTGGCTTTTTGCCAAACCAAGGCAGACAATACATCTACTCGGAATTCATTTTTTTTGTTGTCAATAGCCGCACTTTCTTGCGCTTGAGTTGCCGTAGAAAGCAACAGCAACAGCAGTAAAACTTTTTTCATATGGGTTAGTTTAACGGAAACGAATATACTAAATAAACCAGTTGTTTAAAATATTTTAAGGAAGATTTATTCCAGTGTTAAAGCCCCTAAAATTTCTTCATTCATGAACGGTCCGCCGGGGTATTTGGCGGTGTAATCCAAGTTAAGCCAAATGTTTCCTCTTTCGTCAATGTGGTAATTAATAGTTTGATTTTTACTTTCCGTAGGGAACAATACTTTCTTAATGACGTAATTAATCTGTTCTAAATCTTTTTGGGTACCAATGTAAAGCTCCGGATAAATATGGCCTTTGGTATGGATCAATCGGGTAGTGCCGCCAATCGATTTGATGCAAGCCACCATAAAAATCGAATGGTCATCGCAGTCTCCGGAAAGGTATTGTAAAGACTCAGTTGCTTTGGCAATATAGTCCCGTCCTTTGGGATCGCTGACGTAGTTCCACCGGGTATTAATTTCTTTAAAAATCGCAAAAGATTGGACGATGGTATGGATTTCGTGATAGCCTTTTACCTCTCTGAAGTGTTTGCTCGTTGCCATAATGGCGAAGTTCCGAATCCTGGGATTTTGGTATTCTACAGCATCCAAGATTTTGGATTTGTTCGGAAATGGCAGTAACTTAGAAATGATAATGTCCTGCGGATATGGATTTTCGCTCATGGTGTAAACCATTGAACGGTAGTCTTCAAAAACACTTTGGAAACCGTATTTTCCGGATAAAGTACCGAACAGCAATAAGATGAAATAAAGAATCACCGAGATTAATGTTACCCTTCTTAAAGCTCTTAATAAGAGTTGGATAACTGCTAAAATGACAATGAAAAGCAAAACGCGGTCGAAGTGGTTCGCCCAGTCTAAAACCACTAAGTTTTGGTGGGCAATGATAAAAATCGGAATGGTAATCAGGATGTTCAAGACAAAAATGATAATCATGTCCCAAGGACTTTTTATCCTGAACTTTTCTTTAAGTTGCTGATACGTAAGATTTCCCGGTTTTATCATGTTGCCATGGCAAAAGCTAAACGGCTTTTACTATTTCAGCAAAAGTACCTTTTTTCTCGATAATTTTGAGGTCAAATAATTGATTTTGAATTTTGTTTAACACTTTTTCCTCTAAGGGTTTTTGTGCCCATTTGGTGAGTGATAACCAAGTTTGAATGTCTTCTAACTTTTGGTTGTATTTAGTCGCTAAAGTGCGATCAATGCTCGGAATTTCCTTAAATTCAATCGTAGTATTATTGATTATTTCCAGTAATAAAGCCACGGTTTGGCGATTGTTTTCGAGAAACTCGTTGCGTATGGCAATTACAAAGCAAGGCCAAGGTGTGGGGCAATCGGCTACGTGTCGAAAGATACCTTTGTCAACCAAAGGCTGAGTCATAAAACGTTCCCACATAAAGTAATCGGCTTTCCCATGGGTTAAAGCTTCCACAGCGCCGTCTATGGTATTAACTACTTCAAATTGCAACGTTTCGGTGTTCCAGTGTTGGTTTTGTGCGTTGACATAAGCCATCAAGTGTGACCCTGAGCCATAGCGTGAAATGGCCACTTTGGTGTTTTCTAAATCGGATAAAGTTTGGTATTGGGATTCCGCTGCAACGTGGATTCCCCAGATAAGCGGACTATCCACATAAGTCTGAACAATCGAACTCGGATTACCGCCAACGATGTCTTTAACAATGCCTTCGGTTAAAATCACCGCGATGTCGGTTTCATTATCGCGCAACAGTTGGCACATTTTTCCGGTACCTTCGGGTACATCAGTCCATTGCAAATCGATGCCGACTTCCTCAAACTCGCCATTGTCCAAGCATAAATGCCAAGGTAAATTGAAATGTTCCGGTACGCCGGCTATTCTGACTGTTTTCATAGTAGGATAATGTCTTTATATCTGTAATCTGAATATCTGTAATCCGAAAATCTATCTAACATGCGGATTCTCCATTTGCCACCATTTCCAGGTAGCGCCGTCTTTATCGGTGTAATCTTCCATGAATTGCATCCCGATTTTTTGCAGAATGTGATTGGAAGCGCCATTGTCAAAATGCGTGTACGCATTCATCTTGTCGATGTTCATTTTTTTGAAACCGTAATCCAACCAGGCATAAGAGGCTTCCGTGGCATAGCCTTTGCCCCAAAATGGTTCTGCCAAGCGATAGCCGTAATCGTAAAAATTAGTGTTGCCGTTTTCTGTGTGGTCGTCTACGAATTTAATTCCGGTCCAGCCAATAAACTCTCCGGTTTCTTTTAGAATAGTAGCAAATCGACCGATGTTGTTTCTTTTGTATTGCTCGTTAACGTAGTGAATCACTTTGATGACTTCCTCTACTTTTTGTACCGGAGTTTGCCAAAGGTATTTGTGCACTTCCGGATTTTTATCCATAGCAAACATGGCTTCCGCATCGGAAAGTTCTAGCGGACGCAGGAGTAAGCGGTCGGTTTCTAAAATTAAATTCATGACAAGATGGTTTCATAGCCCCGATGGAAGCGGCATCCTTTTTTACCGGTTCTCGATACATCCTGAAATAGTACACCGGAACTGACGGTAAAAAAGATACAGCGGACAGCGGGAAATAGCTCCTGAAATTATTCGGCTAACTTATTTAAGGCGTAGGCAATTAATGCGTCTACAGCTTTGTACGGATCTTCGCTGAAGTTTCCGGTGGCGCGGTTGGCAATGATGGCGTTGAGCGACAAACACTCGTGGCCCAACAGTTTGCCCAAACCATAGATGGCTCCGGTTTCCATTTCGAGGTTGGTCATTTTGATGCCTTCGAACTCGAAGCTGTCCATTTTAGCATTGAGTTCCGGATCTTGGATTTCCAAGCGCAATACGCGGCCTTGCGGTCCGTAAAAACCGCCGGCAGTTCCGGTAAATCCTTTGAATATTTGATCGCTTTCCATTCTTTTTTCCAGCGTTTCCGAGCAAGCAATAACATAAGGACGGCCTTTTCGCATGTCCCAATTGGTCTGACTGATAAAGGCGTCTTCCATGGCTTTTTCCGAAATGTCGTCGATTAAATAGGAGCGAAGCATGTTGTCTAAGCCTAATCCGTACCGACTCATCACAAAACTGTCACACGGAATATCGGCTTGCAACGAACCCGAAGTTCCGATGCGGATAATGTTGAGCGACGTCAGGTTTTCTTTTGGTTTACGCGTTTCTAAGTCGATGTTGACCAACGCATCAAGCTCATTCATAACAATATCAATATTGTCCGGACCGATACCGGTTGACATGACAGTCATTTTTTTGCCTTTGAAGTAACCGGTTTGGGTTTTGAATTCGCGCTTTTGCGTCGAAAATTCGATGCTGTCAAAGAATTGTGTAATTTTTTCTACGCGGTTTTGATCGCCAACGAAGATGATGTCGTGGGCAATATGTTCCGGTTTTAAGTTGAGATGGTAAACACTGCCATCCGGGTTTAATATTAATTCTGAAGATTGTATCATAATTTTTTGTTTCGAGTTATGGTTTGCGGGTTTCGGGTTCCGAGTTTTAAACTTGAAACCGGTTTATCCGCCTACGCGTTTGGTTTTGAATCCTTTCTCTTGCAGGATTTTCATGATTTTGTCGCGGTAATCGCCTTGTATGATGATGGCTCCGTCTTTGAATGTACCGCCGACACTGAGTTTGGTTTTGATTTCTTTAGCTAAGATTTTAAAATCTTCGTCACTGCCTTCGTAGCCTTCAATAATGGTAGTGGCTTTGCCTTTGCGTTTTTCGTATTTGCAAATCATGGGTTCTTTTTGGATAAAGAGCTCGTGATTTTCAGCTACTGTTTCTTCCGTCTCATTGGAAGGTTCGTGATCGGGGAATAATTTCTTGAGTTGTTCTTGTAAGTCCATTTATCGATAAAGGTACTAAGGTTCTGAGTTGCTAAGGTCCTAAGGTTTTTTACCTGAGTTCCTCAGTGCCTTAGCACCTTGGCGTCCTAATAAAAAACCAAAAAAGACATCAAGTTGGAAAACTCAATGTCTTTGATGAAATTATTGAATTAACCTTTACTTTTTGAGTCCTAATTCTACCAAACGTTCGTCCAAGTATTCTCCAGCTGTAATATCGTCGAATGCTTTCGGATGATCGGCATCGATACATTTTTCCAAACAATTCAGAGGCATATCGCTTACCGGATGCATAAAGAACGGAATAGAGTAACGTGACGTTCCCCACAATTCTCTTGGTGGATTCACTACTTGGTGGATGGTTGATTTTAATTTGTTATTGGTGTGACGGGACAACATGTCGCCTACATTAATCATCAACTCGTCCGGTTGCGCCATGGCATCAATCCATTCGCCATTGTGATTTTGTACTTGTAATCCTTTGCCTTGGGCACCCATTAACAACGTAATCAAGTTGATGTCACCATGAGCGGCAGCACGAACGGCGCCATCTTTAGGTTCGTCTGTAATAGGTGGATAATGAATTGGTCTTAAGATACTATTTCCGTCTTTAATGTAATTGTCGAAATAAAATTCATCCAAGCCAATGTATAAGGCTAAAGCGCGTAATACATACACGCCGGTTTTTTCTAACATTCTGTAAGCTTCTTTTCCGACTTCATTAAAATGAGGCAATTCGGCTACTTCTACATTGTCAGGATATTCGTTGGCGTATTTTGAGCCTTCACTCACATACTGCCCAAAGTGCCAAAACTCTTTTAAATCTCCGGCAGAGCGACCTTTAGCATGTTCTTTTCCGAAAGAAACATAACCTCTTTGTCCGCCAATTCCCGGAATTTCGTATTTGGCTTTGGTTTCCAATGGCAGGTTGAAGAAATTGCGCACTTCTGCATACAAGTCTTCTACCAATTTGTCATCTAAAAAATGACCTTTTAGTGCAACGAAGCCGATGTCTTCGTATGCTTTTCCGATTTCATTTACAAATTTTTGTTTACGTGCCGGATCGTCCGACAGGAAATCACGTAAGTCAACACTTGGAATTTGTTGCATACTACTAAAAAATTTTTGTTAATAACTCAGACTGAGGAAATCCCAATCATAACTACAAATGTAACTAAATTTTAATTAGAAAAAGTCAAAGTTATTAACAATTGTTGTCCTATTACGCGTTCATTTACAGATATTAAGACAGTCTTGCATTTTTAAATTAAATGGGTTACATTTGAAATGTTAACCTCCTAAAAAACAACCTCATGAGAAAACTTTACGCTTTATTTTTATTGATAACTGTTGGCTTGTATGGGCAAACTGGCAGTTTATGTACCGATCCCATAGTTATAAATAGTTTGCCTTACACCACTACAGACAATACGGCTAACTATGGTGATAATTACGATCCTCCGACAGCCACCCCAATTTCTTGTGGTGCAGGAACTTCTGGGAATTATTATCTTGGTGGAAATGACGTGATTTACGCTTACACTCCAACAGCAAACGGAAATATTTCCATACAATTGCCCTCTGCGCCAGGTTGGACCGGTCTTTTTGTGTATACCAGTTGTGCCGGTATAGGAGCTGCACCTTATGCTTGTAATTGCAGTTCGGCTGCCGGTAACAGAACTATTAATGATATGGCGGTTACGGCCGGGCAAACATATTATATCGTAATTTCTTCATGGCCATCGCCTCAAACCATTGCTTACACGTTAAATGTAACGCAAAGCAATTTGGATAACAGTGAATTTAATCCTAATAAAACGGTCACTTTGTATCCTAATCCGGTGCGACAAGAATTATTCGTGGAAACCGATGCATCGATTAAAAATGTCAGCATTATTTCGGTTAATGGACAACGTTTAGCGGCTAATTTAATCAATAACAATAGTATTAATGTTGACGGTTTGTCGGCCGGATTTTACATTTTAGAGATGACTACGGAAGAAGGACTACTATTGCGTAAAAATTTCATAAAAGCAGCCAATTAAAAAGCAGCATGATTGAACCGAAAACCCCGAGTATTGATTTGCTCGGGGTTTTTCTTTGGTAAAATTGGCTTAACTTTCCTTTAAAAACTACAACGATTGAAATCTGTTTTTATACTTTTGCAACACCAAAACAAACCCAATGAAATTCGATAGAAAAGAATTGTCCAATATCCAGTTGTTGGACTTGTATAAAAGATTACTCAAGCCCCGATTGATAGAAGAAAAAATGCTCATCTTGTTGCGTCAAGGGAAAGTGTCTAAATGGTTTTCGGGCATTGGTCAGGAAGCCATTTCAGTAGGAATTACGGCTGCGTTAGACCAAGATGAATATATTTTACCAATGCACCGCAATTTGGGTGTATTTACCGGGAGAGACATTCCATTGCACCGATTGTTTTCGCAATGGCAAGGAAAGAAAAGCGGTTTTACCAAAGGAAGAGACCGCAGTTTTCACTTTGGTACCCAAGAGTTTAAAATTATCGGAATGATTTCGCATCTCGGACCGCAAATGGGTGTAGCCGACGGTATCGCTTTAGCCAATAAACTCAAGCAAAACGGCAAAGTTACAGCTGTTTTTACCGGAGAAGGTGCTACTTCGGAAGGCGATTTTCATGAGGCATTGAATATAGCCGCTGTTTGGGATTTACCGGTAATGTTTGTGATTGAAAACAACGGTTATGGTTTATCAACACCGACCAACGAGCAATACCGCTGTGAAAACCTGGCTGACAAAGGCGTAGGCTATGGCATGGAAAGTCATATCATAGACGGTAACAATATATTAGAGGTTTATTTGAAAGTAGCTGAATTAAAAGCGTCGATGACAGTCAATCCTCGTCCGGTGTTGTTGGAGTTCAAAACCTTTAGAATGCGCGGTCACGAAGAAGCCAGTGGAACTAAATATGTACCTCAGGAGTTGATGGACATGTGGGCGATTAAAGATCCGATTGCCAATTACCGAGATTATTTGATGACAGTTGGTGTGCTTTCTGAAGAAATGGATGCCGAGTTTAAAGCTAATATCAAAGCCGAAATTGATGAACATTGGGCCATTACTGTCGCCGAACCTGAATGCGAAGCCAGTTTGGAAGAAGAACTCAATGATGTGTATGAACCATATACTTTTGAAGTCTTTGAACCTGGCGCAGAAAAAGAAAACATTCGTGTTATTGATGCCATTTCTTCGGCCTTACGCCAATCCATGGAACGCCATGAAAATTTGGTGATTATGGGACAAGATATTGCGGAATACGGAGGGGCCTTTAAAATTACCGATGGTTTTGTAGCGCAATTTGGCAAAGACCGCGTACGCAATACACCTATCTGTGAAAGTGCTGTAGTATCGGCGGCGAATGGATTATCTATAAATGGTCATAAGGCTGTAGTGGAAATGCAGTTTGCCGATTTCGTGTCTACTGGATTCAATCCGATAGTGAATTTATTGGCTAAACAACACTATCGTTGGGGCGAAAAATCGGATGTAGTAGTTCGTATGCCTTGTGGTGGCGGTACGCAAGCCGGACCGTTTCACTCACAAACCAACGAAGCTTGGTTTACCAAAACACCGGGCTTGAAAGTGGTTTATCCGGCGTTTCCGTATGATGCCAAAGGATTATTGAATACTGCCATTAACGATCCGAATCCGGTGATGTATTTTGAGCACAAACAATTGTACCGTTCCGTTTATCAAGAGGTTCCGACGGATTATTACACCATTCCTTTCGGGAAAGCCGCTTTATTGAAAGAAGGTACGCAAGTAACCGTTATTTCGTTCGGAGCCGGTGTGCATTGGGCTTTGGAAACCTTAGATAAACACCAGGATGTTAGTGCCGATTTGATTGACTTAAGAACATTACAACCTTTGGATACCGAAGCGATTTTTACTTCGGTTAAAAAGACAGGTAAAGTTATTATTCTTCAAGAAGATACTTTGTTTGGCGGAGTGGCAAGTGACATTTCGGCTATGGTTACCGAAGCCTGTTTTGAGTATTTGGATGCGCCTGTGCGAAGAGTAGGTAGTTTGGAAACGGCTATTCCTTTTGTGAAGCCATTAGAAGATCAGTATTTGCCTAAAGCTCGTTTTGAAACTTCATTACTTGAGCTTATAGCTTATTAACAACATATAGAGTTAATGTAAAAAGACACAAGCGCTTGTGTCTTTTTTTATTATTTTAAATTTAAAAGTGGATTTATATACAATTCAGCAGGACTTCTTTGGATAATGGCTTGCTGATGTAACTTACTACATTTGGGTTTTGTTCTGCTCTCGATTTGTCAATCGGATTTAGTGAAGCTGATATTACGTGGATATGGCATTCAATATGTAAGTTGGATTTTACTTTCTCGAACTCATCTAAGAATTCCCAACCGTTGATTAAAGGCATATTTAAATCTAAAAAGATGACAACTCTTTTTCCGGGCTTAGATTCCTTGTTAATATTGATGATACCTTCTAAGGCTTGTTTGCCGTTAAAAAAGGTCTGAATATCGTCTGTTATGTTTAACAACGTAATGAGTCGTCGATGAAAATAATTCACAGACAAGTCGTCGTCGATGAGTATGATGGTATTTGATGTCATGGTTTTAAATGTTTTGAAAGGGTGAAAATGATCGAAGTGCCTTTATTGATCTCCGATTTTATCCATATTTTTCCATTGTGGATATCGACAATTTTTTTGCAATGGGCCAGTCCGATACCGAAGCCACTGTACTCATGTGAAGTGTGTAATCTTCTGAAAATTTGAAAAATCTGCTCAAAATATTTTTCCTCGATGCCGATTCCGTTATCGGTTACTTTAAATTGCCAGTATTCTCTCAATTCTTTGGCTTCTATAGATACTATTGGAGCGGTCTTTTCTTTTCTGAATTTCAGTGCATTACTGATTAGATTTTGGAATAACAATCTAATGAAAATGGGATAGCATTCAATTACAGGAAGTGATTTAAAAGAAATTTCCGCATTCGTTTCTTTAATGTTAACGGAAAGATCTTCCAATACCTCAGTTAAGGTTTCATTCAGATTGAGTAATTGGGTTTCATTACCTTTATTGATTCTGTTGTACTCTAATAAGCCTGAAATAAGAAATCGCATTCTGTTGGCCGAATTATTGATAAAATTCAGGAATAGATTGCCTTCCTCATTTAATTGTTGGCTGAATTCTTTCATCAACAAATCCGAATAGCTGATAATAGTAAGAAGCGGTTCTTGTAGATCATGTGAAGCGATGTAGTTAAACTGCTCCAATTCGGTATTTTGACGCTTTAGAATTTCGTTTTGAAGTTGAATTTGTTTTTCTTTTTCTTTTCGACTGCTGATATCACGGATAAAAACAAAATATTTGTATTTATAGTCTAAATCATCAACGGCAATCAATGTCAGCTCAATAGGAAATGTTTTTTTATGTCGATCAATCGCCATTAAATCCAAAGTGGTATTTGCCTTACCCGATAATTCTACTTTTTTAAAGAAATCGCTGATTTCAAAGCAATTATTTTCATCGGAAAGAATCAGTTCAGGAAGGTTTTTACCGATGACTTCGTTGAGCGACCAACCAAATATTTTCTCAGCTTTTGTATTCCAAAATGAAATTGTGCAATCTTCGTTGATAATAACAATTCCTTCCATCGAAGATTGCATAATCAAGTTGTTTTGCTTTTCGGTTTTTGATAGTAGGCTTTGTAGGTTTTTGATATCGGAGATGTCAATCCCGTAGCCTATCATATAAGCAAGCTCGCCTTCGACATAAAAAGGGAAAAACCTTCTCAAGATGTAGAATGTTCGGTCTCCTCTAATCACCTCATCCACCCATTCTACTTGTTTTCCTTTTTTTTTGGCTTCCTGAAAATACGTTTCTCGTTGGATGGCCATATCGTTATTAATCCCTTTTTTTCTACAATAATCAAAATTGTTTTTACCTATCATCCATTGGCGTAAATCCGGATCGGATATGCCATTAGGATTGATAAAAAGATAGTTGTGATTTTTGTCAAAAACCGCTATATCCGCTGGTAAATTAAAAAGCACGGAGTCGTTAAACTCATTGCGTTTCTTGATTTCAAAATCGGCTATTTTTTGTTGTGAGATGTCCCAAACAATACCATTAAATACCATTTTACTGTTTTGAAAAACCGGAGTGGCACTCGCTTCAAACCATTTGATACTGTTGTCTCTCAATATCATCCGACCGGTAAACTTAAAAGGCTCGTTGTATGAGATAGATTGTTGTGTAGCTTCAAGAAATGAAGGAATGTCTTCAGGGTGTATGCGCAATCGGGTTAACCAAGACTTGTAATGTGTTAGTATATTAAATCCGAAAATTTCCTGAAATGAATTGCTCACATGGTGGAAATAATGAACTTTATTTTTGAGTACATGAAACTGAAATAAAGCAACCGGCAGATGCTTTTGGAAAAAATCAATTTGAGATTTTTTTTCCTCAATGACAATTTTATCTTTTAGTTTTTCAGTTATATCATTGCAAATCAGTAAGTAGTAGTGTTTGTTTTCGAAGTTTCTTTTTTGAAAATCAATTAACAAATGTTTTTTTTTGATTTTTTCACTAAACTTAAAATCATTTTTCTTGTCGACTTTTTGTAAAATTTCCGACCATTTTACAGCGTTTTGGAAATATTTAAAAATCTCCCAAATACATTTTTCACTCAAATTGGCATCGGAGATTTTAACCATTTTTTGGGCAGCAGAGTTTTTGTAAACTAATTTTCCGTCTGAGTTAAAAACAAAAACTCCTTCTTTAATTTGATGGATGAATGCTTCAAAGAGACCAAGTTTCTTTTTTATGGAAGTCAGATTTTCATCAGTTTGTTTTTTGTTTGGTACTGTTTTATTAAAAGTAATGATGTAGTACTCTTTTTCTCGAGTAAATAAAGAAAAGTTTAATTCGAGTTCAACCAAGTTGCCCTCAAGATCAGCAACTTTTTTTTGTGTGTTGAAAGGAAAAGATATGTTGTTAAAATTAATTTCCGAAATCAAAGAATCTATGACGCTATTGGGGAATATTGAAAGTATATTTTGTGCTTTTTGATTGATAAAAATGCACTCTCTCTCATCGTTAAAAGCAATAACAGACAAGGGTAATACTTGTAGGATTGATGAGATATTTTGTTCCAAATGGTGCATTTTCCTGTGTCTAGACTCATTTTTTCTCAAATTTAGAATCCTAATTTTTGCCTTTAGCAATTTTAGGCTTAACGGTAGCTTTATTTATTTCAGTGGTAATTATATATAGACGAACGGTATAAATAGCTATTTTATTACAATTAACATTTGTTTAATCTTCCTGTTTTTTGAATCTCTATTTTCATTCGTCGAAAGATTTAAACCGCTAGCGGAAATAACTTCGTGTTTTATCTAATCCTAATTCTTAAAATTTAAAAAATGTAATAAATTGTTAGAGATGCGTCTATTTTGTCGCTTCTTTAAATCTAAGTCTTACATTTTTAAAAAGTTTTTCTATGCTCCAATTTTACTCTGCTTCAACAAGAATAGTCAACACCAAAAGGGGTGTGGCCGAATGTTTGGAAATTGCTTGTCAAAGCGATTACGAAAACGTTGATTTACTGATTTTTCACGCTTCTATTGGTCATGACTTTGATGCTATTTTAGCCGAATCTAAACGATTAGCACCTAATGCCGATGTTGTGGCTGCCTCTTGTTGTGGTGTTGTTGGAAGAGAAGGGGTGAGCGAATCAATGAAAGATATCGCAATGATGGCCATCAAGGGAAAAGATTACGCCTTGGCTTCAACGGATGGTTTGTACGGATACAATTCTTACGAGAAGGCTTTAGAGTTGGCGCAAAATTTAGCCTCACAAAAACAAGGAATCAATATGATTTATTTTTTGGGATCAGGTATTGATATCAATAACGATTTATGCATTAGAGCTTTTGAAGAGGTTTTTGGTTCTGAAGTAACCATTTTCGGAGCCACATCGTCTGATAACATGAAGGGTTATGTAAGTTATCAAGCCATTAATGATGTGGTTTATGAACACGGTGCATTTGCGATAGGTTTCTGCGATCCAACACTAACGGTAGACACTCAAGCTACTCACGGATTTATTGCTATCGGAGAACCTATGGTAGTTACCAAATCCGAAGGGCACATCATTAAAGAGCTTAACGGAAGACCGGCTTGGACTGAGTATTTAAACCGTTTGGGATTAACAGATAAATCCGATTGTGGGAATACCATTCCTATTGGTGCTTTAGCAGAACAATTGTCTCCTGAATTAGCTAAAGAATATGGAAACAACCACATTTTGCGTGTGGTAACCAAACACGTTGGTGAGGAAATGTACTATGCTACTACTTGTCCTGAGGGAACTGAACTTTGGTTAACAGTTCGGGATGAGGAAGTTATCTTTAACGAAATGGAGCGTATTGTAGAATGTATCAACACTCGAAATAATGGCAAAAAGCCGGTAGCAGTCTTTCATGCCGATTGTTTGGCCAGAGGTCGTTTTTTAACAGACAGAATCTTGAAAGAAGAATTAGTCTTTAAAATGCAAGCTCCTTTTTATGCTGAAAACGGTTGTCCTCCATGGTTAGGGATGTATGGCTTTGGAGAGTTTGCTCGTTTAGGAAATAAAAATACATATCACAATTACACTACCGCACTCTATGTAATCTACCGATAAGATGTTCCCAATGAAAACCAGAAATAATTTCGATTCGTTGCTTAGGGAATACCAAGAATTACAGTTGCGTGTAACTCGTTTTTCCTATATAGAGCAACAGCTAATAAACGCTCAAGACAAACTTGATCACGAGTTGGTTTTGTATAAGCGGTTGAATAAGTTCAGCAATAATGCTCTAAAAAGCAAAAAGCTGGAAGATTTTTTAACCATGGCTGTAGAAGGAATTGTGGATGTGTTGGAAGTAGAATCAGCTGCAATCTTAATTGTAGAAAATCAATCCGGGAATAGTATTTTCTTCAGCGAAAGTATTCACTTTGATACAAAAGAAGATCAAAGTAAAGTGTCTGAAGATTTGTTGAATTTGGCCGAAATAGTCGGAAAGGCAAAATCACTGATTATCTCTTCCAGACGATTGAAGTTATTAAATTATCTGTCGGACTATTCAGATGCCGTGTTTCATGCGGCCGTCGATTCAAACCTGAATATTTCGGTTTATCTTATCGGATTAGTGTCTGAAAAAAAAGCACCTTTCTATGAAAAATTGTACGACAAACACGAAACTATTTTCAGCTTGTTTACCCAGCAATTTCTTTCAATATTAACCAGCTTTTACCAAAATAGAAAAATACAAGATCAAATAGCCAAAATTTCAAGTTCTGAAATTGAACTTAAAAAGTTATCACTCATTGCTACCAAAACCAAAAACGGTGTTATCATTACCGATGAAAAAGACATTATAGAATGGGTTAATGAATCGTTTGTAAAAATGTCGGGTTATTTATTTGAAGATGTTTACGGAAAGCAAACCAAAGATTTGTTTGACAACTTTATTGTTGATTTTTCCGAAAAGAAAAGGATTTTTAAAGCCCTCAAAAACAAGCAAAATATCGAACTCACGCTACTCAACAATACTAAGGACGGTAAGTTGTATTACAGCCAAATCGAAATTATTCCTGTGTTTGATGAGCTCAAAAGACACATCAATTACATTTTTGTCATCAAGGACATTACAAACGAAGTCGAGTTTAAAGCAGAAATTCTAAGAATGAATTCCCGATTTGAATTGATTTCAGACAAATCACAAATCGGAATTTGGGAATGGAACAAAGAAGTAAATGATTCGACTTGGAACAACATATTGATTAAGCAATACGGTGCCGAAAAGCATTCCATCAAAGAAGGCTTTTATGCTTTTTGGCTGAACTCTTTGCATCCCGATGATAAGAAAAGAGTCATCGAAAATCGAGATAGACTCCTTAATTGTGAAATCGACAGTATTGAGCAAGATTATAGAGTTATTCGTCAAAACGACCAATCGGTTCGGTATCTGAAAACGCTAACCATAGGTGAAAAAGATGCCAAAGGAGAAGTAATTCGTTTGGTAGGAAGTTCAATAGACATAACCGACAAAAAACGAGCCGAGGAAAAAGTAGCTTCATTGAAACAATTTTATGAAAGTATAATCAATCATTTACCAAACAAAATTGCGGTATTTAATGCTTCATGTGAGTTAATCTATTTTAACCAAGCAATGTCTGACTGTAATCCGTTTTGGGGTGATTTTCTTTTTAAATCAATTTATGACGTACATCCCGAAGAAACTAATCAAACCACAGTTAATAAGCTGATTTTCCATATCCAAAATGCTATTAACAGCAAATCAGCAGTCAAGTATGAAGAAGTAATTGTCAAAGACGAAAATGAAATCGAATTACTTAACACAGTCCTGCCTTTTTTTAGAGAAGATAAATTGGAGTACATTATCTTATCCGGTGTAGACATTAGTGAACTTAATAAAATTCAAAAAGACTTGCTCAAAAATAACTTTGAGCTGCAAAAGGTCAATTCAGAACTCGACAACTTTGTTTATAGAGTATCACACGATTTAAGATCTCCGTTGCTTTCTATTAAAGGATTAATTTCTTTAATAGATTTTGATGAAGTCAATCCAAGCTTGGCGGAATACATTAAATTAATTGAGAATAGCGCTAGTAGAATGGATTCCTCTATTCAAGATATTTTGGAGTACTCCAGAAATTCACGATTAGAAGTCAAACACGAAGAAGTTAATCTCAAAGAAATGGTTTTTGAAATATTTGATGATACCAAATATTCAGCAGATTCAAAAATCGATTTAATCTATGAAAGTAGTATTTCTGACAGCATCATAACCGACAAATTCCGAATAGGTGTATTGCTCAAAAATTTAATAGGAAACTCGGTTAAGTACAAACGAAACAATGTAAACTCTTTTGTCAAGTTTTCACTGACTAAGAACAATAAAATGATTACCATAACAATTACAGATAATGGTAAGGGAATCGAAAAAGAAAGTCTGTCTAAAGTTTTTGAAATGTTCTACAGAGGCTGTAGCGACAGTGTAGGGTCTGGTTTGGGACTCTACATCTGTAAAGAGATTATAGAAAAACTTGAAGGAACCATAACCTTAAAATCGAAATATGGACTAGGAACCGAAATCAATATAAAACTACCACTAAACAAATTATGAGAATGAAATACATACTTATTGATGATGATCCAATTATTAATTTGGTGCACAAAAAAGTAATTATGAAAACGGATTTAGAGGCCGAGGTAGCCGATTTTATTTCCGGAAGAAAGGCCCTCGATTATTTTCAAAGCAAACAGGGGCAATTAGCAGATATTGTATTGCTCGATATTAATATGCCCGAAATGAATGGCTTTGAATTCCTCGACGCTCTGCTCAAAAATAAAAATATCGATTGCAATAAACTCAAAATCTTTATATTAACCTCTTCTCTGAATGTAAAAGATAAAGAGCAGGCCGGAAAATATCCAATTCTCAAAGGCTACTTAGAAAAACCCTTAAACATTTTAAATTTTAAAGAACTTATTCAACAAGGTTTTAATTTTCAAGGATATACGGTATAGCGATTTTTTATTCTAATGCTAAAACATAGTGATTGGTGTATATTTTGATAGTTTTTTTCTATCGCAAATAATTTTTTGATAAGTCATTTCTCTTTAACTTAGCAGAAAACAATTTGTAACTAAAACCAATTCATAGTATGGAAAACAACAGCAACAGTGGCGGAAAATGTCCTTTTTCCGGCGCTCAAGTAAAACAAGGAACCGACGTTCCCAACAATAGCTTCTGGTGGCCTAATGCGCTAAACTTAGACATTCTACACCAACACGACACCAAAACCAATCCCTTGGGAGAAGATTTCAATTACGCTGAAGAGTTCAAAAAATTAGATTTTGAAGCGTTAAAAACCGATTTGAAAAAATTAATGACCGAAAGCCAGGATTGGTGGCCGGCCGATTGGGGTCACTATGGAGGATTAATGATTCGTATGGCTTGGCATAGTGCCGGAAGTTACCGTATTGCCGATGGTCGTGGTGGTAGCGGAACCGGTAACTTGCGTTTTGCTCCTTTGAACAGCTGGCCGGATAACGGAAACTTAGACAAAGCACGCCGTTTGTTATGGCCTATTAAGAAAAAATACGGAAACAAAATCTCTTGGGCCGATTTGATGATTTTAGCCGGAAATATGGCTTACGAATCTATGGGCTTCAAAACCTTCGGATTTGCCGGTGGTCGTGAAGACATTTGGCACCCGGAAAAAGACATTTATTGGGGTTCCGAAAATACTTGGTTAGCGGTATCCGGTGGTGAAAAAAGCCGTTACTCAGGCGAAAGAGATTTAGAAAATCCGCTAGCAGCCGTAATGATGGGATTAATTTATGTGAATCCGCAAGGGGTTGACGGCAATCCTGATCCTTTAAAAACAGCACACGATATGCGAGTAACTTTTGCTCGTATGGCCATGAACGATGAGGAAACGGTAGCCTTAACTGCCGGTGGTCACACTGTAGGGAAAGCCCACGGAAATGGAGATGCTAATGCTTTAGGCCCGGAACCGGAAGCAGCCGACATAGAAACCCAAGGTTTTGGTTGGTTAAACCCTAAAGGCAATGGCAATGGCCCTGATACCATCACCAGTGGTTTAGAAGGAGCTTGGACATCGCACCCTGATAAATGGAACCATACTTATTTCGACATCTTATTCAACCACGAATGGGAACTGAAAAAGAGTCCTGCCGGTGCTTGGCAATGGGAACCAATTAACATGAAAGAAGAAGACAAGCCGGTGGATGCTCATAACCCGAGTGTGAGAAGAAATCCAATCATGACCGATGCTGATATGGCGTTGAAAATGGATCCGGAATACCGCAAAATTTCTGAAAAATTCCGTAATGATCCTGCTTATTTCGAAGATGTATTTGCCAGAGCTTGGTTCAAACTAACACACCGCGATTTAGGGCCAAGAAGCCGTTACTTAGGACCTGATGCGCCTCAAGAAGAGTTGATTTGGCAAGACCCTGTACCTACAGTAGATTATACTTTAACTGAGGCAGAAATCGAAGACTTAAAAGCCAAATTGTTAAACTGTGGTTTAACGGCAACCGAGTTAATCAACACGGCTTGGGATAGTGCTCGTACTTTCCGTGGTTCTGATTTCCGTGGTGGAGCCAATGGCGCTCGTATTCGTTTAGCGCCTCAAAAAGATTGGCAAGGTAATGAACCGGAGCGTTTACAAAAAGTATTGGATAAGTTAACCGAATTGCAAGCCGGATTGAGCAAAAAAGTAAGCTTAGCCGATTTGATAGTGTTGGGTGGAACAGCTGCGGTAGAAAAAGCGGCTCACGCTGCCGGCGTAAACATTAAAGTGCCTTTTGCCCCTGGTAGAGGAGACGCTACTGCCGAAATGACCGATGCAGAATCGTTTGACGTATTAGAACCGTTACACGATGGTTTCCGCAACTGGGTGAAAGGCGACTATAAAGTGCAGCCCGAAGAAATGTTGTTGGACAGAGCCCAGTTGATGCGCTTAACGGCACACGAAATGACTGCTTTAATTGGTGGAATGCGTGTTTTAGGTACTAATTACGGAGGTTCTAAACACGGCGTATTTACCGATAAGGTTGGTGTGTTGAGCAACGACTTCTTTGTGAACTTAACCGATATGAACTATTCTTGGAAACCAACCGGTAAAAACTCATACAACATTGTAAACAGAAAAACGGGAGAAACCCGTTGGACTGCGACACGCGTTGACTTGGTTTTCGGTTCTAACTCCATCTTGCGCTCGTATGCCGAAGTATACGCCCAAGACGATAACAAAGAAAAGTTTGTGAAAGATTTCATAGCGGCTTGGACTAAAGTCATGAATGCTGACCGTTATGATTTAGCATAATATGGATTAAAGTAATGCAATGAAAAAGGAGGTCTTTTGACCTCCTTTTTTTATTTGTCATTATTGGTTGCCGAACGTGAAAAGATTCGCGCACGAGTGAGAGTTTTTTGCCGTTAGACCGCTGTTGTACGTTCGTATTTCTTAAAATTGCTTTTCAAAAGTCTTTCCGTTAAACTTAAATATAGTTCCATCTGCCATTCCAAAAAGCAAATTGTTTTTGTTGTCTTTATAAATGGTCCAAATCATTGGTTTAGATGGATTGTCGCTAACGGAATAGTTTGTTAACGTTTTACCGTCATATTTCCATGCTCCAGTATATACATCTCCAAACCAAATATTACCTTCTGAATCTTCTTCAATAGCAAAAGGGTGTCCCAATGTGCCGGGTTGTGATTTAGTATCTCCTCTTCTTGTGCTTGTTGGGTGGATTAAATGATGCTTTTCAGAAAAATTCATGATAGAATTCCCTTCCATTAGCAAAACGCCAATTCCATTATTTCCTATCCAAATTCGTCCTTTTGAATCGGCTAATACGCTTCTTATATGCAATTGCTCATTATCTTTTAGGTTTAAATTTTCAGCATCAAAGCGGATTACCATTTTGTCATCATAACGGAATAGTGCAGCATAAGTGGCAATCCAAACGTTTCCGTCTTTATCTTTTGAGATACCCGTAACACCATAAGATGTATAAGGATTTTTATTTTTGGGTTTTGGGAAAGTCAAATAGTTCATATGCATTCCGTCAAAACGATTGATTCCGTCTTCTTCCCAAGCATAAAACCATAAATCTCCTTTGGTTTTATGCCAATCCAATAGTGGATTGTTATTTTTAGATGGATAATTCGTAAACTTCCTGTCGTCATATACACTTATTCCGTTGGCTGTTCCAAACCAAATTCTTCCATATTCGTCCTCTTGGATAGAACGGATTTGATTGTCGGATAAACCGTCATTCGCAGTAAAGTATTCAAATGATTTTCCATCATAAAAGCTGACCCCTTCCATATGACTTCCAATCCAATAATTGCCTTTGCTGTCTTGAAAGATAGCACGTATTGCAGAAGTGAATTTTAAGGTGTCGGTTTTTGAGTTTACTGCTAATAAAGGCTTGTTCGTTTCTTTTTCTGTTGATTTCTTTTCAACGCAAGAAAAGTTTAGTGTCAATAGGAGTATTAGATAAATCAATTTTATTTTTTTGTTCATTTCGGATTTTTATAGGGGCACAAAGTTTCACAGCTTCATGACTTTTGTGAAGCCGGTAAGCTCAGTGCTTACGGCTAAGATAAAAGTTTTTATGTTAATACGTTGTATTCAAGATTAATTGTGAGCACGGATTGCAAATTCGCGCTATCGGGTTTAGCTTAATATTGATTAAAGTTATGTAATGAAATAGGAGGTCACCAGACCTCCTATTTTGTATATCATTTGTGGTTGTCGAACGCGAAAGGATTCGCGCACGAGCGGGGGATAAGTGATAAGTTTTTTCTTGTCCCTTTTTCTTTTAATCTGATAACAATCGAAATTGATTTTCAGTCTGTTTCGAAGTCTCTGGAGTCTAAAACTTTTTTATTATATAAAAAAACCACTCACTTTCGCGAATGGTTTTTACTTCGTACTTCGTACTTTTCACTTCGTCCTTAATTATGAATTGCATCACAACAATGGTGCTCCATAAAACTTTCAGTTTCTTCATGCCAAGGGAAAGCCGCGTTGTATTTACTGTTTTCCCAGTAGAATTTTTTACGGGCTTTAGGTTCGTTGCCTTCTTCGTTCATAGTATCGGCATTGTACATGCGGCCGTTAGCAATAACGTAACGCAAAGAGTTCGAGTTTTGAATGTCTTCTAACGGATTCTTATCTAAAACTAAAATATCTGCTAATTTGCCTACTTCCAAGGAACCAATGTCTTTTCCGGCGCCTATGTAATTAGCGGCGTTAATGGTGGCGGTTTTTAAAGTTTCTAAATTGCTCATGCCGCCTTGGTTGATGCTCCACAATTCCCAATGCGCGCCCAAACCTTGCAATTGTCCGTGGGCACCCATATTCACTTTAACGCCGTTATCGGCCAAAGCTTTAACCGATTTTGCGGTTAGGATATGATCGTTTTCATACTCTTCGTCCGGCGCCATGGTGCGGAAACGAGCACGCGAATCGATGATGCCTCTCGGCGTGAATTGCAATAGCTTTTTGTCTTCGTAAACCTTCGTTTTTTGGTACCAATAGTACTCGGCATTCAAACCGCCATAATTTACAATCAGCGTAGGAGTATAGCCCACGCCGGTTTTGCCCCAAAGGGTCAAGACATCTTTATATACTGGTGTAATCGGAATGTTGTGTTCTACACCGGTATGACCGTCAATCACCATACTCATGTTGTGGAAAAAGTTGGAGCCACCTTCAGGGACTACGTTAATGCCTTCTTCACGAGCCGCTTGTAATACTTGTTGGCGTTGGTCGCGACGCGGTTGGTTGTAACTCTTCACCGATAAAGCGCCAAAAGCTTTGGTTCGCTTAATGGAGAAACGGGCATCGTCTATATTATTGACTACGGCTTTAAAATCGCCATCGGCACCGTATAATATAAAGCCGGTAGAGTAAATACGAGGTCCAACCAAATTCCCGCTTTTAACCATTTCCGAAAGTGTAAAAATCGATTCGGTGTTGGAAGACGGATCGTGCGCAGTCGTCACTCCGTAAGCCAAGTTAGCATACAACTGCCAGTTTTGTTGCGTAGTTAACCCGTAGCGAAACGCACCAATATGAGCGTGTGCATCTACCATACCGGGCATTACCGTTTTGCCCGATAAGTCGTAAACGCGCGCATCGGCAGGAATGGTTACCTCACCGGCTTTGCCTACAGCTTCGATGCGGTTTTGGTTTACAATCACCGTTCCTCTTTCAATCACAGTATCGCCATTCATAGTAATGATACGGGCGTTGGTTAAAGCCAATTTCCCTTTAGGTTTATCCACTTTAGCTACTAAACCGATTTGGATTCCGTTGTCGGTTGGTTTTTCCACTTTTTCCGGCGAACCCGGTAAGAAGGTAAATCGATCTTTGATATTGTTGACAAAATAAGTATCGCCAAGCGTCCACATTACTTGCTGACTGTTAGCCGACCAATGCAAATTAATTCCGGCATCTTTTGACAATTCCGAAACCGGAACAGCTGTGGTTTTGTTGTCTAAATCGGCTTCCTGACCGTTCATGTTTAAAGGCGCTACGTAGGCTTTGTGTAAGTGCATGAAGGCAATCCATTGGTTGTCGGGACTCGGTACCAAACGGTTGGCGTATTTGGCTTTAATGTGCGTTCTTTCGTCTTTACCGTTTAAGTCGACACTTTTCAATTCTTTTGTCAAGCTCCCGAAAAACACACCGCCGGTTTGGAAGAAAATGCGGTTACCGTCTTTGGTAAACAACGGATATTCGCCGCTCGGTCCGATAAATTTGGCTTTACCGCCGTTACTGCTCATAGTGTACAGTCCGGGTTTTTTGGCAAAAGCCATCCCCTGGTCAAGATTGCCGTCTTCTTTTCTATATACTATGGTTTTACCATCAGGCGAAAGTGAAGGCGTTCGGTAAATGGCTTTTTCGGTAGTTAGTTTTACTGCGTTTTTGCCGTCTACACCAATTTTGCGAATGCTACCCAATTCGGTGTCGTTCCAAGTAACATACACAATGCTTTTACTGTCGGCGGTAAAAGTCGGTTCCGCTTCAAAGTCGGTTCCGTTAGTCAAACGTTTCGGTGTGCCGTTAGGTAGTGTTTTAGTCCAAAGATACCCCAAAGCTCTGAAGACTAAAGTTTTTCCATCGGGAGAAGTCACGGCATCGCGTATCATTTTTACCGTAAAATCAGTATCTGAAATAGGCGTATTAAAGTGTACTCTGTCGGCTACATCAATCGCCACATCCACGGTAAATGGAATATTGGCAGCACTCAAGGTCTTGGTGTTGATTTTGTTGATTTTACCGTCAAACCAAATCACGATATCTTCGTTGTTTGGCATCCAATTGAAATTAGGATACACACCAAATAACGCCCAAGCAGTTTGTTGGTCTTTGTCGAGTTTGTCAAACACCGGCCATTCTTCTCCGGTTTCTAAATCGTGTAAATACAACACTGTACTGGTTCCGATGCGTTTAATAAAAGCTAATTTTTTACCGTCTGGAGATACTTGTGGTCGCGCTGCACCGCCCGGACCACCGGTGATGGTTTCTAATTTTCCGGTTTCGAATTCGTAGCGTTTGATAACGTAAATCTCGTTGTGCGGATCTTTGTTGTATTGGAAATACCCGCCCGGATACATGTCTTCACTGAAGTAGAGGTATTTTCCGTCTCGGGAAATATTGGGTTCGTTAACGTCTTGTTGGTCGTTTTTGCGTTTGGTAAGTTGTACGCCGCTACCGCCACTGATGTGGTATTGCCACATTTCGCCTGCGCCTGCTGAACGCTGAGAAGTAAAATTCTTGCGTCCTACCAAATAATTGCCATCGGGCATCCAAGCCGGATTGCTCATTAGGCGAAAATCTTCTTTGGTAATTTGTTTGGCATTGCTGCCATCGGCATTCATCACCCAAAGGTTATCGCCACCACCGGCATCGCTGGTAAAGGCAATTTTTTTGCCATCGGGACTAAACCTCGGTTGGATTTCGAATGGAATTCCGGCGCGTAGCACTTTGGCTTTGCCACCGCTTACAGGCATACTGTAAATATCACCTAACATATCAAAAACGATGGTGGTGCCATCCGGACTCACATCGAGATTCATCCAAGTACCTTCGGAAGTGGTGAATTTTTGGGTTTTGTAGTTAAAAGTGTCGCCGGGTTTGGCAACATCCCATTTTGGGGTTTCGGTTTTTTCTTGTGCGTTTGAGAAGGTAAAAGTAAACACAATGATTAAAAAGTTGAGTTTTTTCATAGTGATGAGTTTATGAGCGAAAAGGGAAGAGTTTTTTTCTTATCCCTTTCCATTTATCCCTTATTTAGTTTACTGTTCTTGTAGCCATACAAGAAATATACGACCAGTCCAATGCCTAACCAAATGCTAAACCATTGCCAGTTGGATACTGCCATTCCGGTTAATAAGTAGCAACAAGAGACTAATCCGAGTAGCGGAATTAAGGATAAGTTTTTTAAGAAAGCCAAAACCGCCATAACTACACACAGTATGATAAACACTACCATAGGTGCATTGTTAGTGAAAAAGTGCTCGGAATAGGTAAACGTGTCCGGGAAGAAGGTTGGCAAAAAGTACTGTACCGCACCAAAAGCGCCCAAACAAATCAATGGGAAAATGTATTTCGAATTGATGTACGGAATTCGGAATTTGCCTCTGGTAGCGCGTTCGGCCAATTCGGCTTCGCTTTGCGGAGACAACATCAGTACACCACCACAAACGAGTACAAAAGCAAACAAAGTTCCGATGCTGGTAAAATCGAGTACAAAGTTTTCATCGGTAAAGAAAATTGGAATTCCAACCACTAAACCGGTCACTATCGTTGCAAATCCGGGCGTTTTGTGTTTTGGATGTATTTCGGCAAATTTCTTTGGCATTAAACCATCACGACTCATCGTCATCCAAATTCTAGGTTGTCCCATTTGGAACACTAACATTACGCTGGTCATTGCGACTACAGCCGCAATAGATACAATGAACAACATCCATTTCACGCCTTTCAAAGCAAAAATTTCAGCTAATGGATCGCTCACGCCTAACAAATCGTATTTCACCATACCGGTTAACACTAAGGCTAGAATGATATAAATGACGGTACAAATCACCAACGAATAAATCATCCCTCTCGGTAAATCGCGTTGCGGATTTTTACTTTCTTCTGCTAAGGTAGATACAGCGTCGAAACCTATGTAAGCAAAGAAAACTGCAGAAACTCCTGCCATTACACCGCCAAATCCGTTAGGCATAAACGGCGTCCAGTTGTCAATGTCAACATACATTGCGCCCACAAATATTACCAAAACGATAATGGCCAGTTTAATGTACACCATCGCATTGCTGAAGTTTTTGGACTCTTTGGTGCCTTTGTAGACCAAATAGGTAATCAGCACATTTATCACTACGGCCGGTAAATCGAAAATTATTCGGAGTCCGCCAACCATAGGCGCAGTATTCCAAGCTGTTAAGCCTTCTCCGGGTTTGTTGGCCAGTAAAGCATCTTGAGCAGATTTGTAATTGATGGTAAGCCATTCCGGTAAATGCAAATGGAAACTTTCGAGTAAATTGGTAAAATAACCACTCCAGGAAAAAGCAATATAAATGTTTCCGATGGAATATTCCATGAGCAAAGCCCAGCCAATAATCCACGCGAATAATTCGCCAAAAGACACATACGCATAGGTATAAGCACTACCTGAAACCGGCACGCGCGAGGCAAATTCGGCATAACACATCGCAGTAAATCCGCAAGCGATGGCACAAATGATGTACAAAAACACTACGCCCGGACCACCTGAAAAACAAGCATTACCAATCGCACTGAAAGTTCCGCCTCCAATAATGGCTGCTATACCGAAAAATGTTAAATCTTTTACCGTAAGGACTTTATTTAAACCCGAATGTTCTCCGTCGCCGCCTTCCTTAAGGATTGCTGTGGTAGATTTTTTTCGGAACAAGTTGGATAATGACATGGTTGGGTAGTGTTATGTTAAGCAAAAAACAAATATAAGATAAGATAACAAAAATCATGTTTTTAATCTTATTTTTTAGATAAGTTTGACCTCAAATTAGCCGTAGCCTATCTAACTATGGCTGTATAAGGAAATACAATGCAATAGTATTTTTTTATGAAGTAGTAACAGCGTACTTTTGCGCCACTAAAAAAATAACTTTTTAAACCATACAAATTATGTCACTAGTAGGTAAAAAATTCCCCAACATTACTGTAGACGCTATCTCTTACATGGGAGATAACTTGAGAATCAATGTGCTTGAAGAAGCCACTAAAAACAACAAAAAAGTGATTTTGTTCTGGTATCCGAAAGACTTTACTTTCGTGTGTCCGACAGAATTACACGCTTTCCAAACAGCTTTAGCTGAGTTTGAAAAAAGAAATACCATCGTAATCGGTGCTTCTTGCGATACTAACGAAGTACACTTTGCTTGGTTGAATACCGCTAAAAACAACGGTGGAATCGAGGGTGTTACTTATCCGTTATTGGCTGATACTACCCGTAATTTATCTGCTGCTTTGGATATTTTAGATGCAGAATGGGTTTATGATGCCGAATTAAACGACGAAATTTTAGAAGGTTCTAACGTAACTTTCAGAGCAACCTACTTAATTGATGAAACCGGAAAAATTTTCCACGAAAGCGTTAACGACATGCCATTAGGAAGAAACGTAAATGAGTATTTAAGATTGATTGATGCTTACACTCACGTTCAAACTAAAGGAGAAGTATGTCCGGCTAACTGGGAAGAAGGCAAAGAAGCGATGACCGCTGATCGTTTGAGTACTGCCGCTTATTTGAGCCAAAACTAATTATCAATAATAATAACAATAACAATGGTAATGTTCAATTTTAACGATTGAGTATTGTCATTGTTATTGTCATTGCAATTCTAAAGCTATGTTAATCGAATTAAACGAAGATACTTTACAAAATTTAGTAGATACTAATGAGAAAGTGGTAGTACAATACTCGGCTTCTTGGTGTGGTAACTGTCGCATTATGAAACCGAAATTCAAAGTGTTGGCTTCACAACATGAAGGAATGACTTTTGTTTTGGTAGATGCAGAGAATGCACCTGAATCCAGAAAATTAGCCAATGTATCCAACTTACCCACTTTTGCAACTTTCGTAAACGGAAAATTGGTCAACCAAACCCAAACCAACAAAGCTGAAGTTTTGGCCGAATTGGTGAACGAAATTGTATAACAATCTAAAAAAATGAAACTACCCGTAATCAAACATTTGACGCAATTTATTGAAGAGAATGATCAAGATTATATCATTGAAACCATAGAAGTATTGGAAGCTTTAACGGAAATTCCTTCGCTAAAAGATGAAGAATTAGACGTTTTGGGCGAATTGATTTCCAATATGTATGGGGCGCTTGAAGTCCATAAAATGGTCAAAGAAGGCAAAGACAAAAAAGAAGCCTTAAACGATTTTATGAAACGAGTCTTAGGTTCCATTGATAAATAAAAAAACGTCCCAATTTAGGGACGTTTTTTTAAGGTGTAAAAACCGATTTATAATTGTGCCAATAGCGCCAAATTAAAAATAAATTGCCTATGAAAAGTAAAGCAGCAATAGGCAAGGTTTCGGGCGACATGAAATAATTAATCAATAGAATGTTTATGGTTACCGGAAGAATTACAATATTGGCCAGAGTAACATATTTTCCGGTAACATAGGATAAACCACAAAGTAATTCCAATGCTTTCGCTAGCGGAATTAAGTAAACAGAAGCGACCAAACCGGCATTAAATGCCTTGAAATTTCCGGTGGCTTCGGTTTCAGGAGCTAATTTCAAAAAGAAACTAATTGAGGCAAACAGTAAAAAAAGGCCGATCAGAATTCTGATAATAGTTGTTGCTAATTTCATAGTTGAAAAGTTAATAAGTTGTACTTTCAAAGGTACTCAAAAAAGACTTTGTTCTTATTTGGTTAATGCTATTTATTTTATAGCCAGTGTTTTATGTGCTATTCGAACGGGGCGATTTAACAATTTTTTTATTGTATTTTTGAATTTCAAAACGCACTGAATTGAGAACTGTAATCCAAAAAGAAATCAACGATACCGACCGGTTTAAAGACCAATTATTGCTTTGGGCACAAGCTTTCCGCGAAGTTGTTTTTTTTGATAGTAATCACTACCACCAACGCTATTCGAGTTACGATTGTGTCTTGGCAGTCGATGCTTTTACTTCGGTTAAAACTGATTACAGTAACGCTTTCGACGATTTGAAAAATTACCAACAACAAACCAAAGACTGGTTGTTTGGCTATTTGTCTTACGATCTAAAAAACGACATTGAAGACCTGCATTCCAATAATTTCGATGGCTTGGAGTTTCCCGATTTGTTTTTTTTCCAACCTAAAAAGTTGTTTTTGCTGAAAGGCAATGTCCTGGAAATACAGTATCTGTTTTTGTGCGACGATGAAATCGAATCCGATTTTACTGCAATAACAAATCATCAACAACATACAACGAACAATAATGTCGCCCTGAGCGCAGTCGAAGAGCAACCACCAACCATACAACAACGCATTTCCAAAGAAGGCTATTTGGCAAAAGTAACCGAAATGCTCTCGCACATCCATCGCGGCGATATATACGAAGCTAATTTCTGCATGGAGTTTTTTGCTGAAAACGCTCATGTCGAACCGGTGGAAATTTACCAAAAGTTGAATGCCATTTCTCGTCCGCCGTTTGCGACTTATTTTAAAAATAACCATCAGTATTTGCTTTGTGCTTCGCCCGAACGCTATTTGCGAAAAGAAGGAAACAAAGTCATTTCCCAACCCATAAAAGGAACTGCCAAACGCCATTTGGATAAAGTTTCAGACGAGCAATCTAAAACCGAATTGGCTCAAAATCCCAAAGAGCGTTCGGAGAATGTGATGATAGTCGATTTGGTTCGCAACGATTTATCGCATACCGCTACCAAAGGTTCCGTAATTGTGGAAGAGTTGTGCAAAATCTATTCTTTCGAGCAAGTGCATCAGATGATTTCTACTGTAGTTTCAACAGTAGAAGATGCTACTTCGCCCATCGAAATTTTAAAAACGACTTTCCCAATGGGCAGTATGACCGGAGCGCCCAAAATTTCTGCCATGAAAATCATTGAAGAGTTAGAAGCAACCAAACGCGGACTTTACAGTGGTGCCGTTGGGTATTTTACACCTAACAATGATTTCGATTTTAATGTGGTTATTCGCAGTATTTTATACAATGCGCAAAACGAATATTTGTCTTTTTCGGTGGGAAGCGCTATTACTTCGCAAGCCATTCCGGAGCAAGAATATGAGGAATGCTTATTGAAAGCTAAAGCCATGTTCGAGGTTTTGAGCTAAATTAACTACTTTTGTGCATGCTGTTAAAATTTCAAAACCATCTCAATACAAACCTTTCTTTTATTAAAGGAAAGAAGTTATTATTGGCTGTCAGCGGTGGCATCGACAGTATGGTTTTGGTTCATCTTTGTCATCAACTGAAATTAGATTTTGCCATAGCGCATTGTAATTTCCAATTGCGTGGTGCAGAAAGTAATCAAGACGAAGCCTTTGTTACACATCAAGCGGAATTATTGAAAATTCCGATTTTCAATGAGCGATTCGATACCCAAACTTTTGCCGAGCAACAAAAATTGTCCATTCAAGTCGTTGCCAGAAACCTTCGCTACGAATGGTTTTATTCGCTTTTAGCCAACCTTAATTTCGATTACATTCTGACGGGACATCATTTGGATGATAGTTTGGAGACTTTCTTAATCAATTTTACCCGCGGTTCCGGTATAGAAGGCTTAACCGGCATTCCGGAACAAAACGATAAAATTGTCCGACCGTTGTTGGTTTTCTCCCGAAAAGAAATAGAAACGTATGCTGTCGATAACCAAATTCCTTGGCGCGAAGACAGCAGTAATGCATCGGATAAATACCTGCGTAACAAATTGCGTCACGACGTGATTCCGGTTTTAAAAGAGCTCAATCCGAGTTTGCTTGCTTCATTCGAAAATACGGTTCTTCATTTGAAGCAAACCCAATCTCTAGCCGATGATGCGGTAAACCATTTGTATCAAACGGTGGTGAATGAAGAGGAAAATCTTACGGTAATCGATTTAAAGAAGTTGCTGAAATACCGAAATTACAAAGCCTATTTATACCAATGGTTGCAACCTTTCGGCTTTTCGGATTGGACAGCAGTGTATGATTTATTGGAAGCGCAATCGGGCAAACAGGTATTCTCGGATTCGCATATCTTATTGAAAAACAGAGGTGTTTTGTTGTTGTTTTCCAAACAAAATACCACTAATGAAGAAGTTTATTGGATTGTCAAAGAACAAACCGAAGTTAAAGTTCCCTTAAAAATGAGCTTTTGTAACGTAAGTGACATTTCGAATCAAATGAGTAATGTTATCTTTGTTGACGAAGATTTGCTAGAGTTTCCTTTAACCTTGCGTCGTTGGCAGGAAGGCGATGTTTTTCAGCCGTCCGGGATGACCGGCAAAAAGAAATTGAGCAAGTTTTTCAAAGACGAAAAATATTCGCTTTGGGATAAAGCCAATGCGTGGTTGCTTTGTTCCGATGATAAAATTGTTTGGATAGTAGGGAAAAGAGCAGATGAAAGGTTTAAACCTACAACCAACACCACTAAAATTTTAAAAATTAATTTCGAAGCCTAATGAAGAAAGTACTTTTTTTACTGCTGAGTTTTGTATCGCTATACACAGCTCAAGCCCAAATCGTCAATCCGGTGAAATGGACAAGCAAAGTGGAGAAAATCAGCGACACCGAATTCAATTTGGTTATGGAAGCCAAAATCGAGGACGACTGGCATGTGTATTCTCAGTTTACCCCGGAAAACGGTCCGCTGCCGGCCGAATTCAAATTCAAAGATGCCAAAGGCAATTATGAATTGATAGGAAAAGTCAAAGAAAGTCCGTATAAAAAACAATACAATGACATTTTTGAAGTTGACGAATATTACTTCGAGAAGAAAGCAACCTTTACCCAAAAAATAAAGGTAACCAATCCGAAAATTACCACCATTAAAGCTTCGATTGATTATCAGGTTTGTAAGGAAGTGTGTATCAATCAGGATAATACCTTTACTTTTCAATTGCCTAAAATTACTGTCGCCGAAACCGTTGTGACTCCGGAAGTCACAGATACTGTTTCTGCCGATACAACTCCAATAGCAACTCAAGAATCAACACCAACTAAAACAGCAACACCGATAAAATCTAAAGAGGAAGAAAAAAGAGGCTTATGGACCATTTTTATTTTGGCTTTTTTAGGTGGTTTTGCCGCTTTGCTTACGCCTTGTGTGTTTCCGATGATTCCGATGACGGTAAGCTTCTTTACTAAACAAAGTAAAAACAAAGCCGAAGGCAAACGAAACGCCATTTTGTACGGCTTATCCATCATCATTATTTATGTAATTCTAGGTTCGTTAGTCACAGCCATTTTTGGTTCCGATGCGTTGAATGCGTTATCAACCAATGTTTGGTTTAACTTGATATTCTTCTTCTTATTGATCTTTTTCGCCGCTTCTTTTTTGGGCGCTTTCGAAATAGTATTGCCAAATTCTTGGGCCAACAAAGTCGATCGCCAAGCTGATAGAGGAGGATTCATAGGGATTTTATTTATGGCTTTGGCCTTGGCTATTGTTTCGTTCTCGTGTACCGGACCAATCATCGGAACGCTTTTAGTGGAAGCAGCGTCCAAAGGCGGATTGGCGCCAATCGTGGGAATGGTTGGTTTTTCCTTAGCCTTAGCGTTGCCGTTTATGTTGTTTGCGATGTTCCCGGGTTGGATGAATTCGTTGCCAAAATCGGGCGGATGGTTGAATACCGTTAAAGTATCATTAGGATTTTTAGAATTGGCTTTGGCCTTTAAATTCTTATCTAAAGCCGATTTGGTGACCCAATCTCATTTACTGCCGAGGGAGATATTCTTAGCGATATGGATTGCCGTATTTGGAGCTTGGGCTTTGTATTTGTTCGGAAAAATTACCTTGCCGCACGACAGTCAGTTGTCGCATATTTCCGTAGGCCGATTGTTTATGGCGTTGTTGGTGACTTCCTTCACATTTTATTTAATTCCTGGATTATGGGGCGCACCTTTAAAAGTGCTTTCGGGTTTCCCGCCGCCTTTGTACTACAGTGAAAGTCCGGAAGGTGTTGGCGGAAGTAGTGCTGTGGTTGATACCGGAGAGAAATTACCGGATAACGCCAAAAAGATTTCACACGGTTTAATCACTTTCTTAGACTACGAAGCCGGAATGGCTTATGCCAAAAAGGTAAACAAACCGGTTTTGCTCGATTTTACCGGTCACGGTTGTGAAAATTGCCGAAAAATGGAAGATTATGTTTGGTCGGATAAAGAGGTCTTAAACATTTTGAAAAACGATTTGGTACTGATTTCTTTGTATGTAGACGAGAAAAAAGAATTGCCTGAAAACGAAAAATATGTTTCCAAACAAACCGGGAAAGAAATTGAAACGGTAGGAAATAAATGGAGTGATTTTCAAATTACACGCTACCAAACCAATACACAGCCGCAATATTTAATACTTGATTTAGAAGGTAATACCATATCTGATGGTTCAACCAGTTATGATCCCGATGTGGAAAAATACAAAGCTTGGTTGCTCGATGGCATTGCCAAATTCAAATAAAAAAAGCCCCGATACATTCGGGGCTTTTTTTATCCTAAAATTTCACTGACTTCACTTTTCAAAAAGGCGAGTGCTACATTGGTAGCGACTTCGTCTTGCAATAAGTTACTCAGAATTTTTTCTCTTAATTCATCGGCACTTTTAACCGATTCGTCAGCAGTAGCTTTTCGAATGTTTTGAATGATGGTGTTTTTCGCGGTGATAATCATCGTCCAACATTCATCGGAGATATACACTTGCTGTGTTAAATTGTGCTCAAATTCCTGGTCGATATGGCGAATGATGAGGTTTTGGTATTCTTCTTTATTGGTTCCTAACGGAGCCACACGAATCAACAACTTAGCCGGATTAATGCGCTCTAAAAACAAAGCCATGCGTTCATAAGCCTGCAGTCGCAATGGCAAGGATTGTTTTTGATTTTCTTTTTGCAACAACCAACGACGCGTGTGCTTTTGGTCTTTAAAATAACTGTCAAACAAATAATACGCCACACCACCCGTTACCAAAGATGGCACCGTGTACATCATTAACTCGAGTATTTTATCTGCATTCATAGAATTAATTGCTAAAAATTGTTGACAAATATAATAGAAATACGCCATAATCTATATTGCAATTCAGCTTAAGTAAGCTTAAATTTGTCCATTTCGATTATTAGCCTTAGTGCCTCAGAACCTTAGCAACTTTGTACCTGAAATGCAACAATATATTTCCCAACTTAACGAAGCCCAACAAGCACCTGTTTTTCAAAAAGACGGTCCGATGATTATTATTGCCGGCGCCGGTTCGGGGAAAACACGGGTACTTACCGTGCGCATTTCTTATTTGATGAGTCAAGGCGTTGATGCGTTTAACATTTTGGCTTTAACCTTTACCAACAAAGCGGCACGCGAAATGAAAAAACGTATTGCCGATATCGTTGGGAATAACGAAGCCAAGAACCTTTGGATGGGAACCTTCCACTCGGTATTCGCCAAAATTTTGCGTATCGAAGCAGAGAAACTCGGCTATCCGTCGAATTTTACCATCTATGATACGCAAGACAGTGTGCGCTTGATTTCGGCGATTATCAAAGAAATGCAGTTGGACAAGGATATCTACAAACCCAAACAGGTTTACAGCCGAATATCATCGTACAAAAACTCGTTGATTACTGTAAAAGCCTATTTCAACAATCCCGAACTGATGGAAGCCGATGCGATGAGCAAAAAACCACGGATGGGCGAAATTTACCAAGCCTATGTAGAGCGTTGTTTCAAAAGCGGCGCCATGGATTTCGACGATTTGTTGCTGAAAACCAACGAATTGCTCAATCGTTTTCCGGATGTGTTGGCCAAGTATCAAGACCGTTTTCGCTATATTTTGGTCGATGAGTACCAAGATACCAACCACTCGCAATACCTTATTGTTAGGGCTTTGTCCGATCGTTTTCAAAATATTTGTGTGGTTGGCGATGACGCGCAGAGTATTTATGCGTTTCGTGGTGCCAATATCAACAACATTCTCAATTTCCAGAAAGATTACGATAATGTAAAAACCTATCGATTGGAGCAAAACTACCGTTCGACCAAAAACATAGTGGAAGCTGCCAATTCAATCATCGATAAAAACAAAACCAAACTCGACAAAGTGGTTTGGACCGCGAATGATTTTGGTCCGAAAATTAAAGTTCACCGAAGTATTACCGATGGAGAAGAAGGGCGATTTGTAGCCGGTGAAATTTTCGAGCAAAAGATGCGCAACCAACTCATGAACGGTCAGTTTGCTATTTTGTACCGAACCAACGCCCAATCTCGAGCCATTGAAGATGCTTTGCGCAAGCGTGACATTCCGTATCGCATTTACGGAGGTTTGTCGTTCTACCAACGCAAAGAAATCAAAGACGTGTTGAGTTACCTTCGCTTGGTTATCAATCCGAAAGACGAAGAAGCTTTGGTGCGTGTTATCAATTATCCGGCGCGCGGTATTGGAGATACCACGGTTGAAAAATTAACTGTTGCGGCCAATCACTACAAGCGTTCCATTTTTGAAGTAATGGAGCACATTGATAAAATCGATTTAAAACTCAACGCCGGAACCAAGCAAAAGTTGCAGGATTTTGTTACGATGATTAAGAGTTTTCAAGTCATTAACGAGCAACAAGATGCTTTTGTGTTGACCGAGCACGTAGCCAAAAAAACCGGTTTGATTCAGGAACTCAAAAAAGACGCTACACCCGAAGGTATCGCTCGCATCGAAAACATCGAAACCTTAATGGGCGGTATCAAAGATTTTATCGAAGGACAGAAGGAAGTCGACGGCGCCCGCGGTGCCTTATCCGAATTCTTAGAAGATGTAGCCTTGGCCACCGATTTAGACAACGACACCGGCGATGATGACCGAGTAGCTTTGATGACCATTCACTTAGCTAAAGGACTCGAATTCCCGTATGTATTTGTGGTTGGTATGGAAGAAGACTTGTTCCCGAGTGCGATGAGTTTGAATACCCGTAGCGAACTCGAAGAAGAACGCCGCTTGTTTTACGTAGCTTTGACGCGTGCCGAACATCAAGCATATCTGACTTACGCGCAATCGCGTTACCGTTGGGGCAAACTCACCGATGCGGAACCATCGCGTTTTATTGAAGAAATAGACGACCAATATCTGGAATACATCAACCCAATGGATCGCGGCGGTTACACTTATAAGCCAACTATAGATTTGGACATTTTTGGTGATATCGACAAATCGAAGTTGCGATTGTCCAAACCGGTAGCCGGCATTCCGCCAAAAAACTACAGGGAAGAACCGGCATCTTCGGCAAATATTCGTAAATTGAAACCGGTTTCGGGCACAGCACCGGCAGCAGGCAACTTATTCGACAACAAATTAGTCGTTGGTAATATTGTGATGCACGAACGCTTCGGAAAAGGAGAAATCATCAATATAGAAGGCGTTGGCGCCGACAGAAAAGCAGAAATCAAGTTTGAAGTTGGCGGCATCAAAAAATTGTTGTTGCGCTTTGCCAAACTTGATGTTATAGGATAAATTTTTTAAATACAATATTTTCTAATTGGTCTAATAATCTAAGAAGTCTAACAATCAAAAATATGGCCGAATTTATCAAAATATACGAAGACAAGCCCAGCGAAGCTGCTATTAAAAAAGTAGTGGAAGTACTGCGCGACGGTGGTTTGGTAATTTATCCAACCGATACGGTTTACGGTTTGGGTTGCGACATTACCAATTCGAGAGCCTTGGAACGCATCGCTAAAATCAAAGGGATTAAACTGGAAAAAGCCAACTTTTCGTTTGTCTGTTACGATTTGAGTAATTTGTCGGATTATGTTCGTCAGATTGATACGACTACATTTAAGATTTTGAAGCGAACACTTCCCGGACCGTATACTTTTATTCTTCCCGGAAATAACGATTTACCGAAAGAATTCCGTAAAAAGAAAACCGTTGGGATTCGTGTGCCCGATAACAATATCGCTCGCGAGATAGTAAAAATGCTGGGTAATCCTATAGTGTCGACTTCCATACACGACGAAGATGAGGTTTTGGAATATTCTACTGATCCGGAGTTAATCTTTGAAAAATGGCAAAACAAAGTCGATTTGGTGATTGACGGCGGTTACGGCGATAATATAGGTTCTACTATAATCGATTTGTCAGGATATGAACCGATAGTGGTACGTGAAGGCAAAGGAGATCCTGATATTTTTTAAAGCGATTAAAATTTCTAAAGCATATAGTATTCAACTAAAAACGCCCCAAAATTCAGGGCGTTTTTTTATTACTCAAGATTAAATCAGCTTATTGTTTTTTCTGATTTTTCATTTCTTTTTCAATCATATCGTAGAACTCGTCAATCTTAGGTAAAACCACGATGCGTGTTCTTCTGTTTTTGGAACGGTTATCAGCGGAACTGTTGTCCACTAACGGAATGTACTCTCCGCGTCCGGCAGCAATCAACTGAGAAGGTTTTACCCCTAATTCTTTAGTCAATACTCTGATGATAGCAGTAGAACGTTTAACGCTCAAATCCCAGTTGTCAAGAAGTACTGCATTGCCTGTGAAAGGTACGTTATCAGTATGACCTTCTACCATACATTCAAAGGTTGGTTTGTCGTTGATTACTTTCGCCACTTTAGCTAAAACTTCTTTGGCTCTGTCGCTTACCACGTAGCTTCCGCTTTTGAACAACAATTTATCGGCGATAGAAATAAACACCACACCTTTTTCAACATTTACTTCAATGTCCGGGTCAGAAATACCTACCGAACTTTTTAAACTGGTTACTAAGGCTAAAGTTACGCTGTCTTTGCGGGTTAAAGCATCTTGTAAACGGGTAATTTTTAAATCCTTTTCTTTTAAACTTTCCAACGATTTTTCCAAGTTTTGAGCACCTTTGGATGTTAGTAAAGTCAATTCTTTCTGATTGTTAATTAAATCGGAATTGTTTTGTTTCAGATACTCATTTTGTTTAGATAACGCCTCTTTTTCGGAAAGACATAAATTTAATTTAACAGTAGTTGAATTCAATAAGTCCTGACATTCTTTGTTTTGTGCTTCTAGAGCGGCAATTTTTTTCTTAGTTCCGCAGGAAGTCAATGTCAATGTAGCCAATGAAAGGGCAAAAATCACTTTTCTCATAAGTCTGGGATTAAAATTTTAACAAAATTACGACATTTTAAGTTTAATCAATTCGAAAGAATGATAAACTCTTGTTAAAATCAGGACTCAAAAACCTTGCCGTTCTTGACAAAATATTGATAAACGATGCTTTTGCAATGGTAGTAATTGTCGGCTTTGTTACCGGTTCGTTTTTTTAAAGTTTTGTTTATCAAGCTGTAAAAAGCAAAATGTGCTTTGATAATAGCCCAGCAATGTTTGAATTTTCCTTTTAAGATAAATTGAATTCCTGCTAAACCGTCTAAGCACAATCGAATAAATAAAAGGAAAAACAGTTTTCTCTCAGGTAAATTTTTAGTCAGCATCAATAGAGAATTTCTGAAATTGAGGAACGTTTTCCTCGGATGCCCTTCGTTTAAAGTTGCGCCGCCCACGTGATACACTACCGATTTAGAAGTATATCTTGCCGTATAGCCCAAGTTGAAAGCGCGCCAACATAAATCAATCTCTTCCTGATGGGCAAAGAAATCGTCGTCGAAACCATTCAGCTTTCTGTAAATATCTTTTCGGATGAACAAACAAGCGCCACTGGCCCAGAAAATGTCAACATCATCATTGTATTGGCCTTGATCTTTTTCAATGGTATCAAAGATTCGTCCGCGGCAAAACGGATAGCCAAATTGATCGATGTAACCACCGGCCGCACCGGCATATTCAAAGTAGGCTTTATTTTTGAAATCCAGAATTTTGGGTTGGATTATTCCGATGTTCGGCTCGTTGTCAAAAACGGATAGAATAGGTGATAACCAATTGGGAGTTACTTCGATATCTGAATTTACCAGTGCATAATAGTCTTCTTCTACCTGTTGCAAAGCCATATTATAGCCTTTGGCAAATCCGTAATTGCTGTCGTTTTTGATAATTGTTATTTGAGGAAATTTCGACTGGATGATTTTCAGGGAATTGTCTGTGGAAGCATTGTCGGCGACATAAATTTTAGCTTCTTCAGAGTACGCAACGACCGAGGGCAGAAACTGTTCCAACAATTTTGCACCGTTCCAGTTCAATATGACAACAGCTATTTTTTTCAAGACTTATAATTTAGGATAATCGGGTAATTCTTTGAGAAACACATACTGTTCCTGTTCGAAGTCCATTTGGCAAAAGTAGTGATTTAGACCGTTGGTTACCATCAAATAATCGGCTTTCAACTTTAAATTGTAACGGGCTATTTGATCAAAAGTTTGTTGGTTGATAGTCACTTCGGGAGCTTTGCATTCAATTAACAGGAACAATTCGCCATTGGGTTTAAAAACAACTATGTCATAACGCTTTTTTGTACCGTTGATTTCTATCGTTTTTTCGGCGTTGAGGTAGGCTTTTGGATATTTTTTATCCAGTAATAAAAACTGAATAGTGTGTTGACGAACCCATTCTTCTGGAGTCAGAATAATAAACTTTTTCCTGATTTCGTCAAAAACAGACACTTTATTTTCACTATTTTTGAAGCGAAACGAATAGTTTGGGAAATTCAGTTTTTGCATTTCACAAAGCTACAGTCAATTCAATAAAATACCAACAACCAAATCAACTTATTTTGGACGAAGTAGTAAAGATTATCAACGATATCAAAGCCGGAAACATCAAGCCCATTTATTTTTTAATGGGAGAAGAGCCGTATTATATTGATCGCATCACGGAATATTTAGAAAACAATTTGTTGTGTGACGACGAAAAAGGATTCAATCAAACTGTGCTCTACGGTCGCGACACTACTATTGATGATATTGTAGCCAATGCCAAGCGTTATCCCATGATGGCGGAACGGCAAGTTGTCGTCGTTAAAGAAGCACAAGATTTGGCTAAGAACATTGACAAGTTGGAAGCTTACGCACAGAATCCGCAGCCCACAACGGTTTTGGTTTTTGCCTACAAGTATAAAACTTTGGATAAAAGAAAAAAAGTAACCAAAACGTTAGAAAAACACGGATTGGTTTACGAGAGTAAAAAGATGTATGAAAACCAAGTCGGCCAATGGATCAACAGGGTTTTGCAAGGTAGAGGATATTCGATTGAACCCAAAGCCAATGCTTTATTGGTGGCTTTTTTAGGAAATGATTTGAGTAGGATTGCCAACGAACTTAACAAACTTGAAATAATTCTTCCCAAAGGCAGTACCATTACGCCGAATCACATTGAAGAGAATATCGGATTCAGCAAAGACTTTAATGTGTTCGAATTCCGAAAAGCCATAGGTGAAGGCAATAAAGCCAAAGCGCATCAAATTGCTACCTATTTTGCCCAAAATCAAAAAGAAAACCCGATGGTAGTAGTTAACGCACAGGTGTTTTCTTTTTTCTCTGCCTTGTTGCAATACCACGGTTTAAAAGACAAATCACCCGGCAATGTGGCCAAAGTACTTAAGGTAAATCCGTATTTTGTTAATGATTACATAGAAGCATCCAAAAGATATCCAATGCGAAAAGTTAGTGGAATCGTGGCGGCTCTTCGTGATATCGACGTGAAAAGTAAAGGTGTCGGAGCAGCTAACTTAAACGATGCCGAATTGTATAAAGAAATGTTGCTCAGTATTTTTAAGTAACACTTTATAAAGTTATTTGTAAAGAAAAAAAATAGTTTGTCAGTCTAAATTTCATCGAGGCAAAGCTGTCAATTCATGACACATATTTTATAATTTTTAACGATATTTGTCATCCGAAAAATTAAAACCACAAAATTATGGCAATGAATAAAAATACAGTCTTAGGCTGGGCAACTTTTATAATGATTATCATGGGACTCATTTTAATCGGACTCGGAGTTTACCGTTATGCAGACGTAGCCGGTTGGGGATTTGGTGCTGTCGGTGTTGGTTTTTTAGCCAATGCATGGGTATTCAGTTCGCTTAAAGGTCGCGTATAAATTCTAAAAAATTAAATTAAAAAATAATACTCTAACAACCTCTATTATGTCAGATGATAAAAAAGTGATTTTCTCCATGCAACGTGTGAGCAAATCCTACCAAGGAAGTGATAAACAAGTTTTAAAAAATATCTATTTGAGTTTCTTTTACGGAGCTAAAATCGGAATCTTGGGTTTAAATGGTTCCGGTAAATCTTCGTTGTTGCGCATTATCGCAGGAGTAGACAAAAATTACCAAGGAGATGTGGTATTTCAACCCGGCTATACCGTTGGGTATTTGGAACAAGAACCACAGTTAGACGAAAGCAAAACAGTGATTGAAGTCGTTCGCGAAGGCGTAGCCGAAACTATGGCTATTCTTGACGAGTTTAACAAAATCAACGACATGTTCGGTCTTCCGGAAGTGTATGAAGATGCCGACAAGATGCAGAAACTCATGGACAGACAAGCCGAATTGCAAGATAGAATTGACGCAGCCGGCGCTTGGGAAATCGATAATAAATTAGAAGTAGCTATGGACGCGCTTCGAACTCCGGAAGGCGATATGCCTATCAGCGTTTTGTCGGGTGGAGAAAAACGAAGAGTAGCTTTATGTCGTTTATTATTACAACAACCTGATGTATTGTTGTTAGACGAGCCAACCAACCACTTAGATGCGGAAAGCGTTCTTTGGTTGGAGCAGCATTTGGCACAATACTCCGGAACGGTAATCGCTGTAACGCACGACCGTTATTTCTTAGACAATGTTGCCGGATGGATTTTAGAATTGGATAGAGGAGAAGGTATTCCGTGGAAAGGCAATTATTCGTCTTGGTTAGACCAAAAATCAAAACGTTTAGAACAGGAAGAAAAAGTAGCTTCCAAACGAAGAAAAACATTAGAACGTGAGTTAGAATGGGTTCGCCAAGGAGCTAAAGGAAGACAAACCAAACAAAAAGCACGTTTGCAGAATTACGACAAGCTCTTAAATGAAGACCAAAAAGTTCTCGACGAAAAATTAGAAATCTACATCCCGAACGGACCAAGATTGGGAACCAATGTAATTGAAGCCAAAGGCGTTGCCAAAGCGTTTGGTGATAAATTGTTATACGACAATTTGAATTTTACCTTGCCACAAGCGGGAATTGTTGGAATTATCGGGCCAAACGGTGCCGGAAAATCAACTATATTCCGAATGATTATGGGTGAAGAAAAACCGGATGCCGGGGAATTTGCAATTGGTGATACAGTTAAAATTGCTTATGTCGACCAAACACATTCCAACATCGATCCGAACAAAACCATTTGGGAAAACTTCTGCGATGGTCAAGAATTGATTATGATGGGAGGAAGACAGGTGAATTCCAGAGCTTACTTATCGCGTTTCAACTTCGGAGGTAGTGACCAAAACAAAAAAGTGTCGGCGCTTTCCGGTGGAGAACGCAACCGTTTGCATTTGGCTATGACCTTAAAAGAAGAAGGCAACGTATTGCTTTTGGATGAGCCAACCAACGACTTAGACGTGAATACTTTACGAGCTTTAGAAGAAGGTTTGGAAAATTTTGCCGGATGTGCCGTAGTGATTAGTCACGACCGTTGGTTCTTGGACAGGATTTGTACACATATCTTGGCTTTCGAAGGCAATTCAGAAGTGTATTATTTTGAAGGTGGTTTCTCAGAATACGAAGAAAACAAGAAAAAACGTTTAGGTGCTGATGCCACTCCAAAACGAATCAAATATAGAAAGTTAATCAGAAATTAACAATACAACTTTAAAATCCTGAGCAATCAGGATTTTTTTTTGAAAAAACTGTATATTTGATATCCTTAACTAACCTAATGAATAAGAACAAACTAATTGGTTTGATTTTATGGTTGTTGTTTTCAATTATTGCTGTGCCAGCACAGGAGCATGAAGGTGAAAAAGCAGCTATAAAAAAACTACTCAATTTGGCTGTGGTCGATTTCGGTGAAGCGAAATACGACAGTGCTTTGGATTATTCTAAACAAGCCTTGGTCAGTTCTTTTGCTATAGATGACAACTTACTTATAGCACAATCCTATAACACCATCGGAGCCATTTTAAATGAATGTTCGGAAACGGATAAAGCGATTGAATTTTATAATAAGGCATTGATTTACAATAAAAAAGTAAACAATGATAAGATGTTCAATTGGATTTACAGTAATCTCGGAAGTGTTTATTATTTCAACGATATTGATGTAGCCAAGGGTATTAACTACTACAAGAAGGCACTTCATTATGCTTTGAAAATAAAAGATACCCTGCAAATTCGGTATACCAAACTCAATCTGGCCAGCGCATACTTTGCCATTGATCAATTTGATTTGGGCAATCAGGAAATCAAAGACATTAAAGAACAAATTTTAGCCGGAGAAGATGAAGAGGCTAAGATGTCGTTATATTTATTACTAGGTATTTATTCCAGTAACAACAACGAAAAAGAAAAAGGGGAAGCCTATTTTTTAACAGCCAAACAAATCGCTAAGAAAAATGGCTTTGATGCCTTTTTGGTGAATATATATGAGAATTTTGTCAGACATTACAAAAAGCACAACGATAAAGTAAAAACCAAGCTTTATCAACAAAAATTAGATTCACTGGATAATATAGTCTATTCGGAAGAAAAGATTAATAATCTAAAAAAAGCGGCCAATCAAATCGAATTGCAAGAGTATAAAATGCAGTTGGAAAAGATTGAATCTGAGAATGAAAAACACCAAAAGAGTTTAAAAGAATCCAAACTTGTTGTCATTCTTTTTATCATCATTTTAATCATATTATTGTTATTACTCTTAACACTTTACAAAAACGTTAAACTTCGGGAGCAAGCCAATCAGGAACTGTTGTTAGCCAATGAAGCACTCAAAGAAGCCAAGGAAAAAGCAGAAGAAGCGTCTCGATTAAAATCACAATTCGTCTCTACCATTACACACGAGCTGCGAACTCCTTTGTACGGTGTTATCGGAATCACCAACATCATTACCGATGAACACAGAGAATTGGCCAATAGTCCGCATTTAAAATCACTCAAGTTTTCCGCCAAGTACTTATTGTCGCTGGTTAATGATATTCTTCAAATCAATAAGATAGAAGAAAAACGAGTGGTTTTGGAGAATTTAATTTTTAATCTTACCGATGAAATCACTACCATTCAAAATTCGGTAGAATATATAGCTGAAAAGAATAACGATAAATTAATTATTGAAATAGATACTGCCATACCTGAGTTTTTAATTGGTGATAAATTGCGACTTTCTCAAATCATTATGAATTTGGTGAGTAATGCTTTGAAATTTACCAAAAATGGAGAAGTGGCTTTGACGGCTGATTTGAAAAAAGTGGTCGATAAAATCTATTATATCGAGTTTAAAGTTAAAGATACCGGAATCGGCATAGCCAAAGAAGATCAGGATAAAATCTTTGATAAATTTGTTCAAATCGAACGAAAAGAAGAAGATTATCAAGGCACAGGTTTGGGTTTGGCCATTGTTTCGCGCTTGGTTCAATTGTTTGATAGTGAAATTCACCTCGAAAGCGAAGAAAATGTCGGGACAACTTTTTCATTTACCATTGGCTTCGAATACGATGAAGAAAAATCAAAAGAAATCATCAATAATATTGAAGTCGATTTATCCGATAGCCATTTGTACAACATTTTGGTGGTTGAAGACAATAAAATAAATCAAATGGTGACCAAAAAAATCATCCAAAGCAGTAATATGACTTGTACCATAGTGGATGATGGTTATGCTGCCATTGTAGCTTTGGAGAGAGAACGTTTTGATTTGATTTTAATGGATATCAATATGCCGTTAATCAACGGTTTTGAAACTACCCGTAAAATCAGGGAAAAAGGAATAGAGATACCGATTATTGCACTCACGGCGTTCGACAAGCAGGAAGTCACCGAAGAAGCTATTTCGGCTGGTATGAACGATATTATGGTGAAACCTTTCGAGCCGTCAAAATTATTCCAAGTGATTAGTAATAACGTAAAAAACAGAGAAAGCGTTGATTAATACCAACGCTTTTTATTTTTCTTTGACGCTACCGATTTTCTCGACTTACTTTCACTGTTCGTTTTCTTTTTATTTCTCAAATCGGGTTTAGCCTCGGGATTGGGAATACTTTCTTTCCAAGGAAACGGATGGTCTTTGATGATTTTTACATTAACCTTAATTAGTTTTAAGATGTCTTTCCAGTACACTTCTTCGTCTTTACCACAGAAAGAAATCGATATGCCGCCATTGCCGGCACGACCGGTTCTACCAATGCGGTGAACGTAGGTTTCCGGAATATTAGGCAAATCGAAATTGATTACGTAAGGCAAACTTTCAATATCAATTCCACGAGCGGCTATGTCCGTTGCCACTAAAACCGTAATCTCCTTGTTTTTAAACTGATCTAAAACGCGTTGGCGAGCGGTTTGTGATTTGTCGCCGTGAATGGCTTCGGCATTGACACCGTTTTTCTTCAAGGCCTTCACCACATTATCGGCACCGTGTTTGGTGCGGACAAATACCAATACGTTGTTCAAATTTTGATTGCGAATCAAATGATATAACAACCCGCGTTTGTTCTCTTTATCAACAAAATATACTTGTTGTTCAATGATTTCGGCGGTAGATGAAATAGGAGTGACCGAAACGTATTCCGGATTATTTAAGAATGTATCGGCTAATTCGCGTATCGCCATCGGCATAGTGGCCGAGAACAATAGCGTTTGGCGATTATTTGGTGCCAATTTCACAATTTTTCTAACGTCATTGATAAAGCCCATATCGAGCATCAAATCGGATTCGTCCAATACTAAAAAGTGCAAATGATCGAAATCTAAAAAACCTTGTTTGTGCAAGTCTAAAAGACGGCCAGGCGTAGCAATTAAAATATCAATGCCCTTTTTCAATTGGTCAACTTGCGGTACTTGTGACACACCGCCAAAAATGGTCAACTGTCTTAAATTGGTATATTTGCCGTAGGTGTCAAAACTTTCTCCAATTTGAACGGCTAACTCTCGGGTTGGTGTCACTACTAAACAGCGAATTTGTTTGGTTTTTTTAGAGGAACCGACCATTCGGTGTAAGTGATGTATAATGGGAATGGCAAATGCTGCGGTTTTTCCCGTGCCGGTTTGAGCACAGCCCACTAAGTCTTTTCCGGCTAAAACAATCGGAATGGCTTTTTCTTGAATAGGCGTGGGGTTGGTATATCCTTCTTCAAAAACAGCTCTTTGAATACTTTTGGATAATGATAAATCTTCGAATAACATATAATTTGTTTGCGATTAAGTACAAACCGCCACAAAGATAGGGTTTTATTAGTTAGGAGTTCAATGTTTCAAGTTTCGGGTTGCGAGTTTTGGGTTTCTGAATGAACTTTGAACTCGCAACTTTGAACTCGAAATTTATATAAGTTCTTTTCTGGCTTTGATAAAATCGGTGACCAAGTAGCCAATGAGTTTTCCGATTAGATGATTGTTTTTTTCTTCGCCTAAATCGGGAGCACCTTCGCATATGTGTAAATAAGCCGCATTTTTATTTTTACCGAAGAAGTACACAAACTGGCGCAATTCTTCTATCGAAAAACCGCTCATAGTCATAGCACTGCTGGCAATATTGGGCAAAGCATCCAAATCGATTTCAATCCCGTAAGCGTCGTTTTTAATGAAGTCGTAAGCCGTATTTAACTCTTGTTGGAAGTTTTTTTGTTGTCGAACTTTAATTTCATCGTAAGTGTTGTAGTTCACTCTGGCTTCTATTTTTTTCAGAATGTCGAGTACATTTTTAGAAGTATAGTTTTCGTGCAAACCAAAAATGAAATACTTTTTAAGAAAACCTTCTTCGTAAGCGTATGAGAAACCATTGCCGCTGTGTCGCCCTTCTAAGATTCTGAAATCAGAATGCGCATCAAAATTTATGGCATTGATGGGTTTTCCTAAACCTAAAGCCGTTCCTTTGATGTTGCCGTAGGCGTTGTTATGGCCGCCGCCAATAATAATCGGCGTTTTTCCGCATTTGATGATGGAGGTTATCACATGAACTACTTCTTTGTCGATGCGTTCCACTAAAGTAGTCAGCAATTTACGGTCGGCCGTTTTGTGAAAATCCAAGTCCTTGGCTTCTTCCATTTCTTTGGAAATGTCAATTTTACCCAAAACCACTATTTGACTGCCTTTACAAAAGCGATTGTGTTGAATGTTGGCAATACTGCTGATGGCACTTTGCCAGGCAGAAGCCGCTCCTGGACGGCCAAAATTAGCTCTGACACCCACATCTTCCGGTATACCCAACAGTGCATATTTAGCGTCACAATTTTTGAGAAAGGTCATGCAGTTTTCGCCTTTCGGGATGGTCAGCATCTTTTCGCCAAACTTTACTTCGCCACTTCGGTGGTTGGTAACTTTGGCCAAATCGCTTATGGTAAAAGGAATGATACGCTCCATTTTAGTGTTAAAAATTTCTCAAAAATATAATATAATGGGGAATTACACGTTACTATGTTAAATATTATTACTTTTGCTCTAATTAAATCTATAACTTATGGAAAATCAAAACGGTAACTCTAAACTGAAAGCAATTATTGCCATTTTGGCTATTTTATTAGTTGGTAGTTTGATTTATATTTTCAAACTGACTTCTGATGCTGAAACTCTTGAAACTACTATTGTAGAAACAAAATCGGAAAAAGAAAGTGTGCTCAAAGACTTGGAAACGTTGAAAGCTTCCTACGATGAGGCCATTGCCGAAAACACTACTATGTCGGATGAATTAATTGCTGAAAGAGAAAAGGTTACCAAGTTAATAGCCGAGTTAAAAGCTTCAAAAGGTGATAATGCTTCTTTGAGAAAATACAAAGAACAATACAAGACTTTGGAGCAAAAGATGAAAAACCTGATGCAGGAAGTTGAAGTATTGAAAGCTCAAAATCAAGAGTTGACTACTAATTTAGATAGCACTAAAGTAGTTTTAGAAGATTCTAAAAAGTACAATCAGGTATTGGTTGGTCAAAACGAAGAATTGGCAAAAACTGTTGAAAAAGGTCAAAAATTATCGGTAACCAATTTAAAAACGGCGGCTTACAAACAAAGAAGTTCCGGTAAACAAATTGAAACCGACAAAGCCAGTCGTGCCGATTTACTTCAAATCAGTTTTACCATTGCTGAGAACAAAATCGCCAAATCGGGAGATAAAGTATACTATGTTCAGGTAATTGACGCTAAAAACAACGTGTTAGGTGATAAAGCTACTATTTCTTTCGGCGATACATCATTGACTTACAGTTTCACTACCACGGTTAAATATGAAAACAAAACCGTTGATGTGAAAGAGCAATTACCGGGTAAAGATTTTCCAAAAGGAACTTACTTTGTAAATGTATTCGATAAAGGAGAATTGGTTTCTAAGAGCAGTTTCTCTTTGAGATAATCGATTCCGATAAACATAAACTAAAGTCCTTCGTTCATTCGGAGGACTTTTTTTATGAAATCAATTTACCGTTAAGAAGTACTTGTTCGACCGGATTGCTGCCAAAAGCATACGGAATTTCATAAAAAGAATTCAACGGTTTAGTAATAATCAAATTGGCTTTTTTGCCCACCGTAATACTGCCATGTGTAGCCGATAAACCCATAGCATAAGCACCGTTGATAGTGGCCGCATTGATAGCTTCTTCCGGTGTCATTTTCATTTTGATACAAGCTGTGGCAACCACAAAATTCATATTTCCTGATGGTGTAGTGCCCGGATTGAAATCGGTTGCCAAAGCTAATGGCAATCCGGCATTCAACATTTGTCTTGCCGGTGTGTAAGGAATACTGATGAAGAACGAACAACTCGGCAAAGCCACTGGCATGGTTTCGGTGTTTTTTAAGACTTCAATATCTTCTTCGGTTACAATTTCCAAATGATCTACAGAAAGTGCCTTATGCTTCACGCAAGCGGCAATTCCGCTAATAGCAGTAAATTGGTTCACGTGGATTTTAGCCTGCAAACCGTATTGTTTCCCGGCTTCCATGATGCGTTCGGTTTCGGCTACCGAAAAATAACCGGTTTCCAGGAAAGCATCAATGTAATCCGCCAAATTTTCTTCGGCTATTTTAGGCAACATTTCGTTAATAATAATGTCGATATAAGCTGAATGGTTTTCTTTGTATTCTGTTGGAAAAGCGTGCGCGCCCAGGAACGTTGATTTGACAGCAATCGGATAATCCTGAGCTAATTTTTTTATCACGCGCAACATTTTCAATTCGCCTTCTACCGTCAAACCGTAACCCGATTTGATTTCGATGGCGCCGGTGCCTTGTTGGATTACTTCTTCCAAACGCTTTTTTGATTGTTGGTAAATCTCATCTTCTGAAGTTTCGTTCAATCGTTTCGCTGAATTTAGGATGCCACCACCACGCTGGGCAATTTCCTCATACGATAAACCGTTAATGCGATCCACAAATTCCTGCTCGCGATTCCCGGCATACACCAGATGCGTATGGCTGTCACACCAAGAAGGAAGTACTATTTTTCCGGAGGCATCGATAGTTTTGTCAGGAGAGAGTTTCGGACAATTGTCCATATTGCCGAAAGCGGCTATCGTATCATCTTCTACCAATAGAAAGGCATTTTTTATCGAGGGTAAAATAGCCATCTCATTACCGGAAACTTTATCTATTGGTGTTTCGCGTACTTGCAGTAATTCTTTGATATTGATAATAAGCGTTTGCATGCGTTGATTTTTGGTAAAAATAGTTTGAAAAAACTAAATATGCTTAATTTTAAACAAATTTAGAATCCGTGAGAAAAATTAAATACAAAAAGGGTAGAAAAGTACAGCCAACTTTTTTTGACTATACTGGTGTGCACAAACATACTAAGACAGAAATGCAATTGTTTGTTTACGATACGAACGATTTGACCGAGTTTGATGAATTTTCCACTTCGCAATTGGGAAAATGTATGGCGTCTGATAAAGTCAATTGGCTAAACATTCACGGACTCAATGATACGGATGTTATTAAAGCTATAGGTGATTTTTTGCAAGTCGACAACTTTATGTTAGGCGATATTTTGAATACCACCAAACGCACTAAATTGGATGAATATCACGAGGTGTTGTTCTTCAATATTAAATCGTTATTGCCGGTAGAAAACAGCGATAATATCAATGTTGAACAGATAAGTTTTTTGTTGAAAAATGGCATTTTGGTTTCGTTTCAGGAAAAGCGAAGCGACTTTTTTACACACATTCGCGAACGCATCCGAACGCACTCCGGTATTGTAAGAGATAAGAAAGCTGACTATTTATTGTATTTGTTACTCGATGCCGTGATGGAGAATTTTTACATTACTATAGAGAACGAAGAAGATCGTGTAGAGGAACTGATCAATCTTTCTAAAACAAGTACCAGTCCGCAAATATTGGAACAAATTGAAAGACATCGGGACAATTTTAACTTTTTGAAACGGTCGATTATTCCGTTGCGCGATTCATTGTATTCCATCAAAAGTATCAAAGACGACAATGTGTTTAATACGATTGAACACGATAACTACAGCTTCTTTTCGCGTTTGCATCAAAAGTGTTTGGAATTGTTGGAGCAAATTGAATACGATTTGACTTCGCTCGACAGTGCGTCAAACTTTTATTTCTCGGCCCAAAACCAAAAGATGAATCAGGTAATGAAAACGTTGACTGTCGTTTCGGTATTTTTTATGCCGTTGACTTTCATTGTAGGTATCTACGGAATGAACTTCGACAACATGCCGGAACTCCATTGGCAATACGGCTACTTTTTAGTGTTGGCCTTTATGTTGATTTTGCTCTTGGGAATGATTTACTACTTCAAAAAGAAAAAGTGGTATTAGACTTTTTGAGGTTTTAATATCGATTTTAAATACAATAACCCGATTACAGCAGCTATCAACGACGAAACTAAAATCATGATTTTGGCATTGTCTATATGTTCACCGTCGGAAAAGGCGAGGAGTGTGATGAAGATGGACATCGTAAACCCGATTCCGCCTAAAAAGCTGACTCCTAAGACAGATTTCCAGTTTAAATCTCTTGGTAAACGGCTAATCTTAAGTTTTACCGCTATATAACTGAGCAGCATAATTCCAAGAGGTTTTCCAACGATTAAACCCAGAGCAATACCTAAAGTGTAGTGATGACTCAAGGCATAATGCCAATCAGAATTCAAGACGATAGCGGTATTGGCTAAGGCAAAAAGCGGCAAGATTACAAAGGCTACCGGTTTGTGCAAAAAATGTTGTAAGATATAAGAAGTCGATTTTTCATCGCCATTACCAAAAGGAATCGCAAAAGCTAAGAGTACACCTGTAATGGTAGCATGTACGCCAGAGTTCAACATAAAATACCACATTACTACACCGCTAACCAGGTATGGAATTAAGTTTCTGACTTTGAGTCGGTTCAAAACTAACAGAAATACAAAGATGCCTAATGCTATCATAAGGTTGGTTATCACCAAACCTTTGGAATAGAATATGGCAATGATTAAAATGGCGCCCAAGTCGTCAATAACGGCAAGCGCAGTTAAAAAAACTTTTAACGAAACCGGTACTCGATTGCCTAGTAACGAGAGTATACCCAAAGCAAAGGCTATGTCAGTAGCCATTGGAATTCCCGCTCCGGATTGGGTATCAGTTCCGTAGTTTAGAAACAAGTATAATCCCGCAGGAACCAACATACCGCCTATGGCCGCAAATATGGGCAACAAAGCATTTTTGAGATTGGATAGCTCTCCTGCATACACTTCTCTTTCCAATTCCAAACCAATGAGTAAAAAGAAGATGGTCATTAACCCATCATTAATCCAATGCTCGACGGAATGATTTGCAATTTGGTAATGCCAAAGGTGAAGATATTCTTCACTTAAAAAGGAGTTTGTCAATAATAGCGAAAGTAGTGTACATAGAATCAGTACAAATCCACCGGCTCTTTCGCTTTCAAAAAAGTCTTTGAATAGTTTGGTAATCTTCATGTTCCAAAGATAAAAAAAAGCACCCGTTTTAGGGTGCTTTTTATATCATTATTAGGAATTGAATTATAAACTGGTGATTATAAATTCACTTCTTCTGTTCAACTGATGGTCTTCTTCACTACATGGAACGCCATCGGCACATTTGTTTACCAATTCGGTTTCACCTAAACCTTCAGCAGTTAAACGATCGGCAGCAACACCGTTTTTGATTAACCAATCTCTGGTAGATTTTGCTCTTCTGTCCGACAATTTTTTGTTGTAAGCATGAGAAGCACGGCTATCGGTATGTGAACGAATGTTGATTTTCATAGTAGGATTTTGGTTCAATACATCCAACAATTTGGCTAAATCAACTGCAGCATCCGGACGGATATTCCATTTGTCTAAGTCGAAGTAAATGATGTTGATTTTGAAACAATCCGCTAAGTCATCACCAATCTTAACGCGACATGTCTTGGTCTTAAGCTCGATGTTCAATTCGGTTTTTCCGGATTCAGAACCGATGATTACGGCAGGTTCTTTGGTCTCATAATCTTCAAGAGAAGCATTTACGTAGTATTTGGTACCACATTCTACTTCGGTGAATTCATATTTGCCTTCGGCATCAGAAACCGTTTCTTTCAATTTATTGAATTTTTCATCCATTAAGACCAATTTGGTATTTGGTAATACAGCTTTAGTATCTTCGTCTGTAATAACACCATATAAGATTTGATCGCAGAAAATAGGTTTGGTTTCTAAAAACTTATAGATGTCATCGCTTCCTTGTCCACCATCACGGTTAGAGCTCAAGAAACCTCTTTTGGTTTTGGTGTTGATGATAAATCCAAAATCATCTTTCGGACTATTTCCTTCTTCACCAATATTTAAAGGTGCTTTAAATTTGCCGTTGTCTTTTGGGATACGGGTCACAAAAATATCCAAACCACCTAAGCCGGGTTGACCGTCAGAAGCGAAGTACAATTCATTATCTTCAGACACGAAAGGATAAGTTTCTCTACCTTCTGTATTGATAGTATTGCCTAAATTTTCAGGTGTTCCGAAACTGCCGTCTTCGTTGATTTTCACTCTGAACAAGTCGGACAAACCGTGAGTTCCAGGCATGTCAGAGGCAAAGTATAACGTTTTTTCATCTGGTGATAGGGCAGGGTGAGCCGTTTGGTAACTGTCACTGTTAAAAGGTAACGGCGTAATGTTGATCCATTTTCCGTCGGCATCTAAATTAGCTTTGTAGATTTTAAGTAAAGTTACTTTGTTGGCATCAAAACCTCTTCCGTCCAAATAGTTATTACGGGTAAAGTAAACCGTTTTTCCGTCTTTGGTGAAAGCCGGTGTATCTTCATGGTATTTGGTGTTAATTTTTTTGCCAAACTTATCTACACCGCTCAAAGAACCATCTTCGCTTAAAGCCGAGCTGTACAAGTTTGTGAAGTACTGCCCGGTCCAAGTGTGAATTCTTTTAGAGAAGTTACCGGTATCACGAGCAGAAGTGAAGATTACTTTATCTCCTAAATAAGCCGGTCCGTAATCTGAGTATTTAGAGTTAATTCCGGCATTTTCAATTTTATAACGGCCTGAGTTCTTTTTGATAACCTCCAGATAGTTTTTGTTCTTGTTGAAGATTTCTTGTCGACTGTCATTCCCGCTTTTCTGACCAAACTTAGCCATCATGGCATCTGATTTTGCATAGTTTTTTGTAGCTCTCAAGGTTTGTGCATAGCGGTAATAAAATTCCGGCTCTTGTTCAGGGTTGGTGGCGTAAAGTTCCTCATACCACTTGTTGGCCTTTTCTAATTCGGCATTAAAATAGTATGCGTTACCAATCTTGAGCAGCATATCCGGAGATTTGTATCCCTTTTCATAGATACGCTCATAAGTTTTAATGGCATCGATATAGGCGTATTTGTCATACTCCTTATTTCCCTTTACTTCTTTTTTCCCAACTTGCGAATAGCTGTTTACAGCAGCGAAAGTCAATAGTACTAAGTATATAATTTTATTTTTCATAATCGTTGTTATTAGAAGAATCTAGGTGATACCAATTTACTTACTTTATTGAATAGTTCAAATCGTAAGAATACCTCATGTGAACCTGAGTTGTAATTTCTCAACTCAGTTGTCTCGCGATCGTAACTGTAACCGATGAATAATCCGTCTGTTACTTGGAAACCAGCCAATGCACTTACAGCGGCATCCCAACGGTAAGCAGCACCCAACATTAACTTGTCAAAGAACAAGAAGTTAGCAGAGGCATCTACTTGTAAAGGTGAACCTGTAACTACCTTGGTCAAGAAAGCTGGTTTGAATTTCACTGATGGTGAAATGTCAAAGACATAACCTCCGATAGCATAAAAGTTCATTCTTTCTTGGAATACAGCAACCTCGTTATCATTGTACTTAGAGTCTTGTAAAAAGTTAGGAACTGATAAACCAAAATACATTTTATCAGAGTGCAAGTAGATACCTGCTCCAAAATTTGGCGAAAAATCATTGTCGAAATTTTGTAAGTTCGGATCATTAGCATCGGCAGGATTCAAACGGTTAACATCTAAGTTGAATAAATTTCCTGAAGCTTTAATACCAAAGGATAATTTAAATTCTTCTGAAGTTTGAATGGTATAGGATAAATCCGCCGAGATAGTGTTATCACTGGTAGGCCCGATTTTATCATTTACAAATGAAACTCCCAATCCTAAATTA